>NZ_JBIDCA010000001.1:0-316698 GCF_043204345.1 Streptomyces sp. NPDC047917
TTTCCCTTTCCGGCGAGTCCGACTCTATCAGATCCTTTCGGGCCTGATTCCCAGTCAGCGGGGTTTGTCTTCCCGGCCGTTGGGCCGTTCCGACGTCCGAACTCTAGCGGATTTTCCCGGCGACTCATAATCGAGTCCTCGAAATCAATTTCGGCATGCCGAAATTGTCCCGAGTGGGAGATCGTGCTGAGTTTGGTTGCCGCATTCGCGGCTGGATCGGTTGTCGCAGAACCGTTCCGGCTCCGTGACAACTCGAAGAACCTTACGGACCGGTGAGGAGTGTGTCAACCCGGCCAGGTCAAGCCCTTTTCCCACGTGTCGGACACGGCTTCAGTCCAGGTCGGTGAGGCGGCCGCCGGCGTCCGGCTGGGCATGCTCCACGCGGCGCAGGAGCCGGATCAGCATGTCGCCGAGGCCGCCGCGCTCGTCGCCCGTGAGGTCCTGGAGCAGGTCCTCCTCGAAGTCGGTGGCCATCCGCATCGCCTCCAGCCACTTCGTACGTCCCTCGTCGGTCAGCTCGACGATCACGCGCACCCGGTTGTTCTCGTCCCGGTCGCGGGTGACCAGGCCCTCGCCCGCCATGCGGTCGATGCGGTGGGTCATCGCCGCCGGGGTGAGGCCCAGGCGCTTGGCCAGCTCTCCCGGGCCCAGCCGGTACGGGGAGCCGGCCAGGACCAGGGTCTTGAGGACCTCCCACTCGGCGTTGCTGATGCCGAGGGCGGCGAGCTGGCGTCCGTACGCCACGTTCATCCGGCGGTTCAGTCGGCCCAGGGCCGAGACGACCTGCTCGACCTGCGGGTCCAGGTCGCGGAACTCGCGCTGATAGGCGGCGATCTGCTCGTCGAGGCTCGGCTCCTGCGGTCCGGGCTGCTCGGTGGTGTCAGGCATGGCGGGCAGTATGGCACGCCCTCCAAAGCCATCGAAGTCCTTCGAGCTGTATTGTTGAGGTTCTAACTTTAGTGCTAAAGTCTTCGGGTTCGAGTCGTTCGGATGGCTCGGCATGTCACTTCGAGACCTTGAGGTAGGTGAGTGTGACCAGGGAGATGGGTGCAGCACTGCGGCGGATCCAGCTGGGGAGCGCGCTGAGCGCGTTCGGGCTGGGGTTCACCGTTCCGTATCTGTACGTCTATGTGGCACAGGTACGTGATCTTGGTGCTGGCACCGCGGGAGTCGTGCTTGCGGTCTTCGCCATGGCGGCGCTGGCCGTTCTGCCGTTCACCGGCCGTGCAATCGACCGGCGCGGGCCGCTGCCCGTGCTCGTCGCCGCCTCGGCCATCGCCACCCTGGGCGCGGTCGCCCTCGGCCTTTCGTCGGGCGTGACCGCGTCGGTGCTGTCGGCCGCGGTGCTCGGCGCGGGCACGGCGGTCATGCAGCCGGCGCTCGCGACCATGCTCGTGTGGTGCTCCAGCACCGCCACCCGTACCCGTGCCTTCGCCATGCAGTTCTTCCTGCAGAACCTGGGGCTCGGCATCGGCGGGCTGGTCGGCGGGCAGATCGTCGACACGAGCCGGCCGGAGACCTTCACCCTGCTGTTCCTCATCGAGGCCGCGATGTTCGTCGTGCTCGGTGTCATCGCCTGCACGGTGCGGCTGTCGCGTGCGCCCGTCATCGCGGACGCCAGGCCGAGCGACGGGTCCAAGGCCCCGGGCGGGATGCGGGCGCTGCTCTCGCACCGGGCCATGGTGCAGCTGTGCGTGCTGGGATTCGTGCTGTTCTTCGCCTGCTACGGACAGTTCGAGTCCGGGCTCGCGGCCTACGGCACCGAGGCCGCCGGAATGCAGCCCTCGACGCTCGGGATCGCGCTGGCCGCCAACACCGCCGTCATCGTCGTGGCGCAGTTCGTCGTACTGCGGCTCGTCGAGCGCCGCCGGCGCAGCCGGGTCATCGCCTCGGTGGGTCTGATCTGGGCGTTCGCCTGGATCGTGGCGGGTTACGCGGGGCTCGGACACGGCAGCCAGACCATGGCGACGGCCGCGATGATCTCCACGTACGCGCTGTTCGGGCTCGGTGAGTCGATGCTGTCGCCGACCGTGGCCCCGCTGGTGGCCGACCTGGCGCCGGAGTCGATGGTCGGTCAGTACAACTCGGCGTTCGCCCTGTGCAAGCAGCTCGCGCTGGCGGTCGGTCCGGCCGTCGGCGGGCCGATGGGGGCGACGCTGCACGGGCCGTACATCGTGACGTTCGTGCTGTTCTCGCTGGGCATCACGGTGCTGGCGCTGCGGCTCGGCCGGCGGCTCACCCCCGTACAGGACCAGCCTTCGCTGGAGACGGTGCCGTCCAGGGTGGTGGCCGTGTCACTGCCGGACACCGGGTCGGGCGCCGCTCCCGCCGCCTCCGAACCTGCCGCCGCCCGCTGAGCGGCCGGGCCCTGTCACCGGCAGGGCCCTTCTCAGTGCGGCAGGGCGAATTCGCACCAGACCGCCTTGCCGCCGCCCGGGGTGCGCCGGCTGCCCCAGGACGAGGCGATCGTCGCGACGATCGAGATGCCGCGGCCGGCTTCGTCCGCCGGGTCGGCCCGGCGACGGCGCGGCAGGTGGTCGTCGCCGTCGGTCACCTCGATGATCAGGCGCCGGTCGGTTCGCCGCAGCCCCAGCCGCATCGGCGGGGTGCCGTGCTTGAGGGAGTTCGCGACGAGCTCGCCTGCGGCCAGGACGCCCAGGTCGCAGAGCTCGACCGGGAACCGCCACGAGGTGAGGACCCCGGTCGCGAAGGCGCGGGCGCGCGGTGCCGCCTCGATGCCGCCGAGCAGATCGAGCGAGGCGTTGTGGAACAGCTCCGCGCTCGCCCCCGTGCGGGCCGGGTGCTGGACCACCAGCACCGCCACGTCGTCGTCGTGTTCCGCGGTGACGCCGAGGGAACGGATCAGCCGGTCGCAGACCACCTGTGGTGAGCCCTTGGCCCCGGAGAGGGCGCGTTCCAGCGCGGCGACGCCCTCGTCGATGTCCTCGCTCCGGCGTTCCACCAGGCCGTCCGTGTAGAGGACGGCGGTGGAGCCGGGCGGCAGGTCGATCGTGCCCGAGGTGTGGATCCAGCCACCGGTGCCGAGCGGCGGGCCCGTGGGGTCCTCGGCGCGGTGGACCGTGCCGTCCTCGTGGCACACCAGGATCGGGAGGTGGCCTGCGGAGGCGTAGACGAGCCGGCCCTCGTTGGGGTCGTGGACCGCGTAGGCGCAGGTGGCGATCTGGCTGGCGTCGATCTCGGCGGCGAGGCCGTCCAGCAGCTGGAGCACCTCGTGCGGCGGGAGGTCGAGCCGGGCGTAGGCGCGTACGGCCGTACGGAGCTGGCCCATGACGGCGGCGGCCCGCACCCCGCGGCCCATCACGTCCCCGATGACCAGGGCGGTGCGGCCCGCGCCGAGGGTGATGACGTCGTACCAGTCGCCGCCGACCGCGGCGTCCGTGCCGCCGGGCTGGTAGGTGGCGGCGATCCGCAGGTCGTCCGGCTGCTCCAGCTCCTGCGGGAGCAGGGAACGCTGGAGGGTGACGGCCGTTTCGCGGTGACGGCGATCGCTGGCTCGGAGTCGTTCGGCGGCTTCGGCGTGGTCGGTGACATCGGCGGCGTACACGAGGACGCCGCTCTCGCCTCCTCTGCCCCTGCCGTTCCTGGAGCCCCTGCCGCCCTTGGTGCTTCTGGTGCCCTTGTTGCTCCCGCCGCCCTTCTCGTTCTTGTCGTTCTTGTCGTTCTTGTCGTTCTTGTTCGGCGGGTTGCCGTCGTCGGCTCCGCTCCCGTCGTCCCTGTCCCGGTGCACCGGGGTGCAGGTCACGGTGTACGAATTGCCGCTGCGGACCTTGCGGGACTTGACCGTGCGCGGGGTGCCGCTGCGCAGGACCTGGTCCATGAGGGGCAGCAGGCTCAGCTCGTCGAGCTCGGGCATGGCCTCGGCGGCGGTGGCGCCGGCCGGGCGGGGGCCGAAGGCGGCGGCGTAGGCGTCGTTGACGTACGCGATCCGGTGGTCGGGGCCGTACACCAGGGCCACCAGGGCGGGCAGCTGGCCGAGGATGTCCCGGGCGGACAGGTCCTCCAGCGCGGGGCCGTCCGGCCGGGGCGCCGCGCCGCGCGAGTCGTCCAGTGGTTCGTGATCCGTACCGCCCTGCGGGTCGCCGTCCGGGTCGCCGTCCGGCGGGCGGGGACCGGTCTCGGGCTGTGCGTACTCGGCGCGGGCCGAGGGCACGGAACTGCGGTCGTCCCGTGCGGCGGCGCGGCGCTGCGTTCCAGGTAGGCGGGCGCTCCAGCGCGTGAAGTTCACGGAATTTCTGGCCTCGTGTGTCGGTATGGTCCGCTCTCGCGGGCTGCTCACTGTCGGTCACTGCCGGCCGGGTCACTCTGTGCAGATGTGGGCCCACCTATGGTCACACGTCCAGTGTGGCGGACCGTACGGACAGTTGTCGGTACGGCCGGCCCCCGGGCGGGTGCGCGGGCGGGTCGACGATCCGTCAGCCGCCGCTGCCCGTCGGGCCGTCGGGCCCGGAGCCGGTGTCCGGCCCCGGCGAGTTGCCGGGACGTGGCGGGGTGTCCCGGCCCGGCGGGCCGTCCGGTCCGGGGTGTCCGCCGCCCGCGGCGAGCGCGAACTCGGCGCGCGGGTGTTCCAGCGAACCGAGGGAGACGATCTCGCGTTTGAAAAGCCCGGCAAGGGTCCATTCGGCAAGGACACGGGCCTTCCGGTTGAACGTCGGGACACGGCTGAGGTGGTACGTACGGTGCATCAGCCAGGCCGGATATCCCTTCAGCTTACGGCCGTAGACATGGGCGACGCCCTTGTGGAGGCCGAGTGACGCGACGGAGCCCGCGTAGCTGTGCCGGTACTCCTTCAGGGGTTCCCCGGCGATCGACGCGAGGATGTTCTCGGCGAGGACCTTGGCCTGGCGCACCGCGTGCTGGGCGTTGGGCGCGGTCTTCCTGCCGGCTTCTTCAGAGGTCAGGTCGGGCACGGCGGCGGCGTCCCCGGCGGCCCAGGCGTGCCCGACGCCCTCGACGGCCAGCTCCGCCGTGCACCTGAGCCTGCCGCGTTCGTCGGTCGGCAGGTCGGTCGCGGCGAGGACCGGCGCGGGTTTGACGCCCGCGGTCCACACGAGGGTGCGGGTCGGGAACCGGGATCCGTCGCTCAGGACGGCGATCCGGCCCTCGCAGGACTCCAGCCGGGTGTCGAGGCGTACGTCGATGTTGCGGCCGCGCAGCTCACGGATCGCGTACGTGCCCATCGTCTCGCCGACCTCGGGGAGGATCCGGCCGGACGCCTCGACGAGGATCCATTTCAGGTCCTCGGCCTTGATGTTGTGGTAGTACCGCGAGGTGTAGCGGGCCATGTCCTCCAGCTCGGCGAGGGCCTCGACGCCCGCGTAGCCACCGCCGACGACGACGAAGGTGAGCGCGGCGTCGCGGATGGCTGGGTCGCGGGTGGCGGAGGCGATGTCCATCTGCTCGATGACGTGGTTGCGCAGGCCGATGGCCTCCTCGACGGTCTTGAAGCCGATGCCGTGGTCGGCGAGGCCGGGGACCGGGAGGGTGCGCGAGACGGAGCCGGGGGCGAGGACGAGTTCGTCGTACGGGATCTCGACCGCGCCGGTTCCGTCCTCCCCGGTGGCGAGGGTGGTGACGGTGGCCGTGCGCTTGGCGTGGTCGACGGACTGCGCCTCGCCGATCACGATCTTGCAGTGCGCGAGTACGCGGCGGAGCGGGACGACGACATGGCGCGGTGAGATCGAACCGGCGGCCGCTTCGGGCAGGAACGGCTGATACGTCATATAGGGCTCGGGGGTGACGACCACGATCTCGGCCGTACCGCTTCTGAGTCTCTGCTTCAGCTTCCGCTGGAGACGCAGCGCTGTGTACATCCCGACGTAGCCGCCACCGATGACGAGAATGCGCACACCCGGTGGGGGGCCGGGGGGTGTTCCCCCGGAATCTGAAGCCATCACCACCCCATGACGCAACGT
Organism: Streptomyces sp. NPDC047917; assembly: GCF_043204345.1. Lineage (NCBI taxonomy): Bacteria > Bacillati > Actinomycetota > Actinomycetes > Kitasatosporales > Streptomycetaceae > Streptomyces > Streptomyces sp. NPDC047917. The sequence goes on from NZ_JBIDCA010000001.1 coordinate 5,934, forward strand.
GCTCAAGGGTTTGTCCACAGCCTCGACAAATTGTGTGACCGGAGGTTCTCGACGGGCGGTGGTCGCGCGGCTCGGCGGTGATGTGCAAGCGGCGCAGGTCAGGGGTTGAGGCGGAGGTTCCGGACCGGGGCCGAATCAGTGAACAACCGGTCCTTGCACCGATCGGGGGGCGCTCCGTGCGGAACTACCCCCTTCTGAATTGAGCTGGGCTCAACTATGTTCGTATGTCGTCGGGGTGTCGGATGGAGACCATGATCCACTCTCCGGCTCAAACGGCGGGAAGTCTCCGGGGGGAGACGTCATAACCGGGGGAACAGTTATGCACATTCAGGATTCTTGGCAGGTTGCCGCTACGGTTCCGTCCCTTTCGTCCGATGGAACGGGACGAAACGGAGCGGTGGTCAACGGAGCGGTGGGAACGGCCGGGACGACGGTGGCGACGGGTTCGGTCGGCACGGTCGGGACCGGCGGGGCCAATGGAACGACCGGGGCCGCCGGTGCGGCCGGGGCGAATGGCCGCTCGGCTCCGCTCCGCGTGGACGCTCAGCGCAATCTGGAACATGTCCTGCGGGCCGCACGCGAGGTGTTCGGCGAGCTGGGGTACGGGGCTCCGATGGAGGACGTGGCGCGTCGCGCCAGAGTCGGAGTCGGCACGGTGTACCGACGCTTCCCGAGCAAGGACGTGCTGGTCCGGCGGATAGCCGAGGAGGAGACCTCCAGGCTCACCGGCCAGGCCCGGACCGCGCTCGGCCAGGAGGACGAGCCGTGGTCGGCGCTGTCGCGCTTCCTGCGTACGTCCGTGGCCTCGGGCGCGGGGCGGCTGCTGCCGCCCCAGGTGCTGAGGGTCGGTGTGGATGTCGATTCCGACAGCCCCGACAACGCCGACAGCTCCGGTGGGTTCGCCGGGTCCGGCGGGTCTGGTGGGTCCGGTGGCAGTGACCTGACGGCGGCCGGGGAGCCGGTGACGGTATCGGGCTCGGCGCCGGGCGGCGAGCGGGACGAGGCACGGGTGCCTCAGCAGCGGCAGGGTGCCGGCCAGGCCGATCTCCCGTCGGCCGACGGGCGTTCCGCCGCGGAGACCGGTGTCGAGGACGACGGCACGGGAGCCGGCGAGCTGCTGGAGGTGGTCGGCCGCCTGGTGGACCGGGCACGGGCCGCCGGTGAACTGCGTCGTGATGTGACGGTCGCGGATGTGCTGCTGGTGATAGCGACGGCGGCGCCTTCGCTGCCCGACCCGGCACAGCAGGCCGCCGCTTCGAGCAGGCTCCTGGACATCCTGCTGGAGGGACTGCGTTCCCGGCCCGCCGCCTGAGCAGAGTGCGTGGGCGCAGTGGTGCCTGTATGTGCCGCTGCGCCCGGCACGAATGGTTGATGTGGCCCGTTTTGGTGGGTTCTCGACTGATGGCCCGTCATCCGCTCAACCAGGCCGTACCGGCACCCGCGTCCGCCCCTCGCGCTGCCGGAATGCCCGCCCTCTTCCCGTCTCGGCGCGGACCGGCGAGCTCTGTGCTCCCGAATCGCGGACTGCGGCGACACCTCGTACCCGCGGAAAGTGATCTGCCAGCTTTCCCCGAATGAATGGCTGTTAGTACTCACATTCGGAAAAACGCCCCGGATGAGTGGTTGCGGGGGCTGAGGGTCCGACGGGATTGCGCCATGTGGCACTCTTGCCCGATGTTCGGGTCCGACAGCGCATACGGGGGCTACCGCGATGAGCGGTGACGGGCAGCAGGAAGAGGCGTTCGACGACGTCTCCGCCGTGGGCGGTGTCGCGGAGGCCGGAGGGCGGTCCGCCCGGCAGGTTCCGAGCCAGGCCGGGCCCGGGCGGTCGAGCAGTGACGTCGCGGGCGGCACGGTGCTGCCGGGTCCGTGGCCGGCTCCGGCCGATCCCGATCCCGGTCCAGAGGCCGGTCCAGAGGCCGGTGTCGCGGTGCCCATGCAGCGGGAGGGCGGCAGCACCGGCCTCACCGACGCCTCCGGCGCCGCGCCCTCCGACGCCGATCTGATCCGGCAGATGCGGGACGGCGACGACCTCGCGTACGAGGAGCTCTTCCGGCGCCACTCCGACGCGGTGCGACGCTACGCGCGGAGCTGCTGCCGCGACGCCCACACGGCCGACGACCTGACGGCCGAGGTCTTCGCCCGCACGCTGCAGGCGGTACGGCGGGGCAAGGGGCCCGAGGAGGCCGTTCGGGCCTACCTCATGACCGCCGTCCGCCATGTCGGCGCCGCCTGGACCAAGACCGCGAAGCGGGAGCATCTGGTCGACGACTTCGCGGTGTTCGCCGCGCAGGCGTCCCAGGCCTCCCAGGTGTCGGACGCGGACACGCTCGACCTGGGCGCGGATGTGCTGGCGATGCACGAGGCCGAGCAGTCGATGGCCATGCAGGCGTTCCGCAGTCTGCCGGAGCGCTGGCAGGCGGTGCTGTGGCACACCACCGTCGAGGAGGAGTCGCCCAGCGAGATCGCCCCGCTCTTCGGGCTGACCGCCAACGCCACGGCGGTGCTGGCCAGCCGGGCCCGCGAAGGCCTCAAGCAGGCTTACCTGCAGGCGCATGTGAGCCAGGCCCTGACCGCCGGTGGCGACTGTGCGCGCTACGCCGACCGGCTCGGCGCGTACGCCCGGGGCGGGCTCCGCATGCGGGCCGAGCGCGGCCTGCGCGGACATCTGGAGGAGTGCTCGAAGTGCCGGCTCGCCGCAGGCGAACTGGCCCATGTCAACGCCGGGATCCCCGCGCTGCTGCCGGTCGCGGTCATCGGCTGGTTCGCCGCCGGGTACTCGCTCAAGGCGGCCGGGATCGTCGCCGGTGGCGCGGCCGGCGCCGCTGGTGCGGGTGCCGCCGCGGCGGCCACCGGGGGAAGCTCCGGCGGAAGTGCGGCCGGTGGTGCCGCGGCCTCCGAGGGGCTCGGTGCGCCGGCGAAGGCCGGTATCGCGGCGGCGGTCATGGTGGCCGCGGCAGCCGGGCTGGTCTGGGCGCTGGTCGGCGACGACCAGCCGAAGCCCGAGGCCAGGCCCGCGACGAAGCCTGCCGTCGTGGCTCCTCCGGCGCCGACCCCGCCGCCCGCGCCGAAGCCGACGCCACCGAAACCCGCTCCCCCGGCCCCGCCCGCGCCCGCGCCCGCGGCGCCGACGCCGCCCAGGCCGACGCCCAGGCCGACGCCGCCCCCGAAGCCCACGGCCGAGCCGAAGCCCCCCGCGCCCAAGCCGAAGCCGACGCCCACCCGGACGCCGCCCCCGACTCCGACGCCCCCGGACCCGACGCCCTCGCCGTCTCCCGCGCCGAGCGTCTATCAGGTCAGTGAGCTGAGCTATTCGATCCTGGGCGACCACTCCGAACCGGAAGTGGTGATGGGTGAGAGCAGTTGGGTCTGGCAGCGTTCCCAGGTGTCGATCGGCGGCACGACCTACGCGCACGGGGTGACCGTCAACAGCAATTCCTCGGTCACCATCCAGCTGAACAGGCAGTGCACACGGTACGAGGCCCTGGTCGGGATCGACGATTTGACGATGGGCCTCGGCTCGGCGCGCTTCTCCGTCTTCAACGGCGACGGGACACGGCTCTGGCAGTCCCCGGTGATGAACGGTGACGACCCGGCCATGCCGATGAGCGTCGGTATCGCCGGTCAGGAGAGCATCCGGCTGGTCGTCGAGCCCGGCCACCCCGGTGGCTTCACGGCCCTCGCCAACTGGGCGAATTCGAGGATCAGCTGCCAGTGAGGCGGTCCGGCGGCGCACCCGGGGTACCCGGCCCGCCCGAGGCGCCCGACCCGCCCGAGGCGCCGGGCGCCCCCGATGTGCCCGGCGTCGCCGGGAGCTCCTCGGTGATCCGGGTCAGCAGGTCGATGACCTCGTCGACGGTCAGGGTGCGGCCGGCGGCGCGCTCCGACTCGTACAGCTGAGGTCCGAGCTCCTCGCGTGCCCGCCGCCCGGTCCCGGCCGCCTCGGCCTGCTGCGCCTCGGACCTCAGGTCGAACGGGCGCCAGCTGTCCGCCGCCGCCAGGATCCGTACGGCCGCACCGTGCCGGCCCACCTCGGGCAGCACGTTCGCCACGTCCTCCGCCAGCTGCCCGGTGACGAGCTCGGCGCACTGGGCGTCCCGCGCCGCGCGGAGCGCCGCCGTCAGCCCCCGCACGCCCACGACCGGACCACCGCCGGGCCCCGGTTCGCGCACCGCGATCCGGGCGGCCAGCCCGTCGACCACGGCGTTGACGTGCGGTGGCAGGCTGCCTCGTCCGACCGCGCCCGCCGCCTCGGTGACCAGATGCCGCGCCGCCACGATGTCACCCCGCTCCAGGGCCACGCCGGCACGCAGGAACTGCCCGTACGCGCGGGCGTCGTGCACCTGGTAGCGCTCCGCCTCCCGCTCGGCCTCGGTCAGGAGCCGGTCGAAGTCCGCGAGCTCCCCGTTCAGATGGGCGAGTTCGGCGAGGCGGGCGAGGAGGAACGGCGCCTCGATGTGCGCCCCGACCTCACGGGACAGCAGCAGTGCCTCCTCGTACGCCGCCCGGGCCTGCGCCGCCCGGCCACGCATCACGGCCGCCTCCGCCGTCGCGCTGGCGACCTGCGCCCGGATCCAGCGGTCGCCGACCCGGCGGCTCAGTTCGCTCAGTTCCGCGAGATCGGCGTCGACCCCGGGCATGCCGCCGGGCATGTCGACGACCATGTGGGTGCGGTACATCAGCGTGACGCAGTACTCCCAGGCGCCGCCGTGGACCCGGGCGTTCTCGACCGCCGACTCGATGTTCGCGTGGGTTCCGGTCACCGTGCCGGTCCTGAACGTGGCCATCGGCCAGAGCAGTCCCGGGAAGCGGGCAGACTGCGGGCCCGAGGACCTGAACGCGTCGGCCACCCGCGCCATCAGCGCCTGGTGCTCCTCGTCGTCATGAAGGTCCTCGGTGGGCCGGGTCTCCAGTACGAGGAAGTGCCGCAGCATCTCCAGGTGCATGCGCGGCCAGTAGCGGGGGTCGCCGGTGTCGGCCGGCTCGGGGCCGAGCGCCACGGCCCGTTCGGTCCAGGTGAGGCCTTCGGTGCGGAAGTTGCGCAGCCACCAGAACCACCCCATGCCGAGAACCAGTCGTACGGCCTCCGGCTCGGACGGGCCCGTGAGGACGGTCCGGTGGAGGGCGGCCCGGATGTTGTCCAGCTCCGTCTCCAGCCGCTCGATCCAGGGCAGCTGCTCGCCGGAGCGGATGCGGGGCTCGGCCCGCTCGACAAGTGCGAGGAAGTACGCGGTGTGCGCGCTCGCGGCGGCGGCGCGTATCTCCGGAGCCTCGGCGGCGCGTTCGGCGGCGTACTCGTGAATGGTCTCCAGGAGCCGGTAGCGCATCTCACCGGCGGCGGCCGGGGTGGCGACGACGAGTGACTTGTCGACGAGAGCACCGATCAGATCGGCGGTGGAGAGCCGATCGGGGAACGGCTGGACAGGATCCGACCCGGGAAAGGGGCTGGCAGGATCCGCTCCGGGAAAGGGACCGGCAGAGCCTGCCGCTCCGGGGAAGGGACCGGCAGAGCCTGGCCCGGATGTGACGACGGCTTCTGCGGCCTGAAGGTCCCAGCCGCCCGCGAAGACGGAGACCTGCCGCAGAGCCGTGCGTTCGTCCTCGTCGAGCAGGTCCCAGGACCAGTCGACGACGGCACGCAGCGTCTGCTGACGCGGCAGTACGGTGCGGCTTCCGCCGGTCAGCAGACGGAACCGGTCGTCGAGTCGGTCCGCGATCTGGCGCGGGCCGAGCATCCGCAGCCGGGCGGCGGCCAGTTCGATGGCGAGCGGCTGCCCGTCGAGCCGCCGGCAGATCTCGGCGACGGCGTCCGCGTCGTGCGCCGCCCCCTGCCCGGGGTCGAAATCGGGGCGTACGGCACGGGCGCGCTCGGCGAACAGCCGGTGGGCGGGATCGGCCGGGAGCGGGCCGACCGGTCGTACGGATTCGCCGGGGACGCCGAGGGGTTCGCGGCTGGTGGCGAGGATGCGCAGCCGCGGGCAGTGGGTGAGCAGGGTCTCGGCGAGCGCCGCGGCCGCGTCGATGACGTGTTCGCAGTTGTCCAGGATGAGCAGGACGGGGCGGATGCGGGAGCGGTGCGCCAGGTGCTCGACGAGGAGTTCGGTCGGGTCGGTGCGCGGCGGCGGTGTGTCGCGGCTGGTGTCACGCAGGAGGGCCGTCTCGCGCAGCCCGAGAGCGGACAGGACGGCTCCGGGTACGTCCATGGGGTCTTCCACGGAGGCGAGTTCGGCGATCCAGGCATCCGTGGGGGCTCCATGGGCGGCGGCCTCCTCGGCCAGCCGGGTCTTGCCGGAGCCGCCGGGGCCGGTGAGGGTGACCAGTCGGGAACGGGTCAGATCGCTGCCGATGGAGCGCAGTTCGGGCTCGCGCCCGACGAACGAGGTGAGCCGGGGCCGGAGGTTGCCGACCGGTACGGGCAAGGCAGCCGAGGCAGTCGGGATCGGCGAGGCAGCTGGGACCGGCAGGACGGGCGAGGCAGCTGGGACCGGCGGGGCAGTCGGGACGGGCGGGGCAACCGGGGTGGCCGAGGTCCCTGCCGCCGCCGTCACCTGCGAGTGTGACGCCGGCTGCGACGACGACCGGGCGGGAGGTGATTGCGGCTGGGTCAGTGACTGCGGCTGCGACCGGGTAAGCGACTGCGACCGGGGCAGCGACTGCGGCTGTGACGGCGACTGCGGCAGGGGCTGCGACGGGGTGAGCAACTCGCGGTGCAGTGCGATCAGTTCAGGCCCGGGATCGGTCCCGAGTCCGTCGGCGAGAGTGCGGCGGGCGTCCTCGTACGCTGCCAGCGCATCGGCCTGGCGGCCTTCCGCACGCAGCGCACGGATCAGCTGGGCCCGGAAGCGTTCGTCGTACGGGTGGGCGGAGGTCAGCTCCATGAGCTCCGGTACGAGGGTCCGAGGGCCGCTCGTCCGTCCGCCGCCGGGCCCCGCAGCGGCGCTTGCGCCCATGGCCGCGCACCGCAGGTCGGCCTCGATGCGGCGCTCCAGCGCGGCCAGGCGGTGGGCATCGGGGCGCAGGGCGTGGTCCCGGTCCGGCAGATCGGCCAGGGCGGGGCCGCGCCACAGGCCGAGTGCGGTACGGAGTGTGCGCGCCGCCGTCGCGGGATCGCCCGAGTCGAGCTCCTCGGCGCCCCGGCGGGACAGCCGCTCGAAAACGTGCAGGTCGACGTCGTCCGGTCCGGCCTCCAGGCGGTAGCCCCCATGGGTGCTCGCGATCGCGTCCCGGCCCAGTGTCCGGCGCAGCCGGCCGACGAGAGCCTGGAGTGCGGCGGGAGCGTCGTGCGGGGGATCCGCGCCCCATATGTCGTCGAGCAGAACGGCGACGGGGACGGGAACAGGACGTCCCGCTCGCAGCGCGAGGGCGGCGAGCAGGGCACGCAGCCGGACGCCGTTCACGGGCAGCACGGCGCCGTTCTCGTCCAGCGCCTCGGTGACGCCGAGGATCAGGTACCGCATCGGGCCATTGTGTCCCGCGCTTCGACCGACGGCAGCCGACCGCCCACACCGGCCCGCACCGGCCCCGTTCCGGCCATGCCGTCCCATAACCCTGACCACACCGGCCCCACACCGCACACACCGCCCCCATTCCAGCCGTGCCGGCCCCAAACCCGACCACACCGGCCCGCACCGGCCCCGTTCCAGCCATCCGTCCCAAACCCCGACCACACCGGCCCCACACCGGCCCGGACCGCCCCCATTCCAGCCGTGCCGACCCCAAACCCCGACCACACCGGCCGCACCCCGACCACACCAGTCGGCCGGCCGACCACACCAGCCGGCCTGCCAACCCCAAACCTCGACGGCCCCGGCCCCGGCTCCGCACCAGCCGGGCCGCAACCCGTGCCTACGGCTGCAGTGTCCGCCTGGCCGGCACCACTCCGCCCGCGACCGCGCGCTGGCGGGGCGCCGCCGTTCCCGTCCAGCAGGTGCCGCGCCGCGACACCAGGCGGCGCAGCCAGAGCTCCGTGGACGCCAGGTGCGCGAGGCCGTCCAGCGGGAGCGGTTCGCCCTCGGAGGCCGCGCGCAGGGCCTTCCGTACGACGCGGGCCTCGACCAGGCCCGCGTCGGCGAGGAGCGGGGCGTCGAAGAGGGCGATCAGCTCCGGGAGGGCGGCGCGCAGACCGGTACGGGCGGTCGCGTTCGAGGTGGCGCGGGAGGGGGTGGTGCCCCAGCCCGGCGGCAGGTCGTGGATGCCCGCACCCGCGAGCACCCGGCGCAGGATCGCGGCGCGGGCGCCCGGCTGGACCCGGAGCGATTCGGGGAGCGTGCGGGCGGCGCGTACGACCTGGTTGTCGAGGAAGGGGGCGTGCAACCGCTGGCTGCGGTTCTCGGCGGCCTGTTCCAGGATCCGGTGGTCGGCGGCGTACCGGGCCAGGGCCGCCCTGGCCCGGGCCTCGCCGGGCCGCTGGACGGAGACCGGGCGGACCGCCGCCTCCTGGAGCCGCACCGACACCTCGGCGAGCGCCTCCCCCGTGAGCCAGCGCGCGGCGGGTCCGGGCCGCGACCAGGCGAGGGCGGCGAGCGAGGCGTCGGCGGGGGTGTCGAGGTCGGGGGCGTTCCGGTTGGCGTCCGGCAGTCGGCCGGCCGCCGCTTCCAGGCCGGTGCGGTACGACGTACGGGACAGGCGGCGGGCCGCGCGGTAGACGGTGAGCGGTACGACCAGGGAGTGCGCGCTCGGGCCCTCCGCCCTGGCGAGGGCGGCGACCGGGCGCAGGAGATGGCGTCGGCGACGGTCCATCAGCAGGTCGGCGAGGCGGGCCGGGTGGGCGTCGAGGACCTGGCGGGCGCCGCCGCCGACGAAGTGGTCGGCGCTGCCCGAGGCGAGGCGGCGGCGGTGACGCTCGGCGACGACGAGGGACGGGGCGGGTTCGTCGGTGAGCGGGCCGCCGCCCAGGTCGGCGTAGGGCAGGGCCTCTTCCCCGGCCGCGACGACCACGTGGTGCAGGCGCGGGTTGGCGGCGATGACGCGGGCGCGTTCGAGTTCGTCCTCGTGGCCGCGCGCGGTGAGGTCGTTCAGGGTGACGGCGAGCAGCCGTTCGCCCGCGCCGGTGCCGTGGCCCAGGAGGGTGCCGGGCAGGCCCGGCAGTCCGGCGGCGAGCAGGGCGAGGGTGGCGGAGGCACTGCCTCCGGACAGGTCGGAGCCGATGCCGGGGACCGGTGCGCCACGGGCGGCGCGCCGCTCGGCGGGGCCCATTCCGGGGACCGGGCCGGGGTCGGGCGGCAGGGTCTCGGGCGCGTGGCGTGGGGCGAGGAGCCGGGCGCGTACGGCTTCGACCAGTGCGTCGCGTACGCCTTCGACGGCGCTGACCGGGTCGATCTGGGGTGCGGCCACGGCGAGCGAGGCCACCGCCTCGTAACCGGTGATCTCGCGCGAGCCCTCGCGGAGGATGAGGGCGTGACCCGGCGGGATGCGCTTCACCCCGGCGTACGGGGTTCCGTCGCGCAGCGCCTCCGGTGTCTCCGGGCAGGCCAGCAGGGCGGCCAGGTGGCCGATGTCCAGCTGGGCCTCGATGAGGTCGGCGAGCGGGAGTGCGGCGGTGGCGTACGCCGTGCCGCCCGCCCAGGGGGTGTAGAAGACGGGGCGGGCTCCGGCGAGGTCGCCGATGACGGTGATCCGGCGGCCGATCTGGACGACGGTCGTGTAGCTGCCGGGCCAGGAGGTGAGGTGGCGCAGGGCTCCGCCGCGGGCGGCGAGGAGGCCTGCGCGCAGCTGTTCGTCGGTGGCGCTGCAGCAGCCGAGTACGGCCATCCGGGCAGTGGGCGCGCCTTCGGCGGTCTCGACCGTGGTGATCCGGATCTCGTCGGGCCGCCAGTCCCCCACCGCCCAGAGCGGATCCGGGTCGCCCCACAGGAGTTGGGAGCCCACGGGGTGCATCGTGCGCCCCTCGTCACCGGGGCCGACCGCTCCGGCCGTGCCGAAGCTCGCGGCGATACTGCTCCACCCCACCAACCAACGCACCGCCGCCTCCACAGGCTGTGGACAAAACGGCGCAGCAGGAAAGTATCGGGTGAACACCGGTAACGCGCGGCGCCGTTGCGAACATGCTGCCACGACAACGGCGCGCAGGAGGGGCTACGTACGGCGCACGTCGGAAGGGCATGCGCCCCTGGCAAAGGCCGGGCCGGGCCGGTGCCGGGCCCCGCCGGGCCGCCACCCGGGCCGTCAGCCGGGTCCGCCGGGGAAGCGTCCGGCGCTTCGGCGACAGGACTCCACGCCACACTTCCGCCGGGCGCGTCGTCCGCCAACTTGCGTACGGAACAAACGTGTTGTGTGACCGGTGCGAGCCGGATTCGCCAGCCGAAATCCGGCCATACTCAAGCCGTTCCCGAGCCGCCGCGAACCACTCGCGGACCGTTCCACGAAGGACCCTCCGGCGGTCGACGAGATGTCCGCGAAACGGGCGGCTCAACCTCGGGCGACCAGCGACATTCGGCCATTCTCAGAGCGGGTCGGAACCTTGCGGGGCGGCACCCGCCGCACCGGAAGTCCCCTTTCGCCCCACTTCATTCGCCGAATCTTCCCGAATGCCTCCAGGACACCTCCGGCAGCCGCGAAGGATCTCCACCGGGGCCGCCGACGCACAGTCCGGGAGGTGTCGTTCACCTCCCGGACCGGTCCGCCGCCTGCGGGGAATGAGGCGGCAGTGCCCCCCAGCCCACTGAGTCCTGTGCAGCGGGCCGACCCACGCAGCACCCATGGAAACGCTTCCGAAACAGCCGGACGAGAGCGCACGGCCGGGCGCACGGCCACACGCCGGGAGCACGTCCGCGGCCCGGCCCGCGACGCCGGCGCCGCACTCGGACGACGCCTCTCACGTGCCGTTCCCGTGCGCCGTCGGGCAGCCGTCCGGGCCCGGCGGACCCGGCGTCCGGACCGCCTCCGGGCCCCGTACCGACCACTCCCGGCCCGCGCCCGCTCCGTACCCGGACCACACCCGAACCCCATCCGTTCCACCACCCGCGTCCGCACGGACAACAATCCCGCCATACGGACGTCTGCCCCTTAACGGTAGGGATGCGGCGAACTACGCTGGGTTTACTGAGGTTCTCTGCAGGAGGCATATTCCTCGGGGCTCGGCCATATGCGTGTGCGGCCGGAGTGCCGGGGTTCGCCGCTGGGGAGGACACGGTACGAATGCCGCGCGCCGCAACGGTGACGCGGCGGCCGTCTGTGTGTCGAGGGGTGGCGCATGTCCAGGGAGCAACGCGGACCGAACGAGAAGCTCGGAACCGTTCTCGCCCTCGCGGGAATCAGCAACGCCGGGCTCGCCCGGCGGGTCAATGACCTCGGGGCGCAGCGCGGTCTGACACTTCGGTACGACAAGACCTCGGTGGCCCGGTGGGTCTCCAAGGGCATGGTGCCGCAGGGCGCCGCGCCCCATCTCATCGCCGCGGCGATCGGCGCCAAGCTCGGCCGGCCGGTCCCGCTGCACGAGATCGGGCTCGCGGACGCCGACCCGGCGCCGGAGGTCGGGCTGGCCTTCCCGCGCGACGTGGGCGAGGCGGTCCGCTCGGCGACCGAGCTGTACCGGCTGGATCTGGCCGGGCGGCGGGCGGGCAGCGGCGGCATCTGGCAGTCGCTCGCGGGCTCGTTCTCGGTGAGCGCGTACGCGACGCCCGCGTCCCGCTGGCTGATATCCCCCGCCGACGCGACGGTGGAACGAGACGCGGCGGCAGCGGCCGGGGCCCCGGCCTTCGACCCCCACGGCGCACGGGGCGCACGGAGCGATGCAGGGGCGCAGAGCCCGCCGGGCACGGTGGCGAGGAGCACGGCGGCGGTGCCGCCCGGCGCCCCGGCCGCGCTGAACGCCCGGGCGGCCCGGACAGCGCTCGGCACGCTGGGCGCGCTGGGGACGCGACAGGCACCCGCCATCCCCGCCCAGCCCCGCCCGGGCGCGGCACCGGCACCCGCGTCGGCCCCGGCGGCGGAACCGGCACCCGTGCCCCCCGCCGTCCCGCCCACCGCGATCTCCACCACCAGCGACATCTCCCCGCTGCGAGTCGGCCACAGCGATGTCTCCAAGCTGCGCGAGGCGGCCCAGGACGCCCGCCGCTGGGACTCCAAGTACGGCGGTGGTGACTGGCGTTCCTCCATGGTTCCCGAGTGTTTACGGGTCGATGCCGCACCGCTGCTGCTCGGTTCGTACAGCGACGAGGTGGGCCGGGCGCTCTTCGGCGCCGCGGCCGAACTGACCAGGCTCGCCGGCTGGATGGCCTTCGACACCGGCCAGCAGGAGGCCGCGCAGCGCTACTACATCCAGGCGCTGAGACTCGCGCGGGCCGCGGCCGACGTCCCCCTCGGCGGCTACGTGCTCGCGTCCATGTCGCTCCAGGCGACGTACCGCGGCTTCGCCGACGAGGGGGTCGACCTCGCGCAGGCCGCCGTGGAGCGCAACCGGGGCCTCGCCACGGCCCGCACCATGAGCTTCTTCCGCCTGGTGGAGGCGCGTGCCCATGCCAAGGCGAACGACGCGGCCGCCGCGGGGTCCGCGCTGAAGGCCGCCGAGGGCTGGCTGGAGCGCTCCAGGGACGGCGACGCGGACCCGTCCTGGCTGGGCTTCTACTCGTACGACAGGTTCGCGGCCGACGCCGCCGAGTGCCACCTCGATCTGAAGGCGCCCCGGCAGGTGCGGCGCTTCACCGAACAGGCGCTCTCCAGGCCCACCGAGGAATTCGTCCGCTCGCACGGGCTGCGGCTCGTGGTGTCGGCGGTGGCCGAGCTGGAGTCGGGCAATCTGGACGCGGCCTGCGCCGCGGGCACCAGGGCGGTGGAGGTGGCGGGCCGCATCTCCTCGGCGCGGACCACCGAGTACGTACGTGATCTGCTGCACCGGCTCGAACCGTACGGTCACGAGCCCCGCGTCGCCGAGCTCCGCGAGCGGGCCCGGCCACTCCTGGTGGCTCCCGCCTAGCGGCCCCGGTCGTCCCCGGTCGTCACGGTCGTCCCCGTCGTCACGGTCGTCCCGGTCGGTCCACGCGGACCGACCGGCGCACTACGGCGGGCGGGCGGACGGCGCCGGCAGACAGCGCCGGCCGTCAGCGACAGCCGGCAGCAGGCAGCGACGGCAGGCATACGCGCGGTGTCGTCACGGCGTCCGGGCGGTGTCCGCGTGGACACCGGTGTGCCACGGGCCGTAAAGATTCGGCGCCACGCTGGGCCGCGCTGGTTTGAGTGCGTTGTCAGTGGGTCAGTGCACTATCGGGGTGGGAGGTGGCGTGATGATGACGCGCGCGGCGTACGACTGCGATGTGCTGGTGATCGGCGGCGGGATCGTCGGCCTGTCGACGGCGTATGCGATCACGCGCACCGCTCCGGGCACCCGGGTGACGGTCCTGGAGAAGGAGTGGGGCCCGGCCCGGCACCAGACCGGGCGCAACAGCGGAGTGATCCACAGCGGCATCTACTACCGACCCGGCTCGCTCAAGGCCCGCTACGCGGTGCGCGGCGCCGCCGAGATGGTCGACTTCTGCGCCGAGCACGGCATCGCCCACGCGGTGACCGGCAAGCTGATCGTCGCGACCGAGCGGTCCGAGCTGCCCCGGCTGCACGCCCTGGTCCAGCGCGGCCGGCAGCACGGACTGCCGGTGCGCGAGCTGGGGCCCGCCCAGATCGCGGAGTACGAGCCGCAGGTGAGCGGCCTCGCCGCGATCCGGGTCGGATCGACCGGGGTGTGCGATTTCGGCGCGGTCGCGGCCCGGTTCGCCGCCGAGGTGAGCGGGGCCGGCGGGGTGATCCGTTACGGGGCGGAGGTCACCGCGATCGACCGGCGTCCCTGGGGCGTGGCGGTGCGCACCGCGGACGGCACGGTGGTGCGGGCCCGGGTCCTGGTCAACTGCGCGGGGCTGTACTGCGACCGGGTGGCCCGGCTCGCGGGCGACGACCCGGGCATGCGGATCGTGCCCTTCCGGGGCGAGTACTACGAGCTGGCGCGGCCGGAGCTGGTGCGCGGTCTGGTCTATCCGGTGCCCGATCCGGCGTTTCCGTTCCTCGGGGTCCATCTGACCCGGGGCCACGACGGCGGCGTCCACGTCGGTCCGAACGCGGTGCCCGCGCTGGCCCGCGAGGGCTACGGCTGGCCGGTCGTGCGCCCGCGCGAACTGGCGGACACCCTGGCCTGGCCCGGCACCTGGCGGATAGCGCGCAGACACTGGCGGTACGGGGCGGGCGAGGTGCACCGCTCGCTGTCGAAGCACGCGTTCGCCCACGCCGTACGGCGGCTGCTGCCGGAGGTGACGGAGGCCGACCTGAGACCGGCCCCGGCCGGGGTCAGGGCCCAGGCGGTGCTGCGGGACGGCACCCTGGTGGACGATTTCCTCATCCGCGAGGCCCCGCACACCGTCCACGTGCTGAACGCGCCGTCGCCCGCCGCGACGGCCTCGCTGCCCATCGGGCGGGAGGTGGCACGCAGGGCGCTGCTCCGGGCACGGGAGACCGGGTGGAGACCGCCCGCCGTAGAATCGGGGCATTGTGTCTGAGCCCATGAACCCCTCCGAGAGCCTCTCCGGGGACCTCCCCGAGAGCTCCTCCGAGCACCCCTCCTCGCCCGCTGCCGGGATTCCGTCCGCAACCGGGACTCCGTCCGCTGCGGAGACTCCGTCCGCTGCCGGGATCACGTCCGCTGCGGGGATTCCGGACGATCTGCGCGCCGCCGCCTTCGAGCGGCAGCGCAGGCTGCGCCAGGAGCCGCGCTTCCCGGGCGGGCCCGCCGTCGACCCGGCCGGCTCGCACCACGAGCGCCGGATCCGCAGCTTCCAGCCGCGCCGCAGCCGCGTCACGCCCGGCCAGGAGGACGCCCTGCTGCGGCTCTGGCCGAAGTGGGGCCTGGACATCGACGGACAGCGCGTCCTCGACCTGCCCGAGCTGTTCGACGGGCTCCCGGCCGTACTGGAGATCGGCTTCGGGATGGGCGAGGCCACCGCGCAGATGGCCGCCGACGATCCGGGCACGGGCATCCTCGCCGTCGATGTGCACACCCCCGGCCAGGGCAATCTGCTCGGCCTCGCGGACCGCAACGGCCTGTCGAACATCCGGGTGGCCAACGGCGACGCGATCATCCTGCTGCGCGAGATGCTCAAGCCGGACTCGCTGGACGGGCTGCGGGTGTACTTCCCCGACCCGTGGCCCAAGAAGCGCCATCACAAGCGGCGGCTGATCCAGCCGGAGTTCCTCGATCTGGTGGCACAGCGGCTGAAGCCGGGCGCGGTGATCCACTGCGCGACCGACTGGGAGCCGTACGCCGAGCAGATGCTGGAGGTGCTGAGCGCGCACCCCCTCTTCGAGAACACCCAGGCGGACGGCGGCTACGCGCCCCGGCCCGCGTTCCGGCCGCTGACCCGGTTCGAGGGACAGGGCCTGGACAAGGGCCACGTCGTGCACGACCTGCTCTTCGCCCGCAGCTGAGAGACCGGCCTGCGGCCCCGGAGCGTGCCGGGGCGGTGGGCCGGGCCGGTGGGTTGGGCTGGTGGGTTCGGCTGGTGGGTTCGGCTGGTGGGTTGGGCCGGTAGGCCGGGCCACCGGGCTGGGCCGGGCCTGCGGGCGCATCGGTCTGCGCGTGTCTGCGGGCGCATCGACCCCGCCCGTGTCTGCGGGCGCGTCGGGTCTGCGCGCCAGGTGCCGGTGGGCGCCCCATGGTCAGGTGTCAGTGCTGCTGGTTAGGGTCATTGCGTGGTGTCCGACGGGTCTGTCCAGCAGCGGCAGTCACAGCCGGCCGTCCCGCTCCTTGAGGAGCAGCGGGTCGGCGAGATCCTGGCTGCCGTGCCGGAGCGCAAGCACTGGCGATACCGGCCGCGCCGCGTGGGCATGGTGTGGCGCAGCCGGACGTTCCGCGTCGTGGCGGTGTTCACGGTGCTCGCGATCTGTGGTCTGGCGATCCTGGCCCTGGTCCGTGACCAGACGGGCACCCAGGGGTTCCTCGTCGGCCTCGGCCTCGCCGTGCTGCCCGTACCGCTCCTGCTGGCGGCGTTCCGCTGGCTGGACCGGGCCGATCCGGGCCCCTGGCGCAATGTGCTGTTCGCCTTCGCCTGGGGTGCGTTCGCCGCGGCCCTGGTCGCGATCCTGGCGAATTCCTTCGCGACCCGCTGGATAGCCACGACCATCGCCGACCCGTCCAACGCCGACACCCTCGGCGCCACGGTCATAGCCCCGGTCGTCGAGGAGAGCGCCAAGGCTGCCGCGGTCCTGCTGATCTTCCTGTTCCGGAGACGGGAGTTCAACGGGATCGTCGACGGCGTCGTGATCGCCGGCGTCACCGCGAGCGGCTTCGCCTTCACCGAGAACATCCTCTACCTCGGCAACGCCTTCGGTGAGGACCAGCAGATCGGCAGCTCGGGCGTCGTATCGGTGACGGCCGCGACGTTCTTCGTACGGGCGGTGATGTCTCCGTTCGCGCACCCGCTCTTCACGGTGCTGACCGGCATAGGTTTCGGGCTCGCCGCGGCCTGCGCCCGGCGCCGACGGATCCGCCGCATCGTGCTGCCGCTGCTGGGGCTCGTCCTTGCCATGGGCATGCACTCGCTGTGGAACGGATCGGCTGTCTTCAGCCCGTACGGCTTCTACGCCGTGTACGCGGTGTTCATGGTCCCGGTCTTCGGCCTGGTGACCTGGCTGGTGATCTGGTCGCGCCGGCGGGAGCTGCGCACCCTCGCCGCCGAGCTGCCCGCCTATGCGGCGGCGGGCTGGCTGAGCCCGGCGGAACCGCTCGCCCTCTCCTCGATGCGGGCCCGCGGCTTTGCCCGCGACGCGGCCCGCCGCCAGTACGCCGTCGCGGCCCGGGGGAGCCAGTACACCCCGTACGGGCCCGGCTGGGCGCCCGGATCCATACCGGGGACGGCGCCGGGAACGATGCCGGGCTCCATGCCCGGGGCCATGCCCGGCCCCTCTGCCCGGGCGGCGCAGGCGAAGGCCGCTGCGCAGGCCGCCGAGGCCCACGGGAAGGCGGCCGCCCGCGCCGTCGCCGAGTACGAATCGTTCGCGACCTCACTGGCCGCGCTGCGCCTCCAGGCCCGCCGCGGTACGACCGGACCGGACTTCGCCGAGCGCGAGCTGGAGCTGCTGCACCACCTGTGGCAGCGCAGGGAGGTGGCCGCCCCCGCCCTGACGTACGCGGCACAGGCGACCGGACTCCTGCGCCCCCACCGCCCGCCGCCGCTCCCGTACGCCCAGCAGTTCACTCCGCCCACGCGGTACGGCGCATACCCCAGTGGCCCCGCCCAGGCGCAGGCGCACCCGCATGCCCCATCCGCCGGCCCCGGCTCCGTTCCCGGCCCCGGGCACAACCCCTATCTGATGCCGCAGCAGCCCCCGCGCTGAGGCCTGCCCGACGGATCGACGGATCGGGCAGACCCTGCGGGCCGGGCAGGTCAGACGGCAGGGAGGATCAGACGGCCGGGAGGATCAGGCGGATGCCTCGGTGAGTTCGGCCAGCTCCTGCTCGGTCAGCGTGAGGTCCGCGACGGCCAGCAGCGCGGGCAGCTGCTCGACCGTACGGGCCGAGGCGATCGGCGCGACCACGGTCGGCCGGGATGCGAGCCAGGCCAGCGCGACGGTCGCGATCTCCGCGTCGCGCTCCTTGGCGACCTTGTCCAGCGCGGCCAGGACCTTCTGTCCCCGCTCCGACTCCAGGTGCTTCCGGGCGCCCTCCGCCCGCGCGCTCTCCACCGAGGAGCCCGGACGGTACTTGCCGGTGAGGAAGCCGGAGGCCAGTGCGAAGTAGGGCACGACGCCGAGCCCGGCACGGGCCGCCGTGTCCTGGAGCTCGCCCTCGTAGGTGTCGCGGGAAACCAGGTTGTAGTGCGGCTGAAGCGCGACGTAACGGGCCAGGCCCTCGCGCTCCGAGAAGTCCAGGGAGGCCCGGAGCCGCGCGGGACCGATGTTGGAGGCGGCGATCTCCCGGACCTTGCCCTCCTTCACCAGCTGGTCCAGGGCGGTGATGATGTCCTCGACCGGCACGGTCTCGTCGTCGAAGTGCGTGTAGTACAGATCGATGTGGTCGGTGCCGAGCCGGCGCAGCGACTCCTCGGCCGCGGCCTTGATGTTGGCGGGAGCGAGCCCCTTGTACCGGGGGTGGGTACTGACCTTCGTCGCGACGACGATGTCGGAGCGGTTGCCGCGTGCGGCGAGCCACTTGCCGATGACGGTCTCGGACTCGCCGCCCTCGTTGCCCGGAATCCAGGCCGAGTACCCGTCGGCGGTATCGACGAAGTTGCCGCCGCCCGCGGCGTACGCGTCCAGAACGGCGAACGACTGTGCCTCGTCGGCGGTCCAGCCGAAGACGTTGCCGCCGAGAGCGAGCGGGAAGACCTGCAGGTCGGAAGAGCCCAGCTTACGAAGAGAAGTCATAAGGGAAACAACGGGTTCCGGTGCACCCGGTATTCCGGCACCCGTATTCCGGCACCCGGTATTCCGAGCGGACCCGGTTCCGGCGGGACCACGGCTGCGGCGACACCCCTTCCGGGTACCGGCAGTTCCGGGAACTGCGGGTACCGGCAGTTCCGGGGACTCCCCACTTCCCCGTCCCACCCACGAACAGACCGGCAGCCCTGACGTCGGGGGGTGAGCGTCAGGACTGCCGGGGTTCATCGGCCGGCGGACCGGCCGGGATCGAGCGGCCCGCGAAGTGGGCGTCGGATCAGGGGTTGAGGCCCTTGCCGCGGAGCCAGGCCATCGGGTCGATGCCCGTGCCGCCGGCGGTGTGGACCTCCAGGTGGAGGTGCGGTCCCGTCACGTTGCCGGTCGCGCCGACCCGGCCGATGGTCTCGCCGGTGCTGACCTTCTGGCCGACACTGACGCCGATCGAGGACTGGTGGCAGAACCACAGCTCGGTACCGTCGTCGAGTTCGAGCACCGTGCGGTAGCCGTACGCGCCGGACCAGCCCGCCGACTTGACCGTGCCGCTGTGGATGGCCTTGATCGGGGTGCCGGTCGGGGCCGCGAAGTCGAGGCCCGTGTGGTAGCCGGAGGACCACATCGAGCCGGCCTCGCCGAAGGTCGAGGTGATCGTGTACGAGGAGGTCGGGATGGCGTAGCTGGCGGCGAGCTTGGCCAGCCGCAGCGCCTCCGCCTTCTTCTTGGCCTCCTCTTCCGCCTTCTTCTTCTCGGCGGCGGCCTTGGCCTCGGCCTCGTCCTGCTGCTTCTTGGCCTCGGCGGCCGCCTTCTCCGCGGCCTTCTTCTCCTCGGCCGCCTTGGCCTCGGCGTCGGCGGCGTCCTGCTGCTGCTCGGCCTGCTGGAGGATGCGGGCGCGGAGCGCCTCGCCCGCGTCCGTCGTGCCCTGCTCGGCCTCGGCCGTGGTGATGCCCGCGGTGGTGAGCGGGGCGGTCGCGGCCGCGACCTCGGTCTTGTCGGCCTCGGACTCGTCGGAGAACAAAGCGCCCACGCCCGGAAGGGACTTGGCGTCGGGGAGGTTGTCCTTGATCGAGTCGGGCACGGAGATGGAGACCGGCGGCTTGCTCTGCGCGGTGGCCATGCCACCCGCGCCGACCGCCGCTATGACGCCGACACCCAGCACCGTGGAGCTGCGGGCGAGGCCGTTGCGCTGCTTGGCGACGCGGTGCCTGCCGCGCACCGGGCGGACGGACTCCTCGGTGGGGTTCCACTCGTCCCAGCCACGGTCGGGCTCAGCGGTGAACTCAGCCGTGAAATTGCCGGTGAAGTCGCCTCCGGGCTCGGTGCCGTAGTCGGAATCGAACCGGGACGGGGCCTCGGGGGCAGGCTTGTTGGACGCCACGGGGGCGCACTCCTTTCCTTCCTTCTCGCCTACCGGGTTAGCTGACGGGTTCGGAGCAGGAAGGTCTCCTACGGGCCCCTCTGCCTCTCACGAGACACAGGTGTCCGATTCACCCCATGTAGGTGGTTCCCCGGTTCCCTTGCGGAATTCGGCGCTCGCGCGCGGTGCCGCCACTGACGACGGCTGGGACGACCGCGCTGCGTTATCGAACGTTAATAGACACCGGGGCCGTATTCCAAGCCGTTCCAACTGATCGTTCACTTCCTTGGCCTGGACTTTACGGGACACAAGCGGGTGGAATCGGACGAGTTGACCGACCCTCAGCCACTACCCTGTTTCTGACATTGCGTCAAACGTTATGCGGAGCGGCGCCTTTCGGTTACGCACGGTGGCATCGCCCCGTCACGCCTCCTCGGCACCCACGATCGGCACGGTCCTCCGCCGGTCCGGCTGCCCCTCAGCCGGGCGTGCGACCGCGAGCAGCGCCATGTCGTCGGTCGACTCACCGCCCGTGTGCAGCCGTACGTCGTCGGTCAGGGCGGAGAGCAGCTCCTCGGGCCCCGGGAAGATCCGCCCGCGCAGCCGGGCCGCCGGATCGTAGAAGACCCCCTCGATGTTCCGCGCCTCGGAGAGACCGTCCGTGTAGAGGAGCAGCGTCGTCCCGGCCGGCAGATCCCACTCGTCGGTGTACTCCGGCCACGCCCCCAGATCCATCCCGAGCGGCAGCGCGGGCACCGACGGCTTCAGCACGTCCAGCGCCCCGTCCGGATGCAGCAGGATCGGCTCGGGGTGCCCCCGGTTGACGATCCGCACCCGGGACAGCCCGGTCGGAATCTCGGCCAGCACGGCCGTGATGAACCCTTCGAGCACGTCGAGCCCGCCCCGCCGCGCCTCTTCCCGGGCCAGCGCCCGCTCCAGCCGTCCCGCCACCCCCTCCAGCGAGGCTTCCTGCTCGGCCGCCTCGCGGAACGCCCCGATGACCACCGCCACCGTCTCCACCGCGTCGAGCCCCTTCCCCCGCACGTCCCCGACCACCAGCCGTACCCCCCACGGGGTGTCCGACACGGCGAACAGGTCACCGCCGACGAACTCGTCCGCCTGCGCCGCCTCGTACCGCGCCGCGACCTGCAGCCCGCCGGTCCGGTCGGCCGGCTGCGGCAGCACCGCGCGCATGGCGGTCTCCGCGATGTACCGCGCGGAGGCCAGCTGCTCGTTGCCGCGCCGTACGACCCCGTTGATCACGACCGCGAGGACCGAGACGGTGGCCAGGGTCAGCAGTTCGATCAGCGGCACGGCCTCGGGCAGCGTGCTGCTGTACAGGCGCAGCACGATGACGGCCAGCATCGAGGCGATACCCGTACGAATGGTGCTGGCCAGCGAGAAGAAGGGGGCGGCGATCAGCGGAGCGGCCACGAACAGCGGGATGGCGGTGAAGGTGGGCGGGGTGAGGATGTCGAACAGCAGCCCGCCGAGGATCATCAGGGGAGGGAGCGCACGTACGAACCGCCGGGTGCGGGCACCGCTCCCGGCATGCTTGCCGCGCCGCTTCTCCCGCTTCCACACCTGTGGTCTCCTGCCCGGTACGCGCGCGGCTGCGGACGGTACCGCGCCCCACCCCCAGGCTCACCGGACCGGAACGAAGCGGCGACTCCTCGTCGGCCAATGGAGGGACACGGGGGACGCGGAGGACACGGAGACACGGAGACGCAGAGGATCCGGAGGAGCAGAGGATCCGGAGGAGCACAGGAAACACGCGAGGGGAGGCCCAAGGGCTGGGGGACAGGTGCGCCATGGCTCGCCCGCCACACGGCGAAACGAATTCAGGCCCGGCACGCTGTGTGCGTGCCGGGCCTGAATTCTTCAGTAGCGGGGACAGGATTTGAACCTGCGACCTCTGGGTTATGAGCCCAGCGAGCTACCGAGCTGCTCCACCCCGCGTCGGTGAACACAACTCTACGCCATCCCCGGCGCCCTTTTGACCACTCGGGTTCACCAGCCCTCAACCCCCCTCACCGAACCGCGTCAGGACCGGTTCGAGAACCGGTTCGTCACTGGTTCGAGGACCGGTTCGAGCGTCACTGATTCGCGGACTGGTTCGAGCGTCACTGATTCGCGGACTGGTTCGAGGACTGGTTCGTCTCGGAGATACGGGGCACGGAATCGGCCTTGCCATGGACGGCCGGCTGCTTCACCGGGTTGGCACCGCGTTGCAGCGAGTGGAGGATCGCCAGCCCCTGGCTGACGACGCCCGCCGCCATCTCGTTGACACCGTTGGTGCCGTTGAGGACGGTGAGGTCGGCGCCGGACATGCCCCGGGCGGCCGCGTCGGCCAGCGCGGGCAGGTTCTCCACGATGCGGTTGGCGGCGATGAGCTCCTGGTTGCCGTCGCGCAGCGACGCGGCACGCACGCTGTTGGCGTCGGCCTGCGCCTGGGCGAGGGCCCGCTCGGTGTACGCGCCGCCGTCGGCCTCGAACTTGACCCGGTCGCGGGCCGCCTCCGCCAGGGTGCGCTGCCGGTACGCCTCGGCGTCCGCCGGGCGCCGGACCTCCGCCTCCAGCCGCTGGGCGGCGAGCGCGGCCTGCCGCTCGGCGAGCGCGGTCTGCTCCTCGATGACCTCGTGCGAGGCCCGGGCCTGGGCGAGCGGCCCGGCCTGCGCGGCGCGGGCGTTGTACTGCTCGGTCTCGGCGAGGAAGCCGGCCCGCTTGATCGCGGTGTCGCGTTCGTACTCCGCCTTGAGCGCGGCGGCCTGCTGCTCGCGCTGGCTGGCCTCCTGGTCCGCCTTGGCCTCGGCGATCCGGGCCTGGCTGGCGACCGCGGCGGCGTGTGGGGCCGCGAGGTTCTTGATGTAGCCGGTGGCGTCGTCGATCTCCTGGATCTGGAGGGCGTCCACGACGATGCCGAGCTTCTCCATCTCGCCGTGGCTGCCCGCGATGACCTCCTGGGAGACCCGGTTGCGCTCGCGGATGATCTGCTCCACGGTCAGTCCGCCGACGATGGAACGCAGATGCCCGGCGAAGATCCGCCCGACGAGCTCCTCCATCTGTTCCTGCTCGGTCAGGAAGCGGCGGGCCGCGTTGGCGATGGACACGGCGTCGTCACCGACCTTGAAGACGGCCACGGCCCGGACGTTGAGGCGGATGCCCTGCTGCGTCACGCAGTCCTCGGTGATCTCCGCCTCGCGCAGCGCCAGGGAGAGCATGCGCGCCTTCTGCTTCACCGGGAGCACGAAACTGCCGTGCCCGGTGACGATCCGGAACTGGGTGTCCAGCGTCTGTCCCTTGGAACCGGAGATGAGCATCGCCTCGTTGGGGGCGGGAACGTGCCAGAAGAACATGGGAAGACTCCTGCCGTACGACACTGCTTCCGTCGAGTGAGCGGCTGCTCGGCCGCTCAGGACGGCAGGCGTTCCACGATCACGCCGCGCGCCGAGACCGTGTCGACGACAACGACGCGCGCGTCCCTGTCGATCGACGTCGCCGCCCAGGCGGTGTAGGCCTCGGACCCGCCCCGCACCGCCACCAGTACCTCGCCCGGCCCGTCGGACGGAATCGGCACGGTGACACGGCCGACCGCCCCGACCGGGCTCCGGGCGGACTCATCTGCCCGGTGCATGCGTCGCCCTCGTGAGCGTCCCTGCGTACGCCTGCTCACGCCGCTCACCGCACGGTGTCCCGCACCGCTTCATGGACACGAGGCGACCCCGCCTCCTGGAGGCCGGAGCCTCCCCTCGACAACTCCACGGTACTCCGCACCCGCCCCGGCGCAGCAGTGCCTGCGGGCGCCCTGCGATCAACGAGCGGGTGAAGATTTGCGGTGATATGACTGTTTTACCTTCTGTCCTGCCGACGCGATGAACTCGCGCTGATCGGGGAGTGAACCGTGGACGACTACTCCTTGCTCGACCTCTTCTGGACCATGCTCTGGTTCTTCCTCTGGATCATGTGGCTGTTCCTGCTGTTCAAGGTCATCACGGACATCTTCCGCAGCCACGACCTCAGTGGCTGGGGCAAGGCCGGCTGGCTGATCCTCACGCTGGTGCTGCCGTATCTCGGCGTCCTGGTGTACGTGATCGTCCGCGGCAAGTCCATGAGCAAACGGGACATCAAGGAAGCCCAGGACCGCGACGCGGCCTTCAAGGCGTACGTACGGGAGGCCGCCGGCACCTCCGACGCGGGCGGCGACGCCATGAAGAAGGGGAGCCATGTCGACGACCTGGCGAAGCTCGCCGAGCTGAGGGACCGGGGCGCCATCACGGACGAGGAGTACCAGCGGGCGAAGACCAGGCTCCTCGTCTGACGTCGCCGCCGCCCGCTCCCGCCCGCCTCCGGCACGGCGTGCATGTCTCCCTCCGGGCGATCCGGCGGACTGGCGGGGCGCCAGGACCGCGAGGAGGCTTGAGGCATCAGCCACGGTGACCGTCGCCGCCCGCGGTTCTCGGGGCGCCGGAGTCACGGCGGGCCCAGCGGGGTGCGGTCCCCGTCTCGGCGTACGAGGAGATGGCCCGCCATGGACAGCACCACGTCCGCGACCCTGGACACGATGCGGACCACGCTGCGCGGTCCCGTCATCGGCCCGCAGGACCCGGAGTACCGGCGGGCCCGCACGATCTACAACGCCATGATCGACCGGCACCCGGCGGCGGTGGTGCGGTGCGGCGACGCGGCGGACGTGATGGCCGCGGTCGGCCTCGTCCGGGACGCGGGGCTCACCCTCGCGGTCCGCGGCGGCGGGCACAGCGGTGCGGGCCTGTGCCTGGTGGACGACGGCGTGACGATCGATCTCTCACCCATGCGCTGGGCGCACATCGACCCCGCCGCGCGGACGGCGACGGTCGGCGGCGGCACCACGCTCGGCGACCTCGACCACGCCGCCCACGCGTTCGGGCTGGCCACCCCCACCGGCATCCTCTCGTCCACCGGCATCGGCGGCCTCACCCTGGGCGGCGGCCACGGCCACCTCACCCGCAGATACGGCCTGACGATCGACAACCTGCTGGCCGCGGACGTGGTCCTGGCCGACGGCACCTCGGTGACGGCGAACGCCACCACCCACCCCGACCTGTTCTGGGCGCTGCGCGGCGGCGGCGGGAACTTCGGCGTCGTCACCTCCTTCACCCTCCGGCTGCACCCGGTGGACACGGTGGGAGTCGCCGTCACGGTCTGGCCGGTCGACCGGATACCCGACGTGCTGCGCTGGTACCGCGACTTCCTGCCGCAGGCCCCCGAGGACCTCAACGGCTTCTTCGCCGCGCTCACCGTGCCGCCCGGTCCGCCGTTCCCGGAGGAGATCCACGGCCAGAAGGTGTGCGGCGTGGTGTGGTGCTGGACCGGCGACCCCGAACTTCTCGGAACCATCCTCAAGCCCGTCGGGGACGCCGGGCCGCCCGCCTTCCACTTCACGGCCCCGATGCCCTACACCGCCCTGCAGTCCATGTTCGACGAACTGCTCCCCACCGGTCTGCAGTGGTACTGGCGCGGCAACTTCTTCGACCGGATCACCGACAACGCCATCGCCGTACACGCCAAGTACGCCGAGCACCTCCCCACCCCGCTGTCGACCGCCCACCTGTACCCGATCGACGCGGCCGCCCACCGGCCCGGCCCCGACGACACGGCCTGGGCCTACCGCGACGCGGTCTGGTCCGGCGTCATCGCGGGCATCGACCCGGACCCGGACAACGCCGCGGAGCTCAGGCAGTGGTGCGTCGACTACTGGGACGAACTGCACCCGCACTCCATGGGCGGCACCTACGTGAACTTCATCGGCGCGGGCGAAACCCCCGACCGCGTACGCGCCACCTACCGCGACCACTACGCCCGCCTGGCCGCCGTCAAGCACTCCTACGACCCGCACAACTTCTTCCACGCCAACCAGAACATCGAGCCGGCGGCCCGGCCCGAGGCAGTGGGAGCGGGTCAGGAGAGCCAGTCGGCGTAGTGGGTGGGGGCGAGGTGGGCGGTCATGTCGGTGAGGACGTCACCCTTGACGGCGGCGAACATGCCGGCGGTGGGGTCGGTGACGACGGTACGGTCGTCGCCCTTGCGGGACAGGGTGATCCGGCCCAGCTCGTCCAGGTCGAAGACCTCGGGGCCGCCGATGTTGCGGATGCCGTTCAGCGGGGCGCCCGCGGCGACCTCCGCCACCGCGTCGGCCACGTCCCCGGCGGCGATCGGCTGGATCGGCGTGGCGGGCAGCCGGACGGTGTCGCCGTCGGTGGTCCAGGACAGGACGGCGTCGATGAACTCCATGAACTGCGTCGCCCGGACGATCGAGTAGGGGATCGGCCCGGCCGCGAGGATGTTCTCCTGAAGCGTCTTGGCCCGGTAGTAGTCCAGCTCCGGGACCCGGTCCGTGCCGACGATCGAGAGGATGACGAAGTGGCCGGCGCCGCCCTTGCCGGCCGCGGCCAGAAGGTTGTCCATCGAGGCCTGGAAGAAGGCCGGGGAGGCTTCGTCGAAGGTCGGGGAGTTCGTCAGGTTGACGACGACATCGGCCCCCGCCACCGCCTCGTCCAGCCCCTGGCCGCTGATGACGTCGACTCCGGTGGACTGCGAGTGCGGTACCGCCTCGTGCCCGGCGGCGTTCAGCTTCTTGACGACCTGCGACCCGATCAGCCCGGTACCGCCGATGACTGCGAATTTCATGACGTACCCTTCGCGGTTCTTCGTCCGTGATGCGGCGCTTTGTGCGCAATATGACACACGGGCGGTCATGTGGGCACGACAAGAAACGGCGCCCCGACCGGATGAGACCGATCGAGGCGCCGAATGGCAGCTCAGAGGGGTTTTCCCTCGCTGCGGGCGGTAGGCCGTGTGGGACTCGAACCCACAACCAACGGATTAAAAGTCCGCTGCTCTGCCAATTGAGCTAACGGCCCCCGGTGAATCACCCCCGAGCATAGCCCGCCGGGGCCCGGCCGCCGATCGGGTATCGGTTACCGGGCCCCGTCACGGTGGGATCCCGGGGGGTCAGAGGGGTTCGTCCGGGGTGATCGTGCGCTTGTGATCCGGTTTGAGGAACCAGTGCCTCGCCGATGCCAGCCACCAGGTCGCCGCGAAGCCCAGGACCACCAGCACCGCGACGGGCGCGTAGTTGAACGTCTCCCAGGTGACCGGCGAGAGCTGCGGCAGCATGAAGAGCACCGTGATGATCACGACCCAGGCCACCGCCACGATGCCGATCGGGCGTGACCAGCGGCCCAGCTGCCAGGGGCCCGGGGTGAAGTCGTCGCCACGGAGCAGGCGGAGCAGCGTGGGGATGACGTAGGCGATGTAGAGGCCGATCACCGCGATCGAGGTCACCGCCGCGTACGCCGTGACGTTGATCAGGTACGGGAGTCCCAGGACGAGGGCGCCGGCCGCGGCGAGCCAGACCGCGGCGACGGGGGTGCGGGTGCGGGGGCTGACCGTGTGCCAGACGCGGGAGAAGGGCAGGGCCCCGTCGCGCGAGAAGGCGTAGATCATGCGGCTGTTGGCGGTCACCGACGCCATGCCGCAGAAGAGCTGGGCGCCGATCACGATCAGCAGCAGGAGCTTGCCGGTGGTGGCGCCGAGGGCGTCCAGGAGGATCTGGGCGGGCGGGGCGCCGGTCGGTGAGTTCAGCGCTCCGTCGTACGACTGGATGGCGAAGGTGAAGCCGAGGAGCAGGACGAAGCCCGCTATCCAGGAGGTCCAGATCGACTGGACGATGCCCTTCGGACCGGCCGTCGCCGCGTCGTGGGTCTCCTCCGTCATGTGGGCGGAGGCGTCGTAGCCGGTGAAGGTGTACTGCGCCATCAGCAGCCCGATCATCACGACGTAGAAGCCGCTGTCCCAGCCCGTGTTGTTGACGAACTCGGTGAAGACGAACGACGCCGACCGGTGCGAGTCCGGCACGAAGGTCAGGGCGCCGACGATGACGGCGACGCCGATGACGTGCCACCAGACGCTCACGCTGTTCAGCAGCGCGACGATCCGCACCCCGAAGGTGTTGAGCAGACCGTGCAGCAGCAGGATCGCGGCGAACAGCAGGATCGTGCGGGTGGGGGTGACTTCGAAGCCGAACTGGAGGTTCA
Organism: Streptomyces sp. NPDC047917; assembly: GCF_043204345.1. Lineage (NCBI taxonomy): Bacteria > Bacillati > Actinomycetota > Actinomycetes > Kitasatosporales > Streptomycetaceae > Streptomyces > Streptomyces sp. NPDC047917. The sequence continues at coordinate 33,711 of NZ_JBIDCA010000001.1, forward strand.
GGTACGCGCCCAGGAAGGACGCCGCCCCGAAGTCGATCCCGGCGGTGACGGCGACCTGCCCCAGCACGTTGAACCAGCCCGTGAACCAGGCCCAGGCGGCGGCCGAGCGCGGCGGGGCCAGCCGGTGGGCCCAGAAGTAGAGCCCGGCGGAGGTCGGGTACGCCGAACAGATCTCGGCCATCGCCAGACCGACGAACAGCGTCATCAGGCCGACGCCGACCCAGCCCCAGGTGATGACGGCGGGGCCGCCGGTGTTCATGCCGAAGAGGTAGAGCGTGAGGCAGCCGGAGAGCACCGAGATGATCGTGAACGAGACGGCGTAGTTGGAGAACGCCGACATGCGCCGGGCCAGCGTCTGCGTGTACCCGAGCTGTGCGAGGCGCTCCTCGTCGGAGACGCCCGGTGGTGGTCGGTCCTCGCCTGTGTCGGTTGTCATGCACCCAGCGATTCCCGTGTGCCGGGGCACGCATGCGGCCGTCCGGGTCACGACTGGGAAAACGTGCCGGGGTACGAGGGAGCGCGTGGCCCCTCGTACCCCGGCGTCGCTCAGGTGATCTCCGTGTAGCCCCGCCCACGAGCGTGGCGGTCGGGCGTGGCCAGGGTCCTGGTCCTGGTCCTGGACAGTGCGAGTGCCCGCGCCGGGAGAGCCGCACGCATCAGAAGACCCCCTTGTAGCCCTGCCAGCCGGTGGCGATCTTCGTACGGGAGCCGAACGACCCCTTGCCGTTGCCGTTGTTGCGGAAGAGGTTGCCCCAGCGGTCCCGCTCGACGAGGTCGGCCTTCCCGTCGCCGGTGATGTCACCGACCCCCACGATGGTGTTGTACGAGGTGCCCCACGCGGCGAAGACCTTCACCCGCTCCTTCAGCTTTCCGCTCGCGGTGCCGTCGTAGCGGTAGAGCGTGCCGTCCTTGTGGTGCGCCAGCACGTCGCCGTACCCGTCACCGTTGAGGTCACCGGCGCCCACGACCTTCGTGTAACCGGTCCAGGACGAACGGATCTTCACCCCGGCCTTCAGTTTGCCGTGGCCGTCGTTGGCGAAGAGGAGGACATCACCGGTCGACGCCTTGCGCGCGAGCAGGTCGGGGCGGCCGTCACCGGTCAGATCGCCGGGCACGGTAAGGACGTTGTACGCGTTCCACCCGGTGCCCAGGGAGGTGTGGCTGCTGTTCGGCGTGTACGGGGAGCCGCACCTGCCGGCGTACCGGCGCAGTTCCCCGTTCGGCATCCGTACGAGCATCTCGGCGCACCGGTCGCTGCCCATGTCCCCGAACGGGACCGCGACCGTGCCCTTGGGCCAGCCGGCGCCGGAGCGCTTCCAGTCGAGCTTGCCCCTGCCCTCGGTGTAGTGCAGCGTCAGCTCGCCGACGGAGTTGAGCGTGACCAGCTCGCCGAAGTCGTAGCCGCCCTGGTCGTGATGGCCCTGGACGCCACCGGAGACCTCGATCTTCCCACTGGTGGTGTACGTGCCGCCGCCCTTGACGGCCCTGGCGGTCAGCGTCCAGGTGTGGATCTCGTTGGCGGCGGGGCTGCCGGTGTCCGTTCTGCCGTCCCAGTCGACCGCGACCTCGGCGCCGGGACCGCCGGAGAGGGTACGGATCGCCCGGCCGCGGATGTCCTTGACCACGAAGGTCCAGGTGGCGGGCGCGTTGAGCTGCCAGGTGCTCTCCCAGTTCTGGGCGCCGTAGATGCTCTTGAGGTCGATGTACCCGGCGTTGAGGTCCGACTCGATCTTCGCGAGCGGCTGCGCGGGCACCCCGCTGGGCACGATGCGGATCGCCTTGTCCGGTCCGACGTACGCGATGTCGCCGCCGAACTTGTCCACGGCCCAGGTCAGTCGGCGCTGGTCGACGGTGCTGCCCGCGGGCAGGTCCGCGATCTCCCGGGGCGGTGCGGCCGTCCCCGTGTGGAAGTCGGTGAGCAGCAGTTTCCCGGCGGTGCGGTCGTGCCGGACGAGGTAGCCGTCGCCGACGAGCGCGGCGCCGGACGGCACGGTGACGCTCTTCTTCGCCGTACGGTCGTAGACCCCGGCGGCACCGCCCGGTCCGCAGTTCCAGTAGATCCAGCGGCCGACGGTCTGGAGTTCCTTGATCACGCACGGGGCGCCGGTGGCGACGGTCTGGACGACCTTCTTCTGTTCGAGGTCGGTCGCGGTGACCACTCCGGCGGTGGAGGCCGCCGTCCACAGCGCCGATCCCCATACCGAGGCGGCGGTGATGGACCGCGTCGTCCGCACGTCCGACCTGCGGATCCCGACGTCGTCGATGTACTGCTTGCCGGTCGACGCCGCCTCGTAGACGAAATAGCGTCCGGTCGTGTCCACGAACCGGCCCCCGGTCACAGCGGGTTCGTCGAAGCCGTTGAGCGTGTTCCCCGTCAGCCACATCTCGGCGCGTTCCTGGCCGTTGTCGACGAAGAAGCGGCCCACATGGCCGTTTCCGGTGGCGCGCAGCGGTACGCACTCACCGGCGTCGCACGGCACCCGCTTCGCATGCCCACCGGTCGCGTACGTGCCCGCGTATCCCATCGAGGTGGGAGCGCCCACCGTCGCCCCGCCCGGGGAGACCTGCCGGGCGAACACGAACTGCGGGCCGCTCGGGGCGATCTCCACCGTGTTCAGCACTCCGCCGGCGAAGTCGATGCCCCAGACACCGTTCGTCGCGACGGGTGCCGGCGCATCCGCGGCGACGGCGCCCGGCACCGTGCCGAGACCGGTCGCGACCACGGTGAGAGCGGCCAGCGCGGCGATCCGGCGCCGGGCGCCACGACCGTGTGGAGAAGCAAGGCGAGCCAAGAGGGTCAGTCCTCCCCGGAATGCCCGAAGGGCAAGAAGGCACAGGTGATCGACAGCGACCTTCCGCAAAGCCCCCCGGCCCGCCCCTGTGCAAGTCGCCGGATGTTAGCAGCGGTTGCTCATGTGGGGGAAGTGAAAAGAAAAGCGGGCCCGCTCGTGAAGAGCGGGCCCGCTTTCCGCAGACCGTTCAGCGGACCTTCAGCAGGTCCTCACGGTGTTCAGCCGTTGCGCTTCCAGCGCGGCTTGTCGTCACGGCGGCCGAAGGAACCGGTGTTGGTGCCGGTGCCCCGGTGGTCGTCGCGGCGCCCGGTCGGACGGTCGCCGCCACCGGAGCGGAAGCCGCCCGAGGGACGGTCGTCACGACGGTCACGGTTGAACGGACGGTCGCTGCCACCGGAGCGGAAGCCACCGGAGGGACGGTCGTCACGACGGTCACGGTTGAACGACGGGCGGTCGTTGTCGCGACGGTCGAAGGAGCGGCCACCGCGGTCGTCCCGGCGGTCGTTGGACCGGAAGCCGCCCGAGGGACGGTCGTCCCGGCGGTCACGGTTGAACGACGGGCGGTCGTTGTCGCGGCGGAAGCCACCGGACGGACGGTCGTCGCGACGCTGGAAGCCACCGCGGTCACCACCGCGGTCGTCCCGGCGGTCACGGTTGAACGACGGGCGGTCGTTGTCACGGCGGAAGCCACCCGACGAACGGTCGTCACGACGCTGGAAACCACCGCGGTCACCACCGCGGTCGTCCCGGCGGTCGTTGCCACCGCGGTAACCACCGCGGTCGCCGCCGCGGTTGTCCCGGCGGTCGAAGTTGCCGCGGTCGTCGCGACGGTCGTCACGGGCGGCGGGCTGCTCCGGCACGGAGACGGCGGCCTCGATCGCGGCCTCCGCCTCGGCGGCCACCTCGGCCACCGCGGCCTCGGGGTCGTCGCCCCGCTCGCGGGCGGCACGGGCGACGAGGCGGTCGGCCTCCTCGCGCAGCTCACCGGCGCGGCGCTGGACGCGCTCCAGCTGCTTGGTCAGGTCGGCGACCTCGCGCTCGGCCTGCTTGGCGGCGTTGTTCGCGGAGTCGGCCTGGACCTCGGTCAGCGAACGGGCACCGGTGATCTCGGCGACCTCCGGGTCGAAGGCGCCCGCGCCACCGACGATGTGGCGCGAGGCGTCGACGCCCGCGTCCTCCATCAGGCGGAAGATCTGACGGCGCTGGTGCGGCAGCGCCAGCGAGACGACGACACCGGACTTGCCGGCCCGGGCGGTACGGCCCGAGCGGTGCAGGTAGTCCTTGTGGTCACCGGCCGGGTCCACGTTCAGCACCAGGTCGATGCCGTCCACGTGGATGCCGCGGGCGGCGACGTCGGTCGCGACCAGCGCGTTGACGTAGCCGTCCTTGAAGTCGGCGAGCACCCGGGTGCGGGCACCCTGCGTCATGCCGCCGTGCAGCGCGTCCGCCTTGACGCCCGCCTCGACGAGCTGCTCGGCGATGCGGTCGGCGCCCAGCTGGGTGCGGACGAAGATGATGGTGCGGCCCTTGCGGGCGGCGATGGCGGAGGTGACCGGCGCCTTGTCCTTCGGCTTCACGACGAGGACGTGGTGCGTCATGGTCGTGACGTTGCCCTGGGCGCTGTCGACCTCGTGGCTCACCGGGTTGTCCAGGTAGCGCTTGACCAGCGTGCCGATCTCGTTCTCCATCGTGGCGGAGAAGAGCATGCGCTGGCCGCCGACCGGAACCTGGTCGAGCAGCTCGGTGACCTCGGGCAGGAAGCCCAGGTCGGACATCTGGTCGGCCTCGTCGAGGACGGCGACCTGGACGTTCTCCAGGGAGCAGGCGCCCCGGTTGATGATGTCGCGCAGCCGGCCCGGGGTGGCGACGAGGATGTCGACACCGCGCTCCAGCGCGTAGATCTGGTTGCCCATCGACGTACCGCCGCAGACGACCTTCATCTTCAGGCCGAGCACATCGCCGTACGGCTGAAGCGCGTCCGCGACCTGCATCGCGAGCTCACGGGTCGGGGTCAGGATGACCGCGCGGGGCTTCTTCTTCTCGGTGTGGCCGCCGGCCAGCGTGGCCAGGGTCGGCAGACCGAAGGAGAGGGTCTTGCCGGAGCCGGTGCGGCCGCGGCCCAGGATGTCCTTGCCGGCCAGGGCGTCCGGGATGGTCGCGGCCTGGATCGGGAAGGGTGCCGTCACACCGTTCTGCGCGAGCTTGCGGACGATGCCCTCGGGCAGGCCCAGGTCGGCGAAGGTGATGGTCGGCTCGGCGTCCGCGTCGGCCTCGGCCTCGGCGGAGTCGGTGTCGGCCTGCTCGGCCAGGGGGGCGTCCGCCTCGATGGAACCGGCGGACTCGGCGACCACGGTCTCCGCGGCCTCGACGAGCTCGTCGTTCTCGATGCTCTCGGGCATGACGGTGCGGTCAGAACTGGAAATTGACATGCGAAATGCGAAACCTTCCGGAGTCTCGGCACGCGCCCGTAACTCCGTGATTCGCAATTTCGACCGCCTCAATGCGGTCCAGCCACGGCAAGGGAGAGTACGCGCCACACGGCGCGCTTCTGTTTCGGCGCCGGGCAATGGGATCAAACGATCTACTACCATACGCACTCCACCCCACATCGCGCAAACCGACTCTCCCCCACTCCCCCACTAGGCGGGCTCCACCTGCGGCGATACCTCGGGAGTGCGCAGCGGATCCGTCATCCCCGGCACCCTCATCGCCTCGCTGCGGAGCTGCGCCGCCGGTGAGGCGGACGGCTGCGGCGACGGCTCGGAGGGCTCCGGCTCGGGCTCGGGCGAAGCCGGCGGCTCGGGGGTCGCCGGCCCGGACGGCTCGGGGGAAGCGGGCTGCTCCGGCACCCCTGGCTCCGGCCGGGAGGCGGAGGGCGCCGGCGCCGGACCGCCCCGGCCCGGCGCCGCACCCCCTTCTCCCTGCTCCCCGCCCGGACGCACGCCACCGGGGTCGGCCGAGGACCCGGCGGAGCCGCTCGGACCGGGCGACTCGGCGGCCTCCCGCTCGGAGTGCGCCTCGGCGCGCCCGCCACCGGTCCGGACCCTGCCCGTACCCGCCACCGTGCCGCCGTCCGGCCGGGCGGCGCTCCCCCCGTGCTCGGGCGAGGGGGACGGCGACGGCGCCGCCTTCCCCCCGTCGTCGCCGATGCTCATGCAGCCGGTGGACGTGGCGACCGTCGCGGCGATGACGGCCGCCCATCGGACAGGGACGGACAACTGGCGCACGGGAGGCACCTCCGGGGTACGAAGAGGGGGCGGGCGTCGAAGCGGGAGCGGGAGTCACGGAAGAAGCGCGGCTCCGTGCCCAACTCCCCTCGCCCCACCGGGGACACGCCCCACTCCCGTCCCGCACACCACCCGCACGCCTTCCCCGGCGAGTCCGCACTCCCCCGCGGGGTCTTCCTCAGCCGTAGCCGAGCGCGTGCAGCCTCGCGTCGTCGATGCCGAAGTGGTGGGCGATCTCGTGGACGACCGTGATCTCGGTCTCCGCCACCACGTCCTCGCGGGACCCGCACATCCGCAGGGTCGGCCCGCGGTAGATGGTGATCCGGTCCGGCAGCACCCCCGCGTACCACTCGCCGCGATCGGTCAGCGGCGTCCCCTCGTACAGCCCGAGCAGCTCCGGGTCTCCCGGGTCGGGCTCGTCCTCGACGAACACCGCGACGTTGTCCATCAGCCGAGTCAGCTCCGGCGGGATCCGGTCCAGGGCCTCGGCGACCAGTTCTTCGAACTCTTCGCGCGTCATCTCCAGCACCCGGCCATTGTCCCGTACGGACGCTCCCGGCGCCCTGACCCCGACAGGTACCTCCTCCTATTCGGTTTGGCTCACGCAGAAACGCCGTAGTACAGTCTGCGACGTGCCCAAGGGCGCCGGTCAGGGCTTGACCGTTCTGAAACCCTAAGAGGTTGAAGGAGAAGCGGAACCTCTTGAGGGGAAGCGGAGTCACATGCTTCTCACGTCCTCCCTCCGGGGCGAGCGATGCGGAAGCAGCAGCACAGCAGTTCTGCCCTCATCGTCTAGTGGCCCAGGACGCCGCCCTTTCAAGGCGGTAGCACGGGTTCGAATCCCGTTGGGGGCACGCACAACCTGTGCGACACTTAGTCGCACAAAGCTTGGTCCTGTGGAGCAGTTTGGAGTGCTCGCCACCCTGTCAAGGTGGAGGCCGCGGGTTCAAATCCCGTCAGGACCGCTGCAGCCCTTATGAGCTGCGTGGCTGGGTAGCTCAGTTGGTACGAGCGATCGCCTGAAAAGCGATAGGTCGCCGGTTCGATCCCGGCCCCAGCCACCACCCGAAGGCCCCGTCCACCGGACGGGGCCTTCGCCGTGTCAGACCTCTTCCCGGTCCGCCCGGTTCGCGCCGTCCCGGCCGCGCCACGCCCGTACCACCAGAACCAGCAGCACCACCGCGACCACGGCCACCAGCGCCATCACGTCCGGGACGTGCTCGCCGATGCGCTGGGCCCACTGCTCCACGGCGAACGAATCGTCCACGTCCAGCAGTCCGGGCAGCGCCGTCGTCCCGTCGTACGCGAGGAACAGCGCGCCGAGCGCGATGAAGAAGAGCCCCGACAGCAGGGTCGTGGTGTGCAGTTCGAAGCGGCCGAGCCGGAAGGTGCGGCCGCGCAGCCAGGCCCGGCGGCCCAGGTCGAAGCGCTCCCAGAGCAGTGCGAGCAGGAAGAGCGGGACCGCCATGCCCAGGGCGTAGACCGCGAGCAGCAGTCCGCCGTAGACCGGGCTGCCGCTGATCGCCGCCACGGTGAGGACGCTGCCGAGGATCGGGCCCGCGCAGAAGCCGGCCAGTCCGTAGACGGCACCCAGCGCGTAGACGGACAGGGCGGTGGTCGGGCGGATCCGGCCGCTGAGTGCGGCGATCCGGCGCGAGGCGAAGCCCAGGCCGACGATCTGCGCGACGCCGAGCGCGATGATCAGCCAGCCCGCGCCGAGGACGAGCGCGTCGCGGTGCCGGTAGAAGAGGCGTCCGGCGAACGAACCCGCGGCGCCGAGCGGCACCAGGGTGGTGGCCAGACCGGCGTAGAAGATGCCGGTACGGGCCAGCAGCCGCGAGGCGGAGTCGATGGAGTAGGCGAAGAAGGCGGGCAGCAGCAGGGCGCTGCACGGGCTGACCAGGGCGAGCAGCCCGCCGAGGAAGGCCGCGAAGTAGCCGATGTCAGCGGTCATTTCGCGGCATCCTCAGCGCCCTCGGCGTTCTTGCCGCCCTTGGCGTCCTCGGTGTTGCGGGCCTTCTCGGCCGCCGCCTCGATGGCCCGGGTGAAGGTCTCCGCGGGCTGGGCCCCCGCGATCGGGCGGCCGTTGATCAGGAACGACGGGGTGGAGGTCGCGCCGATCCCGTACCCCTGTTCCTGGTCCTTGCTCACGGCGTCCGAGGCGGCGGAGCTGTCCGCGTCGCGGGCGAAGCGGTCGAGGTCCGCGACCCCGGCCTCCCGGGCGAGCGCCTTCAGCCGGTCCTTGCCGAACCCCTTCTCCTTCGCGCCCTCGGCGTACGCGGCGGCGTGGAACTGCCAGAAGCGGTTCTGCTGCCCGGCGGCCCAGGCGGCGCGGGCGGCGGCCTCGGACTCGGCGCCGAAGATCGGGAAGTTGCGCCACTCGATGCGCAGGGTGCCGTTGTCGACGTACTTCTTGACCAGGGCGGGCTCGGTGTCGCGGGCGAACTTTCCGCAGTAGCCGCACTTGAAGTCGGCGTACTCGATGAGGACCACGGGCGCGTCGGCGCGGCCCTGCGCGAGCTTGTCACCGGCGTCCCGGCGGGCGAGCTTCGCCAGCTCCGGATAGACGCCGGCGTCCGGGTCGGCGACGACATCGGCGGTCGAGGAGGAGGACGGACCCGAGTGGTCGGGGGCGGTGGCCTGGTAGGAGACGTAGCCGAGCAGTGCGGCGGCGAGCACGACTCCGGCGCCGTAGAGCACCGGCTTCCTGGCCGAGGACTTCCGCGCGGGCGTGGTTTTCCGGGCGGACGGGGACTTGGGCATGCGGGACTCCGTGCTGGTGATGTGGGAGAGAAGGGGTGGCCGGGCGGGACGGCCGGCTACACCCTCAGCACGGAGAGTTCTACGGGGGTGGGGGCGGCGGGCGCGGGCGCGCGGAGGTTCAGCCGCACGGGCGGGTGGACCGGGCCCGGCCCGGTGGCGACGGGCAGGCCCCACCCGGCCAGGCCGGGGGCCTGGTCGTACGCGGCACGGGCCCGGCCCGGGAGCGCGGGTTCGCCGTCGGGCTTCCTCGTCTTGCGGCATCCCGGCGTCGGGTGCCCGTCGGCGTCCGCCGCCACCACCTGGCCGGCGTCGGCCGGGGCGTCCGCACCCGTGGCCCCGGCCACGACCGCGGCGGGGGCGGCGTCGCCGCCGCGCACCACCGTCGCCGGTCCGCAGAACAGCCCCAGCACCACCGCGAGCACCGCCATCAGGCAGCACCACTGCGTACGGGACACGGCGACCGGCCTTTCCGGACGGGGACAACGGGTGGTCAGCTGCCCGAAATGGTACGTGCTGTGATCCCGCGCCTCCGCGCGGTGGCCGGGTGGTGACCCGGACCGCACGAAATATGTTCGCCGTTCGTCAGGCCCGGGTGAGATCCTGGGCTCCGTATGTCTACTTCCTTCGCTGATCTCCAGAACCGGCTCGGAGAGATCTCGCTCCGCGACGCGCACCGGCTCGGCCGCCGTCTCGAAGGGGCGCGCCGCATCCGTAAGCCCGAGGCCAGGCAGTCCGTGCTCGACGAGATCGCCGCCGAGGCCGCAAAGGCCGCCGAGCGGCTCTCGCTGCGTGCCGGGCGGATGCCCGCTCTGACGTACCCGGAACAGCTCCCGGTCAGTCAGAAGAAGGACGAGATCCTGGAGGCGATACGCGACCACCAGGTCGTGATCGTCGCCGGGGAGACCGGCTCCGGCAAGACCACGCAGATCCCGAAGATCTGCATGGAGCTGGGGCGCGGTGTCCGGGGCATGATCGGGCACACCCAGCCGCGCCGGATCGCCGCCCGTACGGTCGCCGAGCGCGTCGCGGACGAGCTGAAGACGCCGCTGGGCGAGGCGGTCGGCTGGAAGGTCCGCTTCACCGACCAGGTGAACCCCGACGCGACGTTCGTGAAGCTGATGACGGACGGCATCCTGCTCGCCGAGATCCAGACGGACCGCGAGCTGCGCGCCTACGACACGATCATCATCGACGAGGCCCACGAGCGGTCGCTGAACATCGACTTCCTGCTCGGCTATCTGGCCAGGCTGCTGCCCAAGCGCCCGGACCTGAAGGTCGTCATCACCTCGGCGACGATCGACCCCGAGCGGTTCGCGCGCCACTTCGGCGAGGCGCCGATCGTCGAGGTCAGCGGGCGTACGTACCCGGTCGAGGTGCGGTACCGCCCGCTCCTCGAAGAGGACACCGAAGACTCCGACCGCGACCAGATCACCGCGATCTGCGACGCCGTGGACGAGCTCCAGTCGGAGGGGCCCGGCGACATCCTGGTCTTCCTCTCCGGCGAGCGGGAGATCCGTGACACCGCGGACGCGCTGAACAAGCGGAACCTGCGCCACACCGAGGTGCTCCCTCTCTACGCCCGTCTCTCGCACGCCGAACAGCACCGCGTCTTCCAGCGCCACACGGGACGCAGGATCGTGCTGGCGACCAATGTCGCCGAGACCTCGCTGACCGTTCCCGGCATCAAGTACGTGATCGACCCGGGCAACGCCCGGATCTCCCGCTACAGCCACCGCACCAAGGTCCAGCGGCTGCCGATCGAGCGGATCTCGCAGGCCAGCGCCAACCAGCGCAAGGGCCGCTGCGGCCGTACGTCGGACGGCATCTGCGTCCGGCTGTACTCCGAGGACGACTTCCTGACCCGTCCGGAGTTCACCGACCCGGAGATCCTCCGTACGAACCTGGCCTCCGTCATCCTCCAGATGACCGCGGCCGGCCTGGGCGACATCGAGAAGTTCCCCTTCATCGACCCGCCGGACCACCGCAACATCCGCGACGGCGTCCAGCTCCTCCAGGAGCTCGGCGCGCTCGATCCGGAGGAGAAGGATCCGAAAAAGCGGCTCACCCAGCTCGGCCGCAAGCTCTCGCAGCTGCCCGTCGACCCGCGGCTGGCCCGCATGGTCATCGAGGCCGACCGCAACGGCTGTGTCCGCGAGGTCATGGTCATCGCCTCCGCGCTCTCCATCCAGGACCCTCGCGAACGGCCCTCGGAGAAGCAGACCCAGGCCGATCAGCAGCACGCCCGCTTCAAGGACGAGACGTCCGACTTCCTGGCGTTCCTGAATCTGTGGCGGTACATCCGCGAGCAGCAGAAGGAGCGCGGCTCGTCCAGCTTCCGCCGGATGTGCAAGCAGGAGTATCTGAACTTCCTGCGCATCCGCGAATGGCAGGACATCTACGCGCAGCTGCGTACGGTCGCCAAGCAGATGGGGATCAACCTCAACGAGGAGGACGCGCCGGAGCAGTCGGTGCACACCTCGCTGCTGGCCGGGCTGCTCTCGCACATCGGGCTGAAGGACACCGAGAAGAACGAGTACCTGGGCGCCCGCAGCGCGAAGTTCGCGATCTTCCCCGGTTCGGCGCTCTTCAAGAAGCAGCCCCGGTTCGTGATGTCGGCCGAGCTGGTCGAGACGTCCCGGCTGTGGGCGCGGGTCAACGCCAAGGTCGAGCCGGAGTGGATCGAGCCGCTGGCCCAGCATCTGCTGAAGCACACCTACAGCGAGCCGCACTGGGAGAAGGACCAGGCGGCGGTGATGGCGTACGAGCGGGTCACGCTCTACGGGGTGCCGATCGTCGCCCAGCGCAAGATCAATTTCGGCCGTATCGACGCCGAGACCTCCCGCGATCTCTTCATCCGCAACGCCCTGGTCGAGGGCGACTGGCGGACCCACCACCAGTTCTTCCACGACAACCGCAAGCTCCTCGGCGAGGTCGAGGAGCTGGAGCACCGCGCCCGGCGCCGCGACATCCTCGTGGACGACGAGACGCTCTTCGACTTCTACGACCGGCGGATCCCCGACCACGTGGTCTCCGGGGCGCACTTCGACTCCTGGTGGAAGCACAAGCGCCGGGACGAGCCGGACGCGCTGGACTTCGAGCGCTCGATGCTCATCAACGAGAAGGCCGGGGCCGTCACCAAGGACGACTACCCGGACTCCTGGCGCCAGGGGAAGCTCAAGTTCAAGGTCACGTACCAGTTCGAGCCCGGTGCGGACGCCGACGGTGTGACCGTCCACATCCCGCTCCAGGTGCTCAACCAGGTCACCGCCGAGGGCTTCGACTGGCAGATCCCCGGCCTGCGGGAGGAAGTGGTCACCGAGCTGATCCGCTCGCTGCCCAAGCCGATCCGCCGGCACTACGTCCCCGCGCCGGACTACGCGGACAGGTTCCTCGACCGGGCGGTCCCCCTCCAGGAGCCGTTGCCCCTCACGCTGGCCCGGGAGCTTCAGGGGATGGTCGGTGTTCCGGTCACGGCCGACGACTTCGACCTGAGCCGCGTCCCGGACCACCTGAAGATCACTTTCCGGATCGTCGACGAGCGGCGCCGCACGGTGGCCGAGGACAAGGACCTGGAGGCGCTGAAGCTCCAGCTGCGTCCGAAGGCCCGTCAGGCCCTCTCCAAGGCCGCGGCGGCCACCGCGGGCCCCTCGGGCGAGTCCATCGAGCGTTCGGGCCTCACGGACTGGACGATCGGCACCCTGGACCGAATCTTCGAGACCAGGCGGGCCGGCCAGCCAGTCAAGGCGTATCCGGCGCTGGTGGACCAGGGCGGGACCGTCGCCGTACGGCTCTTCGACACCGAGGCCGAGCAGCAGCGGGCGATGTGGCTCGGCACCCGGAAGCTGATCATGCTGAACGTGCCGGTGAACCCGGCGAAGTTCGCCTCCGACAAGCTGACGAACCAGCAGAAGCTGGCCCTGTCCCGCAATCCGCACGGCTCCATCCAGGCCCTCTTCGAGGACTGTGCGACGGCGGCCGCCGACCGGCTGATCATCGCGCACGGCGGCCCGGCCTGGGACGAGGAGTCGTTCCGGAAGCTGTACGACAAGGTGCGCGCCGACCTCGTCGCGCTGACCGAGCACACGGTCAAGCAGGTCCAGCAGGTGCTGGCCGCCTGGCAGGCCTGCGAGCGGCGGCTGAAGGCCACCAACAGCCTGGTCCTGGTCGACAACGTCACCGACGCACGGGACCAGCTCGCGGCCCTGATGCCGGCGGACTTCGTCACGAGGACCGGGCTGCGCAGGCTGCCCGACCTGATGCGCTATCTGGTCGCCGTGGACCGCCGGCTCCAGCAGATGCCGACGGCCGTCCAGCGCGACACCACGCGCATGGCGAAGGTCCACGAGATGCAGGACGAGTACGCCTGGCTGCTCGAACAGCTGCCGCAGGGCAGGCCCGTACCGCAGGAGGTCCTGGACATCCGCTGGATGATCGAGGAGCTCCGGGTCAGCTACTTCGCCCACGCCCTGGGGACGGCCTACCCCGTCTCCGACAAGCGGATCGTGAAGGCGATCGACGCGGCGGCGCCGTGAGACGACACCGGACGGGCGGCTTCCGGAACTGTGACGGAGCCGCCACCTTCGGTGAGTTCGACCGCACCCTCTGACCTGCTGTACAGTCTGTCTTCGCAGCCAGCCGCAAGGAAGGCAGCGAAAACCTGGTCCTGTGGAGCAGTTTGGAGTGCTCGCCACCCTGTCAAGGTGGAGGCCGCGGGTTCAAATCCCGTCAGGACCGCAGTAACGAAAGCCCGGATCCTTCTGGATCCGGGCTTTCGCGCGTCTTGACTCCGGTGGCTGCCGACGAGTACTCAGACAGCAGAGGCCGCCCCTGATTTCCCGGCGCGGGGCGGCGGTCCACCGGGAGGTGGCGTGTATGACGACGTCCGCCACGCACGAGACCCGCGCGCTCCTGCGCGCCCATCTGGCCGCCGTTTCCGGCCGCCGCCATCTCACCCGCCACTGTGCGGTCTGTCACCGGCTCCTGCGGCTCGTCATGGAGCCCGTGACGGCCCGCCGGAGCGATTCCGCCCCCGAACCGCCGACCCTGCGTACGGAGCGCCAGGAGGGCACCCCTGAGACCGGGGACGAAAGTCCCCCGGGCGAGTGACCAATGGCGGGACTTTCCGCTTCCCGGCGATGGCAGGCTCGTACTTGGCAAGACTCGCGCAGTGTGACGGGAGTCACCGAAGGAGTTTTGAGAAGGAGTGACTTTACTCCCTTCCTACAACTGGCGAATTTAATATGTGCAATTGCACCACTCGGACGGGAGTTCCGGGGGACCATGTGAACCACGCCTCCCCGGCCTCCCCGGGCGGTCCGGAACAGTCCCGCACAGACCCGCTCAAGCCCGCACGGCACCCCGGCCGGACCCGACCGGACGCCCGGTTTCCTGCGGGCCCGGGAGGCGCCCGCGGACCCGGCCACAGGCACGGGTCGCGGGCACAAAAAAGATCGCGCTGGACCCGGCGGAGTCCAGCGCGATCGAACGACGCACCCGCATTGCACAGGTATGGCGCCCGTTGGGGCGGGCGCCCGTCATTTGGAGCTATGGGTGGGCCTGTACGGGTTGGGGGACCCGGAAGCCCGGTTGTTGCGCGGCGACAGGGGGTGTGTCAGGCCTCGCTGCGCTGCTGCGGAATACCCGCAAGCAGTGCGCGGACCTCTGCCTCGCGGTACCGGCGATGTCCACCGAGCGTGCGGATGGACGTGAGCTTGCCTGCCTTGGCCCAGCGGGTAACCGTCTTCGGGTCCACGCGGAACATCGTGGCAACCTCAGCCGGGGTCAGCAGCGGCTCGGCATCAGGGGTGCGAGCGGTCATGAGCGGCCTCCTCGGGAGAACCGAACCATCTCGGTTCTTTCCTCTAAATTCTGCACCTTGACCCGCGTTGCCCGAAATGGCGGACGCGGGCCGAGTCGGTTATAGGACGAACGGCTTGTCCTCGGCACTACAACTACACCATCCGTCCAGCCACGTCGGCCAAACCGATGGAATTGCCCTCCCAGGTGTTCATCAGCGACGGAAGCCGATGGACCATGCCATAGCGGACAGTCACTCCGCCGTGACGATCAGTCACAGAGCGATCAGGAGCCATCAGACCCCCCATAGCGTGCAATGCTGAGCATTCCGCCCTTAGTTGGACGGACGGAGCCCTCCCCGGGCTCCTTGTCCTATTTTGGCATGAGGAGTAGGGAAGGGCGCAAGAGCCCCGTTAGTGCTATCCATCACGCTTGAGGCAAAGGCCCGGTTCGGGACGTAGGTCCTAAGACCTCAGTAGTACCGTTCCGCCTCTTTGTTCTCACACGTCACAGAGGGCACAGAGAAACAGACGCAGAAACCGCCCGGTCAGTTCGCGAACTGACGATCTCTTACGGCCCGCCAGCGCTCCGCCAGCCGCCCGTACGCCTCGCCGGCCCCGTCGGTGTCGCCGGCCCGCAGCGCCGCGATGCCCTCGGCCACATCCGCGGCCGACCGGTCCCCGGCGAGCTCCTTCGCGGGCAGCGCGTGCACCAGGCCTGCGTAGTCCAGCTCGACCAGCGCCCGCGGATGGAACTCCTCCAGCCAGCGCCCCACGTCCACCAGCCCCTCGGTCAGCGGACCCTCGTCCACCGAGTCCCGCAGCGTCTTCAGCGCCCGGGCCAGCCGGCGGCGGGCCTGCACCATCGGCGTCCGGTACCGCAGCACGGGCGCCGCACCGTCCTCGCCCGCCGGCTCGTACTCCCGCTCCTCGTCGGAGAAGAGCACGAACCACCGCACCGGCACCTGCCACACCGAGGTACGGATCCACGGCCTGGCGTCCGGATTCCGCTCCGTCCACCGCTCGTGGTCCGCGACCGCCTGCCCGCGCACCACCGGCGGCAGCACCGCGTCGAGCACCGGCCCGGGGAACATCTCCGCCAGCTCCTCCAGCGCCAGCCAGCCGCGCAGCCTGGTCCGCCACGGGCAGACGCACACCACCCCGTCGGCCTCGGCAACGAACGCGTCCGCGCTCTCGTGCACCGGCACCGCGACCGGCGGGGTGGCCGCCAAGTCGGCGAGCGAGCGCCTCAGTTCGTCCTGCGCGGTGGGGATCCGGGCCCGCCCGGCGTACCGGGCCCAGTGGGCGCGCTCGGGCTCCGGGAAGGCGGCCAGCGGCTCGTACACCCGGAGGTAGGACGCGTAAGGGACGAGCACCGAAGACACCACCGACATGCAGCAGATCGTGTCACGCCCGTACTCCGCAGGGGGGTGATCCGGGGCAGTGGAACAGATCTACGTCCAGGTAGGAATTACGCTCTTGCCCTGTCGGACCGGCCACGCGGCCGGTCCACGGCCCTCCCCACCTTCAGGAGGGTCTTCGCCGCTTCGTACTTGGGAGTCACCACAGTGACCGATGTGACCGGCGCGCCTGTTGATGTATTGCACACCCTGTTCCACTCGGAGCAGGGTGGCCACGAACAAGTCGTGCTCTGCCAGGACCGTGCCAGCGGCCTCAAGGCCGTCATCGCCATCCACTCCACCGCCCTGGGCCCGGCCCTCGGCGGCACCCGCTTCTATCCGTACGCCTCCGAGAAGGAGGCCGTCGCGGACGCGCTGAACCTCGCGCGCGGCATGTCGTACAAGAACGCCATGGCCGGTCTCGACCACGGCGGCGGCAAGGCCGTCATCATCGGCGACCCCGAGCAGATCAAGTCGGAGGAACTGCTGCTGGCCTACGGCCGGTTCGTGGCCTCGCTCGGCGGGCGGTACGTGACGGCCTGCGACGTCGGCACCTATGTCGCCGACATGGACGTCGTCGCCCGCGAGTGCCGCTGGACCACCGGCCGCTCCCCCGAGAACGGCGGCGCTGGCGACTCCTCGGTCCTCACCGCCTTCGGCGTCTTCCAGGGCATGCGGGCCTCCGCGCAGCACGTCTGGGGCGACCCGACGCTGCGTGGCCGAAAAGTGGGGGTCGCCGGGGTGGGCAAGGTCGGCCACTACCTCGTCGAGCATCTGCTCTCCGACGGCGCGGAGGTCGTGGTCACGGATGTGCGGGAGGAATCCGTACGCCGGATCACCGACAAGCACCCCGGGGTCGCCGTCGCGGCGGACACCGAGGCGCTGATCCGCACCGAGGGGCTCGACATCTACGCCCCGTGCGCGCTCGGTGGTGCGCTGAACGACGAGAGCGTGGCGGTGCTCACCGCCAAGGTGGTGTGCGGCGCGGCCAACAACCAGCTCGCGCACCCCGGCGTCGAGAAGGACCTCGCGGACCGCTCGATCCTGTACGCACCCGACTACGTCGTGAACGCGGGCGGGGTCATCCAGGTCGCCGACGAACTGCACGGCTTCGACTTCGACCGGTGCAAGGCCAAGGCGTCGAAGATCTTCGACACCACGCTGGCCATATTCGCACGTGCGAAGGCCGACGGCATCCCGCCGGCCGCCGCGGCCGACCGGATCGCCGAGCAGCGGATGGCCGAGGCGCGCCGACGCTGACGGTGGCGGACGCGTCACCGCGCGTTCGCACCGGCCCACGACCCCCGGCCCGCCGACCGGCGAGACAAGACTCACGCCGGTCGGCGGGTCGCATGCCAAGAAGAGGTTAAAATCGCAGTTGACCAGCGAGGACGGGGCTTCTCGCCGGTCCTCTTCCGGGGCGCGTGATGCGGGCGGCGTACCGTATGGCCGCGGAAGCAGGTACCGTTAAAGCCCTACGGGCACGGTCTCTCAGCCGAGAGTCCGTCCTGAAACATGAACGCGTGTCAAGACTCTGGGGCCGTCGAGCCCCGTCACCGAGGGGGTCGAGCCATGGGGCGCGGCCGGGCAAAGGCCAAGCAGACAAAGGTCGCCCGCCAGCTGAAGTACAGCAGCGGCGGGACTGACCTGTCGCGTCTGGCCAATGAGCTGGGCGCATCGCCTTCGAGTCAACCACCGAACGCAGAGCCGTTCGAGGACGACGACGAGGAAGATGACCCGTACGCACAGTACGCGGATCTGTACAACGACGACGAGGACGAGGACGAGGACGACAAGTCCGGTCCGTCGTCACAGCGCCGCGGCGCTTGACCTCGCGCTGACACATCAACCCGGTCCGGGCCTGTCCCGGACCGGGTTCTGTGCTGTCCCGGTACGGTCCGGCCGCCGGTGCGGAATCCGGTTTTCCGAGGGTTCTCCCCGGTCGCCGGAAGTGCTGGCCTTCCGGCGGCCGGGCAGTCGGCGGCTCATCGGGGTGTCCCGGTGTGCCTGCCTGCTGTCTATCGCGCGTATCCGCCGACGAGTTCCGCGCCCGAGGTGTGTGCCCCGCGCTCGGTGATCTCGCCCGCGACCCAGGAGTCGATCCCGCGGTCGGCCAGGGTGGTCAGTGCCGCGTCCACGGACTCGGCCGGGACGATCGCGATCATGCCGACGCCCATGTTCAGCGTCTTCTCCAGCTCCAGCTGCTCGACCTGTCCGGCCTTGCCGACCAGGTCGAAGACCGCGCCGGGGGTCCAGGTGGAGCGGTCGACCGTGGCGTGCAGTCCGTCCGGGACGACCCGGGCCAGGTTGTTGGCCAGGCCGCCGCCGGTGACGTGGCTGAAGCCGTGCACCTCGGTGGTGCGGGTGAGGGCCAGGCAGTCCAGCGAGTAGATCCTGGTGGGCTCCAGAAGTTCCTCGCCGAGCGTGCGGCCGAACTCCTCGACCTGGCGGTCCAGCGACCAGCCGGCCCGGTCGAAGAACACGTGCCGGACGAGCGAGTACCCGTTGGAGTGAAGACCGGACGACGCCATGGCGATCACGGCGTCCCCCTTACGGATACGGTCCGGGCCCAGCAGCCGGTCGGCCTCGACCACGCCCGTACCGGCGCCGGCGACGTCGAAGTCGTCCGGGCCGAGCAGGCCGGGGTGCTCGGCCGTCTCGCCGCCGACGAGGGCGCAGCCCGCGAGGACACAGCCTTCGGCGATGCCCTTCACGATGGCCGCGACACGCTCGGGGTGCACCTTGCCGACGCAGATGTAGTCGGTCATGAAGAGCGGCTCGGCGCCGCAGACGACCAGGTCGTCGACGACCATGCCGACGAGGTCGTGACCGATGGTGTCGTACACGCCCATCTTGCGGGCGAGGTCGACCTTGGTGCCGACGCCGTCGGTGGCGGAGGCGAGCAGCGGACGCTCGTAGCGCTTGAGGGCGGAGGCGTCGAAGAGTCCGGCGAAGCCGCCGAGGCCGCCGAGGCCCGCGACCTCCGGGCGCTGCGTCTTCTTCACCCACTCCTTCATCAGCTCGACGGCACGGTCGCCGGCCTCGATGTCGACGCCCGCTGCCGCGTAGGAAGCACCTGTTGTCTCAGACATTGCCTGGGATCTTTCGTGTGGAAATACGGGGCTGGTGGCCGGAGGGGTACGGCTGGGCCGTCACGGACGACGCAGTGCGTCGGCCGCGGCGGTCGCCGCAGGGCCTGCTGCCAGCTCGGTCTCCAGCAGCTGCTTGCCGAGCAGCTCCGGGTCCGGGAGCTCCATGGGGTACTCACCGTCGAAGCAGGCGCGGCACAGGTTCGGCTTGGCGATCGTCGTCGCCTCGACCATCGCGTCGAGCGAGATGTACGCGAGCGAGTCGGCACCCATCGACGTGGCGATCTCGTCGACGGTCATGCCGTTGGCGATCAGCTCGGCGCGGGTCGCGAAGTCGATGCCGAAGAAGCAGGGCCATTTCACCGGCGGGGAGGAGATCCGGATGTGGATCTCGGCGGCGCCGGCCTCGCGGAGCATCCGGACCAGTGCGCGCTGGGTGTTGCCGCGGACGATCGAGTCGTCGACGACCACCAGGCGCTTGCCCTTGATGACTTCCTTGAGGGGGTTCAGCTTGAGGCGGATGCCCAGCTGCCGAATGGTCTGGGAGGGCTGGATGAAGGTCCGGCCGACGTAGGCGTTCTTCACCAGTCCGGCGCCGAACGGGATGCCGCTGGCCTCCGCGTAACCGATGGCAGCGGGGGTGCCGGACTCCGGCGTCGCTATGACCAGATCGGCCTCGACCGGGGCCTCGGCGGCCAGCTTGCGGCCCATCTCCACCCGGGAGAGGTAGACGTTGCGCCCGGCGATGTCGGTGTCGGGGCGGGCCAGGTAGACGTACTCGAAGACGCAGCCCTTGGGCTTCGCTTCCGCGAATCGCGAGGTGCGCAGGCCGTTCTCGTCGATGGCGACGAGCTCACCCGGCTCGATCTCGCGCACGAAGCTGGCGCCGCAGATGTCCAGGGCGGCGGACTCGGAGGCCACCACCCAGCCGCGCTCCAGCCGGCCGAGGACCAGCGGGCGGATGCCCTGCGGGTCACGGGCTGCGTACAGGGTGTGCTCGTCCATGAAGACGAGGGAGAAGGCGCCCCGCACATCGGGAAGCACCTTGGCGGCGGCCTCCTCGATGGTGAGCGGCTTGCCGTCCTCATCGGTCTGGCCGGCGAGCAGCGCGGTCACCAGATCGGTGTCGTTCGTCGCGGCGACCTGGGTGGCGCGGCCGTCCTTGCGGGGAAGGTCGGCGACCATTTCGGCGAGCTTGGCCGTATTGACCAGGTTGCCGTTGTGACCCAGGGCGATCGAGCCGTGCGCGGTCGCACGGAACGTCGGCTGCGCGTTCTCCCACACCGAGGCACCGGTGGTGGAGTAGCGGGCATGACCGACCGCGATATGGCCCTGGAGGGATCCCAGAGACGTTTCGTCGAAGACCTGCGAGACCAGTCCCATGTCCTTGAAGACCAGGATCTGGGACCCGTTGCTCACTGCGATGCCCGCGGACTCCTGTCCACGGTGCTGCAGGGCATACAGTCCGAAATAGGTGAGCTTGGCGACCTCTTCGCCCGGAGCCCAGACACCGAAGACGCCGCAAGCGTCCTGGGGGCCCTTCTCTCCGGGGAGCAGGTCGTGGTTGAGTCGTCCATCACCACGAGGCACGCCACCGAGTGTAGGCGAGATCGACCACTGGTCCGAATTCGAGATACCGGTCCGGACCACCGGGGAAGCGCTCCCGGGGGTGTCCTGAAGGGCGCGCCGAATGGTCACGGGGAGTGATCATCCGTCGGGTGTGTCGGGGTACGGATCGGGCCACGGGGCGGCGGTCACCCGGATCAGCGCCCGGTTACCGTCGGGTTCCGGCCATTTCGGCCGAGGAGCCCGCCGGGCCGGATGGTGGCGCTCGGTGAGGCGGCCGAGGGCCCGGCGCACAGTCCGACCGAACGCGCGTTTCGTGGCGAGCCTCACACCGGAAGGCGGGGGTGCGGAGCCTCAAGGGCCGCCCCGAGACCCACAGCGCCCTTCGTCCGCGGCGCGAGACCTGTCGTTGACAGGCGCATGGTCAGCCGGCAGGCCTCCTGCGCCATGCGGCCCCGGCCTCTCGCCGACCGCTCGGTCGCGCTCATGGAGCGCCGCCACGTCGATCTGGGACGTGTCGCGAGCGCCATCTGCCGCCGCGCCCTCGGCCGCCCCGAATCCCCCGTCCCCCCGGCGGCGGGCACGGGGCTGCCCTCCTGCCGAGCGCCGGTCCGCCCGCTCCCCGCGCCTCCCGCCCGTCCACGGTCGCGATCAGCCGCGACTGACGTCTGACGGGCCCGCCCCGCCTTCGCCGCCGCGCGGCCGAGTTCTGCCCTGGCGCAGTCACACCTGCCCGCAGTTCGAACAAAGGTTCTGATACCTCTCTGGCCAGGCGGGGCTTCGGGACCGCCGTCGGCGCGAGCGCCGCCACCGCCGCCGTCGGCCTTCCGGCGGCCGCCCCCGCAGCGGGCGGCCACGCGGCCGGCCACGTACCGGAACGGCCCTTCCGGGCCGTACGAGGGGCGGGCTCGGCGAACCCATCGCGGACCGGTCGGTGGGGCTCGAACCCACCCACCCCACGCTCGCCCCGCTGCTGCGCGGCGCCGGGTACGCCACCGCACCGCTGCCGTCACCGGCGCTCGTCCCGTTGCCGCAGGCGGCGAGGGCGGGCGGGAGCCCCTACGGCCGGGCGTCGATTCCGCAGGGCCCCGGAACGGTCCGGCCGGGCGTCCGGTTCCCTCTCACGCCATCAGTGGCAGCAGGGCGGCGAGATCGGCCCGCTCCCCGCTGGCGCCGACCTTCGCCCCGTCGAGCTCCCTCGCCCACTCCGTACGCCCGGTGGCGAGCCGGATCCAGGTGAGCGGATCGGTCTCCACGACGTTGGGCGGCGTACCCCGGGTGTGCTTGGGGCCCGATACGCACTGGACGACGGCGAACGGCGGGATCCGCACCTCGACCGAGCCGCCCGGCGCCTTCTCCGCGAGGGCGTCGGCGAGCAGCCGGGTGCAGGCGGCGAGCGCCTGGCGGTCGTACGGGATGTCGAGGCCGGCCGCCTCGTTCAGATCGTCGGTGTGCACGACGAGTTCGACGGTACGGGTGACGAGGAAGTCGGCCAGCCGCATCACCCCGGTCCGCATCGTCAGCAGCCGCTCGTCGCCGGCCTCGGGCACCATCTCCTCGAAGCGCGCCGCGACCTCCTCGTACAGCGCGTCCAGGTCGGGATGGTCCAGGGCGAGCTTCCTGGTGTCGTCGGCGATCCCGGCCGCCCGGTCCGCGGTCGCGAACGGCCACTGGGCGGGCGTGAGGCCGGACTTGGCGGCGGCGGGTTCCGGCAGCTCCAGACTCCGGGTGACGCCGGAGAGCGCCATGGTCAGGTGCACGGCCAGTTCGCGTACGGTCCAGTCGCCGAGCCGGGTCGGCAGCGCGAGCTGTTCGGGCGTCAGGGTACGGACGGCTTCCCGGACATGGGCGAACTGCGCCAGGACGGCGGTGCGGGTCCTGACCGGGTCGTAGCGGCGGGCGCGTTTCTGGGACGGCGGCATGTCCGCGAGCCTAAGCGCTGCCGGACCGGACGGACGGACCCGCGGAACCAGCACCACCGAACCGGACCGCGCCGCCCCGCCGAACCCAGCACCACTGACCCGGACCGCACCGACCCGCCGAACCCAGCACCACCGGACCGGACCGCAGCACCCCCCGACCCCAGCACCACCGAACCGGACCGCACCGACCCCCCGACCC
Organism: Streptomyces sp. NPDC047917; assembly: GCF_043204345.1. Taxonomy (NCBI): domain Bacteria; kingdom Bacillati; phylum Actinomycetota; class Actinomycetes; order Kitasatosporales; family Streptomycetaceae; genus Streptomyces; species Streptomyces sp. NPDC047917. The sequence continues at coordinate 56,464 of NZ_JBIDCA010000001.1, forward strand.
CAGCACCACCGGACCGGACGGACGGGCTCCCGGCCTCAGCGCCGGATCGCGAAGTCGCCCAGGCCGCCGGCGAGCAGGGCGAAACCGCGCTCGGCGAGCGCGAAGGCGTCCGCGGCGATCGCGTCCGCCGACTCCCCCGCCAGCAGTCGCAACTGGTTCGCGTGGATGAGGGCGTTGCGGGTGCCGATCAGCTGGGCGCCCGCCACCCGCGCGATGGCCGGCTCCTCCCCCTCCTCGACCAGCGCTTCGGTGAGCAGGTCGAAGGAGCGCATGGAGAACCCGTGGGCCCGGGTGAGCAGCGCCGGGGTCTCCTGGATCAGCCGGCGCACTCCGAGCACCACCGGCAGGTCGCTCATTCCGATCGAGGGATCGCGCTGCTCGACGGCGGCCAGGAACTGTTCGCGCACGGCGGCCAGGGCGGATTCACCGGGGGCCCGGTCCCGCACCATGCGCGCGACATCGCCCACGTGCTCCTCCATGGGAGCGAGGACCAGGTCCTCCTTGCCGGCGAAGTAGTTGAAGACGGTCATCTTCGATACCTCGGCCGCCTCCGCGATCTCGGCGACCGAGACCTTGTCGAAGCCGCGCTCGGCGAAGAGTTCGGTGGCGGCGGCCAACAGGCGGTGCCGCGTCTGGAGTTTCTTGCGCTCGCGCAGGCTCATCCCCTCGGTCATGGCGTCACTGTACCAGGATGAAAGTTGATCCAGGATTAATTCTTGACTCAATACATTTTCATGGGCCATGGTGGTGCCCGGCCGCAGCGGCACCAAGCCGCTCGGGAGGGGAGCCCAGCCATGTCCGCAGTCACGCCCACAACCATGACCAGACGTCAGCGCATCATCGGGTTCGGGCTCTGCATCGCCACGATCCTGCTGGCCGTGCTCGACACGAACATCGTCTCGGCGGCGACCGTGCCGATCGTCAGCGACCTCGACCCGGTGCACGGCATCGACAAGATCCCCTGGCTGATCGCCGCCTATCAGCTCGCCGCCACCGCCGCGCTGCCGCTCTACGGGAAGCTCTGCGACGTGATCGGCGCCAAGAAGGTCTTCATCGGGGCCGTCGCCACCTTCCTCGCCGGATCGGCGCTGTGCGGAATGGCGGACTCCATGGGCTGGCTGATCGCCGCCCGCGCGCTCCAGGGCGTCGGCGGCGGTGGACTGATGAGCGTCACCATGGTCGTGCTGCGTGAGCTCAAGGGCCCCGAGGAGAAGGGCGGCAAGGGCGGAAGCATCGGCGGGATCGTCGCGGGGGCCGGGATGGCGCTCGGGCCGTGGCTCGGCGGAGCACTCGCCGACCACGCCGACTGGCGGTGGATCTTCTACGTCAACCTGCCGATCGGCGTCGCCGTCCTGGCCGCGGCGGTCCGGGTGCTGAGACTGCCCGCGCACAGCACCCGTCGCACGATCGACTTCCTCGGCGCCGGGCTCGCCGCCGCCTTCTCCACCATGCTGCTGCTGGTCACCCAGTGGGGAGGCAAGGACCACGCCTGGTCGTCCCCGCTGATCGTCGGACTCCTCGTGGCGACCGTCGCCGCGCTCGCCCTCTTCGTACGCCGCCAGGCCACCGCGGCCGAACCGGTGCTGCCGCTCGGCCTGTTCAGGGTCCGGGAGATCCGGTACGGCTTCGCCATCCAGGGCCTGGTCGGCGCGGCCATGATGGGCTCGATGGTCTACGTGATGATCTATCTCCAGGTCGTACGCGGGATCGCCGCCTCGTCGGCCGGGCTCTACCTGATCCCGATGGCGATCGGCATGACCGCCGTCGGACTGCTCTCCGACCGGCTCGCCACGGCCGGCTGGTCGCAGAAGACCTTCGTCGTCAGCGGCACCGTCTGCGCGTCCGCCGCCCTGGCCCTGCTCGCCACGCTCTCCACGGACACCGGCCTGTGGACGGTCCGCGCCGCGCTGCTGCTGATGGGCGTCGGTTTCGGCCAGCTCATCGGCCAGCTGATCCAGCTGGTCCAGGACACCGCGCCGGCCGCGCAGTTGGGCGTGGCCACCACCGGCGTCCGGTTCTTCCAGACCCTCGGCGGGGCACTGGGCGCCGCGGTCTTCGGCACCGTACTCAGCAGGGTCTACGCGGCTCGTGGCCCCGGCGGCACGACCAGCACCATCGGCGAGCTGACCGGCCACGCCCGTCGGCAGGCGCTGGACGCGTTCGTCTCCTCGACGAGCGTGGTCTTCTGGTCGGCGACCGGGGTGATGATCCTGGCGGCCGTTCTGGCGACCCGGCTTCCGGCCGGTGTCCAGCAGAAACCGGAGAAGGCGGAGAAGCTGGAGGAAGCGGAGAGGCCGGAGGACGCGGAGGAGGCGGAGAGGCCGGAGGACGCGGAGGTAAATGCCACCGCATTCACCACGGCACCGCCGCTCTCCCGCTGAATACACAATTGCGTCGGCCATTTCCGGCCCCGCCCACGAGAACGGCCCCGCCCATGAACAGGGCGGGGCCGTTCTCGTCAGAACCCGCGGGTCAGGCGAGCAGCGCCGGAATGGTCGCTTCGTGCGCCGTACGCAGCTCGTTCAGCGAAATGCCGAACTCGCCCTGGACCTCGATCTCCTCGCCGTCCACGACACCGATCCGGGCGACGGGCAGACCCCGCGCACCGCACATGTCGTTGAAGCGAAGCTCCTCGCTCCGCGGCACGGAGACGACCGCGCGCCCCGCCGACTCGGAGAAGAGGAAGGTGAACGCGTCCAGCCCGTCCGGCACGACCAGCCGGGCACCCTTCCCGCCGCGCAGGCAGGACTCGGTGACCGCCTGGATCAGACCGCCGTCGGAGAGGTCGTGCGCCGCGTCGATCATGCCGTCGCGGGACGCCGAGATCAGGATCTCGCCGAGCAGCTTCTCGCGGCCCAGGTCGACCTTGGGCGGCAGACCGCCGAGGTGGTTGTGGACGACCTCGGACCAGGCGGAGCCGCCGAACTCCTCGTGCGTGTCGCCCAGCAGGTAGAGGAGCTGGCCCTCTTCCGCGAAGGCGACCGGCGTGCGCCGGGTGACATCGTCGATCACACCGAGCACGGCCACGACCGGCGTCGGGTGGATCGCCGTCTCACCGGTCTGGTTGTACAGCGAGACGTTGCCGCCGGTGACCGGGGTGCCCAGCTCCAGGCAGCCGTCCGCCAGACCACGGGTGGCCTCGGCGAACTGCCACATGACGTCCGGGTCCTCGGGCGAACCGAAGTTCAGGCAGTCCGAGATGGCCAGCGGCTTGGCACCGGAGGCGGCGACGTTGCGGTACGACTCCGCCAGCGCGAGCTGCGCACCGGTGTACGGGTCGAGCTTGGCGTACCGGCCGTTGCCGTCGGTCGCCATGGCCACGCCCAGGTTCGACTCCTCGTCGATCCGGACCATGCCGGCGTCGTCGGGCATCGCGAGCACAGTGTTGCCCTGCACGAACCGGTCGTACTGGTCCGTGATCCAGGACTTCGACGCCTGGTTCGGCGAGGCGACCAGCTTGAGGACCTGCTCGCGCAGCTCCGCGCCGTTCGCCGGGCGGGCCAGCTTGCCGGCGTCGTCGGCCTGGAGCGCGTCCTGCCAGGACGGGCGGGCGAACGGACGGTGGTACGTCGGGCCCTCGTGGGCGACGGACCGCGGCGGCACGTCCACGATCTGCTCGCCGTGCCAGAAGATCTCCAGCTGGGAACCCTCGGTCACCTCACCGATGACGGTGGCGATGACGTCCCACTTCTCGCAGATCTCCAGGAAGCGGTCCACGTACTGCGGCTCGACGATCGCGCACATGCGCTCCTGCGACTCGCTCATGAGGATTTCCTCGGGCGAGAGGGAGGAGTCGCGCAGCGGCACGGTGTCCAGCTCGACGCGCATGCCGCCGGATCCGGCGGAGGCCAGCTCGGACGTGGCGCAGGAGAGCCCGGCGCCGCCGAGGTCCTGGATGCCCGCGACGAGCTTCTCCTTGAAGATCTCCAGGGTGCACTCGATGAGGAGCTTCTCCTGGAACGGGTCGCCGACCTGGACGGCCGGGCGCTTCGCGGGGCCGGTCGACTCGAAGGTCTCCGAGGCCAGCACCGAGACGCCGCCGATGCCGTCGCCGCCGGTGCGGGCACCGTAGAGGATCACCTTGTTGCCGGGGCCGGAGGCCTTGGCTAGGTGGATGTCCTCGTGCTTCATCACGCCGATGCAGCCGGCGTTGACCAGCGGGTTGCCCTGGTAGCAGGCGTCGAAGACGACCTCGCCGCCGATGTTCGGCAGGCCCAGGCAGTTCCCGTAGCCGCCGATGCCCGCGACGACGCCCGGCAGGACGCGCTTGGTGTCGGGGTGGTCGGCCGCGCCGAACCGCAGCGGGTCGACGACCGCGACCGGGCGAGCACCCATGGCGAGGATGTCGCGGACGATGCCGCCGACGCCGGTGGCCGCGCCCTGGTAGGGCTCGATGTACGAGGGGTGGTTGTGCGACTCGACCTTGAAGGTGACCGCGTAACCCTGACCGACGTCGACCACACCGGCGTTCTCGCCGATGCCGACGAGCATCGCGTCGTTGGCGGGGACCTTCTCGCCGAACTGCTTGAGGTGGACCTTGCTGCTCTTGTACGAGCAGTGCTCGGACCACATCACGGAGTACATGGCGAGCTCGGCGCCGGTGGGACGGCGGCCCAGGATCTCGCGGATCCGGGCGTACTCGTCCTCCTTGAGGCCGAGCTCCTTCCAGGGCTGCGCGACGTCCGGGGTCTCGGCCGCGTGCTTGACCGTATCCAGGCTCATGCGTTGACCAGCTTCTTGATGATCGAGGTGAAGAACCCGAGACCGTCGGTGCGGCCGGTTCCGATCAGCGGCTCGACGGCGTGCTCCGGGTGCGGCATCAGGCCGACGACATTGCCCGCCGCGTTGGTGATGCCGGCGATGTCCCGCAGCGAGCCGTTGGGGTTCACGTCCAGGTAGCGGAAGGCGACCCGGCCCTCCGCCTCCAGCTCGTCGAGCACCCGCTCGTCGGCGACGTAACGCCCGTCCATGTTCTTGAGCGGTACGGAGATCTCCTGGCCCGCGGAGTAGTCCGAGGTCCAGGCGGTCTCCGCGTTCTCGACGCGCAGCCTCTGGTCGCGGCAGATGAAGTGCAGGTGGTTGTTCCGCAGCATCGCGCCGGGCAGCAGATGCGCCTCGGTCAGGATCTGGAAGCCGTTGCAGATGCCGAGGACCGGCATCCCCGCCTTCGCCTGCTCGATGACGGTCTCCATGACCGGCGAGAAGCGGGAGATGGCTCCGGCCCGCAGATAGTCGCCGTAGGAGAAGCCGCCCGCCAGGATGACCGCGTCGACCTGGTGCAGGTCCTTGTCGCGGTGCCACAGCGATACGGGCTCGGCGCCCGCGACCCGTACGGCCCTCAGGCTGTCCTTGTCGTCGAGCGTGCCGGGAAAGGTGACGACTCCGATGCGAGCGGTCACTTCGGCTCCTCGGCCTTCTCCACCTTCACGGTGAAGTCCTCGATGACGGTGTTGGCGAGGAAAGTCTCGGCCATCTCGTGAATGCGGCCGAGGGCGGCGTCGTCGACCGGCCCCTCTACCTCCAGCTCGAAACGCTTTCCCTGACGTACGTCCGCGATTCCCTCGAAGCCGAGACGGGGCAGTGCGCGCTGCACCGCCTGTCCCTGCGGGTCGAGGATCTCGGGCTTGAGCATGACGTCGACTACGACGCGTGCCACTGGCACTCCCGGTGGTGGTGTGGTGCGGCTGTTTCTCCGGGGGGCTCCCCAGACCCCCGCAGGTCCCCTCAGCGTACCTGGCCAGAAATTCTACGCGGGTAGATATCGAGAACCTTGATCACGCCCAGATATCGGACGCGACAACACACAGGGAAAGTCCTGCAAAAATAATCCTCACCGGCAGCACACATAGAAGGCTGACACGCGGAGTTAATTGGGTGGGCTTCACAATGCGGCACCAACCGCTGTACAAATGATTACCGGGGAATGCAGCATTGCCCTAAACAGTCGGCAACCGTCGACACCGCATCCGCCTAGCAGCCGGAAGGCCGGCATCAGCGCACGCCAGACGCGCCGATACCGTAGGAAAGGACCGATATCCGTGGCTCAGCGCGTAGTGGTCACGCTCTCCGACGACATCGACGGGGGAGCAGCGGCGGAAACGGTCACCTTCGCCCTGGACGGGAAGTCGTACGAGATCGACCTCAATACGTCCAATGCAAAGAAACTGCGCAAGGCCCTCGCGCCGTACATGGCGGCGGGCCGAAAGCAGACAAACGCCAGCAAGCACGGCAAGACCCCCGTGTCGTACCGGCACACTTCGCTCGCCCCCGACCCGGCGGCCGTACGCGCCTGGGCCCGCTCGCACCGGATGGAGGTGCCGGCCCGCGGCCGGATCCCCAAGAAGGTCTACGAGGCGTTCCGCGAAGCGAGTTGACCCTCCGACAGGCCCCCCGGCACCCCCTTGGGCGACACCCCGCGGACACCGACTTGCGCTACACCCCCGCAGGTCGGCTAAAGTCTGGAGCACGCCGAGGGGCAAGGCCGAAAAGCCGAACCCCACGCAGCGTGCGGGTGTAGTTCAGTAGCAGAACATCCCCCTTCCAGGGGGAAGGCGCAGTGTGCAATTCCTGTCACCCGCTCTGCATCGCTCTTATCGACCACTCCGGTGGATCGGGTAGGGTGGTGCTCGCACCGCCCGATGAAACTCCTTCCGGGGAGTACAATGAGCGGCAGCAATGCGGACGTGGCTCAGTTGGTAGAGCATCACCTTGCCAAGGTGAGGGTCGCGAGTTCGAATCTCGTCGTCCGCTCTTGATCGAAACGAAGGCCCTGGTCGATATCGACCAGGGCCTTCGTCGTGTCCGGCCACACATGACGTTTGTCATGAGCAGTAATGACAACTCGCACTGATCCCGTCGCCGATCCCGCGGAATTCTGTGGTCATGACCAGCGACGACATCCCAGGCAACCGCGGCAACCGCGCGGACCGGACCGCGGCACCCGTCACGGCCGCCGCCGCCTCCGCGTCCGCGTCCCGTTCCGATGCGGTGATCGAGGCGACCGGAGTGCGACGGCGCTACGCGGGCGGATTCGAGGCCGTGGCCGGCGTCTCCTTCTCGGTGGCGCGCGGTGAGCTCTTCGCGCTGCTCGGTACGAACGGCGCGGGCAAGACCTCCACCGTCGAGCTGCTGGAGGGTCTGGCCGTGCCCGACGGCGGCACGGTCCGGGTGCTCGGCCACGACCCGTACCGGGAGCGTGCCGCCGTGCGCCCGCGGATCGGGGTGATGCTCCAGGAGGGCGGCTTCCCTTCCGAGCTGACGGTCACCGAGACGGTACGGATGTGGGCGGGCTGCACCAGCGGCGCGCGCCCGACCGGCGAGGCGCTGGAGCTGGTCGGGCTCTCCCACCGGGGGCGGGTACGGGTCAAGCAGCTCTCCGGCGGTGAGCGGCGCCGGCTCGATCTGGCGATGGCCCTGCTCGGCCGGCCCGAGGTGCTGTTCCTGGACGAGCCGACCACCGGGCTCGACGCCGAAGGGCGGCGCGACACCTGGGAGTTGGTGCGCGAGCTGCGGGACGGCGGCACCACCGTGCTGCTCACCACGCACTACCTGGAGGAGGCCGAGACGCTCGCCGACCGGCTGGCGATCATGCACCGGGGGCGGATCGTGACGGCGGGCACCACCGCCGAGGTGACCGCCGCCCGTCCCTCCCGGATCCGGTTCGAGCTGCCGGAGGAGGTTCCGGCGGCCCGGCTTCCGCTCGGGCTGCGGGCCGCCGCCGACGGCCGCCGGATCGAGATCCGTACCCACCGTCTGCAGGAGTCCCTGGACGAACTGCTGACCTGGGCACGTGAGTCGGACGTCCGGCTGCTGGGTCTCGATGCCCGTTCGGCCTCGCTCGAAGAGGCGTTCCTCGACATCGCCCAGAGCGCCTCGGACAACGAAACGTACGGCGAAACGAACGGCGAAACGGACGACGCGAAGGTGGCTGCGTGATGACGAGCACGACGACGAGCGCGACCGGCGCCGGCACCGCGGTCGGCACGACGGCCGGCACGACGCTCCGGGGCCGGCTGACCGCCCTCGGGCGCGCCGAGGTCTCCCTGCTCGCCCGCAACCGGACGGCGGTGTTCGTCTCGCTGCTGATGCCCGCCGCCATGGTCCTGGCGATGAAGTCGGCGCTGAAGCAGTCCGTTCTCGACGGGACCGGCCTCTCCGTCGCCGGGGCGGCGCTCACCGGTGGCATCGGCATCGTGCTGATCCAGGCCGTCTACATGAACCTGGTCTCGTCCTACGTGGCACGGCGCGAGGATCTCGTTCTGAAACGACTGCGCACCGGTGAGGTCACCGACCCGGAGATCCTCGTCGGGACCGCCCTGCCGTCGGTCGCGCTGGCGCTGGCCCAGACCGTGGTGATCGTGGTCGCGGGAACGGCCTTCTTCGGCCTCGCCGCGCCGCAGCGGCCCGAACTGCTGCTGGCGGGCCTGCTGCTGGGCGTGGTGCTGCTGGCGGCACTGGCCGCGGCCACCTCCGCGGTGACCCGCACCGTGCAGACCTCTCAGCTCACCACCCTCCCGCTGTTCTTCCTCTCGATGATGGGCTCGGGGCTCTTCGTACCGCTGGAGGTCATGCCCGACCCGATGGCGTCCGTGTGCGAGCTGCTGCCGGTGACCGGGGTCATGACGCTCGTACGGACGGGCTGGCTGGGCGGAGCCGACGGCTCCGACCTGCTCGTGGCCGCCATGACCGGGCTGGCCTGGACCGGATTCGCCGTGTTTGCTGTGCAACGGCGGTTCCGCTGGGATCCGCGACGCTGAGGGGAGACACCGTGGTGCTCGTACGGGGCTGGCGCCGCAACTGGCAGCAGCGCACCAAGCTGGAGCGGATCGATCTCTACTCGCGGCTGACCCTCTCGGTGCTGCCCTGGCTCTTCACCCTGTCGTGGCAGCTGGCCCCCTTCGATTCGGACATCCGCCATGCGCCGCTGCCGATCGCCCTGGGCGTGGCACTGCTGCTCGTGAGCCTGGTGCAGTGTCTGCTGAGCAACCGCAACGTCCGGCTGTCGTACGCGCACTACCTCGGCACCGCCGTCCTCCCCCGGCGGCGGCAACTGCCGCCCCTGGTGCTGCTGCTGGTCAGCCTGGGGCTGCTGGCGACGATGGCCGGGGTGGACGGGGTCACCGACAGCGGGCTGCTCGTCATGACCATGAACGCTCCGGTGGCGCCCGCGATAACGCAGGTCCTGGTGACCCCGGTCCGCACCTTCCTGGTCCAGTCGCTCACCGTCGCCGCGCTGGGCGTCGGCGTCCTCGCCGCGGTCGGGGTGCGGGGCGCGGCACTGGCCGGCGTGGTGCCGACGATGCTCTTCGGCTGCGTGCTCACACTGATCGCCGTACGGCCCAGCGCCTGGAGCCTGGCTGTGATGTGGCAGGCCGAGGAGGCCCGGGATCTCCAGGCCAGGCTCGCGGTCGCCGAGGAGCGGCTGCGGTTCGGACGGGACCTGCACGACGTACTGGGCCGCAATCTCGCCGTGATCGCGCTGAAGAGCGAGCTGGCCGTGGAGCTGGCCCAGCGCGGCCGGCCGGAGGCGGTGGACCAGATGATCGAGGTGCAGCGGATAGCCCGCACCTCGCAGCAGGAGGTGCGCGATGTCGTACGGGGCTACCGGGAGGCCGATCTGAGTACGGAGCTGGCGGGCGCCCGAGGGGTGTTGAGCGCCGCTGGGATCAGGTGCGAGGTGACGGGCGACGTCGGCGACCGGCTGCCCGCGCCCGTGCAGTCGGCGCTCGGCTGGGTCGTGCGGGAGGCGGCGACCAATGTGCTGCGGCACGGCGATCCACGCCACTGCACGATCCGGCTCCGCACCTCGGCGGACGAGGTCGTGCTGCTGGTGGAGAACGACGGGGCGGCGGCGGCCGACGCGGGGCGGGACGGGAGCGCCGGGGCGGGTGACGGCTCCGGACCGGGCGGCTCCGGGCTCGCGGGGCTGCGGGAGCGGTTGCGGGTGGTCGACGGTTCGCTGGACGCGGGCCCGGCGGGGGACGGCACGTTCCGGCTCATCGCCACGATCCCGCTCGGGCCGGCGGCGCCCCCGGCCGGCCTCGGCAAGCCGCCTGCCGCCCGGGAGGCACCCGCACTTCAGGAGGAACGACGATGACGACCGTACGGGTGCTGCTCGCCGACGACGAGCACCTGATCCGGGGCGCGCTGGCCGCGCTGCTGGCCCTGGAGGACGACCTCGCGGTGGTCGCGGAGGCCGCGACCGGCCCCGAGGCACTGGCCATGGCCCGGGCCCACCGGCCCGATGTGGCGGTCCTCGATCTGGAGATGCCGGGCGCCGACGGTGTGAGTGTCGCCACATCCCTGCGGGCCGAACTGCCCGGCTGCCGGACGATGATCGTGACCAGCCACGGGCTGCCCGGACACCTCAAGCGGGCGCTGGAGGCGGGGGTGCGGGCCTTCGTTCCGAAGACCGTCAGCGCCCGGCAACTGGCCGGGATCATCCGCACCGTGCACGCCGGAAACCGTTACGTGGACCCGGAGTTGGCGGCCGACGCGATCTCCGCCGGGGACTCTCCGCTGACCGCGCGGGAGACCGAGGTGCTGGAGCTGGCGGCGGACGGGGCACCCGTCGCGGAGATCGCGGAGCGGGCGTCGCTGTCGCCGGGAACGGTACGGAATTACCTCTCCGCGGCCGCCTCGAAGCTCGGCGCGGAGAATCGGCATGCCGCGGTGCGTCTCGCACGGCAGCGCGGATGGGTATAGTGGTTCTCGCGCTTCGGCGCTTGCGGACGTAGCTCAGTTGGTAGAGCGCAACCTTGCCAAGGTTGAGGTCGCCAGTTCGAACCTGGTCGTCCGCTCGGTTCAGCAAGAAGCCCCCGGCCTTCCGGCCGGGGGCTTCTTCGTGTTCTGTCGGGGGTTTTCCCTACCAGGACGTGCCGGTGAGGAGTTCGTACGCCTCCAGGTACTTCGCCCGGGTCGCGTCCACGATCTCCGGGGGCAGCGCCGGCGGCGGCTGCTCGCTCCCGCGGTCCCAGCCGGAGGCCGGTGAGGTCAGCCAGTCGCGTACGAACTGCTTGTCGTAGCTGGGCTGGGCCCGGCCCGGCTCCCAGCCGGCCGCGGGCCAGAAGCGCGAGGAGTCCGGGGTCAGCACCTCGTCCGCGATGATCAGCTCCTCGCCGCCGTCGGCGGTGGGCGTGAATCCGAACTCGAACTTGGTGTCGGCGAGGATGATGCCGCGCTCGCGCGCGATGTCACGTGCCCGGCCGTAGACGTCCAGCGTGGTGCGGCGCAGCAGCTCGGCGGTCTCCGTACCGACCTGGCGGGCCACCTCCTCGAAGCTCACGTTCTCGTCGTGGTCACCGACGGCCGCCTTGGTGGCGGGGGTGAAGATCGGCTCCGGGAGCTCGGAGCCGTCGACGAGCCCCTCGGGCAGCGGGAGACCGCAGACTGTGCGGGACTCCTTGTACTCGACGAGGCCGGAGCCGGTGAGGTAGCCACGGGCGACGCACTCGACCGGGACCATCCGCAGCGACTTGCAGATCAGGGTGCGGCCGGCCCAGTCGGCGGGGGCTCCGGCGGGGAGCTCCGTGGACAGGACGTGGTTCGGTACGAGATCGGCGAGCTGGTCGAACCACCACAGCGAGAGCCGGGTGAGCACCCGGCCCTTGTCCGGGATCTCGGTCGGCAGGACCCAGTCGTACGCGGACATGCGGTCGCTGGCGACCATGACGAGGTCGCCCGCCCCGTTCCGGTACAGGTCGCGCACCTTGCCCGTGTGCAGGTGGGTGAGCCCCGGGACCTGCACTGGCTCGGGCTTTTCTACAAATCCGGACACGCTGCCTCCGCGTAGGTTGATCCAGGAGTCGTTCCGATTCTCCCGTACCGGAGCGCGGCGGAGTGGGGCGGGGCGTCCGTGGCGCCGACTTCCGTGGCCCCATGGGCGGTTCGGCGGCGCTTGGCTTGCAGCCGCGGTTCAGTCGCGCTCGGACTGCAGCCGCGGTTCGACGGCGCTCGGATTGCAGCCGCGGTTCAGTCACGCGTGCAGCCGCGGTGCAGACCCGCTTTTGCCGCTGCGGTTCAGTGCGCTTGCAGATGCGGTTCAGTCGCGCTTGCAGATGCGGTCGAGGAGGTTGGCGGTGGCCCGCTGGATGCGCGGGTCCACATGGCCGGGGCGGTCCAGCGCCGGGGACCAGGCGAAGGTGCCCGAGGCGAAGACGATCGCCCCGGACGGGGCCCGGTACACGGATGTCTCCTGGTGGCGCTTGACGCCCTCGCTGTCCAGGTACGGGGAGTGGGCGAGCAGGATGCGGCTCTCGTGCTCCGGGAGTGCGGTGCGGGGGAAGTAGCGGTCGGCCTCGCCCGCGACCAGGCCGTCGAGCTCGTCGCCCTCGCCCGCGCCCGTCGCCTCCCAGAGCCAGTGCTCGGCGTTCCGTACGACCAGAGGGTGCGGATCGGGGACCCGGCCCGCGTACTGGATGCCGAGGAGCTGCTGCTCGGGGCGGTCGATCTCGCGCCAGAGGGCGGGCTTGCCGGGGCCGCGCCGCTTGCGGCAGGTGAGCAGGCGGTCCGGGACGCCGGACGGCGACGGGGAGAGGCTGACCTGCCAGTACATGGTGTTGGCGGAGAGGAAGACCAGTGAGGTGCCGCCGTCGCGGGCGCTTTCGACGGTGCGGCGCATCGGCACCGACCAGTACTCGTCGTGGCCGGGGAAGACCAGGCCCCGGTAGCGGGCCGGATCGACGCGGCCGGCGTGCAGATCGCGGGTGTCGGCGTACGCGAGGTCGTAGCCGTACCGCTCGGCCCAGCGGATGAAGTCGTAGGCGTGGCCGACGTGGAGCGGCAGACCGGCGCCCGCGTAGGGGCGGTCGAAGGAGACGGTGACCGCGGCGTCCTCCTCGCCCAGGAGACAGCCCTGCTCGTCCCAGGCGTGGTAGAGGCTGGCACCGGTGCGGCCGTCCTCCGGGTAGAGGTTGTACGCCTGCCAGGTGATGTCCGGCAGGACCAGCAGCAGATCGGCCGGCTGGTCGTCGCGGACCGTGAACGGGATGTGGGAGCGGTATCCGTTCAGCGTGGTGAGCACGGCGACGTACGCGCCGATCGACCAGTAGGTGGGGATCTGGAGCCGCCAGGACTGCCACCAGTGGTGGCAGGAGACCGTGCGGTCGGCGGTGAGCGGCGCGGGCTGGACGATGCCGGCGAGCCGGGGGCTCGTGGTGATCTGGGCGGCGCCGTCGCCGCCGTAGTGACCGATGCGGTAGATGTCGACGGAGAACTGCTGGGGCGGGTCCACGGTGACGTGGAAGTCGATCGCCTCGCCGGGTGCCGCGGCGCCCGTGGAGATGAAGCCCTTGATCTGGCGGTGCACATCGTCGGCCGTGCGCGTGCCGCCGTCCGTGGAACCGCGGGTCAGGGCGGGGTCGGCGTACCAGGGGACGACATGGCCGGTGTCGTCGAAGTAGTTCTCGCTGCCGCGCAGCCAGGGCAGCGGGCCCTGGCCGAAGGGGTCGGAGACGGCATGCGCGAGGGCACCCGACTCCCATCGCCGAATCTGCTCCGTCCCCATACCGTTTCCCTCCCTCAGGTCCCCCGAGACAGCAGTCGATGGTGGATGGCCGATCGTCGATCGCGAATCGTCGATCGTGGATCATCGATCGCCGATCGCCGCTGGTCATGCGTCATCGGTGCGCCAACAGCACTGCGCCGACTGTCAGCGTTGATCCCCAGCACATCACATAACGCATGCGGTCCGTCACCGTTCGTCGCGAATTGATGTGAACGGAACGTGCCATTCCGGGTGTTGGGGCGTTTGTGGTGTGACTGCCGGGGCTGCTGGTTCAGACGAGGCGGACGGGCTTGTCGGTGCGTACGCCGATGGAAGCGAGCCAGGACCGCAGCGGTTCCGCGTCCCCGTCCTCGACCAGGCTCAGGACCGGACTGCCGAGGTCGGCCCGGCGCTCGCCGTCGATCAGCAGCGCGGGACCGTCCAGCCAGTCGAGGCCGGGCGCCGCGCCCGCCGTGTCCACCGCCGCGCAGCAGACCATCGCCGCGACATGGTCGGCGAGCAGCTCCGTGCCCGTACGGGGCGGCTGGAGCGGGAAGAGCGGGAGGGGGTCGGGGCCCCAGGGGGCGTCGGGGCCCCAGGGGCCCAGGACGTCCGCGCCCGCGCCTGCCGGGGCGCCTGACGGGCTCGATGTCTCACCGGACCGGTGCTGCTGGGCCACGGCCTCCTCGCGGGCCACCGCGGCGCTGATCCTCGCGGCGAGCTCCTCACCGCCCCCGGTCCGGCCGGCCAGATGCTCGACGACGCGGGCCAGCGTGGGCATCCCGGCGTCGACGGGGCAGGCGGCGGGGCGGGAGGGAGCATCCGGGTGGACATGCGCTTCGCCGAGGCCGTGGAAACCGCCAGGGGCCCCGTCCGTCGCGGCCGTGGCGGGCCCGGGAGATGCGGGGGACGTGGGGGACGCGGAGGGACCGGGAGATGCGAGGCGCCCAGGAGATGCGGGTGCCGCAGGGGCCATCGAGTCCAGGACGCGGTGCAGGCGGGCGGCCTCGGTGCGCCACTTACGGTCGACGACCTCTTCCGGGTACTGCTGCCAGTCGACCGGCGACCAGTCCGGGCCCGTGCGGGCCGGGCCGCCGTGGAACAGCCGGGCCGCCAGCAGCGATGCCGCCTCGTCGGCCGCGCCCGGCTCCTCCAGGAGGTCGCAGGCGGGGCGCTCACCCAGCCGCGAGGCGAATCCGTCGGCGAGCCGGTCGCGCCGGGACAGCTCGGTGAGGGCGGACACCACGCCCGCGTCCAGCCGGGACGGCCAGCGGCCCATCCGCCAGGCGGGCAGGGCGACCCTGGTGAGCAGCCGGTCCCAGCCCGCGTAGGCGAGGCCGACCTGCTCCTGGGCGACGATCCGCAGACCGTAATCCACACCCTGTGCACGGACCGACGCGGCGGCGGCGACGCCCCGCTCCATCTCGGCGGCATGGCTGCGGCAGCTGCGCAGCAGCAGCCTGGCGATCCGGCCGACGAAGGCGCGGGGCACTCTGCGCAGCCCGGCCAGCGGTCCCTGCACGGGCGCGGCGGCGTCGGCGACCGCGCCGTCGAGCCCGCGTACGAAGCGACGGGCGGCGGCTATGTCGGGATGCGCGGCCGGGCCCGTGCCCGCGACGACCGGGGCGAGCACCGCCCGCAGCTCGGCGACCCGCATCCACCACAGGAACGGCGAGCCGATGACCAGCACCGGAGCCGCCTGGACCCGGCGGCGGGAACGGACCGCGGAATCCGGGCCGGTGCCCGGCGCGGGCCGCGCCGAGGGGTGGGTGCGGTCCTCCAGCCAGCTGTCGCAGTCGGGCGTCAGGGCTATCGCCGAGGGCGCGGGAACCCCGAGCCGGTCGGCGAGGTCCCTGACCAGGCGGTAGAGATCCGGGGCGGCCTTCTCCGGGAGCGGGACGGTCGGACTGACCGCCGGCCTCGCCCGTACGATCGCGACCGCGACCGCCGCGGCGAGCAGCAGCACGACGACCGCGCAGGCCGTCACGGCCCAGCGCGCCGTGTCCCAGCCGCTGCCCACGGCGAGGCCCTGGGCGCCCGCCACGAGCAGCACGACGGCCACCGCCGCCGGCAGGATCGCCACGGCTGCCGCCCTGCCGCGGATGCGCAGCAGAGCATGAGCCCGGGCACGCGCGCTCAGCGCACCCAGCTCCTCACTTGCACCGGTATCGGACACGTCCGGACGTCACCCCCTCTGCCCCCACGGCGGTGTTGCTCACTCCCCCACTGTGGCACCCGTCACCGACATCGCAATGCCAGTGGGCCAAGTGCCGGAATGCTTGCGCCGCACCCTAGTTGGGGCCTCGGCGGGCGTCATCCGGATGGCGCAGCCGTCACTCGATGGAATGGCTTTGGGCAAAGGTGCTGACGCGCCGCTTTCCTTGGGGCAGCGGCGCGTCGGTGCTCGTCAGAGCGTTTCGGGGCGGTGTCCGTGGCAACAGCCGCCCCGGTGGGGAACAACTGCCCCCGGTAGCCCTTCGAGGAGCCCGGCGGCTCTTTGCCCCGCCGGGGGACCCGCACGGCCCTCCCGGGGAAGCCCGATGGCCCCTTGGCCCACCTGGGGAGCCGGACGGGCCTTCGGAGAGGCCCGGCGGCCCTTTGGCCCCTCGGGGAAACCGGACGGCCCTTCGGGAAGGCGCCGGACTCAGCCCTCCCAGAAAGGCGCCGGACTCAGCCCTCCGCGGCCTTCCGAGCGATGTCCGTACGCAGGTGCGAGCCGTCGAGGCGGATGCGGGCCGCCGCCGTGTAGGCACGCTCCCGGGCGCCCGCGAGGTCCTTGCCGGTCGCGGTCACGGACAGCACCCGGCCACCCGCGCTGACGATCGTGTCGCCCTGGCGCCTGGTGCCCGCGTGCAGGACGTACGCGTGCGGGGCATCCTGCGCCGCAACGTCGTCGAGCCCCTCGATCGGGTCGCCGGTACGCGGCGTGCCCGGGTAGTTGTGCGAGGCGATGACCACGGTGACGGCTGCGTCGTCGCGCCACTTGAGCGGGGGCAGCTCGTCGAGCGTGCCGTTGGCGGAGCCGAGCAGGACACCGGCCAGCGGGGTCTTCAGACGGGCCAGGACCACCTGGGTCTCGGGGTCACCGAAACGGGCGTTGAACTCGATCACCCGGACGCCGCGCGAGGTGATCGCGAGGCCCGCGTACAGCAGCCCGGAGAACGGGGTGCCGCGGCGACGGAGTTCGTCGACGGTCGGCTGAAGCACCGACTCCATGACCTCGTCGACCAGCTTGGGGTCGGCCCACGGAAGCGGGGAGTACGCGCCCATGCCGCCGGTGTTCGGGCCCTCGTCGTCGTCCAGGGCGCGCTTGAAGTCCTGCGCGGGCTGGAGCGGCAGCACGGTGGTGCCGTCCGTGATCGCGAAGAGGCTCACCTCGGGGCCGTCGAGGAACTCCTCGATGACCACGCGGTCGCAGGCCAGGGCGTGGGCGCGGGCCGCCTCGACGTCATCGGTGACGACGACGCCCTTGCCGGCGGCGAGACCGTCGTCCTTGACGACGTACGGGGCGCCGAAGGCGTCGAGAGCGGCGTCGATCTCGGCGGGGGTGGTGCAGACGTAGCTACGGGCGGTCGGGACGCCTGCCCCGGCCATCACGTCCTTGGCGAACGCCTTGGAGCCCTCCAGCCGGGCCGCCTCGCCGGAGGGGCCGAAGCAGGGGACGCCCGCGGCGCGCACGGCGTCGGCGACCCCGGCGACGAGCGGCGCCTCCGGGCCGACGACCACCAGCTCGGCGCCCAGGTCGGTGGCGAGGCGCGCGACGGCGTCGCCGTCGAGGGCATCGACCGGGTGCAGTTCGGCCACCTCCGCGATACCGGCGTTGCCGGGAGCGCAGTACAGAGTGGTGACGTCGGGGTCGAGGGACAGAGAGCGGCACAGGGCGTGTTCGCGGGCGCCGCCGCCGATGACGAGGACCTTCACGGGGTGCAGCCTAGCCGCCGGGGCACGGCCCTCTTGACGGACGCCGGTACGTGGACACCCCGGGGAGCGGCGGCGGGGCCTTGAGCGCGCCCCGTCCATTCGTGTCCAGAAGACTTCGTTTCTGTCTATTCGCTTCTATTCGTTGTCTATTCGTTGGTGAACTCCTCGACGACCGTGGCGCCCAGTTCGCGGACGATCAGGTCGTGCCCGGAGAGCGCCGAGTCGACGAGGTCGGGGTCGTCGGCCTCCGGGGTGTCGTCCTCGGGGGCGACCGCGCGCGGGGGCTCGGGCGCGGAGTACTGCTGCTGCGGCGGTGCGGAGTACGACTGCGGCGCGGGGTCGGCGGAGGCGCTGCCCGGCTGCTGGTGCCCCGGCTGTGACTGCTGTGGCTGCTGGTGCTGCGGGGAAGCGGCCGGCCGGGGTTCGTAACCCTGCTGGGGCGCGGGGGCCTGGTACTGCTGCACGGGCGGTGCGGCGGGGCGCCCGCCGCTGGTCTGCGCAGGTGCTCCGGCGCCGCCCGACGGATCGACGACGGCCTCGATCTTCCACTGCGCGTTGAAGCGCTCGGCGAGCGCCTGCCGCAGCACTTCCTCGCTGCCGCTGCTCGCGAAGTTGTCCCGCGCGCCTGCGTTGAGGAAACCGATCTGCAGGGTGGTGCCGTCGAAGCCGGTCACCTGGGCGTTCTGGCTGAGCAGGATCCAGGTGAAGCGGCGGCGGTTCTTCACCGCCTCCAGGATGTCCGGCCACATGTTCCGCACCTGGCCGGCGCCCTGGGCCATGCCGGGGCCCGGCTCGGCGGCGGGCACCGGTGCCGAGGGCGCGGCCTGGGCCGGCGCGGCGGCCGGAGCGGACTGCGGGACGGGCGACTGGCCCGGGGCGGAAGCGGTCGGCCAGCCACCGGGCCGCCGGCCCGACTCCGGCGCGGCGGCAGTGGGCCAGGCTCCGGGCCGCTGGCCGCCCGCGCCGGCCGGGGCCGCCTCGGCCGGCGACTGCGAGGCGACGGGGGCGGCGGGCTGCGGGGCCTGGACCGGTTCGGGGGCGGGCGGTGCCGCCTGGGCCGGTGCGGGCGCGGGTGCGGGGGCCTGTGCGGGGGCCTCGCCCCGTACCGCCGCACGCGCGACGGCGGGCCCGGTGCCCGGCTGTACGGCGGGTGCCGTGGGCACGGGGGCGTGGGCCAGTGCCTCCGGCCCGGGTACGTACCCCATGGCGGGCCCCGGTCCCGTGGTCGCGAAGGAGGCACCCCGCTCCAGCCGGTCGAGCCGGGCCTGCAGGGAGCGCTCGTCGTCGAAGGCCGCGGGCAGCAGCACCCGGGCGCAGATCAGCTCGACCTGGAGACGCGGCGAGGTCGCGCCGCGCATCTCCGTGAGCCCCTCGTTGACCAGGTCGGCGGCGCGGCTCAGCTCGGCGGCGCCGAAAACGGACGCCTGGGCCTGCATCCGCTCGACGACATCGGCGGGGGCGTCGATCAGCCCCTTCTCCCCGGCGTCCGGAACGGCGGCCAGGATCACCAGGTCGCGCAGCCGCTCCAGAAGGTCGGCGACGAACCGGCGCGGGTCGTTGCCGCCCTCGATCACCCGGTCCACGACCTCGAACGCCGCGGCACCGTCGCCCGCCGCGAAGGCGTCCACGACCGAGTCGAGCAGCGAGCCGTCGGTGTAACCGAGCAGCGAGGTCGCCATGGCGTATGTCACACCGTCGTCGCCCGCGCCGGCCAGCAACTGGTCCATCACCGACATCGAGTCACGCACGGACCCGGCCCCGGCCCGCACCACGAGCGGCAGCACACCGTCCTCGACGGAGCTGTTCTCCTTGCCGCAGACCTCGGCGAGGTACTCGCGCAGGGTTCCCGGCGGCACCAGGCGGAACGGGTAGTGGTGCGTACGCGACCGGATGGTGCCGATGACCTTCTCGGGCTCGGTCGTGGCGAAGATGAACTTGAGGTGCTCCGGCGGCTCCTCGACCACCTTCAGCAGGGCGTTGAACCCCGCCGAGGTGACCATGTGCGCCTCGTCGATGATGTAGATCTTGTAACGACTGGAGGCGGGCCCGAAGAACGCCTTCTCCCGCAGATCACGGGCGTCGTCCACGCCACCGTGCGAGGCTGCGTCGATCTCGATGACATCGATGGACCCCGGCCCGTTGCGCGCGAGGTCCCGGCAGGACTGGCACTCCCCGCAGGGCGTGGGCGTCGGCCCCTGCTCGCAGTTCAGACAGCGGGCCAGGATGCGCGCACTGGTCGTCTTGCCACAGCCGCGCGGACCGCTGAACAGGTACGCGTGATTGACCCGGTTGTTCCGCAGGGCCTGCTGGAGCGGGTCAGTGACATGCTCCTGACCGATGACCTCGGCGAACGACTCGGGGCGGTAGCGGCGGTACAGCGCAAGGGACGACACACATACGAGGTTATCCGGGCGCACCGACAACCGGCCCCGGACCGTGCGAAGCACCATCGGGAAGGCCCCGGGAAGCTCCGGGAAACACAAGGGCCCCCCACGCACCCGCCAGAGCCGACCTACCCTTGCTGCCTTCCGGCCCTGGGGGAGTTCAGTCAGATAGCGCCACGTGAGGGGCTGACGCCCACCTTAGCCGATCCCCACCCCCGCCGGTCCACTCCCCCACCTTCCGGAACCGCCCGGGACGACCTCGGACCCACCTCGGAACGAGCCCGAACCGATCTCCGGGGGAACGGGTTCGCGAGCACTCCTCAACGTCTTGTATTGTTTGCCGCGGAGGATTCGCCTAGTGGCCTAGGGCGCACGCTTGGAAAGCGTGTTGGGGGCAACCCCTCACGAGTTCGAATCTCGTATCCTCCGCCATTGCTCTCACCGGGCAATACGTCGAAGGCCCCCGCAGCTTGCTGCGGGGGCCTTCGACGTTGGTGGTCTCAGTTTTGGTCTCAGTTGCATGGGGCGGACAGTCGTGGACTTCCGCGGACGGGCTTCGGCTGCTCCCTGCAGACGGCCAGGACACCAGGATCGTGATCGTCGACCGCATCGAGGCCAAGACCCTCCTGGGCGACCAACATGAGGCTTCACGGCAACGTGCGGGCCGCACCCAGCCCGAGTCGGCCCTTTGAACCGGCCAGCAGAGAGGTCGACCACGGCCTCATTGTCAGACGGCCAAAATAGGATGCCCAACGGAGACTCCGCGGCTTCTAGACCGCTCCCCCCCAGACACGAGCAAGGACACCCCCGACTGATGGCAGTGACCCAGCAGGAGATCGAGAACCGGTTGTGGGACGCCGCCGACGAGCTGCGCGTGGCAATGCCCGAAGCGCAGTACTCCTCGGTCGTCTTCCCGCTGATGTTCTGGAAGTACCTGTCGGACACCTGGGAGCACAACCACCAGGAGTTCCTGGCCCAGTACGAGGGCTTGGACGGTCTCTCCCCCGAGGAAGCCCGCGAGATCGAGTACCGCGACCACCAGTCGTTCGAGATTCCGTTCATCCACGCTGGCACCGTCCAGGAGCGTCGCGCTTCTTGGTCATCCATCCTCGCCACCGTCGCCCAGCACGGCCTCGGGCAGCGGGTTCGAGCTTCCCTCCAGGCCATCGAGTCGGCGAACCCTGACAAGTTCTCCCGCCTGTTCGGATCCATGACCTGGACCTCCGAAACGGTGCTGCCAGGGGAGGTGCTGGCGTCGGTCATGCGGGCGATGGATCGCTCCCCCAAGATGCACGAGGGCAACATGTCCCACGACGTGCTCGGCGGAGCGTACGAGTACCTGCTGAAGCGCTTCTCCGACGGTTCCGGCACGCGCGCTGGCCAGTTCTTCACCCCTCGTGAGGTCGTCGAGCTGATCATCAGGCTGCTGGCCCCCAAGAATTATGAGTCGGTGTACGACCCGACCTGCGGGTCTGGCGGCATGCTCATTGCCGCCGCGAGCCTTCTGAAGGCCCGTGGCGGGCGGGGGTACTCCCTCAGCCTGAACGGGCAGGAGGCGGTAACGGACACTGCAGGTGTGGCCCGCATGAACCTGTTCATGCACAATCTGACCGAGTTCAAGGTCGAGGTCGGCGACACCCTGAGAGACCCGCGCTTCAAGAAGCCGGACGGGTCCGTGAAGCAATTCGACGTGATTGTCGCCAATCCGCCCTACAGCCTGAAGTGGAAGCCCTGGACCAACGACCCGCGCGCCATCGGAGGGGTCTCCCCGCAGTCGTCGGCAGACTGGGCCTTCGTGCAACACATGATCGCCAGCATGGACCCGAAGAAGGGCCGTGCCGGCGTCGTCCTGCCGCACGGCGTCCTCTTCCGAGTTGGCCAGGAAGCAGCTATCCGCCGGCGCGTCCTGGACGACAACCTCTTGGAGGCCGTAATCGGGCTGCCGGCGAACCTCTTTTACAACACGACGATTCCGACCTGCATCCTCGTGTTCCGCGCCCCTGGCACCAAGACCTCGGATCGGCAGGGAGGCGTGCTGTTTATCGACGCCTCCGCACGGTTCACCAAAGCCAAGAATCGCAACCTTCTCACTGACGCAGACATCACCGACGTCGTGA
This sequence comes from Streptomyces sp. NPDC047917, assembly GCF_043204345.1. Lineage (NCBI taxonomy): Bacteria > Bacillati > Actinomycetota > Actinomycetes > Kitasatosporales > Streptomycetaceae > Streptomyces > Streptomyces sp. NPDC047917. The sequence goes on from NZ_JBIDCA010000001.1 coordinate 78,369, forward strand.
CGGCCTACCACTCAGGCTCCGACGGTGACGGAGAGGCTGGCCTTTCGGCGCGCTTTGTCCCCACCATAGAGATCGTGGCGAACGGGTACGACCTCAACATCGGCCGCTACATCAAGCAGGCTGCCGCCGTGCAGGAGGACCTCGGCACCCTCATCGACGCCTACAACATCGCCCGCACCGAGCGCCAGAAGACCGAGCAGCACATGCTCGAGGTCCTCTCTGCCGCCGGGATCGAGGGCTTCGATGAGTGACTGGCAGCAAATCAGCCTCGGCGACCTGGAGACTCCCGCGCGTCGCAAGGTAGCCGTTCCGCCGCAGGGATCGAAGGCTTTGGAGAGTAGCGGCTATCCGCTTCGTCCGCTCGGGGAATTGATGCGCCTCGACATCCAGCGCACACCGATGAAGCCTGGAACTACCTACCGCCTAGCTGGGGTCCTGAATGCAGGGAAGGGAGTTATCGCTAAGGGTGAACTCGACGGTGGAGATACAGAGTACGCGGCGATGAACGTGCTGCGCGCCGACCAAGTCGTAATGCGAAAACTGACTGCGTGGGAAGGACCAATCACTGTAGTACCTGCCGAGTACGACGGATTTGTCGTCAGCAACGAATTCCCGACGTTCACGCTCGGCTCAGAACTGATGCCCGACTGGATGAGGCATGTCTGCGGCTCACCGCGACTGTGGGCAGAGATGAAAAACCGAGTGAGCGGGACAGTCCAACGGCGCAAGCGTCTCAACCCAGAGCAACTGTTGCAGATCCAACTCCCGATCCCCACTCGCGAGGTACAAGCGCGGATCGTCGACGTGCTTGACGCGGTGGATGACCAGGTCACCGCGCTCGATATGGAGGCAGATGCGCTTCGAGACGTTCTTCGCCGCCTTCGCGCCGACTCGATGACCGACAGTTCAGCTGATGAAGTCCGCGCGGACGAAGCATTCAGCATCACGATGGGACGCCAGCGCTCACCGCAACGCGCCACCGGCCCGCATATGACTTCCTACCTACGGTCTGCCAACGTCGGCTACGGAACCCTTGACCTCTCCGACGTACTTGAGATGGACTTCAACCCGAGCGAGCGTGAAACCTTCGGGCTCCGGTACGGGGACGTCCTCGTCTCCGAGGGGAGCGCGAGCGAGACCGCAGTGGGAATGCCAGCCATGTGGCGGGACGAGCTCCCAGCTCCGGTCTGCTTCCAGAACACCCTGCTTCGCTATCGCGCCATCCAAGGCGTCAGCATTCCGGCGTTTGTCAAGCACTGGTGCCTGTGGGCGTACGAGTCCGGGCAATTCCGTGACGTCGCTGGCGGAACCAACATCAAGCACATCGGGTCTAGGCGGGCGGTCCAGATGCTAGTGCGTCTCCCGAACGTCGCCGACCAGGAGCGCATTGCGACAGAACTCGACTCGATGAGCGAGCTCGTCGCGGCAACCCGCACAGAGGCCGCCCGCCTCCGTGAAGCCCGGGCCGGGCTGCTAGCGGGGCTGCTGGACCGCTCCATCGACATCATGTCTGCCGAGTTGGAGGTCTGAGCCGTGGCAAAGGGCATTCGGGAGCGCGAGTTCCAGAACTTGATGATCCAATGGTCCTTGCCGATGGGCTGGAACTTCACAGCTGGCAGGTCGCTGCCGCGTGAGACGACACAGACGGTGCTCGTCAGCCACCTGCGGGATGCCATCGTCCGGCTTAATCCTAAGGTGATCGCTGGGTACGACCCGGACGCGGTGGTGGAGGAGATCGTCGCCACGGTCAACGCCGTCGAAGGCGGGCTGGTGCGAGCCAACGAGCAGGTGCTGCACCTACTTCGGGGTCACAAGGAGTTCCGGGACGCCGACGGTGTGTGGCACGCCTTGAAGGTCATCGATTTCGAGCACCCGACCACCAACACCCTGGTCGTGTCGGACGAGGTGACCATAACCATCCCTGGCAAGACCCCCCGCCGGTTCGATCTCGTGTACTGGGCCAATGGCCTACCCCTCGTTGTCGTAGAGGTGAAGTCACCGACCGCTAAGTCAGGGTGGGCCGAGGCCGCACGCGAGATCAACGACGTGTACGCCACCGAATATCCATGGTTCTTCACCTCCAATGTCTTCGCTGTCGCCTCCGACGGGCTGAAGCTGCGGTTCGGTGCCGCTGGTGCGCCCCTGAACCTGTGGCAACCGTTCCGATCCACTGACGACGACGAGAACCTGTCCGGGCGGGCCGACGTGCAGCGCTCCGTCGAACTGCTGCTCAACCCGGCCACGGTCCTGGACATGCTCGCCAACTTCGCCCTCTTCGACACCTCTGGAGGCGGGGCGGACAAGAAGTACCTGCCCCGCTACCCACAGATGGAGGCCGCCCATCTGATCCACAGGCGGGTCCTGGCCGACGGCAAGAAAGGTCTGGTCTGGCACCACCAAGGCAGCGGGAAGACGCTGCTGATGGTGTTCGCTGCTTCTCTGCTGCTGGCTGACACCCGCACCGAGTCGCCCACGATCATCTTGCTCTCGGACCGAACCCAGCTCGTGCGGCAAACCTCCGGGGTCTTCACCTCCGCGATGGGCGACGCCTACTTCCACCAGCCCTCCACCAGCAAGGCGTTGCGTTCCCTGCTGGCTGACGATGTGCGCGGCGTCATCTCCACGACTGTCCACAAGTTCGCCGACGCCGGCAAGAACCTGTCGACCCGCCGCAGCATCATCGTGCTGGTCGATGAAGCACACCGCACCCAGTCATCCGAGGAAGAGTCCCTGGCGGGGCAGATGCGCGCAGCGTTGCCGCACGCGAAGTTCTTCGGCATGACCGGCACACCCATCAGGAACCTCGCCACCAACACCTTCGCCCTCTTCGGCGAGGAGACCGACCCGAACAGGGTGCTGCACCGATATTCGGTGTCCCGGTCTCTCCAGGACGAGGCGACCGTTCCAGTCATGCTGGACCCGCACCCGGTCACCTTCGAGATGAGCGACCGGGCTCTACAGGCCGAGTTCGACCAGTTCGCCGACGAATTCGACCTCGACGACCCCGACCGTGAAATCTTGTCCCGCAAGTTCGGGCGCCTCACCTCGGTGTTTGCCAACCCGGAACGCATCCACACGGTCTGCCAGGACATCGTGGACCACTACCTGGCCAGCACCTATCGCAACGGCCTCAAGGCGCAGGTCGTCGCCTACAACCGTGAGCTGGCCGTGGCGTACATGGACAAGATCAACGAGCTGCTGGCCGGCTACGAGGCGGCGCAAGTACTAGCCGAGGTCGGCAAGCACGATCGGATCACCGCAGAGGTGAATATCCACGTCTCGGACGCCAAGACCGAAGAAGCGGCCATGCGGCCCTACCGGCTCTCCGAGGTCGACGAGGAAGACCAGAAGCGACGATTCCTCACTCCGGATGACCCGCTGTGCTTCCTGGTCGTGACGGCCAAGCTGATGACTGGGTTCGACGCCCCCAACGAGGGTGTCCTCTACCTGGACAAGCCGATGAAGGCTCACAACCTGTTCCAGACGATCACCCGCCCGAACCGCACTTGGGTGTCCCCGGCCGGATTTGTGAAGACCACTGGCGTGGTCGTGGACTACATCAGCCTGGCCGAAGAGGTCCAGCGTGCCGTCGTCGACCCCACTTCGGAGGGGTCTGCTGGCAAGGGAGGCGGGTTCGTCACCGACCTGACCGATCTGGTCGCCGAGTTCCGCACCACCTTCGCCCGCATCGAGGACCTCCTCGCGGACGTGGACGGCCTCGACCTCACAGCCCACGGATACGAGTCCGTACGCGTCGTCAACAGCTTCCTGGACGCCGATCCTGCCGCCGCCGAGGTCTTCAGCAAGAACTACCGGCTTCTGGCCCGCCTGTACCCACTCATCAACTCGGACAAGCGGGTCGCCAAGTACCAGGACGGGTTCGGGCTCTTCGGGTCTGCGTACACGACCTTGTTCAAGAAGTCTTCCGACGAGGAAAGGAGGGAGCGACTGGGCGAGCTGGGGCCGATGGTCCTGGAAATAATCAACGCCCACGTCCACTCCTTCTCGGTGGCCGCCTCCCAGGAAGAAGCCCTCGTCCTGGATGCCCAGGGCATCACGATCCTCAAGGAGCTGCTGGCCCTCGTCCGTCCCAAGCCCGATAAGGACGACAGCGAGGACAAGAGGCCGCCGTCTGCGGCGGAGATCCTGGACCACATCAAGGCCGCCCTTGAGAAAGGCGTCGAACCGGGGTCCGCGAAGTACACCGCCCTGGCAGAGCGGATCAGACAGCTGCGGGACCGAATCATCCAGAACGCCCAGGACGCCCTGGAGTTCCTGGCGGAAGCACTCCGGGTTGCCAGTGCCATCGTGAACGTTGAGAAGCACCCCGACGAAGCCGTCGTACTGGACGATGACCACGTGGGTGTCCTGTCGCGGATCATCCGCGACCACGCGCCGCCCGGCCTCACCGTCACGGAGCAGAACCTAGCCGAGGAAATCGACCAGGTAGTCAAGCGCACCCTCGCCCAGTCATGGGACAACGCTGAGGCCCGCAACCGCGGCGTCCGCCGTGCCGCCGCCGCGGTCTTCCGCCGGTACATGTTGAAGCCGGTGGGAGAGCCCTACGGCTCCACCGTCGCCTACGTCGAAGCCCACTATCTCGTCGACTGATGTACGCACTGAGGCCCGGCAACCTGTGGGCGGTTGCCGGGCCTCACTCGCGAGTGGGCCCGATGTATACCCCGGCATCACCTGGCCGGCACTCCATTGATTCGCCACGGCGGGCGGCAACCCGGGGCACTACCAGTCGTCAGTGTCCCCGTATTTCCCTGGATGCCGCGCGCGATCCACAGCCTGTGCACACGCTTCGGCGAAGGCCACCCCGACGGCTGTCTTGTCCGTGCCTCGCACCTGGGCCTCGACCTCCTGCCCCGTACCGGGGCGTCGGGCCGTGCGCCAAACCGAGGCGCAGTCGGTGTAGCGATGGGTCTCGAAGTCCCAGGTCGGCACCGACCACTGCTCTGGGACGGCGGTTGTCGCGCGTTCCCCGCCGGGGAGGAACCGAGCTCGGGCATGGAAGACCACGGTCCGCTCTGGTACGCGGTCGCGGATGGCACTCGCGCCGCTGGGGCCCTGGTGTTCCCAGCGCCAGCGGTCCCATTCCTCGACCTTGGCAGAGTGGTCGGGCCAGTCCTCGCTCCAGCGTGCGACGACCTCGTCTGCGTGCTCGCGGTGGAGGAAGGGGACGCGGCGCTCACCGAGGCGGGCGACGTGAACCGTCAGCTCGGCGGGGATAGGGCTCTGGCCGGCCTCCGGCGCAGCACTTCCCTCCTCCGCCTGGCCCGTGCCCCACAGGAGGCCGCCGACCTTGGCGGCTGTGTCCTTGAGGACTCGGCTGGTCAGATGCTGGTAGCGGCGGCGCATCCGGGCGGACTTGCCGGGCTCCCAGCCCATGATGGCGTCGACGACCGCGTCGGAGACGCCGAGGATGAGCAGGACCGTCGCCGCAGTGTGGCGGGCGTCGTGTAGGCGGGCGTCGCGGACGCCAGCGGCTTTCAGGAGCTCCTTCCATTTGTGGTAATCGGTGTTCGGGTTCAGGGGCTCGCCGGTGGGCGAGGTAAAGACGTACCCCTTCTCCGCCCAGAGGTCGCGGGCCACAGTTCGCTCACGGGCCTGGTCCTCCTTGTGTCGGCGCAGGAGCTGGAGGAGCTCTTCGGGGACACCGATGGGGCGCTGGCCGGCGCGGGACTTGGCGTTCTTCGTCTCGCGGCGAGTGTTGATCTTCTGGGGGCAGTAGCCGGGCTTGCGTCCGCAGCGGTCGCCGCAGCCGTGCTTGTAGCGGGGCCGCAGGCGGCCGCGGCGTACGCGGATGACGCCGAGCTCGAAGTCGACGTCGTCCCACTGCATACCGAGGACCTCGCCTTGGCGCAGGCCGAGGGCGAGCGCGATGACCCAGCGGGCGGTGTTGCGGTGCTTGGCGGCCTCGGCGAGCAGGTGCTGGACCTCCTCGACCGTGTACGGCTCGACCTCCTCCTCTTCGACCTTGGGGGCCTTGGCGATGGAGGCCGGGTTCGAGGTGAGGTGTTGGCGACGCACGGCTTCGTTCAGCGCCGTGCGGATTGTGCGGTGAGCCTGGTGGGCGGTGCCGGCGGCGCTGCCGTTGTCCTGCATCTTCTTGTAGAGGCGCTCCAGGTGCTCGGGGTCGAGCTTCTCCAGGCGGTGGGCGCCCAGGCCGGGGACGAGGTGGTGGTAGACCGCCACGCGGTAGCCGTCGATCGTGTTCTCCGAGACGTGCGCGGCGGCGATGTTCTCGACCCAGTGGGTGAGCCACGTCTTCACGGTCCACGACTGGCCGGCCTTGCGCACGGCTCCCTTGTCACGCTGGCGCTCCAGCTCGCGGACGACCTTGGTGACCTCGGCGCGGGTCTTGCGGCTGACGTGGCGGCGGTCCGGGGTGCCGTCGTCCTTGACGCCGACGGTGATACGACCGTGCCAGCGGCCGTCCTTACCGAGGTAGATGGACGAGGCGCCGTTGGGCTGGCGGGACTTCGGTGCGGAGGCGCGCGTCATGCGGCGGCCCCGAAGTCGGTCGCCGACAGGCGGCGGGCGAGGAAGTCGTTCACCGCCTCCGCTGGGATGCGGCGCAAGCTGCCGATCTTGACCGAGGCGATCTCACCTGAGGAGACGTACTCGTACAGCTTGGTGCGGCCGATGCCGATCCGGCGGGCGGCCTCGGCGACGGTGAGGGCTACCAGGGTCGTGTCGCCGACGGATCGGCGCTCGACCATCAGGGTGCGCAGGGCATCTTCGGGGACGTCCAGGAGCTGGGCTATCTGGGAAACGGGCAGGGCGGGCTGCGGCATGGGGTACTCCTCCCGCCGGCTTCGCGGCGTCGCGGGAGCGGCAACTCCCGGCGGCCTGGCCGGTGGCGTCGTTCAGGGATGGATGGGTCGGTGGATGGTCGTCGGCGGCGGAGGTCGCCGCGAGTGATGCTCCTCGGCGTTCGTAGCGCCGTGGGAAGGGGCAGCGGCTGGCTAGTCGCCAGTGGGTGGCTGGCCTTGGTTTCGCAGGTGAGCCCGGGACGGGTGAATGCTCCTCTGCAGGGCCCGCTCTTCGAGCCGGAGGAGTTCGTCAACCTGCCCTCTGTACTCGGGCCCCTTGTCCCCGTAGGCGTCGAGTTCCCTCTGGATCTCGCTCAGGTCCATCTGGTTCCGGTCGATGGCTGCTCGCATGTGGCGGTACTCCAGTGTCATCTGGACGTACTCACGTGCGAGCTGGCGGATGCGGGGCGTGGCCAGTTCGCCTGGCGGTCCGGTCAGGTCCTGCATGGTGAGTTCGAAGACCTTGCAGAAGCCGAGCGCCTCGTCGAGGTTGACCCTGCGACGGGGCTTGCCGCTCTCGATGCGCCAGATCGCGGACTGGTTGATCGGATGGCCGACGGCGGCCATCTCCTCTGCGAGCTTCACCGTGCTCCAACCGCGGACCTCGCGTTCCAGCTTGATGCGTGTGGCGACGTGATCCTCCGGCACCGGACGGCCGGGGCCGGCGCGCTCCGCGCCTTCCTCGCTGCTCACTCGCACCCCCCTTCACGCGACATCGGGTCCACTGGGGCCAGCGTCCACAACTAAACATCGTTGCGGAGTGAAATGCAAGGCGTTGCGTTGCCGAAAATCTCGGCTATGGTCGTGTTCCGCCGTACAGCGGTGGACGAATCCGTGCACGCAAGCGGCCCCGGTGCTACGAACACCGGGGCCGAAGTAGAGGCTCCACCGCACAACCATCCATCCCTGAACGATCGAAACCCGAGGCCGGGGTTGCCGCCCCGTAATGGCCTGCCGGGTGAAGGAGCTCCATGCCCCAGGGTACGACCCTGCCATCCCAGATGCCATCCCGCTTCGGCGAGGGCTCCATGCCGATGGGGCCTCCGTTCAACCTGGACGCCGAGTGCGCGGTCCTCGGCGCCTGTATGCACAAAGCCGACATCATCGACGCGCTCCGGCCCATCCTCGGGGACGACGCCTTCTGCCGGCCCGCACACGAGACCATCTGGCGCGCGCTTCTCGTCCAGCACCGCGAGGACAGGCCGACCGACCCGATCGTCCTCACCGAGCTGCTCCGACAGCAAGGTGACTTGCAACGCGTGGGCGGTCCCGCCTATGTGTCCCAGCTCGCCAACGTGCCTTACGGCACCGGTAGTGCGGAGTACCACGCGGAGATCGTCCGCGAGAAGGCCGACCTGCGCCGCCTGGTGACCTCCGCCCTACGCACCCTCCAGCGGGCCCAGGAGCCCGGCGCGGATCCCGAGGCAATCCGCAGCGAGGCCGAAGCGGACGTACGCGCCGAACGCGAGCGCGCGCTCGCCTCGGGGCAGGGGCGCCTGTCGCGCTTCGCGACAGACGGGTGGTCGTTCGTCAAAGAGAGCGGCGCGGATACCGAGCCGCTGTGGGGCACACGCGAGAAGACCGTCTGGGCCCCCGGCGAGAGTTTGATGATCGTCGACGCTCCGGGCGTCGACAAGACCACCCTGGCCCACCAGGTGATCTTCGCCCGCCTCGGCCTTCAGGAGACCGTCCTGGAGATGCCCGTCGCCCCCAGCAGGCGCGTGCTCTACCTGGCCATGGACCGGCCCAAACAGATCGCGAAGGCCATGGCCCGCCGCGTCTTCCCCACCGACGAGAAGATCCTGCGCGAGCGGCTAGTGGTCTGGGAGGGCCCGCTGCCCGCCACCCTCGACAAGGAGCCCGACCTCCTCGCCGACCTCGCTGCCGCGCACCGGGCCGACACCATCGTGATCGACAGCCTCAAGGACGCGGTCAGCACGATGGTCGACGACAGCCTCGCGGTCGCCTTCCACAACGCCCGCATGCGCGCCCTGCGCAACGGCGTGGAGATCCTGGAGCTGCACCACCAGCGCAAGGCCACCGCCGATGCCCCACGTGGCCAGCGACCCAGCCTGGACCAGGTCTACGGCTCCACCTGGATCACCGCCGGCGCGGGCAGCGTCCTGTTCGTCACCGGTCGGGCAGGCGACCCCGCAGTCACCCTGCACCACCTCAAGACCCCCACCGGAGAAGTCGGCCCGCTGGACGTCACCCACGACCACGTACGCGGCACCACAACCGTCGACCCCACCAAGGACCCCGCCGTCCTGCTGCGCAACGCCCCAGGCGGGCTGACCGCACGCGACCTGGCGACCATCCTCATTGGTGGCGGCGATCCCGAACGAGCCGACATCGAGAAGGCGCGACGTCACCTCAGCCGCCTCGTCGACAGCGGCCTGGCTACCAAGGCCGACGGCATCGCCGGAGGCGTCGGAGGCGGCCAGCAGGCCCGCTACTACGCCTCCGCCCGCCACCTCACCTCCGTCGGCTGACCCTCTCACCAGCCCTCTCGAAGCGTTCACGCGACCGTACACGCGGCTCCCACGCCCGCACTCCCTCGTGAACCGCTCACACAGCGCTCACGCTCAACGCAAAACCGCAGGTAGAGCGATCACGCGAGCGTCCACGCCGTACACGCTCCCAAGCGATCACGCGCGGGGCCCCCTTTAGGAGGGGGCCCCGCGTGTACGCCCCCTCCGTGAACGCCGTGATCGACTTCCCAGCCCTCCCTCGGAGTAGATCCGCACATGCCGCCCGCAATATCCGAAACACTTGCCGCTACCTCGCTCCTGTACGCCGACAGCCTGCTCCTGCCCGCGGCCGTCCTGGCCGTCACCGCCGGCGCTCTGCTCGCGGGACTGAGGGCCCGACGCAGCCGGTACCTCCCCCGCAACGGGAAGCTGCGTCTCTCGGCTGCCGTCGTCACCGCCACCGTGGCGGCGCTCGTGTGCACCGCCTACAGCGCGGACACCAGCTGGCGGTTCGCCGCCCACTACCTCGACATGCGCAACACCGCCGAGCGCGCTGCGATGTTTGCCGCCGCGGAACTCGCTCTGTTCTCGATGGCGCTGATGGCCCGGCAGAACCTGCACGGGCCGAGGCAGGCGGCCGGCCTGCCCGGGGTCCTCGTTTGGGTGATCACCGCTATGCAGACCATCCCCGCCTACGCCGAAGCCGGACCGGTCGGCGGCACCGTACGCGCCTTCACTGGCCCGGTGATGGCAGCCGTTCTGTGGCACCTGGCCATGGGCATCGAGCTCCGCCAGCGCACTCCCGACGCCAATTCCCGCGGACTCGCCGCCGTCCTCACACGGCAGGCCCGCGAGCGGCTGCTCGCCCGTCTGGGGATCGTCGAGCAGGACCAGGGCGCCGCTCAGATCATCAGCGACCGGGCCACCCAGCGGGCAGTCGCCCTGGCCGCCCGCCTTGCCGAGATGACGCCCGGGCAGCGGACCGAACGGGCAGGCCGGCGTACCGTGCGTCGTCTGTCCAAGGCCCTCGCCCGCTCCGGCATCGACGCCGACCCACTCCGCAACGAGCAGCTGCTGTGTCAGCTCGCCACCCGCCGTCAAGCAGCCGCCCTGGCCACCATCGACCTGCCCGAGCGATGGGCCACGCTCGTCGGGCAGCCGGTCGACCTGCCCGCAGCACGGCCCGGTTCCTATCGGGCAGAAGCCGACGCACCGGCGGACTGCGGCGGGCGGGCAGAAGACCACGCCCGCCCGCACCCATCAGACCTGGTCGATGGGAAACCCTGCCCGGATTTCCGCCCGAGTCCCATTGCCCGCTCCGGCCCGATGGCCCGCCTGCGAGAAGCGGTTCCGCCTCCCACGGGCAGTGCCTCACACAGCCCATCGGCCAAGCACCACCCGCCGAAGGTGAAACGGTCCGGCCGCAAGTCCAGCGCCTCCGACGAAGTCATCCTCGACTTCACCCGCCGCATGTACGAGGAGACCGGCCGCGTCGGACGCGACCGAGTAGAGGACGCCGTGCGCGACGCTGGCTACAGCGTCTCCAGCAACGACGCAGGACGAGTCGTCCGCGAGTTCAAGTCCCAGCTCGGGGCCACACGCGCGGATTCCTGATTCCGAGACCGCAACGACGGCCTGAGACGGAGATACCAGTGCACGTTCCCCACTACGAACCCGCCGCATCCCAGCAGCAGCCGACCACCACCCCAGCAACAGGCGGAGCAAGTTGTCCCGGGAGCAATGCTCCCGGAGTTCCCGCCCCAGGGGTGGCGGGACCGGTCCTGCGCCAGGGGGCACCGGACCAGTCGGCTGCGGCCGAGGGCGGGCCGCAGCCTGAAGAGGGACGGCAGGCCGAATCCCTTTCGCGGCGGCGTCAGCGCGCCCGCCAGCCGAAGCCCCACAAGCGCCTGCACCAGCCCAGTTGCCGCATGAACGACGCCGAATACAAGCGCTTCACCGACGCAGCAGCTACATGCCAGATGACCAACGCCGCCTTCCTCGCCTACGCCGTCGACAAGGCCGCCCGCGACCTGACCCGCACCGCCGCCGAGATCGCCACCGAACGGGAAGTCCTCAACGAGGTGTTCGCCGCGCGCCGGCACCTGGGCCGCATCCACGGCCTGTTCAACCAGGTCGCCAAGACCCTCAACTCCGGCGCCGACGCGCCCCACCTCGACACCACCGCCCAGGCCGTCCTGAGCGCGGCCCGCCGGATGGAGGACGCCGCCGATGCCCTGCTCACCCATCGCGACGGCGGTGCCCCGGCGTGATCCCCCGCATCCACAAGCGCGGCAGCGAGACGATCGGCCTGATCCGCTACCTGTACGGTCCTGGCACCCACGAAGAGCACACCGACCCGCACCTGGTGGCGGCTTTCGACCCGCTCACTCCCGACCCCGGCCGCGACCCGCAGGCCACCTACGGGCAGCTTCAGCGGCTGCTCGACCAGCCCGTCAACGCCCTGCTCGCCGACCGACGCCCCAAGAAGCACGTGTGGCACCTGTCCGTACGTGCCAGCCCCGAAGACCCGATGCTGTCCGACGACGACTGGGCAGCCATCGCCCGCCGCATGGTCGTCGCCACCGGCATCGCCCCCGACGATGCCGCCTGCCGGTGGGCGGCCGTCCGGCACGCCGACGACCACATCCACATCATCGCCACCCTGGTCCGCGACGACGGCCGACGGCCCCGCCTGCACAACGAAGCTCGCCACGCCCAGACCGAGGCCCGCCTCATCGAAGCGGACTACGGCCTGCGCCGGATCAAACCCGGGGACGGCACTGCCGCAAAGCGCCCTACCAGCGCCGAGCGCCACAAGGCCGAACGCCGCGGCCAGCAGCGCACCCCGCGCGAGGAGCTGCGGGAGGCGGTCCGTCGCTCGGTGGCCGGTGCGGCGGGCGAGGAGGAGTTCTTTGACCGCCTCGGCGCGACCGGCCTGCTCGTCCGACGCCGTATCGCGCCGTCGGGCGACACTCTCGGCTACACCGTCGCCCTCCCCGGCGACCGTAACGGCAAGGGCGAGCCGGTCTTCCACTCCGGCTCCAAGCTCGCCCCGGACCTCTCCCTGCCCCGTATCCGCGAACGCTGGACCCAGAACCCGGACGCCCCCACCCAGCAGCCTGCCTTGCCGTCGGTGATCGGGCCCGCGTCCGCACGTCGGCGCACCACCAGCGCCGCCTGGCGGGCGTTGCTCGTCATCGACCACGGTGACGACGGCGTCATCGCCGCGCAGATCGCCGCCACCGGCGAAGTCCTCGACGCCCTCGCCCAGACCTCCGCCGCCCATACCCGCCACGAACTCCAGGCAGCAGCCACGGCGTTCGAACGCGCCTCCCGTTCCCACATCCGCGCCGTACGCGGCCACGACCACGCTCTGCGCCGAGCCGCCCGCGACCTCGTCCATAGCGGCCCGGCCCTCGGCCGAGGTGAAGACGGCGCCACCACCGCGATGGTCATCGACATGCTGGTCTTCCTGATCACCGCCACCGCGCACTGGCACGCCAGGAAACAGCACGCCCAGCAGGCCGAAGCCGCCCACCGAGCCGCCGCACACCTTCGCGCCGCCTACCCGGCCGCCGCCGGCCACCCCATGGCCCTGCTCCACCAGCAGGGCAGCCGCCTGGCCCCCTCCTGGCAACGCCACCACGCCACCGCCGTACGCCACGCCCTGCCCGAACTGGCCGACCGCATCCTCGCCGAACCCGGCTGGCCCGCTCTCGCAGCCACCCTCCACGAAGCCCGAATCACCGGCCACAACCCCACCACCCTGCTCACCCAGGCAGCTGCCCTACGAGAACTGGACACGGCGGAACGCGTGAGCGACGTGCTCGTGTGGCGGCTGCGGCGGATGGCCGACCTCCCCGCTGATCCCCAGAAATCCCAGGACCGGCGCGCAAGCGGCGCCCGCGCCGTCTCCGCGCCAGGACGCCCCGCACACATCGGAACCAGGCCCGCGAACGGTTCCCCACGACAGCGCTGAACCGTAAAGACCGAGCAGTACCGCTTGTCGCTGCTTCGCCATCATGGGCGGATGACGCGCAGCGATGCCGATCTGAACGCCCTCCTTCGCCGCCGTACCGCACTGACGTGGTCAGCCCTTGGCAGGCAGCTCCCGAGCCGCGTAGTAAGCGTGTAGTGCGGCCTCGCTTCCGGAGCCCAGGGCGGTCATGATCCGTTGGAAGCGGGCGGAGCGGAGGTCGCCGGCCACGATGACGCGGGAATGCTGGTCGGTGGGCGGGCAGTATCCGTCCGCACCACGGTTCAGGTCGCCGGGTGGGGCGGTGGGCGCGTTTCCGATGCTGAGGTAGGCGGCGTCCGCCGCGGCCGTCCGCCGGACACCGTCCTGGCCCACCGCTTCCGCTGACACCTGGGCGCCTTCTCCACAGCGCAGCGTCAGGTACTCAACGGGGAGGAGGGTGACGCGAGGGTCTTCTCGGATCTCCTCGATCTTGTACGCGTCGGCGGCCGGGTACGCCACGAGCAGGCGAGTGTCGGTGGTCGGGTTGGCGCGCAGGAAGGTGCCGATCGGGCGGTCGCCGCCGAGGACGAGGAGGGTGCGGCCTTCGGCGTCATCCGCCTCGGCCTGCCAGAGCGGGGCCAGGTTCAGGCCGTCGGGGGCGGTGATCCAGGCGACTTCGCGGGGCTGGAGGGGGCCGACGCCGGTGGCGACGATGGCGTACGGGGCGGTGAGACGGGTGCTGCCGTCGATCACGGCGGTCACCTGGTCGCCGTCGGCGCGGAGTGCGGTGACGTGTCTGCCGAGTTCGAGGCGACACAGCTCCGTGCTCTTCAGTTCCGCGACGATGGAGTCGGCGAGCTCAGTGCCGCTGGTGTAGCCGCCGAGCACGTTGTTCAGGGCAGGGATCCGGTAGAGGTTGCGGCACAGCCGGTCCGGTTCGATCAGGATCGAGCGCATACCGACGCTGGCGGCCATGCGGGCGGCGGCGCAGCCGGCCGGGCCGCCGCCGATGATGATCAGGTCGGTGTCGTACAGCGTTTCGGCCATGGGGCTATTCCAGCACCGGGGCCCCGGCGTACGCAGTGAGTTGGCCGATCACGTGGTCGGTGGTGACGAGTTGGCCGGTTCCGATCAGACGGCGAGCGACGAGGAGGCCGGCGTCGTGGACGTCGAGTCCGGCGTCGCTGGCGCAGGCATCGGTGACGATCCAGGGCGCGTAGCCGTGCTCGAAGGCGTCGGCGGCGGACTTCAGGACGCAGCTTTCGGTGGCGATTCCGCAGAAGACGAGGTCGGTCCAGCCGGACCGGCGGATCAGTTCGACGGCTTCCGGGGTGAGGAGCGTGTACCCGGTCTTGTCGACGACCGCGTGTGCGTGGGCGGCAGCCTCGGCGAGCTCGGGGACTATGTCGGTCTCGGGCGCCTTCTGGAGCCGGTGCCACTGGAAGAAGCGCTCGTAGGGGCTGTCCGGATAGTTGAAGTACCGGGTGAAGATCACGGGTCGGCCGGCGGCGGACCACTGGGCGACCAGGTCGGAGACCGCAAGCACGGCGTGGCGACTGTGGTGGTTCACGAAGCCGTTCTGCATGTCGATCACGACCAGCGCGGCGCTGCTGATGTCCATCCGGTATCTCTCCTGCCCAGGGTTCTCAGCCGACGCTCTCGCGCAGAGCGTCTTGTGCGGCGCGCAGCCGTTCGGCCAGTCCGCTGGTCTTCATGATGGCCTCCCGCATGAGGACGTGTTGTGCGGTCTCCTGGGCGCGGGCGGTGGTGAGCCGGGAGGTAGCGGCGCGCAGGAAGCGCCAGCCGTACTGCTCGGGCATGGAGGGGTCCTGGCCGTTCTCGATCATCTGCTGGACCTGGTGGGTGAAGCACCACAGGGCCTGGACGGTCAGCTCGCAGGCGACCAGTTCGTCGATGGTGAGGCCGCGCTCGCGGGAGTGGGAGGCGTAGGCGACGCCGGACCAGCCGGCGTAGCCGGTGGAGACTCCCCGTACGCCGAAGGACACGATGTCCGGGTGGTCGAAGCCGGTGGCGAGGAGCGATGCCTCGACCGTGCCGTCCAGGGGCGCGGGCCCGCCCGGGGCGCCGCGGTCGACCAGGACCGAGGGCGTGGACAGCAGGCGCAGGGCGGTGTCGTAGGCGTCTCCGGTCCAGGGTGCGGAGGCAAGCCAGTACAGGGAAAGGACGTACTCGGGGTTGGGGACGCGGTCGTGGTCCTCCTCCAGGAGGTCGCGGAGCTTGTTCCGCGCCCAGGGCAAGTCGGAGGCGTACGAACGGTAGCGCCAGACAGCGAGGTCGGTGAGCGCGGAAGGCTCGTGCGGTTGGACGAGGTGGAAGACGGCGGCTCCGCACGCGAAGACGTGCAGAACGCAGTCCTGCGCTTCGGGGTGGTCCACGCGGGCCGAGGAGGACTCCAGCCACTGGTCGCCCGCGCTCGGCGTCATATGCGCGCGGAGCCGGCCAGCGCGCTCGACGCCGATGAAGACCGGCAGGAACTTGTGGGAGTCGACTCCGATCCGGCCTGTGACGGGTGGAGCGGCGTCGTTCGCTCCGAATGCTGCGGCGAACCGCGCCTTCGCGTCGTCCGGCGCGCGGCCGAGCGCGGTGTCGAGGACGGCTTGGGATTCGCCACGGGGCTGGTAACTCGCCCCGCCACCTTCCCAGTTCGACACAGTTCGGTCGCTCACGCCCAGGTAGGCGGCGAAGTCCCGCAGGCTCATGCGCAGGGCGTCGCGTAACAGCCGGGCTTCCCGGCCGGACCATCGCTGCACCGTGACCACCGTCGTACCCCCTGTCCGTCACCCGCTGGAACGCCGAAACGCCCAGCGTAGCCAGCTGCGTTCAGCAGCGGTGCGGCATTGCTGCAGCACGTCTACCTCACACCCCGTCACCGACCTGCACCATGCTGAGTTCACCGAGCCGGAGAGGCGCCGGCCGCGACCAGGCGGCCCTCCGCCCGTTCTCTCCTGCACCACCACCAGAAGGAGCAAACGGCATGACCGACATCGTCAAGCGCAACGCCCGAGCCATCCTCCTCGACGGCGACGAGCTGATCCTGATCAAGCGCACCAAGCCCGGGAGGGAACCGTACTGGGTGTCGGTCGGCGGAGGGGTCGAGGAGGACGACGCGACCATTGAGGCAGCTCTGCACCGGGAGGTGTTCGAGGAGTTGGGCGGCAAGCTGGAACGCGCCGAGCTGGTCCACCTGATCACCGACGAGCTGGAGAGCGGCGTCGGCGTGCAGCACATCTTCGCCGCGCGCCTGGAGTCGATGGACCTGGCCGTGCGTACGGGGACGGAGTTCTCCAAGCCGGAGCGGGGCGGGTACGAGGTGGTCCGGGTGCCGTTCACCTCCGAGGCCGTCCGCGAGCTGAACCTGATGCCGCCGGAGCTCGCCGACTTCATCGCCGCGAACACGGACGCGATCGTCTCCGTCCTCGACACCTCGATCCGCGAGGCGTGAGCAATGGCGCAGGTCCCGGACTTCGTCAGCCTCAACGGCCCTGACAACGTGGGCAAGACGACCCACCTGGTGCGGCTGGCCGGGCGCTGGGACGGCTTCCAGCCGCTGGGAGCCGTCCACGAGCACGACCCCGAGCCGTGGTCGCGGGTGGCGGCCGGCGACTACGCCCGGTGGTGGTTCGAGATGTCCACGACGGTCGAGCTGACCGAGATGCTGCTCGCCGGTCACGCCAAGCGGGCTGCCGCCCGCGAGGCCGGGCGTACTGGCCTGCTGGACCGGGGCCTGCCCATGCTCCTCGCCGTGGCCACTGCGACGTGCGTGGTCAAGGACGGGCTGACGGTCGGCGAGGCGTTCAAGACCGTGACGGGCATCGCTGGTTCGCGGGTCATCGCATCGGAGACTGCGATCCTCCTGCTCCCGTCCCTCGACGCCGAACGCAGCTACGTCATCACCAGGGCTCGCGAGGGCCGTCCCTGGACCGGGGTGTACCCGGCCTATCAGAAGACGCTGCACGCGGTCCTGCTTCACCAGGTCGACCACGGCGCATACACCGCGGTCGTGGACTGCGAGGGCCGCTCGCTGGACGACGTCCACGCCGACGTACTCAGCCATGTCGGCCTTCCACGACTCACCGACGGGAGTCCCCGATGACCCAGAACTCCCCGCCCCTTGCCCTGCCGCCGGGTCTGGTCCGCGCCATCGCCACTCTCCAGGACAAGGACCGGCACCGCCTGGACGACACCGTCACCCGGCTCCACACCGTCAACGGACGCCTGTGGAACACCGAGGACCGGGTGCGCGGCGCCTTACTGTCCGCCGCCCAGGTCGCCGACTGCAAGCGGGAGATCGACCAGCTCAACGCCGAGCGCAACGCGCTCGCCGAGCGGGCCGACGAGGTCCTCGGCTCGCTGGCGGACGCGGGCCGCGCCGACGCGCCGCTGCACACCGAGACGCTCGCCTCCGTCGTCGACCGCCTGTCGGTCCTGACGCTGCGGATCTGGCACAGCGAGCGGGCGGCGGCCCGGGACGAGCTGGCCCTCCGGCGCGTCCCCGCCCTCCACGGCCAGCGGGAGGAGCTGTGCGCCGCCCTCGACGCGCTGGTCGCCGATGTCGTGGCCGGCCGCCGTCGGCTTCCCGTACCAGCCCGCTTCAAGCTCTACGGCCGGGACGACGCCGCCCCAACGGAGGTCAAGCCGACCCGGCACCTACGCCGGGTCCTCGCCTTCGGTGGGCTGAGCGAGTGCGGTAAAAGCACCAGTGCCGAGTTCGTCCAGCGCACGTGCGGCGCCCAGCGCCTCAAGATCGGCTTCCTGCTGCGGCAGGCGGCTCACCGGGAGGGCCTCGCGGACCCGTACGCGCTGTCGGCCCGTCGGCAGGCCGAACTGCTGCTCGGCGAGCTGAACCGCTTCGCGGACGCTCACGTCGACATGCGGCTGTTCACTATCGAGTCCGTCCACGACGACGCGTCGATCGCCGAGCTCAAGCAGCTCATGGGCGACACGCTCCAGATCGTCTATCTGGATGCCTCCTTTGCCGTACGTGTCGAGCGGTCCGGGACATCGGCCCAGGCCGTCGCTGCGAAGGACGAGATCAAGATGAGTCGTGGCGCCCATCAGGTCGCTGCGCTCGCCGACCACGTCATCGACAACACGGGAAGCATCGCCGCCCTCCGCGCCCGCCTCCGGCGCATTGCCGCCCCGCCCGTCACTGCGGCGCTGCGCGTGGCCACCCCGTACGGGCTGGGCCTGCCGGCCGCCGTCGCCTCGGCGACGGCCGACTTCACGGATGCGGTACGGGTATACGGCCCTGGCGTCCGGCTCGTCGCCCTGACCGGCAGCCCCGGCGAGGGCAGCTGGATCGCTGGCTGGTCCGACCTGGACCTTCTGGTGATCGCCGAACACGAGGCCATCGGGCGGGTCCACGAGGCCCTGGAGCAGTACCGCACTGCCCTGGGCGGTGCGGCCTCCCTCGGCCCCACCCTCGTCACGCCTGGTGAACTGACCGCCCGACGCCTCACCCCGCGCCTGGCATTCGTCCTCCACCAGCTCCAGCAGGGCAGCCCCGTCCTGCACACCGCGCCCGGCCTCGAACTGCCGACGATCGGCCGAGACGAGCTCGCGTTCGCCGCCGTCCGCGAACTCCCGCAGGTCATCCTGACCATGCGCCGCCTGCGCGCTGATGCGGATCCGACCACCCTGCGGCAGCTCTACAAGCACCTCGTGCTCGCCTGCCGCCTCCTCCTGCGTGAGCACAACCAGTGGGAGTCCGGTCCCGACCGGATCCTCTCCGCAGCCTCCCGCATGCCGGGCCTGCCCGCTGTGTCGGTGCCCTCCCTGGCCGAGATCGCCAGTGCCTGGCACGACGGCAACGCCGAGATCGTTCTCAAGCCCGTCACCACGGCCGTCGATCAGCTTCTCACCTGGTACGCCGCCCAGCTCGCCGCCTGAACGGCCTCCCTCTCCTCTCTCTCCTTCTTTTATCCGACAGGAGCTTCGCCATGCCCGAAACCATCGCCGCGCCGTCCTTCTCCGCCCGGATCGTCGAACGTCTCAGCGTCGGAGCCACGAGCCGCCGCGAGCGCGTCGTCCACTCCCTCGACGGCCTGGAGCACCCGGTCCACCCCGACACCCTGGCCCACACCGGGGCCGACCTGTGGCGTCTGCTCCAGGAGCAGGTGCCGGAGGGACTCGACTCCGTGGACTTCCTCCTCGGCCTGGACGCCGGCGGCATCCTGCCGACCGTCTCTCTCGCCGGCGCCGCCCGCCTCCCGTACAAGATCGCCTGGAAGCTCCATCTCCCCCTCGACGGCGCGGTCCGCTTCAGCGAGCCCCACGCGATGCGCACCGACGTCTTCGCGTACGGCATCGCCCCCGGCCAGCAGATCGTCATCGTCGACGACGAGATCACCACTGGCCGGACCCTGGCCGACCTCACCCGCCGCCTCCGCGAGGCCGGCGCCGTCCCGCTGGCGGCGGCCTGCCTGGTGGAGGACACCACCCGCGGAGCCCGCGACCTGCTCACCGACCTCGGTCTGCCGCTGGTCTCGCTCACCACGATCGAGGGCCCGGCATGACCACGGTCGCCCCGGCGGGGATCCGGTTCCACCCCGGTTCCCTGGTCGTCCCTGCCGAGGCCGTCCACACCACCCCACTCGGGTACGACCGGGACGGCATTCCCATCGGCGCACCGCTCCCGCTCGCCGCCTCCACCGAGCTCGTCCACCGCCTGAGCGGGTGTGGCGAGGTTGTGGTGGCTTTCGAGGGGAAGCTCGGCGACACCCTTCTCGCGCTCTCGGGGGTCCGCGCGGTCCTCGACTGGCTGCGGCTGCGCTCGGTTCGCGTGGCCGTCCGGGCGGCGGGGCCGTACGCGGGGCTGATCGCCCGCACCGGGCTGATCCCGCGCCCCCAGACCACCGTGCCCAGCGGCTGGCGGGCCGTGATCGGAGACCGCGCAGGGGTCGAGGCACAGGGCTCGATGGCAGCGGTGAGCCTGGTGCTCGACCCGGCCGTCCCGCCCTGCTGGTCGACCGACGGCCGTGCCCACCCGGACCTGCCTGCCCGTCACTACCTGGCGATGGAGCGTCGCCTCGGCATCCGCCTGCCCGCCACGGCCCCCTTCGCTCCCATCCTCGCAACCAAGCCGAACAACCTCGTGGAGGAGCTGCGCTCGGTGGGCTGGCTGGGCGACCTGAACATCGCCGCCATCACCGCCACCAGCTGGCCAGAGCGCAAGGACTACACCGCCCAGCGCTACCTCACCCTCGCCGAGCACATCGCCGAGGCCCACCAGACCCAGGCCCGGTTGCTGCTCATCGGCGGCAACCCGGGCGACGGCCTCCGCATCACCGCAGAGGCTCCCAAGCGTCACGTACAAGTGCTCCGCCTTGATGGAATGCCGGCCGACCACCTCGCCGACCTCTTCCCGCACTGCCACCTGATCGTCGGCAACGACACCGGCCTCACCCACCTCGCCGCGATGGCGTGCGGCCGGAGCGGGGGCAGCCCGCCGGTCATCGGCCTGTACGCACGCCACAGCCACAGCAAGTGGCGCACCGGCCTGCCGCACCATCACGCCGTCGCCACCGACCTGTCCAACCGCATGCACCAGGGCGACCTCTGCCCCGTTCGCGACGCCATCGCCCCGGACACGGACGTGCACATGGATGCCTTCCCGCCCACCGCACTGGCCCAGGTCGGCCTGGAACTCCTCGACGGGGTGAGGCCATGACCATCCGGCCTCCCCTCCGGCTCGGTCCAGTACGACGTTTCACCCGCAACCTGCTCTGCCCCGTCGACCTCCTGGGCCGCCCGCTGCTCCTGAAGTACACCCGCGATGCGGTCGAGGCCCGCGAGGAGATCCGCGGTCACACCCGCCTGGCCCAGCACTACCGCGTACCCGCCCTCCACGCCCACCTGCGCGTCCCGGGCGGGCACCTCCTCGCGTACGAACGCCTTGCCGACGGAACCGACAAGGGCCTCCTGCTCGACCTCCTCAACGCGGACGAGCCAAGCAGTGACCTCCACACCTACATGGACCGGCTCACAGCCGCATACCGCGAGGTCATCCTCGCCACGGCCTGGCCGACCGATCCGGCGCACGTCGTCCGCAAGCTGTACTGGGACCGCGCGGCACCCGGCGGCCGACTCGACACGTACTACACCGGCAAGGACTTCCTGATCGCCGACGGACTCATTGACGTCCCGGTCTCCCGCCTCGACACGTACACCCTGAACATCAACGGCCGTCGGCACCACCTGGACTGGGCGGCCACCCTTCGCTGGCTCCGCGCCCATTTCGCCAAGGCCGAACCGGTCTGGGCCGCCCTCACCCAGGGCGACCCCACCGACGTCAACCTCGCACACCCGCTCGCCTGGTTCGACTACGACACCGCAGGGCTGAACAGCATCCCCGGCGAGTTCGCCAACTTCCTCTGGTACGCCTCCACCCTCGGCGGCTGGCTCGTCCCCACGTACAACCCGACCGCCTTCGCCGACCACCCCGCCACCTTCGCCCACATCCCGGCCAACGCCCCCGAGCTCCGGCGAGCGGACATCGACCACACCACAAGCACCATCCACATCGACTACACCCCGCGCCTCTCGGCTCCCCGACGAACCGCCTTGACCGCGTACTGGAACCAGCTCGTACAGCCGGTCGCCGACCGCCTCTGGCCCGGCGCGAACCTGGCGAACCTGCTCCGCCCCTACCTGGCCATGCGCATCCTCGGCGTCTACAACCTGGCCGACCTGGCCCCCAAGGACCGGCTCGTCCTCCTCGCCCGGCTCGCCGAGACCATGAGCCCTGCCTTCGACCCCATCACCTACTTCTGCCCGCTGGAGTCGCCATGCCCGGCCCCCTGAACGGCCGCACCGCCCTGGTCACCGGAGCCACCGGCGGCCTCGGCTCGGCCATCGCCCGCCGCCTCGCCGCCGACGGCGCCACCGTCGCCCTCGCGCACCTCGATGACGACCAGGCCGCAGCCGAACTCACCGCCCACATCACCGACAGCGGAGGCACCGCCGTCCCCTTGGAAGCCGACCTCCGCGAGGACGAGGCCGTACGCGCCCTCTGCCACCAAGCCCACGACGCACTCGGCACGGTCGACATCCTGGTCAGCAACGCCGGCGCCTACCCCCGCCGCCCGTGGCCGGAGACGACGCCGACCCACTGGAACAACGCCCTGGCCACCAACCTGACCAGCCACTACCTCCTCGCCCACGAACTCACCCCCGCCATGACGGCCGTCGGCTGGGGCCGGATCATCACCATCGGCTCCGTCCTCGCCACCGCGGGCCGCCACGACCTCGCCGGCTACATCAGCGCCAAGGCCGGCCTCGAAGGACTCACCCGCGCCCTCGCCCGCGAACTCGGCCCCGTCGGCATCACCGCCAACTGCGTCGCCCCGGGTTCCATCCGCGTCCCCGCCGAGGACACCGTCGTCGACGACCCACAAGCCATGACCGTCCGCCAGCTCGCCCGCCAATGTGTCCAGCGGAGAGGCCGCCCGGACGATGTCGCCGCGGCCGTCGCCTTCCTCGTCACCGAGGACGCCGGCTTCATCACCGGCCAGACCCTGCGCGTCGACGGAGGCTGGATCCTTGCCTGACATCTGGCTCATGCGCCACGGCGCCTACGAAGGCCACCGCCCCGGCTACCACGCCCCGTACGAGGCCACCCTCACGCAGGAAGGCCGCGACCAGGTACGCCGCTCCCTCCCCCTTCCCGAAGGCATCACCGCGATCGTCACCAGCCCGATCCCCCGTGCCCGCCAGACCGCCACCCTCGTCTCATACTTCACGGGCCTGCCGATCGTGGCCACCTCCGGTCTTCTCGCCGAATGGCGCGCCCCGAGCATCGTCCTCGGCCGCGCCGCCGAGACCTACCCGCCGACCTACCGCGCCTGGCGAGCCCGCCGCCTCGCCAACCCCTCCCTACGCTGCGAAGACGGCGAAAGCCTCACCGACCTCCACACCCGCGCCCGTCACTGCGCCGCCTTCCTCCACCACACCGCCCAACGCCACGGCCCTCTCCTGGCCGTCTCCCACACCCTCCTCCTCGGCGTCCTCACCCACCTCCAAGAAGGCCCCGCCGCCTTCACCACCGCAGCGAAGACGCCCTGGCAGTTCGCCGAGCGCTGCCAGCTCACCACCTATGTGCCGTCATAACCACGACGCCGTTTTCGTTTCGGCGGCCAGCCGCGCGCCATAGGCTGACTGCGTGGTCCACGGCTGCAAGTCCCAGAGCCAGCAACCCGGTCGCTCCGAAACATCGGGTCGACGGCGGGCACAGCCCAAAGCGGCCACTGCCTCACAGCGTGGGGCTCTGCCATGCCGGCGCTGGCGTGCAGGTACCAGGCACGCATCCGTGAGGACGTGCCTGCCTCTCAGCCCATGATCTGGTCGATCACGCGGTCCGGGATGCCGAGCAGCATGAGGACCGGTAGCAGCTGTGTGACAGGCGTCCTGCAGCCGCGCGTCACGCACCCCAGCGTCCTCCAGCAGCCTCTTCCAGTCGTGGTAGTCCGTGTTCGAGCTGAGCGGGCCACCGACGGCGGCATCATCCTCGCAGTCAGCGACCCCAACCCGCGACCGCCGACACCTCGCGCCCATGACGCCAGCACCACCTGGGGACCGCAGACTCACCCTCATCCAGACCATGCCCAGCCGTTGAGGCTACTCCCGTACCCGGCCAAACCCCGGAAAGATCATCTGGGCGGAGGTCCCCGCTCGCCCCGACAGCACCCAGGTGAACCAGGCTTCAGCGGCCAGCAGGCCGCGCGGATGCTTATCGGGCGAGTCCTGACGGGTCTACGCGAGCTGTCGTTGAACCGATCAGCCGCGGCACCGCGCAGCCATGCTTAGGTTCGGGCCCCATGAACCTGCTGCCAACGGCCACGAGCACCGACGTTGTCGAAGCCCTGCGACACTGGGCGCCACACGCTTCACCCACACGCTCTGCATCGCCTAGGTACGCTGGGCGGCCAGAGCGAGACCAGAGGGGTAGCGGGGGCGAGGATGGGGAAGACGCAGGGGATGCCGCTGGAGGTGCGGCAGGTTCGTGAAGCCCTACTAAGGGAGTTCGCTGACCGAATTTCCATGGATGACTTCGAGAAGAAGGATCCTACTGAGCGTGAGACCGCCCTTCTCTCTCGGGCTTTGTCGGCGAGAGCAGCTCGTATTCTGACCGACTGCCCCTCAGACGAGGCAGCCGCTGGGGTAATCGATGGCAGGGATGACTTCGGAATCGACTCTGTAGCCTTCTCCGCTTCCGGAACCGAACTATGGCTAATCCAAGCCAAATGGAAGAACTCGGGGACAGCAGGATTCGATACCGAGGCGGCACTTAAGCTCATCCACGGCCTTAAGAAACTTGATAACCGGGATTTCGATCACTTCAACGAGCGCCTGCGACTGCTCGGGGACCGAGTACATGGCGTTCTCAAGCTTCCCACCTGCAAGGTTCATCTGGTCGTTGCTCTCATGGGAGGCGATCGGCTTTCACCCGAGACGCGCAACATTCTGGATGAGGCAGCCCGTGAATTCGGCGGTCTCGGCCGCACCGTCGAATACCGAGTGGTGGACCAGGTTGATTTTCACCGCGCCATTCGGGACGATCTGCAGCCAGAACCCATCACTCTGACGGCGAAGATGACCGAGGGCTGGCACGACCGCGAGACCCCCTATCAGGCCATCGTTGGTGAGGTTTGCGCCGCGGAGCTTGCCCAGTGGTATGCAGTCAACGGCGAGCGCCTCTACGACCGCAACGTCCGCAAGTCGCTGGGGCTCACGGGCGTCAACAAGACTTTGGTCGACAGCATGTTGGAGGACCCCGACGGTTTCCTCTACCGCCACAACGGCATCACGGTGCAGTGCGACACCATCGAACGAGAGTTCTTCGCAAAGCGTGCGACTGGCGCGCCGATCTCCCTGACTCTCCGCAACGCGAGCGTCGTGAACGGGGCACAGACCGTCACCTCAGCTAACCGGGCCTTTGAAAAGGATCCGGACGCGGTAGCCGACGCCTACGTCTCCGTGCGGATCATCTCGGTGCAGGGGACGCCTGAGGGATTCGCGCAAAGTATCACCAAGGCCACCAACACGCAGAACCATATGGAGCGTCGGGACTTCATTGCCATCGACCCGGTCCAGAGCGAGATCCAGAAGGACTTCAAGCTATCACTCGACAAGGAATACGTATTCCGACGCGGAGAAATGGATCCGGCTCCCGATTCTGGCTGCTCGGTCACTGAAGCGGCCACCGCCCTCGCATGTGCATATCAGGATCCAACCTTCGCGGTCCGAGTCAAGGGATCCACTGAGGCGCTATGGAAGGAAGGCGCTGACGGCGCCTATACCCGCCTATTCGGTCAACAGGCGAGCGCGTACCAGATTTGGCGTTCTGTACAGGTCCTGCGAGCAATCCGGGATGAGCTCACGAAGCTCCGTTCAGAAATGTCGGGGAGGGCGGCTTCTATCGCGGATAGCGGGGCTCTGTTGGCTGCCCATATTGTATTTCAGCGAATCGATAGCGAGGCGCTGCAGGAGCCCGACAGCGATTGGGAAGCTCTTCTGCAAGATGTTCCCCACCAAGTGCGACGCGTCCTGGCCAGCCTGATCGACATGGTCGACAAGCTCTTCACCAACAAGAGCTATATCACCAGCACTTTCGCCAGCGAGGAGAAATCCAGGCAGCTGGTCCAGGCAGTCTTGCTGACGCTCGACGCCGGCAGTGATTCTCCTGATCTCTCGGCGTTCGTGACAGCAGCGGGCAAAAAGCGTACGAAACGTCCTCCGACGATTCACCTCCTCGTGGACCACGATCTCCTCTCTGACGGCACCCCGCTTGTCTACGCCCCCAGTGACACCGAAGAGCGGGCCATCGGCGCCTGGCTCGACCAGGATCCGCGCCGACGTCGGGGTACCTGGGTCAACGACCGTAAGGGGCCAATCCTCTGGGAGGCGGATGGCCGTCCCTACTCGCCGAGTGGACTGGTGAACCACATCTGGCAGCAGGCCGAATGGCGGGAACAGTGGAGTGCTGTCCAAGGACCCAAGCAGTGGCGGGTTCCTGAGGAGGGGACGCTGGTAGAGATTGCGGAACGGCTGTGGCGACGGCTGGACACGGAACAAGAGCCGGAGGAAGACGAACAGCCCTAGTCGGGGCGCCCACAGTCGAGGCTGAGCACTCACGCCCAGAAATTCTTGGCTGCGAGGCAGAGATCATTTCTTCCTCAAGTCTATCTACGTCCGTGCATCCGCAGACCGAGAAAAGGCTGGCCCCCTGATCACGGCCGGCCGCCCCAACGTCTACGGCGTCCACAGGCGCAGAGTGCCTGACGCGCAATCAGCAGGGTGAACCTTATCCCCTGGTGCGCTCCCATCCCGGTCTCAGTTCTGGTCTCATTCACCCCCGTCCGGCCCCGTCCGGACGGGGCCGCACCGGACACTCCGCTGCAGGTCAGGACACCCCCGACCCCCGCCGGACCCCCGTACGAACATTTGGAAAGCGTGTTGGGGGCAACCCCTCACGAGTTCGAATCTCGTATCCTCCGCCATTGCTCTCACCGGGCAATACGTCGAAGGGCCCCACCGCTCGCGGTGGGGCCCTTCGACGTGCGTGGTCTCAGTTGTCGTCTGCCGGCCGTTCAAGAGCGCATGGCACACACCGCAGAACATGGCCGCGTCGCGCCCCACGCCTGAGCATCAGCTGGCCACACTCTGCGCACGGCCCAGCTCCCACGGCGGGCAGCCCAGCGCCGCAGAGGCAGCGGCCCGCTTGACAGGCAAGATCAGCGTGAGGTTGCGCGACCGCTGTGCCGGCACCGTGGGCCCCACGGCCGTGAAAAGGGCTCGGGCCCATGCCGTCGTCTTGCTGAAAGTGGACGGCTCTCGACTTGACCGGACTCTGCCCACAACGCGCTGCTGCGGTCTGCGAGCAGATCAGCCGGCAGGCGTGTGGCTGCCCGCACGCCTCTGCTCGTCAGGCCCCTTTGTCGTGCCCCTCGCGCGCCCGAAGAGAGGGCACGTCGCGGTGACCAGAGAAAGTCACGGGGAATCTCGCACAACAGCGCAGGTCAGCGACTTCGCAGGCCAGGCACCATCTGCGTACGCGATCTTCCGAACTGGTGATCTAGGATCCCGAGCGCGCCAGCGCTTCTTCGACGAAAACGCCCCTCGCGGAAACGCCGACGGGCCCGGCCTGCCGGGCCCGTCGGTTCTCTCGCTACCGCGCGCCGCGGGACTACTTCACGTCGACGAAATCACCGGTGGCGTTGACGGCGGGAGTCGAGGCCGTACCCGCGAAGCTCCAGCGCCAGTAGCCGTCCTCCACCGCCTTGACCGTGGTCTTCAGCGTGCCAGTGTTGGAGCCCTTCACCGTTTTGACGGTGGTGTATGCGCTGCTGTTCTTCTTCCGGAACTGGAGTTTGACCGACTGGGACGCGTAGCCCGCGTACTTACGGGTGTCCCAGTTGGCCCGGTCCAGCTTGCCCGTGACCGTGATGGTGCTGCCCTTCTTCACGGGCTCCGGGGAGGCGTTGACCGTCAGCCGCGACAGCCGCTGGAACCTGACCGAGGAGAACGTGTCCTTCTCGGTGAAGGCCCCGTCCTTGCCCCATGCGCCGGCGTAGACCCGCCAGGTCGTGGCGTTGGTGTTCCACAGGTATCCGGGATCGACCGTGATGGTGAGGGTGCAGGTCGAGGTTGTGGTGTTCGCGGCCTTGCACTTGGCCCTTTTCCCGTCCGGGTGGAACCCGAAGTCGTACAGGTTCGGGTTGCTGTCGCGGCCCCTCCATATGTAGGAAAGAGCGTCCTCGATGCCCGAGGAGTGGGACGCGGTGACCGAGACTGTCACCTTCTTGGTGGCAGTGGTACCGAGCACGATCGGCTTTCCACTGTTGACAACGACCTTGCTGATCACCGGGGTGGCGGCCGCCCGCGTCAGCGCGAACGAAGGGCTGCTCGCCTGAGAGACCGGCACGGAGAGGGCGGACAGGGCCAGGGCTCCGGAGACCGCGGCAACAGTGGCACGAATACGCATGTGTTTCCCAAGTCTGGTCTGTGGGTCTGCTGATCCGACAGACCAGACCTGGGGCGACCGCGAAAGGTTGTGCACAAAGATGAACTCTTCGCGAAGATCGATTCGAGACGGCCAACACTCCGCTCCGACCGGTCATTCGAACCAGCAGTCCCTGGCCGGCTCCGCCGTCCGCGACGGATCTACCGAGTGCTTGCCGCACCGCTCGATGTGGTCGTGGACGACCTGGTGGTCGGCGTGGCCGGGTTGGCCTGCGCCAGCGGATGAGCGCGCCACCCTCGCGGATGGCGGTGATACGAGCAGACATAGACGCGCCGTCCCCTCTGAGACGCTGGACAGATGCTGACTGAAGAGGAAGCACGAGGGCTCTCTTCGGCGGAGCTCGCACGGACCAGAAGAGCGATGACAGAAGACCTGGACCTTGCGATCTCCAGGGTTGAACCCTTGTCTTTCGGGTGGGTGTTCCACTGGTGCACGCGACGGAACATCGCTCGCCCCGCCGGCCAGCGGCCAGCACTCGGCGGGAGCGGCCCTTTCTTGGTGGATCGGGAGAACTAGGGCCTCTCGTTTGGATCATGCCGGGCTGCAACCAGCAGGCCCGTACCCCGACAGATCGCGGACTATGAGCGTCGCGGTGGTGCGGTTCGGGTCATCGCCGGGGCGATCCAACCGAAGTGGGCGATCGTCGTCCCGGGCAGCAGACCGCAGCAGTGCGGCACGAAGAGCGCGGGCCGGGTGACGGCGACGTGACCCGGCTACCGGACCAGCGCCGAGCATCGTCACCCGTTGATCCGTACGAAACCGCTCAGGTCCCGGTCGCAGCGAACGACAGGGACGCGTACCGCCGGACGTAGTTGCCGTCGGCGAAGGTGCCCGCTGCTGCGTCGACCTCGAAGTCCGGGAAGCGCGCCAGGAGTTCCTCCAGGGCCGTTCGGGAGACCAGGCGGGCCGCGGAGGCGCCCAGGCAGTGGTGTGGGCCGTGGGTGAAGGCGAGGTGCTGGGGGCCCTCGCGGGTGAGGTCCGGGTGGTGGGCGGTGGGGCCGAAGGCGCGTGGGTCGCGGTTGGCGGCTGCGTAAAGGAGAAGAACCTTGCGGCCAGCGGGGACGGTTCGGCCGTGGAGGGTGGTGTCTTCGGAGACGGTGCGGGCCAGGCACTGGACGGGGGAGGTCAGCCGGAGGAATTCCTCGATGGCGGAGGGGAGCAGGGCGGGGGTGTCCAGGAGGGCGCGGCGTTGGCCGGGGTGGGCGGTAAGGAGTTCGGCGGCGCCGCCGAGCAGGCCGGTGGTGGTGTCGTTGCCGCCGGCGACCATGGTGAAGGCGAAGCCGAGGATGCGCAGCAGGGTGCCGGCGTCGTCCGACGGCATCAGGCCGACCAGGTCGGAGACGGTGTCGTCGGCGGGTTCGGTGCGGCGGCGTTCGATCAGCTCGGTGAAGTAGCCGAAGAGGCTGGTGACGGCTTCGGCGGCGGTGAGAGGGTCGCCCAGCGCGTTGGCCTCGACGATGGCGTGGGTCCAGCCGTCGAAGTGGGCGCGGTCGTGTTCGGGGACGCCGAGATAGCGGCCGACGATGTAGCTGGGCAACGGTTTGAAGAGTTCGGCGATGATGTCGCAGTTGCCGCCGAGATCGGCGATGCGGTCCAGGCGGGCCCGGACGAAGGCACGGACGTGCGGCTCGATGGCGGCGACCCGGCGCGGGGTATAGCCGCGGGTGATCAGCTGGTGGAAGGCGGTGTGCTCGGGTGGGTCCAGCATCACCATCGGGGCGACGTCAGTGATGCCGAGGCGTTCGCGCTCGCCGTAGGTGATGGTCAGGCCGTCGGCGGAGGAGTAGCGGTCGGTGTCGCGGGCGGCGGCGAGCACGTCCGCGTAGCGGGAAAGGACCCAGTAGTCGCCGTCGGCGACGTGGTGGAGGGGGTGCGCGTCGCGCAGTGTCGCGTACATCTCCCACGGCGAGCGCCAGCTCTCGCCGGCGCACGGGGCGAATGGGGCCTGATGAGATGCGGTCATGCCGGGAGGGTGGGGGCGGCGCCCGCAAGAGTCAATGGCACTTGCGGAGCCGCGCCCTGGGCGGATCTGCCGGCCGGTGGCCGAGCGGTGCCTGGCGCCGAACGCGGCCGGGTCCGTACCACCGTCCGGGACATCGCCTCAGCCGCCGGAGTCAGCCGGCCGCCATCGACCACCACTTCGGCAGAGCCATGGTGACGGGCAACAACTGACCGGACTCCGGTCTCATTCATCCCCGTACAGCAGTGTCCATCGCTCGGCCGCTGCCCAACTCCGTGGCAGGTCAGGACACCCACGGCCTGCGCCGGACCCCCATACGAACATTTGGAAAGCGTGTTGGGGGCAACCCCTCACGAGTTCGAATCTCGTATCCTCCGCCATTGCTCTCACCGGGCAATACGTCGAAGGGCCCCGCAGCTTGCTGCGGGGCCCTTCGACGTTACGTGCGTTGCAGTTGCGGAGATCAGTCGGCGGGAGGCCGCAGGTCCGCCGGGGTCCAGAGCCGTCCGCAGACCTTGGCAGCTGTGTCTTTGAGGACGTGGCTGGTCATGTGTTGGTACCGGCGACGCACCCCGGCCGACTGGCCGGGCTCCCAGCCCATGATCGTGTCCGCTGCGGCCGCGAACCCCGAAGATCACCAAGAGTGCTTGAGCTTCGGAAGCGTAGGTCACCCTCTCTCTTCTGTTTCGTGCACGCTTCACCGTAGGACGCCGCTACACAAGACACGGTTAAGCATCTGGGGCTTGCTTGGCGGGCGGCCTGCAACGGACTAGCTCCGGGGCTCAACAAACCCATCACTCGCAGCAGCGGCCTGGGTGGGCGAGGAGATGCTGTGCGAGACGAATTGAGTTCAGAGCCTACGGGCGCTGATCAGGAGCGTAGTCGGGATGCCTGGCTTGGCAGGGTTGTGGAGTTCCCAGCTACGGCAGAGACGAAAGCCCGCTCTGGCAAGCACAGCTGTCCACTTGGGGACATCAAGCTCCCAACGCGGCAGTGCCCTGCAGGTGCCGTCAGGGAGAGTGAGAAAGCCAGTCTGCGGCAGATGGGAGACCGGCCTGCGGGCTGTTCGGGCAGGGTGCGGTACAGAGAAGACCAACGGCCGGTGGCGGTTCAGACGTGCGTGAATGGCTGGCAGGAGAACGGCCGGGTCGATCAGGCCCACGGCGCCGAACACCGAGTAGACCGCGTCGTAGACGTCGGTTCCGCATCGGAGGAAACGCATCGCATCACAGGTGAGCAGAGTGAGGCGTGAGAGGTGCTCGTAGTAGTTCCGGGCTCGGCGAATCTGGAGGTCGATCACGTCGACGGCGGTGACGTGGGCGCCCTTCTGATCGGCGAGATGCGCAGCGTTATGGCCGGTTCCGCAGCCGAGCTCGAGCACGGTCCTGCGACACAGGTCCCGGCCAAACGCCTCGGTTCCCGGGCCTGTCTGCTGGTGAGTGCCCCACTCGAAGCGAGTGGGCGGGGAAAGCGGTCCGTCATGTTCGCGAGGGGACTGGGCAGCGTAGGCGTGCCAGGGAGAGGTCAGCGTGATCATGAGCGACTCCAGGGACGGCAATGCGCCGTGAATAAAGGTGCGGCGCCTGTGAGGAGGAGGTGGGTCCGCCCGAAGAAGATCGCCTCGGGCGGACCCATAGAGCAGGAGGGGCGGGACTCCGGTTGCGGGACTACCGGTGAGTCCCGCGCGGAGATCAGCCAGCTGCGATCCGGTGGCTGTAAACCTGAGCCAGCCAGCCGCTCTTGAACGCAGTCAGATCGTCGCGGAAAATCGACATCGATGCGCCGTAGGGGGCAACCACACCCCCGGATTGGTCGGGTACCGACTGGCAGCCGTGAACCAGCCGACCGCCCAATGCAGCATGAGCCTTGATCGACTCGATACGGCGGTGCTCATTGAACCAGGCTCCGTGGTAGACCTCGTCGAGCAAGGCAGCAACTTCGTCATCCAGTCCGAAGACCACCGACGTTGCCGCGGGAAAGAACCAGCACGGCCCGACATTCGAGATGTGCCCGTCGAGTTCGACCTTGTTGAGAGCCATGAGCGTCGCGGCCTCGCGGAGCATCCGCAGATGATCGGCCGTGACGCCGGGCAGACCGAGGCCGGTGAGATGTTCCCCGCGGAACAGGTAGCTGTAGACCTCGTGGGCCGTTGAGAGTACCCGTGCCGCGTCCCGGGTGGGAGCCGCGTGGCGCCTGATGAATTCGAGCGCCTTCTGCTCGACCGACCTTTCGGTGGTCTCCTCCACAGAGAGAAGTTCCGACTTCACCAGATCCCAGTCGGCGACGAGCCAGCTATGCGATTCGAATCGGAAGAAGTACTCCGCAGGGTTGATGGTAATCCGGCGACCGTCGACACAGATTCCTGGAAGCCGGTTCCATCCCTGGTCGAAGCCGACCGGAAGTTCTACAAAGATGCTGCCGTCAGCGACGGACATGGTTTCCGTGATGGTCATTTGTTTTCCTTCGTGGTGTGTGAAGCATGGTCGCCCGGAATGCGGTGGGCCAGCCGAGTGGGCCGGAGCGCTCGCCGGGCACGGTGCTATGGGGGCGATTGCCGGGGCGAACTGCGTCCGGCCTGTGGACCCGCCCAGGAATTGGCGGATGCTGCGATGCGTGCGGGCCTGCGGCACCTCCTATCGAATGCATCATTCAAATTCAAAACTTCGTTCCACTGGAGTGGCCTCCAGGGAGCGGATTGGGGTGAACTGTATGGAGGCGAGGTGGCGCGCGGCCCCGAAAAATGGCAACTGGGGCATTCTGTATTTTCTGGTTGCTCTCATGGCCCATGAGAGCAATACGGATCTCTCATGGACTATGAGAGCCACGGAAAACGCGGCCTGCGTAGGAACGGCGAAAGGAGCGGGAAAGAATGAGTGTGGGAGGGGTCGGGATTCCCCGACTGCAGGAGCTGATCTACGTGGAGACGGCCGCCAGGGCGGTGGCGGAGGGAAGCACGTTCGAGCAGATCCGGGTCGCCATTGTGAGACGAGCTGCCCGTCACGCCCTGGAACAGGACACGACAGGTGCATACGATGAGACCAAGTGGCAGGCCAGAGAGGCAGATCCGCGAGAATACGTGCACAACACCGTTGATGCGCTGAAGGAGTTGATGCGACTGGGCTGGATCGAGCGGCACATCTTGCCGTCCACGCGCACGTCCGCAGTGGCCCACAGCTCGGTCACTTTCTCCATGACTCCGGAAGGTCATGAATGGACGGAACTCATCAAGCACAGTGAGTCGGAGGGGTTCAATGCCCTCGCGGGTGCTCTGATTCAGGCTCATCCGCAGTTCGACGGATATCTGCGGTTGGTGGGAGCCCGCCCGGACAGCCAGGATGATCAATTCACCATTCCCCTGCTGCGCAGCGAACGGACGGACGGCGAGGAATATAGAAAATACGACTCCTACCTCGATGCCTTTGTCATGAATGTCGCTGCAGCAGTTCACGAAGGAGGACTGGGCTGGTCGGCACCGGAGCAGGTGATCGACACGGAGCTGCGCACATATGTGTCACAGGCTCTGAGCAGAGCCGCCGCCCGATCCATTCCGGGACAGCAAATGGGGGCTACGCGGGCGCGGAGCGAGCTGAGGACGCCACACACCGTGGCGCAGCCGTCCGCAGCACAGCGCCGCCGACGCCTGGTGACGTTGTGCGAAGAGGCCGCTGTGAGGTTGGCGTTCGGCGCGGCTGGGTGCCGGCTGGACTACATCAGCCATGAAGTGCTGCGCAGATGGACCAGGTTCCTGGGACTCGCCAACTTCAGCTACTACGCACCTGGTCCGTCCTCGCTCCGCCTGTGGGCCACCTCGACGGTGACCGGGTCGGGCCCGGCAACAAGCTTCCGGCGTGCGACCACCCCAGAGGACCACCGCATCGCGATGGATGCCCTACCCCGCATTTGGAAGGCGGAGCGGGGGGCCGCCGGACAGGAGATGTACCGGCCTGTGTGGCGCATCAGAGCGGCGGTCTGCTGGGAACGGCGTATCAGCGACAGCGTCTTCGACGCAGCACTTGCTTCAGCGGCACGCGGCGAGATGCCGGGCTTGGGGTTCAGAGTTCACCTTGATGCGGCGTCGTACGGGCGTACCCCTGGCTCCGCACGCCCACTTGTCCTGCCGATAGGTTCGGGCCGCTGCCGCGTCTACCACGTCATGCGGATCAATGAAGAGAACAGTCCTGATGGGATGAACGCATGACGTACACCGGTGGTCTCGTCTCGCCAGTTCTCTGGATCAAGCGTGAATGGGAGCTTAGACGCAACCCCTTCCCGGCCACCGGAGTGGCCCGTTTCGGAGGAAACGAGGCGCGTGAGAACGGGCTCCTATACGAACCAGATGTACATTCCGAACAATTGAGGCAAGTTGTCGAGAAGTTCGTACTTGGCATGTCTTACAGCGGACTAAAATTCGGATACTTGTGGTCGGAGGGCGTTGTCAACGGTGACTCTGACGCTCGCGGATTTGGCAAGTCTGTTCTCATGCAGCACATGGCTACCAGGATCAATGACGACTTTGGCAAAGAGGTCTATCTGTCGGCCGGGCTGGACGAGGTTGACGCCGCTGAAGTACCGATCTGTTGTCTGCTGACCGGATTCGACACAGTGCAAGTGCGTACGCTTTCGGCCGCTTTCTTTGCTGCAGTGGAGAACGCGATCAAGGTTCGCGCTGCGGACGGGATGACGCTAGCCGGAAGAATCCGGGAAAGAATCGTGGATACCACTGGAATCAGCGACGCAAAGAAGCTAGCCGATGCCGTGTCCGCCGGGCACCGGTCGCTTCTCGGCCGCACCCTCGGGCCGCCTGACGAAAAGCTCATCGCCGCACTGTGCGAGAGTGATTCAACAGCAGCCGAGGAATATGTGACAGGAATTACACCGACAACACGTTCGCGTAGTGGTGCCGTGCAGATGGCTACTTTCCTACTCTTCGCCGCCGCAGCGGGAATGAAGCACGTACTGGTCTTCTGTGACCAGTTGGAGGACTTGGCGAACAGCGGTACAGCGAAGGCTAAGCGTGAGCTGGAAGTTGAGCGATTCCGGGATCTGATTGTCGAGACGATGCCCATGGCCGATATGGTCACCATGGTTGTAACCATGCACCCCAGAGCGGCCATCACCCTCGAAAATCCCTGGCAACTCGCCGACCTGCCGTCGTTCGCACTCACCGAGCAGAACGCGGGAAGCACCGTCAAGCTGCCACCGTTGCGTGATACCGCACAGGCCGCACAACTCTTGCGCCCCTACCTGCGCGCGGAGACCAAGCCGGAGGCGACCCGGGTATGGGGCGACGAACTCTATCCGTTCACCGAGGAGGCGGTGAGCTGCCTGTTCAACCGATCCCTGCGGAAACCACGTGACGTTCTGCGCAAGGCGCACGATGTGTTGGAGGCTATGGCCGGCAGGAACCTGAAACGCATCGATGCCCAGGACGTCATCGACTTCTTCGACGTGACCGATCCCGTTCCGACCGGAATCGGTCGGCCGATCGGTGTCGACTGGACCCGTGAATGACGGTCATCGGGCTCGGGCAAGCCGGTACGACAGTTGGCGGCGGCTCTCCGAGGAACTGTGGCTGGCAGCGTCCGGGGGGCCGGGCGGGTGCAGGCTGTTGCCGTTGGTGTGCGGCTCCGCTCAGCGTGTGGGAGGCCGACGAATGCGCCTGCCGAGGTCCGGCCGGAAGACGGCAGCAGGACCTGCTGTACGCCGTGGCATGCGTGGCCAGCTCACCGAGACCGGTCGACCAGCTGAAAGTCATGGTGGAGCGCAGGTTCAACCGGGACATCCCGGTGACTTCCGCAGTGACAGCGCTGGCGGCCGACCGCAGGTTCTGCTGGGCAGGCGCCGGCCGGTACGGGTTGTTCCGGCACGGCCCGCTCCCCGGCCCGCGCACCCTGGAGCAGGTGACGCGGCTGACCCTCCATTCCTGCTCTGGGTCTTTGCGGATTATACAAATCCATCGCTGGCTGGCCGCATTGGGATACGTCTACAGCCATAGGTCTCTGCTGCGTGCTGTTCGCGCGTCACAGTGGATCGTGAGCAGTGTTGACGAAGAAGTGGCACTGAGGTCGGGTGATTCTGGCCTGCCCCGGCTGAGGGCTGAAATCGCACCGGAATCGGCAGCCCAGGATTGGCAGTTGCTGCGCAACGAAGTAGAGGGACGATTCGCTGTCTTCCGGGCAGAAGATGCCGTTCGCTACTCGCCTTTGTCGGTCCCGCCGTGGACGTCCCACGGGCCGGACTGGAGAATCCGGCGGCCGTGAGATGTCCGGCGTTCCTGGCGTCAATGCACGAGCTGACGCCAGAGG
This sequence comes from Streptomyces sp. NPDC047917, assembly GCF_043204345.1. NCBI lineage: Bacteria > Bacillati > Actinomycetota > Actinomycetes > Kitasatosporales > Streptomycetaceae > Streptomyces > Streptomyces sp. NPDC047917. The sequence goes on from NZ_JBIDCA010000001.1 coordinate 114,924, forward strand.
GCAAGCAGCGGGGCTTTCATGCAGTACATGTGCTGACCGGGCTCAAGCCGCCGGTAGCGCTCGACCAGTTGCTCAGCCGCCGCGATGGCGGCAGTTCCTACCTCTGAACGAATCAACTCGTCCCAGGGGAAATCCGAGGTGGGGTCGTGTAGTTCCTCACGCGGGAGGATCCGGCAGGCTGCCCAGTGAATAAGTTCCGGGGCGTACTGCAGCAGGCGCCCATGCCCCCTGGTAGAACGGGAGAGCGGCAGAGCTGTGAGAGCGTCGCGGGCCGCCCTCCGCGCCTCGATGGCGCGTACGATACCGACCGGCTCCATGCCCACGTGGAACAGCGCACGGTAGGCGTCAGAGCCCTGCTCGTTCCAGATCGCTTCGAGGCCTTCAGAGGTGGACGCTGCGTGCGCGAGGTCCGGTCCGTCTCCTGAGATGCACGCCAGAGCCATGGTGACCTCGGCCATTGTGTACTGGATGGCGTGCGGGCCACTGGAGACACCGCGGAGAGGGTTGAAGCTCCCCCGCTCCCAGTTGGCGTCCATCAACCGCGTGATGTTGGGGCAGGACAGCAGACGGTCCTGCGCAGTCCTGTCGTTGACGAACTGGTCGGCTCGGTCGTGCAGCCGACGCGCGCGCGCTCGCTCGGTCTCAGTGAAAACATCGATGCGGAAGACCGACTCTTCGAGCAGATCCATCTGGCATGATTCCATGGCTTCGCCGATGATCCGCAGACGCTGCAGGCCGTCGATGCACTCGACTCCGTTCAACCGCAGTTGTGCCGAGAAGTGAGCTGGTCCGGGTACCGGGCTGACGCTGTCGGCGCCGAGGACGATCGTGCCAACGGCGCCGAAGTCCCGCGGAGCCGTCTTCAGCAATTGCGCCAGAGCAAGCGTGCGACTGCTGTCGTTCAGGTATCCCCGCCTCGCCCGCAGTCGGTGGGGGTCACCTGCTTCGGCAGCTAGCGATACAAGTTCCAGCGCTGGTACCTCAAGTGCCCAATGCCGGGTGAAGGGCACGGCACGCAGGGGGCTTAGACAGATGGAGGGCCCGCCGTAGGACGCGGCCCCAGCGTGAAGCATGACGGTCATAGCCTGTCCAACGTTTGACGGGACGGCGCGTGACGGTCGATTTGCCTATACCTTCCCCTGTTGGTCTCGCCACCGGCGGGTCCGACCCCGTCCGCTCGACCTGCCCACAGCTGGCGTCCGAAGGTTCCGGAGCCGCAATACGCGCAGCCAGGACAAGCTGAACGAAGATGAGAAGGTATCCATGGGAGATACACGCTGCGAGCGATGCGAACTGATCGTCGGAGCGGGCTGTTCCTGGCCACCAAACAGATCCCCACCACGAGTCGCACAACCCGGCTCCGTGTCCCAAGCGATACAGGCCGGCTGGTCGCAGAACACCATCATCATCTCGGAAGCCGAGAACGCCCATTATCCCGGCTGCAACCACCTATCCGACAGCGAGATCCGTGCAGCCAAGTTCGGCTGGGTCACCGACCCCGCCCCGGACGAGTGGCAGCTCATCTCCGAGGAACGTCCGCTCCGAGCCACGTACGGGAACACAGACCGCATCGCCGTACGGCGATGCCAGACCTGCGCCGAGTACTGAGGCATGCCCACACAGCGGACAAGGCTTCTGAGTAGGCCGAACCGCGCAGCTCCATGGTCTCAGTTCTGGTCTCATTCACGTACGTCCGGGACCGTTCACCAGCCCCATCAACCCCGCCTCCACTGCAGGTCAGAACACCCCTGCACACCTCAGACCTCCCGGACGAAGACTTGGAAAGCGTGTTGGGGGCAACCCCTCACGAGTTCGAATCTCGTATCCTCCGCCAGATGGGCCCTGACCTGCGACTACGTAGGTTGGGGCCCTTCCTGTTGGTGCTGCGACTCTCACACCAGACGCTGTTGGCCAAGACGCCCAGGTAACCGGGACTTGGTTAGCGGCCACCAGAGAGGGTCCAACCCATGGCCACCGCAGCCAGGCAGTTCAAGAGCCCCTTGAGGGCACAGGTTCGTGTCTCAGCTCCTGCCAGCACACCCCTGGCCCCTGTTCCCCTCCGTGCCCTCAATGGGCACGGGGATGCCCGTACAGCCCTGATCTCTGAGCTTGAGCTTCACCTGTCCACCACCACCAACCGGAGAGGCAGGCCCTACCAGAGGCGGACAGTGAACGCCTACCGGTTCGCAGCAGTTCAGCTCCACAACTGGATGACTGCCAGCGGAGCGGAAGGGGATTTCACCACCTGTGACACCAGGGTCATGAACCAGTTCTTCCGGTGGTACTACCAGGAGCATGACGTCCCCAAGTCCCAGGACGGCAAGGGCGGTTACACCGGGGGGCACCAATACGGTGCAGAGAAACCTTCGGGCCCTGTTCTCCTACCTGGCTGAGGAGTACGACCACCCGAACCCGTACCTGGATCCCAAGCTCCAGAAGTACGCCACACCTCCTCTGGGGAAGCCCAAGACTCTGTCGTCAGAGTTTGTGGAAGACATGCTCAAGGCGACCGGTAACGGGAACCCCCGGGTGAAGAACTTCCAGAGCATCCGTGATCACGCGATTATGCGCGTGCTCACCGAAGGACTCAGGTCGGAAGAACTCCTCAACCTCCGGGTACAGGACCTGGACCTCACCAATGGAACCCTGGTCGTCATCCCTTTGAAGATGGACAGGAACTCTCTGGATGGCTTCGTCCGCGCTCTGCCGCATCGGGGGCTCTCTCCGTCAGCCTTCGGCGAGCAGGTCCCTGGTTGCGTAGTAGGCGTGCAGTGCGGCCTCGCTGCCGGACCCCAGGGCGGTCATGATCCGTTGGAAGCGGGCGGAGCGCAGGTCGCCGGCCACGATGACGCGGGGGTGCTGTTCGGTCGGCGGGCAGTATCCGTCCGCGCCGCGGACCAGGTCGCCGGGCGGGGCGGTGGGGGCGTTCCCGATGCTGAGGTAGGCGGCGTCCGCCGTGATCGTCTGCCGTTCGCCGTTCCGGCCCATCACTTCCGCCGACACCGGGGCGTCTTCCCTCCAGCTCAGCGTCAGGTGCTCGACGGGGAGGAGCACAACTCCGGCATCTTCGCGGATCTCCTCGATCTTGTACGCGTCGGACTCCGGGTACGCCACGAGCAGGCGGGTGTCGGTGGTCGGGTTGGCGCGCAGGAAGGTGCCGATCGGGCGGTCGCCGCCGAGGACGAGGAGGGTGCGGCCTTCGGCGTCGTCCGCCCCGGCCTGCCAGAGCGGAGGCAGGGTCAGGCCGTCGGGGGCGGTGATCCATGCGATGTCGCGTGGCTGGAGGGGGCCGACGCCGGTGGCGACGACGACGTACCGAGCCGTGAGCCGGGCGCCGGTGTCGACCGTGACGGTCACGTGGTCCTTGCCGGCGTGGAGTTCGGTGACGTGTCGGCCGAGTTCGAGGTGGCACAGCGCCGTGCTCTTCAGCTCCGCGACGATGGAGTCGGCCAGTTCGGGGCCGCTGGTGTAGCCGCCGAGGACGTTGTTCAGGGCCGGGATCCGGTAGAGATTGCGGCACAGCCGGTCCGGCTCGACCAGAATCGAACGCATGCCGACGCTGGCGGCCATGCGGGCGGCGGCGCAGCCGGCCGGACCACCGCCGACGATGATCAAGTCAGCGTCGTGGATGGTGGGTGAACCGGTGCGGGGCGGTGTGTCGGCCATGGGGCAATTCCAGCACCGCCGCCCCGGCGTTCGCAGTGAGCTGACCCAGCACGTGTTCGCTGGAGACAGGTTGGCCAGTTCCGATCAGTCGGCGGGCGACGACGAGCCCGGCTCCGTGATTGTCGGGGCCGGCATCGGTGGCGCAGGCGTCGGTGGCAATCCAGGGGGCGCAGTCGTACTCGAAGGCATCGGTGGCGGACTTCAGAACACAGCGACGAGGTCCGTCCCGGGCGGTTGCCGGAGCCGGTGCCACTGGAAGAAGCGCTCGTAGGGGCTGTCCGGCTGGTTGATGCAGCGGGTGAAGAGCACCGGTCGGCCGGCAGCCGGGCAATGCGTCGAAGAGCGGAGCGGGCGGGCTCGGTCCCGCCGACCGTCGTCCGGGTGGCGGTCGTTATCGGACAAGGTCACCCGAATCGCGGCGGGGGCGGGCGGGGCGGCGTAGAACTCATGGGGTGCGGGCAGGGCGATGCCTCGTACGGGGCGGACGGGGAAGGTGACGGGTGCTGTCGGGCGAGGCATGGCGTGAGCTGCGGGGGCAGGGGGCGATCCGTACCTTCCGTGAGCGCAGCGTGATGTTGCGTCAGGGTTCGCCCGGAACGCATCTGCTCGCCCTCACCGACGGGCTCGCCAAGGTCGTGTGCCGGGAGCCGGGCGGGGTGGTGACCTGGCTGGCGTTCCGGGGGCCGGGTGACCTGCTGGGCGAGGTGTCCGTCTTCCACGGCACCACGCGTACGGCGGAAGTGGTCGCGCTCACCCCCTGCACGGCCGTCGTGCTGGAGGCGGAGCGGTTCCGCCGGTTCATCGAACAGCGCGGGCTCGTCATGGACTTGATGCGCCAGGCCCTGTCCCGGCTCCGGGAGTCCGACGCGCACCGCACCGAGCTGCTGACCCTTCCGCTGGTCGCCCGGCTGGCCCGGACACTGCTCAGGCTGGTCGAACTCACCGCGCCCGGCCGCGGATCGGAGGTCGTACGGCTGACCGGCCTGAGCCAGGAGGAGATCGCCCAGGCGACCGGAGTGACCCGCAACGCGGTCATCACCGGGCTGCAGCGGCTGCGGGAGTCCGGCGCGGTGGAGACCGCCCGCAGGGTGATCGTCGTCAAGGACATGCAGGCGCTGCGCCACTGGGCGGCGGCCGGACCGGTGACGTTGCCGGTGCCTGCCTTCCCGACGCCCCCGGCCCGATGAGCGCACCCATGCTGTGACGTGGGACACCCGCGAACTGCCCTGTGCTGTGCAGTCGGGCGGGCGGAACCGACGGAATCTCGAATCAGCCGGTCACCGGCTCCGTATCCGTCCCGCCGCCCACGAGGAGTTCACGCATGTCCAGGCCCGTTCCCCACCCGTACGCCGAGACGCACACGGCCACGTCCGTTCCCGCCCCGTACGCCGAGACGCACACGGCCACGTCCGTGCCGGCGCCGAACACCGAGAGCCGTCCGCTGCCTCCCTACCGTGCCCTGTTCGCCGTCGACGCCAAGGACTTCACCGGTCTTGCCGCCCTTCAGCACGGCCCGGTGAGCCGGTTGATCCCGGAACTCGTCGACCAGGCGCTGGAGCGGGCGGGGCTCCATGAGCTGCGCGACTCCAAGCGGTTTCCGGCCAACACCGGGGACGGTGTGGTGTTCGGCTTCGATCCGGCGTTGCTGCCCTTCGTCCTCTGGCCGTTCCTGAACGTGCTGGACGACACGCTCGGCGCGTACAACAGGCAGAGCGTCGGTCCCCGCATCCGGCTGCGGGCCAGCGTCCACGTCGGACCGCTGCCGGACGCGGACGGCAACGGCACCGCCCGCAACGACACCCACCGGCTGCTCGACTCCCGCCCGGTCAAGGCCATCCTGACCGCGGCGAGCGAGGAGGTCACCCATCTCGCGGCGGTCATCTCCCAGCGTGTCCACGAGGACGTCGTGCTCGGCGGGTACACCGGGCTGCACCCCGACCGCTGCGTGGAGGTCCCGGCCACCGTGGAGGGGAAGGTATTTGCGCAGCGGGCCTGGCTGTACGTCCCCTCTCCGTCCGGGAACCTCGTGCAGGCCGGGGTGCGGCCCCGGGAGGAAGCCGTGGCGCCGGCCGACGCCTCCGCCGACCGGGAACAGGCCCCGGTGACGTCCCCCAAAACGCAGTACAGCGGCAACACGCAGCACGTGGGCGAGGGCGCCGCCGTGTTGGGTGGGGTCGGAGGAGACTTCACGTACACCGGCCGATCCAACGAGTACCGCGGCACCAACCAGCACTGGGGCAGCGGCGACAACGTGGCGGGCGACAAGCGGACCGGCGGAGCCGGAGACGGCCGGTGAGCGCGGGCGCGGACGACGGTCCCGGCCCTCGCGCACCGGACGGCAGAGACGTTCCCGGCCCTCGCGCACCGGACGGCAGAGACGTTCCCGGCCCTCGCGCACCGGACGGCAGAGACGTTCCCGGCCCTCACGCACCGGACGGCAGAGACGTTCCCGGCCCTCGCGCACCGGACGGCGGAGACGGTCCTGGCCCGGGGGACTCGTCCTACCGTGACAACCGGCAGCGCGTCGATCAGGGTGTGGCGGTCATGGGTGCCATCGGGGGCGATGCCAATGTGTTCATCGGCATCCCTCCCGACGCGGATGTCAGCGACCGCATCGTCAAACCCCGCCTGCGGGAGGGCCCTTACCCCGCGGACGACGTCCGCGCCCGTCTGCGCGGGTTCGTCGAACCGCCCACCCACGCACAGTGCCGGAAAGTGCTGGACGGCCACGTCCTGGTGCTGAGGGCCGGGAGCGGCACGGGGGCGGGCACGGCAGCGTTCGCGCTGTTGACGGAGCGGTACGGGGCCGAGGGCATCACCGGTCTGGACTCGTCCACCGACCTGTCCCGGTGGCAGCCCAAGGAGCGGCGCGGGTATCTGCTCCAAGGGCTTTCCCCGACGGCCGCCGCCACGCTCGGCGAGGTCCGGATCACCGCACTGGGCTCGCTGCTGCGCGACGCGGGCGCCCATCTGGTCGTGACCGTACGCGTGGAGACGGCGCTGCCCCGTGACACGGTGCCCCGGCAGGTCACGCACCGCCCGCCGCCGCCCGCCGAGGTGGCCGCGAAACACCTGGCCGCCATGGCCGAGGAGGGTGAACTCACCTCCGGCCAGGAGGCCGACGCGCTGCGGCACCTCGCCTCGCCGGCCTTCGTCGGCTACCTGGACGCCCACTCGCTGCCGGGGGACGGTGTCGCGGTGGCGGAAGGGCTGCGCGGTCTCGTCCTGACGGGCGGGTCCGCCGAGACCCTGCTCGACGACCTGCGGACCGGCAGCCCCGCCGCGGCCCGAGCGGCGCTCGCGGAGGCCCGCCACCGGGCGGACCGGATCTCGCTGATGGCGGCGATCTCGTTGCTGCCCGGGCAGGACCGTACGGTCGTCGAGCGGTACAGCGCGGTGCTGCGCCCCCACCTCGACGGTCGTGGCCGTCCCGGGCCGGAGCACACCGGTGCCCAGGGGCCGCCCGGGGAGCCGTCGGCAGGGCACGACGTGCTCGGACCGGCCTTCGAGGACCGGCTGGCGGCCGTCGGCGCGCGTCTGCTGCCGCCCCGGTTCGAAGCGACGCCGCGCTATCCGGTCCAGCCGGTCGACTTCTCCGGCCGGCACCGGTCCGACTCCCTGCTCCGGTCCCTGTGGCTGGAGTACGAAGGCATGGCGGAGCTGCTGTGGAAGAGCCTGGACGAGGTTTCCCACCACCCCGGCATCGAACTCGCGGCGGGCGAGCGGATCGGAAGGGTGCTGGCCCACGCCACCGGACCGGACACCCTGCGCCAGCTGTACCCGTTCGCCGCGTCGGACAAGCGCTGGCGCCGCCGTCTGGTGGCCTACGCACTCGGTGAGATGGTCCAGCACCCCACCCTCACCGGAGCGGTCCGGGAGCAGTTGCGGCAGTGGAGCGGGGCCGCCCCCGTGCCTCTCCGCTGCACCGTGGCCGAGACCTGTGCGGGCAGCTACGGCCTGGCCCGCCCCGCCGCCGCGCTGAAGCTCCTGGACAACGTGCTCGACGGGCCGGACAAGTCGCTGGAAGGCCCGTTGCGCACCGCGGTGTCCTTCGCGCTCAGCGCCCTTCTCTCCGAGGACACCAACCATGTTCCCGTCCTGGACCTGCTCCGGGCATGGCAGACGGCCGATCCGGGCACCCGGCGCCACGACCTGGCCGTGTACGCCGTCGAATCGATGAGCCGGGCGTCGTTCCCCCGGTCCGGCGCTCCGGGCGAACGGCGGGTGCGGCTCGCCGATCTGCTCGCCGAGCACCCGGATCGGGCCCGCGGTCTCGTGGTCACGGCCCTGGACGACCCCGCCACCCACGAAGCGATGGCGGACGGCCTGTTCCTGATCGAGGGCGACCGGGAACTACGGCGGCGGACCGGCTTCCCACATCTCCTCGCCGCGCTCGCCGCGATGGCCCAGAACCACCGCGGCGTCCTGCGCTACGTCCTGCGCCGCCACCGCTCCCGTACGGCCTCCTCGACGGAAAGGCACGCGTCATGACCGGCCCGCTCATCTCCCCGCTGGACTCCTCGGCAGCCTGGCAGTTGTTCCGTCTGCGCTTCGGTGCCCCGGAGGGCCGGGCCCTGGTGTTCCTCGCGCACGACGGGCGGGACGCGATGGTGCCGCCCCGGGAGGGCGACTACTGGGGCTATCCGCGGCCCACCCGGCACGAGGTGCGTGAGGGCGACTTCTTCGACGTCGTGTGGGTCTCGCTCGCGGATCGGCGGCTCTCGGTCGACATCCCGCGCCGGCCGCCGAAACCCCCGGCCCGCTACGGAGTCGTCTGGAAGATCAGCAATCCGGTCGTCGCGGCGAGGGAACAGCTCACCGAGGAACAGGCCGGGCAGCTGGTCGTCGCTCACATCAACGAGAACGCCACCCTGCCCGGCGCCGCCGACCCGTTGCGGTCGCCGCCACCCCACCTCGGTACGACCGAGGTGGTGCCGCCCGGCCGTCCGCAGGTGATCGACGGCTCCGGCATCACGTACTGGTTCCTGGACCCGCCGGCCGCGCTCCGGCCGACGCCCGGCACCGGCGCGGGGCCGACGCTTCCGCCCGGCTTCGGCGAGGCCCACCGCGAGGCGTACCGCTTCTACCGGGAGGTCGTCGCGGGCGGTCCGGTCGGGCTGGCGGCCTTCTGGCTGCTGCAGCAGCCGGAGCAGGCGAGGGACGTGCTCGACTGGACGGTGAACCACCGCAGCCTCCTCTCCGGCCAGGACAGCTGGGAGAACACCCTCGCGGCGGCGCTCCGGTCGCTGACTCCGGAGGACCGGAGCTTCGTCGGCGCCAACATGGCTCGCGTCCTCAGCGATGTGGGGGTGCCGCAGGGTGACGAGGTTCTGCGCCGGATCAGCGGCGCCGATGACGCCGGGGAGCACCGCCCGGACTTCTCCTGAACGGCCTGCTCCCACCGGGCAGTACGCCGAAGGGCCCCGCAGTTCGCTGCGGGGCCCTTCGGCGTCCGTGGTCCTCGGTGGGGTTCAGCGGCACAGGGCGGTGTCCACGGCGCGTTCGAGGGTGCGCCGGCTCGCCTCGTCGTCGAGCTGCGTGGTGACCGCGACACTGGCGGCGCGGCCGTCGTCGGTGGCGCCGCTCCGGGTCTCGTATCCGGGGAAGCTGCCGCCGTGGCCCCAGGAGAGGCCGCCGCACGGCAGCGGTCTGCTGACGAGGCCGAGTCCGTAGCGGGCGCCGGGGCCGAAGGTCGCTTCGGCGGGGACGGTGGAGCGCATCTGGGCAAGCTGGGCCGGGGGCAGGAGGCGGCCGGCCAGGAGCGCGCCGAAGAAGCGGTTGAGGTCGGAGTCGGTGGAGATCAACTGGCCTGCCGCCCAGCCCCACGAGGGGTCGATCTCCGTGATGTCGCGCAGCGGTCCGTCCGCCGTTTCCCGGTAGTAGCCGTGGGGGTGGGGCTCCCGGATGCTCGCGTCACCGGGGGCCGGGAAGTAGGTGTGGCGCAGCCCTACGCACTTGATGATGCGCCGGTCGATCTCCTCGGCCAGGGGGTGGCCGGTGACCTTCTGGACGATCAGGCCGGCCACGACGTAGTTCGTGTTGCTGTACGCCCATTTCTTCCCGGGGGCGAAGTCGGCCGGGTGCCGGAGGGCGGTGGCGAGCAGTTCACGGGGGGTGTAGTAACGGACGTCGTCCCCGAGGTAGTTGGTGTAGTTTGGGAGTCCGCTGGTCTGCTGGAGGAGCTGGCGGACGGTGATGCGGCGTCCGTCGATCCGCTTCCCCCGGACGAGACCCGGCAGGTAGGTGTCGACGTCGGCGTCCAGGGCGATCTTCCCTTCACCGACCAGTTGCAGCACCACGACCGCCGTGAACGACTTGGTGTTGCTCCCGATCCGCACCTGCCCGTCCACGGGCACCGGCGCGTGGGTGGCCAGGTCGCCGACTCCCGCGGTGTAGGTGCGGGTGCGGCCGTCACGACCCTTGACGCTCGCCAGCGCGGCGGGCATTCCGCCCTCGCGCACCAGCGCGTTCAGGCTCTGCCGGACGACGTCCGGACCGACGGAGGGGGAGGGGAAGGGGGAGGGGAAGGCGGAGGAGGAGAGGGAGGCGGCGTCCGGGCTGGTTGCCGAGGCGGGTGGGGCTAGGGCGGCCAGGGTCATGACTCCGAGGGCCATCGCGGCCGCGGCGGACAGGGTCTTTCGCCGGGTGTCCGGACGACGGCCCTGCTTGCGGCCTTGCTCACGGCCTTGCTCGCGGACCGGTTCGCGGACCGGTTCGCGAAGCCCTTGTCGTGTCTGCCCACGCATGATTCAACTCCTGGGGATATTTGGATCGTTGGGGCTTTGGTGTGTTGGGGGGTGAGGCGTTGGGCGTTGGGGCGTTGAGGTGTTGTTCGAGGGGGGTGGGTTGTGGGTGTGGGGTGGCAATGTGCGTGGTTCATCCGCACAGGGCGCTGTCCACGGCGTCCTTCACGTGCTGCACGGCCGTCTCGTCCGTCGGGATGCTGGTGACCGTGACGTTGACGGCGCGGCCTTCGTCGGTGACGCCGCCCCGGGTCTCGTAACCCGGGATGTCGCCGCCGTGGCCCCAGTAGACGCCGCCGCACGACAGCGGCCTGCTCGTGAGCCCCAGTCCGTAGCGCAGCCCGGAGTCACCGGCGGGGACGGTCGTGCGCATCTCGGCGAGCTGGGCCGCCGGGAGGAGGCGGCCGGCCAGGAGTGCGCCGAAGAAGCGGTTGAGGTCGGAGTCGGTGGAGATCAGCTGGCCTGCCGCCCAGCCCGCGGAGGGATCGATCTCCGTGAAGTCGCGCAGCGGTCCGTCCGCCGGGTTGCGGTGGTAGCCATGGGGGTGCGGCTCCCGGATGGTCTTGTCGCCGGGGGCGGGGAAGTAGGTGTGGCGGAGCCCGACGCGCTTGATGATGCGCCGGTCGATCTCCTCGGCCAGGGGGCGGCCGGTGACCTTCTGGACTATCAGGCCGGCCAGGAGGTAGTTGGTGTTGCTGTATCCCCACGTCTTGCCCGGAGCCGCGTCGGCCTTGTACCGGAGGGCGATGTCGAGCAGTTCGCGCGGCTCGAAGTACCGGTCCCTGAGCTCGTCGTCGTCGATGTGCATGCCGTAATCGGGGAGTCCGCTGGTGTGCTGGAGGAGCTGGCGGACGGTGATGCGGCGCCCGTCGATCCCCCTACCCCGGACGAGACCGGGCAGGTAGGTGTCGACGTCGGCGCCGAGGGCGATCTTCCCTTCGCCGACCAGTTGCAGCACCACGACCGCCGTGAACGACTTGGTGTTGCTCCCGATCCGCACCTGCCCGCCCCTGGGCACCTTCGAGCCGGTGGCCAGGTCGCCGACTCCCGCGGTATAGGTGCGGGTGCGGCCGTCACGGCCCTTGACGTTCGCCGTCGCGGCGGGCATTCCGTCGTCGCGCACCAACGTGTTCAGGGCCTGCTGGACGGCGTCCGGCCGGGCGACGGCGGCCGCAGCGGAGACGGAGGAGGCAGCGGAGGCAGCGGAAGAGTCGGGTGGGGTGAGGGCGGCCAGCGTCATGACGCCGATAGCCGTCGCGGCCGCGGCCGATACGGTTCGTCGCCGCCTGCCGCCCTGCTGCCGGGTCGAGGATCGGGGGCCCTGCTGGGTCCGAGTACGCATGAGTCAACTCCTGGGCCGGGGACATCGTTTGGTCGGGGCACGATCTTGGCTTCCGGGGCCCCTCGACCACATCGCGGCAAGGCGGGAGATATCGCTCCCCCGATCGGGGGAGGCCACCGGTGGGCCGCCCGGTGATACTGGCGCCCATGATCAGGGGAATCGGGCCGCTGCTGCGCGGCTCCACGTATTCGGGTGTGCTGTTCGCCTACTGCGGCGCGCTGGCGAGCCTTCCGCTGCTGCCCTTCGCCCTGCTGCCCGCGGTGTTGTGGTCGTCCGGGCCCGAGAGTGTGCGGATCGTCCTGGTCCTGCTCGTCTGGGCGGTACTGGTCGGCTCGGCCGGACTGGTGCGCCCCGTGCGGCGGGCGCTGGTCGCATCCGCCCGCCGGCTGCTGCGGGTACCGCTGCCGGATCCGGTGGCCGGCGGCCGGGTCTCCGGTTCACCCGGCCTCGACCGCTGGCGGACCCCGCTCTGGCTGGTGCTGCACGCGGCCGTCGGGTGGATGGGGGTGATGGCCGGCGGAACGCTGTTCATCATGGGCATCGCACTGCCGGGGAACTGGATCGGCGGCGAGGCGCGGCTGAGCCTGTTCGGTTCGTCGCTCCAGGCCACGGGCGTGTGGAGCTGGGTGGTGGGAGCAGTGTTCATCGTGCTGGCGGTGACCATCTGCGTACTGGTGGCGAAGCTCCTGCGGTGGTCCGCGCCGCGGCTGCTGGGGCCGTCGGCGGCCGAACGGCTCGCGCTGGCCGCCGAGCGGGAGATGCTGCTGGCCGAACGCAACCGGATCGCCCACGAGTTGCACGACTCGATCGGCCACACACTGACGGCGGCCACCATCCAGGCTGCGGTGGCGGGCGAGATGCTCGCCGCCGACCCGGTGGCGGCGCGGGCCGCGATGCGCAGCATCGAGGAGTCGACGCGGGCGGCGCTGGAGGATCTGGACTACGTACTCGGAGTGCTGCGCGAGGAAGAGTCGGGGACGGCGCCCACCCGGACCCTGGCCGACCTCCCCGGGCTGCTGGACCGTCTGCGGCACGCGGGTGCGGTGGTGGAACCGGAGCTGTCGGGCGATCTGGCGAAGGTACAGGGGACGCTGTCCCGGGCTGCCTACCGGATCCTCCAGGAGGGGCTGACGAACGCCCTGCGCCACGGGGCGGGCGGCCCGATCGGCATCGAGGTGGTGGCCGGGCCCGACGCGCTGGACCTCACGGTGGTCAACCGGACCGAAGCACGTACGGACCCGGGCGCGCGCCCGGGGGCCTTCCCGACCTCCGGCCACGGTCTGTCCGGACTGGCCGAACGCGTCCGGCTGCTGCACGGTGAGTTCCGGTCCGGCCCGGACGGTACGCAGCACTGGCGGCTGGCCGTCCGGCTCCCGGTGCGGGCGTCGGCGTGAGTACGTCGGGCGTGAGTACGTCGGGCGCGGGCACGTCGGGCGCGGGCACGTCCGGCGCGGGCACGTCCGGCGTGGGCGTCGGCGTGAGCACGTCGGGCACGGGCGAGGACACGGCCCCGGTCCTCCCCGCCGTCACCGAACCCGCTGTCAGCCTCCTGATCGCCGACGACGACGAGGTGACCCGCAGCGGCCTGGGCATGTTGCTCTCCGCGCAGCCGGGGATCACGGTGGTCGGCGAGGCCGCCGACGGCGTCGAGGCGGTCGAACGGGCGCGGAGCCTGCGGCCGGACGTCGTCCTGATGGACGTCCGGATGCCGCGGTGCAACGGGATCGAGGCCACCCGCCAACTGCTGGCCGAAGCGGCCGACCCGCCGAAGGTCGTGGTGATCACCACCTTCGAGAACGACGGCTACGTCACCGCCGCCCTCAGCGCGGGCGCCAGCGGCTTCGTCCTCAAGCGCCTCCCGGTCCGCCGGATCGCCGAGGCGGTCCGGGTCGTGGCGGCGGGCGAAGCGGTCCTCTTCCCGGCCGCACTGGGCCGCATGGTCGCCGCCCGTCCGCTGGGCTCCGCCGAGGCCCTGCCGCAGGCCGACCTGACCGGGCGGGAGGAGCAGGTGCTGCGCCTGATGTCCACCGGGCTGTCCAATCCGGAGATCGCGGAGTCCCTCACGGTGAGCCTGGAGACGGTCAAGACCCACGTCGGAAACGTACTGACCAAGCTCGGCGCGCAGAACCGGACCCACGCGGTGGTGATCGCGTACGAGTCCGGCCTGATGGTCCCCGGCTTCACGGGCTGAGTGGCTGTGGCGGCTGAGCGACCGAGCGGCCGTGGCGACTGCGACGACTGTGACAGCCGTGACAGCTGCGACGGCTGCGACGGCTGCGACGGCTGTCGGTCAGGTTTCCGCCGACGGTCTGGTTTACTCGGCTCTTCGCTGACGGTCTGGTTTCCACGGCGTCTTTTCCACGGCGTCTTTTCCACGGCGTGATCACGCGGTCGTGGGGGCACACATGCAGTCCCCGGTAGTCCTTCTCGGTACTGGGGCTTCCAACCGTCGCTGAAAGCTCCGGATCCGGAGGAGCTGCCGGGGGCCTGGCCAGAGCCGACGAGGGGGTCACTCGGGTCGGCGGGACGTCTCCGCCGGCGGTGCGGCTCGCTCTGGTTTTCTGGTGTATTGACGATTCTCCTCCCAATTTCTCGCTGGTCAAGAGGTTTGATAACTCTTTCTCCGGTATGCCCTGATGCCGGTGATCAGGGGCTTCCGGCACCACCCGCTCCGGCGGCGCACCCCGCTCCGGAGCCGTGTGATCACCGTCACCCGATCTCTTCGGATTCCGTGTCGTCCGGATGAGGGGTGCCGGGCGTATGCCGGATGAGACCGAGGAGATCCAGGAGTTGTTTGTTGACCGTCGAGGAGTTCGAAGAGTTCTACGCGCTGACGGCTGCCCGGCTGACGGGGCAGTTGTTCGTGATGCTCGGCGACCAGCACGAAGCGCAGGACGTGGTGCAGGAAGCTTTCGTCAAAGGGTGGAGCCGGCGGCGTCAACTCGACCGCGACGGGCAGCCCGAGGCATGGATCCGTACGGTCGCCTGGCGGCTGGCGGTGAGCCGGTGGCGGGGACGGCGGCGGGCGGCCGACGCCTGGCAGCGCAGTGGCGCGCCGCCCCATACCGAGGCACCGGGGCCGGAGACGGTGGCGCTGGTGGGGGCGTTGCGGGAGTTGCCGGCCAAACAGCGTCGCACGCTGGCGCTGCACTACGTCTGTGATCTGACCGTCGAACAGATCGCCGCGGAGACCGGCCTGGCGGCCAGCACCGTCAAGACACATCTGGCCAGGGGCCGGACCACGCTCTCGCACCGTCTGCAGGATCCGCGTACCGAGGAGGGGCCCTGTGTCTGAACCCCGAGACCCGTTGGGGTCCTTGTTCAAGGAAGCCGCGGCGGTCGGTCAGTCGCGCGCGCGTTCCGCGCCGCCGTCGTACATCGCCGAGCGCGGCGAACGCCTGCGCAGGCGGCGGATGGTCGCGATGGCCGTGGGGGCCTGTCTGGTCTTCTCCGGTACGGGTGCGGCCGTGGCCACGCTCCTGCCGGACAGCAGGAGCACCACCGTGCCCGCCACCACCCCGTCGCCCGTTCCGTCGCCCCGGATCTCACCCTCGCCGGCCACGTCCTCGTCGTCCACGCCGTCGCCCGGTTCGCCCAGGACCAGCCTGCCGCCCATGCATACGCCCTCCTCCAGCGAGAGCGAGAGCGAGAGCCCCTCCGGGGCGTACACCGCGCCCAGCCGGAGCCTCACTCTGCCGCCTCCCTGATCCGGGTGAGGCCGATGAGCTCGGCGGAGAGAGAAGAAGTGAGACGGAAAGATCGGGAGAGAATGTCGTGAGTACTTCCGCTCCGCAGCGGCAGGCCGAGAGGCAGCGGGAACGTCCGGACGCGTCCGGCACCGGAGTCACCGCTCCCCGGCGCGCGCCGCAGCCGGTGCCCGCCCGTCGGCGGCTGCCGCGGATCGGGGCCGCCGACCGCGAGGTGCTGTGGCTGTATCTGCTGACCCGGGCCGGGATCTGGACCACCGCGTACTGCACCCGGTGGCTGTTCCCCGACGACGGGCGGGCCCGCCACTCCGGTTCGTTCTTCTCGTCGTGGCAGCGGTGGGACTGGTGGCACTACCTGCACATAGCCCAGTCCGGTTACTTCCCGGACGGGACCGGTCCCTGGACGGCCGACTGGGACAACAGGGAGGCGTTCTTCCCCGGCTTCCCGTTCCTGCTGCGGGCCGTCCACACGGTCGTCCCCAGCTGGTCCGCCGCCGGGGCGCTGATCTCGTTCGTGGCCGGTGGGGTCGCCGTACTGGCCCTGGCCCGGATCGCCCGGCTGCATCTGCCGCAGGAGGGCGCGGGGCCCCGCGCCGCGTTGTTCTTCCTGCTCTCCCCGTGCGCGGTCTTCCTCGCCGCCGGCTACACCGAGGCGCTCTTCCTCGCCTTCGCCCTGCCGGCCTGGCTGGCCGCCCAGCGGCTCAACTGGCCGCTGGCGGCCCTCCTCGCCTGCCTGGCCACCACCGTCCGGGTCAGCGGGCTCTTCCTCGCCGGGGCGATCGCGGTGCACTTCCTGGTGACCGCCCGCAGCTCCGCGCCCTGGCGCCGTCTCCCCTGGCTGGCGCTGCCCGCCCTGCCGCCACTGCTCCACAGCTGGTACCTGCACGCGCACACCGGTGACTGGATGGCCTGGAAGCACGCCGAGGAGCGCGGCTGGTACCGCGACTTCCACGCCCCCTGGGAGGCGTGGAAGAACACCTGGCACGCCGCGTTCGGGCACTCCCAGAGCACCGGGTACGCCCTGATGTGCCAGGCCGAACTCCTCACCATGGTCGTCGGCCTGGTGCTGTGCGGCCTGCTGCTGCGGCGGCGGCGCTGGGCGGAGGCGGTGTACATCGCGCTCAGCCTGTGGGCACTGGGCACGTCCTACTGGTACACCTCCATGCCCCGGGCGACCCTGCTGTGGTGGCCCCTGTGGACCGGGCTCGCCGCCTGGAGCCTGCGGAACCCGCGCGTCAGGACGGTCTGCCTCACCGTCGGGGCGCCGCTGACGACGGTCGTCGCCGTCACGTTCCTCTCCGGACGGTGGGCCGGCTGAACCGTGCGGGGAGGGCCGGGTCGGGCCGTCCCGACCCGGCGAAGCCCACCCAGGCGCTGATCATCCGGTCGCGGAACCCGGTCTGTCCGGCCTTCCGGTCTGTCCGGCCTTCCGGCTTTCCGGCTTTCCGGCCTTCACGTCCTGGAACAGGTCCAGGTCGAACAGGTAGGCCGGCTCGGACGCCCGGGACGGCCGCGGAAGACTGCGGAAGACTGCGGGGGGCTGCGGGGGGCTGCGGAAGTCTGCGGGGGGCCGCGGGGCCGAGGGCCGCGGCTCACCCTCCCGCCCGGCCCGGGTGGCACCCGGCGCCGTGCAGGGGCTTGCTGGTCCCGGGGGCGTCGGGCCGGCGACGGCCCCGGAGCCGGAGGAGGCGAACGTCCGCCCATGGAACCGCGACGGAAGACGCGACCGGACACCCGGGGCCGGGCTCTGCGCACTCCGCGGGCCGCGGGAACGGCCGGGGTCGTCTTCGCCCTGCTGCTCGCCGCCGCCATCGTCCTGACCCGGCTGGCGATCCCGTCCGAACCGGGCAGGAGCTCCGGCGAGTGGCTCACCGATCCCTCGCGCCGGCGCACGGTACGGACGGCGCTCGAACTCGTCCCGTTCGCGGGCATCTCCTTCCTGTGGTTCATGGGAGCCGTGCGCGCACGCATCGGGGACGCCGAGGACAAGTTCCTCGCCACCGTCTTCCTGGGCAGCGGCCTGGTCTTCGTCGCGACCCTCTTCGGGGCCACGGCGGCGGCCGGCAGCCTGCTGTCGACGAAGGGGGCCGAACCCGGGGGTCAGCTGTGGTCGTTCGGCGGGGACTTCACGTACGGCCTGCTGACCACCTACTCGATGCGCATGGCCGCGGTGTTCGTCTTCTCGACCTCCGGCATCGCGCACCGGCTCGGCGTCCTGCCACGTCCGCTCACGGTTCTCGGCGCCCTCGTGGGCCTGACCCTGCTCTTCGCGGCGGGCAGCGTCGCCTGGTCCGAGCTGGTGTTCCCCGTGTGGGCCCTGGCCGTCGGCATCCACATCATCGTGGCCGGTGCGGCTGATCCACCGGTCCGGCGGTGACCCCATCCCCACCGGCCGCCCCGTGACCCCACCGGTCACCCAGTGACTCCATCGGTCGCCCCGTGACTCCATCGGTCCGCCTGTGCTCGCGGATCCGGAACGGCCCTCGCACGCTGATGCGGGAGTGCTCGGAGTACTACGCGAAAGGGCGGCCCCTTGATGAGGCTTGTCGTCGATCTCAACCGGTGCCAGGGGTACGCACAGTGCGCGTTCCTGGCACCCGATGTCTTCGCCATGCACGGCGAGGAATCCCTGTTGTACAACCCGCACGCCGACGAGGCGCAGCGTGAGCAGGTGATGCGTGCCGCCACCGCGTGTCCGGTGCAGGCCATCCTGGTGGAGGACCCGGACGAGGCACCGGCCGGCGTGGGAGAGGGGCTGTCCGGTGTCCGGTGACGGTGCTCTGGAGCGGCTGAGGCGCGAGGGGCGGATCGTGATCGTCGGCGCCTCCCTGGCCGGCCTCCGGGCCGCGGAGACCCTGCGGAAGGAGGGCTTCACCGGTTCGCTCACGCTGATCGGTGACGAGCCCCACGAGCCGTACGACCGTCCCCCGCTGTCGAAACAGGTCCTGCTGGGCCACGCGTCCGCCGATCGCACCGAGCTGCCCCGGCGGCACGGGCTCGACGCCCGGTGGCGGCTCGGGGTCGCCGCCACCGGGCTGGACATGGCGGCCCGGCGGGTGCGGCTGGCCGACGGCGACGAGGTGGAGTACGACCGGCTGCTGATCGCCACCGGAGTACGGGCCCGGCCCTGGCCGCACCGGACGGAGGCCGAGCTGGAAGGGGTCTTCGTCCTGCGCACCCGCGACGACGCGGCCCGGCTGCACCGGCGGCTGGCGGCGTCGCCCCGCCGGGTGCTGGTCATCGGCGCGGGCTTCACCGGCTCCGAGATCGCCTCGGCCTGCCGTGAGCGCGGGCTGCCGGTGACCGTCGCCGAACGCGGGGCGGCGCCCCTCGTGGGCGCACTCGGCGGGGTGGTCGGCCAGGTGGCCGCGGAGCTCCAGCGCGCGCACGGGGTGGACCTGCGCTGCGGAATCATGGTCACCGGTCTGGAGGGCGACTCGGCGGGCCGGCTGCGACGGGCCCATCTGTCCGACGGCACCGCCCTCGACACGGATGTCGCCGTCGTCTCGCTCGGCGCGACGCGGAACACCGAGTGGCTGGCCGGGTCCGGGCTCGGCGCCGGTCCGCGCGGAATCGCCTGCGACGCGGGGTGCCGGGCCTTCGACGTACGCGGCATCGTGACCGACGACGTCTTCGTCGCCGGTGATGTCGCCCGGTCCCCGCACGCGATCTTCGGTTACCAGTTCCTCTCCCTGGAGCACTGGGGGAACGCCGTCGCGCAGGCCGAGACCGCGGCGCACAACATGATCAGCAGCAGTTCCGAGCGCCGCCCCCACCTGTGGGTGCCGGCCTTCTGGTCGTCCCAGTTCGGGGTCAACATCAAGTCGGTCGGCGTCCCCTCGCTGGGCGAGGAGATCATCGTCGCCCAGGGCTCGCTCGCCGACCACCGCTTCACCGGGGTGTACGGGTACCAGGGCCGGGTCATCGCCGCGGTCTCCTTCGACCAGACGAAGTGGCTGGAGTTCTACCAGCGGCAGATCGAGACCGCCGCGCCGTTCCCCCCGGAGTACTCCTCGGTGGACCGCCGCCCCGAAGGCCTGCGGCCGGTACCGGCCGACTTCCCGGACCCCTCCCTGCCCACCCACGGGCCGTCCGTCACCGTCAGCGGCTACTCACCCACCGACCAGCGGATCACCTTCAGCCCCGCCCGGGCCTGACCCCAGCAAGGATCCCGCCACCATGACGCAAGACACGCTCCTGCGGCAGATCATCGACTACGCCAACCGCGCCGACCCGTACCCGCTCTACGCCGAACTCCGGAAGAAACCGGTGCGTCAGGAGGGCGACGATCTGTTCGTCGTCAGCACGTACTGGGAGATCAAGAGCCTGCTGCACGATCCCCGGATCAGCTCCGACGCGCGCAACCTCTCCCCCGGCGCCGCGGGCACCCTGCTCCAGGAGGAGGAGGCCTCGCCGCTGCCGCCCGCCTTCCTGCGGCTGGACCCGCCCGAGCACGACCGGCTGCGCCGGATGACGATGCGCCCCTTCGGCCCGCCGGAGACACCCCGGCGCGTGCACAACATGCGCGGCGAACTGGCCCGCGTCGTCGACGGCCTCATCGACGGGTTCGGGGACCGGAAGGAGGTCGACATCGTCGACGACTTCGCCTACCCCTTCCCCGTCACCGTGATCTGCCGGCTGCTGGGCGTTCCGCGCGAGGACGAGGCACGCTTCCACTCCTGGGCCGACACCATCGCCGCCGGCCTCGACCCGGACCCGAGCGGGGATCCCGGTGCGCAGCGCCGCGCCACCCACGAGGCCCGCACCGAACTGGGGGCGTACCTGTCCGGGCTCATCGACGAACGCAGCGGTGCCCCCGGCGACGACATGCTCTCCGCACTGGCCACCCAGCAGGGCCCGGACGGGCAGATGACCCGGATGGAAGTGCTCAGCACCTCGGCGCTGCTCCTGATCGCCGGCCACGAGACCACGGTCAACCTCATCACCAACGGGACGCTCACCCTGCTGCGCAACCCCGATGTGCTCGAACGGCTGCGTGAGGACGCCGGGTTGGCCGTCCCGCTGGTGGAGGAGCTGCTGCGCTTCGAGCCGCCCGTGCAACTGCTCCCGCAGCGCACCACACTCGCGGACATCGACATCGCCGGCACCACCATCCCCAAGGGCGCCTCCGTCTGGCTCGTCCTGGCGTCCGGCAACCGGGACCCGAAACGGTTCCCCGACCCCGACCGCTTCGACCCCGACCGGCCGGACATCCAGCATCTCGGCTTCGGCAGCGGCATCCACAACTGCTTCGGCGCGCCCCTCGCCCGGCTGGAGGCCCAACTCGCCCTGACCGCACTGGCCCACCGCCTCGACGGCCCCCGGCTGGTGGACGACCCGCCCCCGTACCGGCAGAACGCCGTGCTGCGCGGGCCCCGCCATCTGAACGTCGCGTTCGACGGCCTGCGCGGCTGAGTCCGGTCCGGCACCTGCACGCGCGGGGCCTGGCCGACGATGATGGACGGATGCCGACGCACGAACCGGACCGGCGCGAGACCGGGCCCTCGCTGGAACGGATCCTCGGGCTGATCGACCCCGGGATGCTCGATGTCGTCGTGGCACCGCGCGGTACCGGTGTGCCGGTGACCGATGTGGTGCTGCACGACCCCGGCGAGGAGCGGGAGGACGACGGCGCGCGGGCGGCGGCCGGGCTGATCCTGCTCGCGGTCGGTGTGGAGGCCGCCTCGCCCGAGGCGCTCGACGTACTGCGCGCCGCCGACCGGGCCGGGGCGGCGGCCGTGGTGATGCGGCCCGGCGCCCGGGGGCCGCGCGCCGAACTGGTGGAGGCGGCGGGCCGGGGCCGCACGGCGCTGCTGACCCGGCGGCCGGGGCAGGGGTGGACGGAGGTGCTCGGCCGGTTGCGGACCGCCCTGGTGCACAGCGGCCCGGCCGGAACCGCCGGGGTGGCGGGGCTGCGGCCCGGCGACCTCTCCGGGCTGGCCAATACGGTGGCGGACCTGGTCGGCGGCGCCATCACGATCGAGGATCCGCAGTCGCGGGTGCTGGCCTATTCGCGACTGGACCACGAACCCGACCCGATGCGCCGGCTGACCATCCTCGGCCAGGAGGTCCCCCGCTGGCGGGTCGACGAACTCCGGGCGAGCGGCTTCTTCCGGACGCTGTGGAGCACCGAGGACGTGGTGCGGCTGCCCGCCGACGACCGGTACGCCGAGCGGCTGGCCATCGCGGTGCGCCACGGCTCCGAGGTGCTCGGGTCCATCTGGGCCGCCGCCGACGGCCGGCCGCTCGCCGAGGACGCGGCGGCCGCGCTGCGCACCGCGGCACGGGCCGCCGTTCCCCATCTGTCGCACCATCAGACCTGGGGCCGGGCGGCCGCCAGGGCGCGGGAAGGAGCCGTGCACGCGCTGCTGAGGGGGGACGTCCGGTCCGCGCGAGAGGCCGGGGTCACGGCGGACCGGCCGTACACGGTGGTGGTCGCGGAGGCGTACGACGGGCGGGGAGGCGAGGCCTACGACGGGCGGGGAGGCGACGGGCGGGGAGCCGGGGCGTACGACGCGCAGGACGCGGGGAGTGCCGGGCGGCGGGTGCTGGACGTGCTCGCGCTCCAGGCCGCCGCGTACCGGCCGGGGTGTGTGACCGCGCGGTCCGGGCGGCGGCTGTACGTGCTGGTCCCGGCCGGGGACGGGGAGGCGGATCCCGCGCGCGCACTGCTGGCGAGCGCGCGCTCGGTGCCGCGCGAGGTGGTCCTCGCGGGCGCCGGTCCGGTGGCGGCCGGGCCGGCCGGGCTGCCCGCCTCGCGGGAGGCCGCGGAGCTGGTGGTGCGGGTGCTGCGGGAGCGGGCCGCGAGGCTGCCGGCCGGGGAGGCGCGGTCGGCGGTGGCGGCGTACGACGAGGTGGTCCCCGAGGCGACGGTGCTCCGGCTGCTCGACCGGGTGGAGCCGTTGTGGGGGTCGCTGTCGGGGCCGGTGCACGCGATGGTCGAGCACGACCGGGCGCACGGTTCGGCGTACGGCGACTCGGTCACCGCCTACCTCGACGCGTCCTGCGACACGGGTACGGCCGCGCGGCGCCTCAATGTGCACCCCAACACCCTGCGGTACCGGCTGCGCCGGGCCCGGGAGCTGTTCGGCGTCGATCCGGCCGACCCCGCGGTGCGGCTGCTCGTGGAGATCGGGCTGCGGCTCGCGGCCCGCCGGTCGCACCGGGCCGGAAGCCCTTGATCGTTCCGCTGTCCGGTACGGCAAAGGAACCGGGCGGGTGTCGTCGTGTCGGTCGAAGACGCGCCGTCCCCCGCGCGCCGATGCTGTCCGTACGACAGGCAGGGCGGCTGTGGCGGACAGCGGAACGATCAAGGGCTGCTCCCTGTGGCGGACCTGGCGGACGAAGGGGTGTTCCTATGACTCGCACGACTTCCGGTTCGGCGTCCCGGCAGCGCGGCGACCGCCGCACGGCGGCGCTGGCGCGTGCGGTGGAGGACGGGCTGCTCGGTCCGCACTCCCCCGTGGTCGGTCTCCTCGACGTGGACGGTGTGCTCGCCGCGGTGGACGCGCTGAACGAGGCGTTCGCGGGGCCCGCGCCGGTGCAGCACACGTTCGCGGCCAAGGCGTGCGGTCTGGTGCCGGTGCTGCGGCTGCTCGCGGACGCGGGTATGGGGTGCGAGGTCGCCTCGCCCGGCGAGCTGGAGCAGGCCCTCGCGGCCGGGTTCCCGTACGACCGGCTGGTCTTCGACAGCCCCGCGAAGACCGTCGGGGAGCTGGAGTTCGCGCTGGCCCACGGCATCGCGATCAACCTGGACAACTTCCAGGAGCTGGCCCGGGTGGACCGCCTGCTGGCCGGCCGGGAGGCCGCCGGACCCATCGGGCTCCGGGTGAACCCGCAGGTCGGGGCCGGGGCCATCGGCGCGATGAGCACCGCGACCGCGACCTCGAAGTTCGGCGTCGCGCTACGTGATCCGGGTGCCGTGGACGCGGTGACCGAGGCGTTCGAGCGCCGCCCCTGGCTCAACCGGCTGCACGCGCACGTCGGTTCCCAGGGCTGCCCGCTGCCGCTCATCGCCGAGGGCATCCGCGTGGCGTACGAGCTGGCCGAGCGGATCAACGACCGGCTGGGCCACGCCCGGATCACCGGGATCGACATCGGCGGCGGCCTGCCCGTCAACTTCACCGACGAGGACGACCGGCCCACGTACGCCGACCACGTCGCCGAACTCCGCGAAGCCGCACCGGGGCTCTTCGACGGGCGCTACACCCTCGTCACCGAGTTCGGCCGCTCGCTGCTGGCCAAGAGTGGAACGATCGGCACCGTCGTCGAGTACACCAAGTCGGCAGGCGGCCGGCGGATCGCGGTCACGCACGCGGGCGCCCAGGTCGCCACCCGTACGGTGTTCATGCCCGGATCCTGGCCGCTGCGCGTCGGGGTCTTCGACGCCGCGGGCCGCCCGAAGCGGGGACCGGCCCAGGTCGTCGACATCGCGGGCCCCTGCTGCTTCGCCGGGGACCTCACCGCGACCGGGGTCTGGCTGCCCGCCATCGAGCCCGGCGACGTGGTCGCCCTCCACGACACCGGCGCGTACTACTTCTCCTCGCACTTCTCGTACAACTCGCTGCCCCGGCCCGCGGTGTACGGCTACCGCACCGACGCCGGCGGGCGGGTGCGGTTCGCGCTGGTGCGCGAGGCGCAGAGCGTGCGCGAGGTCGTCGAGGAGAGCGGTCTCGCGCAGGCGGAGGCGCTGGTGGAGCTGCGCAGGGCGTGACTGCCCCGGAACCCCCGGGCGCCGCGCCCCCGTTCTCCGCGGACCCGCGCCACTCCCGCGTACACGCCGTTGGGCTCGTACTCCGGCGCCGGGGTGTCCTTGTACCACTCGGGGCCGGACACCAGCCCGGGGGCCACGAACTCCAGCCCCTCGCGGTGGACCTTTCCCCGGTCAGGTCCTGCGGCCGAAGAACTCGATCTCGGCGACGGCGAGACGGCGGTCGGGGCCCGCTCCGTACGTGGTGTCGGTGGTGAGCCGGGCCCTGACGATCTCCGAGCCGCGCAGGTCGAAGGTCTGCTGGCCCGGCTGGTCCTTGACCCGCAGCTTCCTGCTGACGCTGGTTCCGTCGGCGGAGGTCAGCAGCACGGTGATCCTCGCCGGGCGGGCCTGGGTGAGGAACTCGTCCATCTTGGCCGACGTGCCCGAGAAGACCACCAGCTTCAGCACGCGCACCGGCTGCTCGAAGTCGCACTCCAGGTACTGCCCCACTCCGGTGTCGGTCCCGGCGGCCGAGGGGGCCCAGTAGCGGTTGTTGAAGCCGTCGAACGCCGCGCCCGCCGGGTGCCCCGGAGCCCTGCTGGAGGCCCGGAACCGGGTCGGCGGCACCGCCTCCGGCGTCCCGGTCTCGTCCTTGGCGAAGCCGAACCAGCCGGGCACGTGCGGAAGCGCGAACCAGACCCCGCACGCCAGCACGATCAGCACGACCGGCAGCGCCAGACCGGGGCGGCGCCACAGCCGGCGCTTGGGCCGGGTGCCCGCGGTGGGCGCCTGACGCGGCCGCCGCCGGAAGATCCGGCGCCACCAGACAGGCCGCACCTCGGGCGGTGGTCCCGGGTTCAGGAGCAGTGCGCAGCGGATGCACAGGGTTCGGTCCGGGGCGTTCTCCGTACGGCAGTTGGGACAGCGGACGGGCGGGGCGGGCGGCGGACCCGGGGGTGTGCGCGCCGGGCCGGGCGGTACGTCGGGCAGCGCCTCGGGCCCCGGCACCGGCTCGTCCGTCTCCTCGCCGGGGCGGCGCGGGGCGGCGGTCGGGGCGACGGGGGGCCGCGGGGAGGGCCGGGGCGACGGTTGCGGCTGCGGCTGCGGCAGGGGGACGGGGTGCGGCTCAGGATCCGGCCGCGGCGCGGGGGCGGCCGGAGGGACGTGGGGATCCCAGTGCGCCCGGGGCGGCCGGGTGGTGGAGGGCGCCGGGGTTCCGCCCGGCGGCTCCTCCCATTCCAGGAACGCCTGGCACGACGTACAGAACTGCGTCCCCGGCGCGTTGTTCTGCCCGCACGACTCGCAGATCACAGCACCTCCAGGTCGAAGCCCACGTGCGCCGGTATCTCCGTACGGATCAGCTCCTCCAGCCGCACCCGGTCGACCTGGTACGGCTGCGTGGCCCGGACCCGGACCGTCACCCAGGGCCGCGGGCCGCCCGGGAACCGGGTGTGCGGCATCGTCGACCACGCCGTGCCGCCGCTCTCCACGATCTCCGGCTCGATCCCGGTCTCCAGCAGCACCGCCTCCGCGAGACCGCGCCGGGTGCCCCGCCGGCTGTGCCGCTCGACCGCGCCGCGCACCGTCGCCCGCCGCTGCCCGACCGGTTGGTCCGTGCGGGTGTCGACGGCCACCCACTGGGCCAGCCAGTCGAGGAAGTCCTCCGGCGCGCTGCGCGGGTCGAGGTGGGCGGGCAGGTTGTCGATGGAGAGCAGGACCGGGGCGAGTACGTCGTCCAGCGCCGCGAGGAACCGTTGCAGGAAGTCCTGCTCCAGGTAGACCGCCGGGAGCTGTTCGATCAACGGGTGCGGCGTCGGCAGGCCGGTCACGGCTGTGCGCATGGTGGTCAGGCCTCCCGTACCCGGAGCTGGTGCTCGTAGCTGAAGACCAGCGCGTGCCGGTCCAGCGCGATCTTGGTGGTGGGTTCGCCGCGCTGCCCGTTCACGGGGTCCGCGGGGAAGAGGCGTACGTCCTCCACCAGGTCCACGCCCGCCACCTGCTGGAGCACGGCGAACGCCTCGCCCGACTGGATCGGCCGGCCGAACGGCCAGCCGTCCCGGCCCGGTCCACCGCTCAGCGGGTTGAAGTAGCTGTAGAGGGCGGTCAGCGCCTCCTCCCGCACCTTCTCCAGCACGACACCTCTGCGGGCCTGGACCGTGGCGACCACCGTGACGCCCTGGTAGAAGGGCCGCTCGACCACCAACCGGGCGCCGATCGGCCTGCGTTCGTCCAGATGGCCCGCGATCAGCGCGAGGGTCTGCTGCGGCGGGATCAGCTCGTCGAACCGGATCCGGCCCTGCTCGTCGCTGCGCCCGGCCGGTACGACGAGCAGCCGCACCCCGCCCGCCTCGACGGCCGAGTCCTCGCCTGCCGGGATGCACTGCACCCGGGCCGCGTCCGGCGCGACCTCGCGGGCCAGCAGCTCGTAGTCGTGCGGCACGACGGCCCGGTGCAGGGTCCGCAGCGTCATCGGCCCGCGCACCCGTGCGCTCTCCACCGTCTCCCCGTCCACCCCGCCCAGCGCCGCACCCCGGTTCTCCACCCGGGCCACGTACGGGATGGCGCTGCGCAGCACCCGGAGGGTGGAGCGGGCGACGTTGCCGCGCAGGCCGCCGCCGGTGCGGTACGAGCGCACGCGTACGGTGGCGCCCTTCGGCGGCACCTTCCCGTAGTAGCGGATGGAACCGTCCCGCTCCCGTACCGCCGGGCCGAACTCGACCCGCCCCGAGTTGGGGTCGAGCGTGATGTGCCGGTCCTCGGGGCCGGAGTGCGCGAAGTCGTCGACCCGGGTCCACTCCGTGCCCTGCGGGCCGCCCGACGGGTCCGCGACCTCGACGACGAAGTCGCCGGGTACGACGGGTGGGCGGCTGATCGTGAAGGTCTGGCCGGGTACGCCCTCGGCGGGGCCGAGCACCTCGTCGGTCACGGTCTCGGCGTGCACGGCGGCGACGGTCGCACCGATCGTGAACGCGGTGATCCGGCGGACCACCGGGGGCGCCATGTAGGTGGGCTGTCCCGGGGCGGCCTCCACCAGCCGGCAGCGCAGCCAGCCGCCGGTCCGGCGCACGACGACGTTGGGGGTGTGGCCCTTGGGGAGGTGCAGGATCAGTTCCCCGGACCGGTTGAAGCCGCCGGTGTCGTCCTTCTCGACCTCGCAGGCCGTCCAGGCGGCGCCGTCCCACGCCTCCCAGACCAGCGGCGGACGCAGCGGGTCCACTCCGACGCCCTCGACGGCGCAGTCCAGCCGGAGCACGACGACGCCCGAGGGGACGGCCGCGGACAGACCGACGTAGAGGGCGTCGCCGGGCGCGGGCGTGGTGCCGAAGCAGGGGACGGGACGGCCCAGCGCGAGTTCCTCGGTACGGTCCAGGGTGTCGCCGGACGTCGGCCAGGTGGCGAGATGGGCGAACTCGCAGGGAACTACGGACAGTTCGCCGTCGGTCGTGAAGACCACCGCTTCCTCGGTCTCGGTGCGTACGGTCGCGACCTCCGTGCCGGCCCGCACCCGTACCGGCTCTGGCTGTGGCGCCGAGAGCCGGAACGTCACATCGGTGCGGGCGGCCGTGGGCTGGTGGAGCCGGACCCCGATCAGGTCGAGAAAGGTCAGATAGCTCTTCTCCGGTACGCGGTTCACCCGGTAGACGAGCTGGTCGACCATGGTCGCGAAGGCCTCGATGAGGGTCACTCCGGGGTCCGACACATTGTGGTCGGTCCACTCGGGGCAGCGCTGCTGGACGAGCCGTTTCGCCTCGTCGACCAGGCCCTGGAAGTGACGGTCGTCCAGGTACGGGCTGGGCAGTGTCACGCGCCGTCCACCTCTTCGTGCTGCGGGATCACATAGAACGGGAAGACCAGGTTCCGGGGGTCGTTGGCGCCCCGCACGGTGTAGCCGATGTCGATGTACAGGACGCCGTTGTCCGCCTCGTCGAACCGGACGACGACCTCGGTGACCTCGATCCGGGGCTCCCACCGGTCCAGCGCGAGCCGCACCTCGTAGGCGAGCTGCCCGGCCGTGCCCGCGTCCGCCGGGGCGAACACGTAGTCGTTGACGGCGCAGCCGAACTCCGGACGCATCGGCCGCTCGCCCGGCGACGTCGCGAGGATCAGCCGGATCGACTCCTCCAGCTCGTGCTCACCGCGCACCAGGGCGATGGAGCCGGTGGCGTCGGTGCGCGGCGGGAAGGCCCAGCCCGCGCCGATGAACTCCTGTCCCATGGCCGCTCAGCCTCCGATCAGCACGGTCGGGCACCCGGACACGATCGGCGCGCCGCAGCCGGCCCGGTCCCCGACCCGGGCGGCGGGGCGGCCGCCGATCAGCACCGTGGTGCTGCCGGGCGGGACGATCACGGACGGGGCGTGGACCGCGGGCGGCGGCATCGCGCACAGGTGCGGGGTGCCGACCGTGGCGGCGGGGAGCCCGCCGATCAGCACGGTCGGAACGCCGGGGGGCCCGACCGTGCCGGGGTGGCCGGTGGGGTCACCGACCCGTGCGGCTGCTGACATGGCAGTCCGTTCCTCTCGCTCCGGGCGTCCGCGCCGTCAATTGATCTTCACCATGGGTGCGTTGACGGCCAGGGAGCCGCCGCTCCTGATGTCGGTGCGCTGCGTTCCGTCGACCGTGACCTGACCGCCCCGCACGGCCACCGTGCCGCCGGTGGAGAGCTTGACCTCGCCGGTCCCGCCGTCGACGCTCACCCCGCCGCGGGACTTCAACGTGACGCTGTCGCCGCTCAGTTCGAGCGTCCCCTGCCCGCCGTCCAGCGTGACGCCGCGGTCGGCCCTGATGGACACCTGCTGCTTGGCCTCGATGTTCACGCTGCCGTCGCTGTTGATCACGATCACGGTGCCCTTGCGGTCCAGATCGATCTTCAGCTTTCCGTCGCCGGTGAGCAGGCGTACGCCCTGCGGACCGTTGGCGTCGTCCAGGAGTTCCAGCTGGTTGCCGCTCTTGGAGGCGATCGAACGCCGGTTGACGGCCCCGCTGGTCGGGTCGACGAGCGGGGCGCCCGGGGCGGAGCCCTGGGCGGACCCCGAGGTGTCCGGGCTGCCGGTCACGGCACCGGCCACAGCACCGGCCACGCCCGCCGGAGAGCCGGCACCGCCTCCGCCACCGCCGCCGCTGCCCTGTGACGGCCGGTCCTTCCCGTTGTACAGACCGGCGAGGACGTACGGACGGTCCAGATGGCCGTGCTCGAACCCCACCAGCACCTCGTCCCCGACCTCGGGGATGAACGCCTCGCCGCCGCTCGTCCCGCCCGACTGGGCCGTACGCGCCCAGTCGCTGGCGTACTCGTCCGACAGCCAGGGGAACCGCACCTTGACCCGGCCCGAGCCCTCCGGGTCATGGGTGTCCGTGACCGTCCCGCTGACCAGCCCCACGCACCGTGAACCGCCACCGGAGCCGCCCGCCCCCGGCCCGCCGCCGGTCAGCCCGAACAGCGAACGCTCCTGCTGCCCGGAGACGGTGAGCCAGGTCTCGTAGCCGCGCACCGGGTCGAAGACATGCCGGGACGACGTGACCGTGTACCGCCCCTCGAACGGCGCCCCCACCGCGTTGAGCGCCACCGCGCTGCCGGCCCGCACCTCCGGGTTCCCCCGGATCGCCGCCTCCAGCTCCGCGAACGACCCGGCGATCCGCTCCGCCAGGGCCTTCGCCGCCTGGTCCACCTGCGCCTGTGCCCCGTACGCCGCGTCGGTGACCACGAAGCGCGCCTCGCCGAACGGGGCGGACACCTCGGCCGCGCTCACCCCCAGCTCCAGCGTCGCCGACTTCCCGGCGGGCGCCCGCCCGACCAGCGGCCGCTTGGCCTTGACGTCCCAGCCGCGCACCTCGACCTCGGAGACCTGCTCGGCCGAGGACACCCCGGCCCGGCAGCGCAGCAGGTTGCTGCCCATCTCCAGGACCAGCGGGTCGCGGTCGGCCCGCGCCGAACCGTCGGGGGCGCCGCTCGCCTCCGCGGGCCGGGTGATGTGCAGCCGGCCGTCGAGCACGTACGCCTGGGCACCCGCCTCCTCGGCCAGGTCCCGGATGAACTCCCAGTCCGTGACGTTGGGCTGGGCGATGTGTTCGAGCACCGGACCGGCCACGTCGACGGTGCCCGGCCTGAGTCCGGCGCGCTGGGCGACCTGGGCGCAGATGTCGGCGAGCGTCATGTTCTGGTAGCTGGCCACCCGGCGCCCCCGGAACAGCCGGTGCGACTCGTCGAGCCCGCGTACGACGGTGAACGTGCCGGTCTCGTCGAGCTCCACCTCCAGAGCGGTGACGACCCCCTTGAGCAGCGGTTTCGGCTCCGAGTCACCGCCCGCGCGGGCCAGCAGCCGGGCCTCGCTGCCGATCTTCAGCCCGGTCTGCTCCAGCAGCACCCGGTCCGGGTCGCGGAAGCGCAGGAGGAACAGGTCGGGCAGCGTACGGCTGTCGTCGACGTACCCCTCGACCAGGGTGTTCACGAACTTCGCCGGCAGCGGACTGCCGCCGAACTCCACCACCAGCGCCGTCGCGACGCCCGGCTGCGCCATCAGGACCGCCCTCCGCGCTCGGCCTCTCGGAGCCGGTTCAGCTCGTCGAGCGCGGGGAGCAGCAGCTGCCGTCCGGGGGCCAGCCGCAGCGGGTCGTCGATCCCGTTCGCCTCGGCGATCACCCGCCAGGCCGCCGGGTCGCCGTACTCGCGCTGGGCGAGCGAGGGCAGCGAGTCCCCGGCACCCAGCTGGTGCACCCGGCGGGCGGCGAGGGCGCCCGAGGTCGGGTTCTGGCCCGGGGTGTCGCCGCTGATCTCCTCCATCGTCACCTGGCAGACGGCCCTGATCGGCACGCCCGACGTGGTGAACAGGGTGTACTTCGCCTGCACCTGGCTCACGTAGCCGGGGAACCCGGTCAGCCCGCCCCAGTGGAAGACCACCCACGGCGGCGAGGACCGCTGCTGCTGACGGGTCTCGTTCGTCGGCACGCAGCAGGCGAAGAGCTGCTCCACGGAGGTCACCACCCGGGTGTCCTGGGTGTCGCTGGCGTCGAAGAACATCTCCACGGTGAGCTTGCTGGGCTGCGAGCCCTGGTACTCCGGCGGGCCGGAGCTCTTCGCGCCCTTGGCCGGACTCCGTTTCCAGGAAGCGGCCTTGGTGAGGCTCAGCTCCTTGGGGTTGAACTGGAAGTCGATCCGCCCGCACGGGCCACCGGGGGTGAGTCCGCCGCCGGTCGGCGGGGTCCGCAGCTCCAGATAGGCGTGCTCCAGCTTGGGCCGGGCCGAACCGCCCCTGCCCGGCTTCGCTCCGGCCGCCCCGGACGTACCGGCGGCGCTGAAGGCGATGGGACCGGCACCGCTCACGACGCTCAGCCCTCCATCACATAGCCGTGATGGGCGATCTCGATCGTCTCCATCGCGACCTTGGGCGATTCGGGGGTGAAGGAGGGCCCGGTCCAGCGGACCGGGACGACCTCCAGCAGCCCCCACTGGGCCACCTTCTGCCCGTCCCCGGTCCGCGCCTCGATGTGCGCCGTCTTGCGGCTGAACCCGGTCGTCATGGTGGCGAACCAGCGCGCCACCTTCTCGGTCTCCTTGGTGAGCGGCCGGGACAGCTTGACGTTCGAGTACTTCAGCCGGGTCGGCAGCTGCCACAGATGCCCGTTGTTGCCGCCCTCCTCACGGGTTTCGAGCACCACTTCGCAGCCCAGCCCGTCGCATGTGTTGAACGATCCGAGCTCGATGTCGTCGATCGTGACGACGAAGCAGACACTGACGGCGGGATCGTTCTCCTGGGCGGTGGCCATGGTCCGTACCTCTCGATCTCAGTGCCTGGTCTTGTCCGGCTTTCAGTGCCTGGTGTTGATGAGGAAGCCCGCTCGTTCGCGTTCGAGTCGCAGATCCGCCTTGAAGAGCCTGCTGAGCGGCGTGTACAGGGCGCGTACCAGTTCGTCGGTGACGACGGGCGCTCCCCCGTGGGCGGGGGCGGCCCCGGAGGCGCCGGGCGCGCCGTGGGCCTCGGCCGTGGGCCCGGGTTCCGGTTCCGGCTCGGGTTCCGTCGCGGTGTCCTGGGGCGGATCCGGAGGCGGCGGCTCCTCGCTCTCCGTCTCGCGCTGGACGACGCGCGCCGGGTACGAGGGCGGCGGTGACCCGAAGACGACGCTGCCGTCCGCCATCCGCTGAGCCACTCCGGCGGCCACGGCGGCCGAACCGGCCGTGGTGAAGGAGGTGGAGGTCACGGCAGGGGCGGAAGCGGTGACCGGTGCGGAACGACTACCGGAACCCGGCGACGAACGCGGCACCGGCGGCCCGCCAACTGCCCGACGTTGCAAGGCGGGACGAGCCGGGTACGACGTACGCGCCGCCTCCCCCGAAGCTGTGGCCATAGCCGTGGCCGTGGCTGTGGCCGTACGTTGCAGAGCCGCCGGCAGGGATGCGGACGGCGTCACCGTGGGCATGCCCGCCCGGTCCGAGGTCCAGCGCACCGGAACGGAATCCGGCGGAGCGGTTGGTGAGACGGACGACGGCGCGTACGACGGCGGACCGGGCACCGCCCCCGTACCGGCCGACGGAACCGCACCGGCCGACGGAACCGCTGCCGCCGCCTCCGCTCCGTCCACGGCCGAACGCTGTACGGCGCCCGCACCGCCGCCCGGCCCGGCCCGGAGCGCCACGGGCCGCTCGGCGAGCAGCGGCGCGACCGGACCGGCTGTCCGGGGAGGCGCGAGCGGACCCGGAAAGGACACGGCGGCGGACCGCTGCACCGCCGGCGCGGGAGCCGCCGGTACGGGCTCCGACGCGGCGGGGAGCAGTGGGGAGTCTCCGAGCAGCGGCGCGGTGGACCCAGTGGTGTCGGGCACGGAATCCGGAACCCCGGACACCCTGGAGTCCCCGGGCGCCTCGGACACCCCGGAGTCCCCGGGCACCTCGGAGTCCCCGGGCACCTCGGGGGCCGCAACATCCCCCGCTGCCCCCTCCGCCTCCGGGGTGGAGGGGGCGGCCTGCCGCTGTGCGGTGGGCGGCAGCGCGGACATGGGCGCCCCGAGACCGGGCACCCGCCGGGGCCGGTCAGGGGAGGTCGGCAGCGCCGCACGCTGTACAGGCGGGCCGGAGGGCGCCTCCGCCACCGGCCCCGGTTTTGGCGCCGAGGCCGCTACGAGCGGCTGTTCGCCCACCAACTGCCGTACCGGCAGCCCCGCCACGGCCGACTCCCCGGCCGACGTCATCGCGGGCGCACCGCTCGCGGCGGCACGCTGCACGGCCACGGGCATCGGCACGGACAGGGGCACGTACCCGGTCCGGACCGGCGCCTGTGCCGGCCGCTCCACGGACCGCTGCACCGGCGACGGGCGCTCCGCCGGAGCCGGGGCGGTGATCCCGTGCACCAGTCCGGTGGGCGCGTCCGGGCTGACCAGATGCCCGAGGGGCGTGCCGAGCGAGGTGTCCTGCCGGGTGGCGAGCGACCCCTGGAAGCCGGACGGGTCGATGACCAGATCCTGGGCACCCAGCATCCGCTGGATGGGCGGAAGTTCGGCCGGATCGAGCCGCTCGCGCGGCGCCACCGCCGGAGCGGTTCCAGTGCCGCCCGCCCCCGTACCCGTACTCGCCCCCGTACCCGTACTCGTCTCCGTACGCCCGCTGCCGCCGCGCAGCCAGGACATCAGGCCCATGGGTTCTCCCGCCCTCCCCGCGCTGTTCGCTACTGCCCGTTGAGGCGAGCGATCTGTGCGACGAACCTCAGTCGTTCCGGGTGTTCCAGGTCCAGCAGCTCATCGAGCGGCCAGTGGAAGTGATAGGCGAGGTACGCGACCTCCTCGTAGAGCAGGTCGGCCGCGTACGTCACGATTCCCCCAGGCGGCCACCGGCGAGATTCACCGCGAACTCCTCTTTGCAGGCCGGGCAGGAGACGGCGGCGCGGGTGTGTCCCTCGGCGTTGATCCGCCGGTAGAAGTCCTGGAGGAAGGCCAGGTCGGAGGCGAAGAGGTCCTCGATGACGCCGGGGTGGATGTCGTCGATCGTGCCGATCCGGGTGACGACCCTGGCGATGAGCACGACCGAGAGGTACGCGGAGTTCTCACGCACCCGGTCGTCCCGCAGCGGCACGAGTTCGTCGCGCGCGGTCGCGAGCCGCATGACGCCCGTGTGGTGCACGGCACCCGTCTCGTCGACGTACCCGCGCGGCAGCTCGAAGGTGAACTCGGTGCGCAGCGGCTCCCGTCGACCGGTCCGCCCGGACCCGGCGGCCGGGACGTCCGGATCCGGCCGCTCGGGGGCGTCCGCCGATGTCGTACGCCGCATCAGTCGAGTTCCATGCTCTCGTACGTGATCGCGAGCTTCTCCGTGAGGACCGAGGTGTCACCGGCCTTGAGGGTGCCGATCTCCAGGGACTTCGGCCAGGCGTTGATGAGCTTGTAGCGCTTGATGGCGATGCCCTCGTGGTCGTACACGATGACCGCGCCGTTGCGGCGGGCCGCGGTCATCCGGCCGAACCGGGAGTCCTTGATCCACCGTTCGAAGCTGTTGTCCTCGGTGAGACCGCGGGTCACGGTCACCTCACCGGCCTTCGGCCTGCCGGGGAGCTTCTTGATGGCGTAGCGGCCGTCGGCGGTGTTCTGCTTCAGCTCGATGACGTCCTGCTCCATCTTCAGACCACTGACCTCGGTGATCTGCTTGATGACGACGCTGTCGAATTCGAGGCCGAAGGAGGCCCCGACGGTGCTGTCGAGATCGGGAAGTGGCACAACAGGCTCCTTTACGGCTCTTACCGCTTGGTGGACCTAGGGGACCGGGCCGCGCTACTCGTCGACGCCGCCGGTGCCCCCGGTCAGCTGGGAGAGGCGGAAGACGACGAACTCGGCCGGCCTGACCGGTGCCACCCCGATCTCGCAGATGACCTGACCTGCGTCGATGCTCTCCGGTGGGTTGGTCTCGCGGTCGCACTTGACGTAGAACGCCTCTTCCGGGGTGAGCCCGAACAGCGCCCCCTTGCGCCACTCGTTGACCAGGAACGCCGACACCGTGCGCCGGATACGGGCCCACAGGGCGTCGTCGTTCGGCTCGAAGACGACCCACTGGGTACCGGTGAGGATCGACTCCTCCAGGTAGTTGAAGAGGCGCCGGACGTTCAGATAGCGCCAGGCCGGGTCGGAGGCCAGCGTGCGCGCGCCCCAGACCCGGATGCCGCGCCCGGGGAAGGACCGGATGCAGTTCAGCCCGATCGGGTTGAGCAGATCGTGTTCGCCCTTGGTCAGCTGGGTCTGCAGGGCGACCGCACCGCGTACGACCTCGTTGGCGGGGGCCTTGTGCACCCCGCGCGACTCGTCGTTGCGGGCCCAGACGCCCGCGATGTGGCCGCTCGGCGGGACGAGCCGGGCGCGCCCGGACGAGGGGTCGGCGACCCGGATCCAGGGGTAGTAGAGCGTGGCGTACTTGGAGTCGAAGTTGGCCCGGTCGGTGCGCCAGGCGCGGATCTGCTGCGGGCTGAGTCCCGGCGGCGGGTCGAGAATGGCCACCCGGTCGCCCATCAACTCGCAGTGGCTGATGAGCCCCTGCTGCACGGCGATCACCGACTCCAGGTCCAGCAGCCCGCGTTCGTACGCGCTCATCAGGTCCGGCACGGCGATGGTCGTGACCTCTTCGACCGCTTCGAGCCCGCCGAGCCCGGTGCGGCGGTCGGGGTCGCCCACGTACAGCTCGGGGGTCAGCGGCCCGGCGTCGGGCGAGGCGGGCGCGGCGGGGGCCAGCGTCACGCTCTGCGGCCCGGGCCTGGCCGGGGCGGCGCCGCGCCCGGTCTCGCGGATCTCGATGAGCTCGGACTTGGCGTTGACCCGGGTGGCGACGTTCTCCTTGCTGCGCTTGGTCGTCACGCTCGGGTACGTCTCCGCGACCTGCCCGTCCCGCTTCACGATCAGCTGGAAGACGTCGGAGGGCGGATCGTCCCCCTCCACCTCGGTGACCTCGACCGTGATCTCGCCGGCCGCCCCGGGGCGGGGCTTCACCGCGTACGGCCCGAGCTGCGTCTCCGAACCGGCGGGCAGCTGCCCGGTGCTCCGTCCGTCGTCCCCCTCTGCCTGCGGCTCGGTGCCGTCGTCGATGCGCACCACGTAACAGACGCCGCCGCCGTTGGCGAAGAACCCGTACACGGCCGACGCCAGATACGTACCGTCGACGAAGTCACCGAACGTACCGGCGAACTGGCTCCAGTTGGTGATCAGCGTCGGCTCGTCGAACGGGCCCTTGCGGGCGAAGCCGACGAAGGCGGCGACCGAGGTGCCCACCCCTTCGATCGGCCGGGATCCGGACTCGATCTCTTCGACGTAGACGCCCGGGGACAGGTACGACGGCATGTGAGTCTCTCCTTGGCCGGGGAACGCCCGCAATTCTCGCGAGACCGGCGATCACCGGGAACGGACACACGGCCGCCCACCCGTGCACCGGCCCCTGCCCGATCAGGCAACGCCGCAGCGCTGTACGTACCGCCGTGCGCTGCCCCCGACCGCGGTGCGCCTGCCCTGCGTACCGCGCGGCCCCCGCACACACCCTGGGACGGCGACAGGGCCATGCGCGGCCGGGAGCGTGTGCGACCGGGGCCATGCGTGGCCGGGAACGTGTGCGGTCGGGAGCGTGCGCGGCCGGGGCCATGCCGGGGCGGGGCCATGCGCGGTCGGGAGCGTGCGCGGTCGGGGCCATGCGCGGTCGGGGGAGGGCGGATGGATGAAGGCGGTTCCGGAGAAGGACCCCGCCGCTGCCCGTACAGACGTCTCCCGTACGACGACGGCACCGGAACGCCCACCCGTCGACCGGCCGTCCGTCGACCGGCCACCCGTCGACCGCCCGTCCGGGGACCACGCACCCGGGAACCGGCCGCCCGGGGACCGCGCACCCGTCGACCGGCCGTCCGGAGACCGCCCGGCCCCTGATCCCCGCACCCTGCAACGCCTGCAACGCGCGGCGGGGAACAGCGCCGTCTCCCGCCTGGTCGCGCAGCGCTACACGGCCCCGGTGAAGCCGTCCCCCGCCCAGGCCCCCGGCTTCCGCAAGGTCAAGTCCGACGTGGCGGCGAAGAGGATCCGCCTGGCGCATCACGCGCCTGCGGCCACCGAGTCGAAGTCGGCGCAGGACGCGGCGGTCGCCCCGCCCGACGACAAGGAGGCCCAGGGCAAGGCGGCCAACGCCGAGAAGATGAACGCCGCCAAGCCAGGCGAGTTCAACAAACAGGCGTTCATCGACGCGGTGAACAAGGCGATCGACGCCCAGGCCCCGAAGAACCTCGACCAGGCGGACAAGTTCTCCAAGTCCGGCAAGGCCGACAAGATCAAGGACGAGGTCGACGGCAAGGTCAAGGACGGCAAGGACTCCTCGGCCAAGGACATCGACACGGCGACGAAGGCCCCGCCGGACACATCGGCGGCCAAGGACAAGCCGGTCACCCCGATGTCCCCGGACCAGCCACCCGCCAACCCCGGCGCCCCTCCGGCAGCCGACGCGGTACCGGAGAAACAGCCGGCGGCGGTCACGGACTTCTCGCAGGGCCCGGCCGCCAATGATCAGGCGATGGCGGACGCCGAGGTCACCGAGGACCAGCTCGCCAAGGGCAACGAGCCCGAGTTCGACCAGGCCCTGTCCACGAAGAAGACCGCAGAAGCGGACTCCGCGAAGGCCCCCGCAAAGGGCAGGGCGGCCGAGGCCCAGCAGCTCTCCACGGCCAAGGCGGGAGCGGCGGCCTCCGGCGCACAGGCCATGAACACCCTCACCGCCACCCGCTCCTCCGCCGGGAAACAGGTCGACGGCGGCAAGGGCGAGACGAAGTCCAAGGACGAGAAGAAGCGCGCCGAGGTCACGGCCAAGCTCCAGAAGGTCTACGACGGCACGAAGAAGGACGTCGAGACCACCCTCTCCGACCTGGACAAGAAGGTCGACACCGCGTTCACACAGGGCGAGAAGGCGGCCCGGGACGCCTTCACCGCTGATCACAAGCGCCGCATGAAGAAGTACAAGGACAAGCGCTACTCAGGCATGTTCGGCCCGGCGAAGTGGGCCAAGGACAAGCTCATGGGCATGCCGAAGGAGGCCAACGACCTCTTCCAGGAGGCCCGCAAGCTCTACGTCGCGAAGATGCAGACGGTCATCTCATCCGTCGCCGACATCATCGGCACCGAACTCGGCAGGGCGAAGGCCCGCATAGCCAAGGGCCGGACAGAACTCAAGGCCGAGGTCGACCGACTCCCCGCAGACCTCCGCGAGTTCGGCCAGGAGGCCGCCACCGACTTCGCGGGCAAGTTCGACGACCTGGAAACGACGGTCAACGAGAAGTCCGAGCAGCTCGTCCAGGACCTCGCCCAGAAGTACACCGCTGCCCTGAACAAGGTCGACGAGGAGATCAAGAAGCTCCAGGAGGCCAACAAGGGCCTGGTGGACAAGGCGAAGGACGCGATCGTCGGCGTCATCAAGACGATCAACGAGCTGAAGAACCTCCTCCTCGGCATCCTCGCCAAGGCCGCCT
Source organism: Streptomyces sp. NPDC047917 (assembly GCF_043204345.1). Taxonomy (NCBI): domain Bacteria; kingdom Bacillati; phylum Actinomycetota; class Actinomycetes; order Kitasatosporales; family Streptomycetaceae; genus Streptomyces; species Streptomyces sp. NPDC047917. The sequence continues at coordinate 153,531 of NZ_JBIDCA010000001.1, forward strand.
CCGCGATCATGAAGATCATCAAGGACCCCATCGGGTTCCTCGGCAATCTCGTCAAGGCAGTCGGCGCCGGCCTCAACCTCTTCATCACCAACATCGCCGAACACCTGAAGACCGGCGTCGTCTCCTGGCTCCTCGGCACCGCCGTCAAGGCCGGCCTCGAACTCCCCCAGAAGTTCGACCTCAAGGGCATCATCCAGCTCATCGGCTCCCTCCTCGGCCTGACCTGGGCCAACATCCGCGCCCGCATCACCCGCAAGGGCATCCCCGACCAGGCCATGACCGCCGTCGAATCCTCCGTCCCCGTCGCGAAGAAACTCGCCGCCGAGGGCCCCGCAGGCGCCATCAAGGAAATCACCGAGGAGGCCGGCGACCTCAAGGCCACCATCCTCGAAAAACTCACCAGCTACCTGATCCCCACCGTCATCATCGCCGGGATCACCTGGATCATCTCCCTCCTCAACCCCGCCTCCGCATTCGTCCGCGCGGTCAAGGGAATCATCGACATCGTCACGTTCATCGTGAACCAGGGCGCCCAGATAGTCGATTTCGTCAACGCGGTACTGGACGCGGTCATCGCCATAGCCAACGGCGGCTCGGCAGGCGTCCCCAAGATGGTCGAAACCGCCCTCGCCGCCAGCGTCCCGCTACTGATCGGCTTCCTCGCCTCCCTCCTCGGCATCGGCTCCCTCGCCAACAAGGTCAAATCCGTCTTCCACGCCGTCGCCAGACCCGTCAACCGGGCCATCGACAAAATCGTCGGATTCATCGCCAAAGCAGGCAAGAAACTCTGGGCGAAGCTCGGAAAGAACAAGGGCGGCAATAGAGACTCACCAGAAGCAAAGCAAGAAAGGCTCAACAAAGGGCTCGAAGCCGGGGTTCGAGCCGTCAACAAATATCGCGGCCGCACAATTTCCAGCCAAATTATCAGCTCTATCCTATCGGCCATTCGGATCCGATACGGGCTGACCGAACTGAAACCATTGAAGACCGAAGAGAAATGGAGCGTAAAAGGGAAAATCAATCCGGAAGGGACACGGGCCACTGACGCACTGGCCGAGGGATCCGAACCGATCCCGAGCAGCCCGCAAGACGAGGCCCTCGTCAGCGAGGCGGAAGGGTACATTTCAGGTACGGAGGACGAGCAGAATGCTACACTCCCCGCAGTCACCATTGAAATCCGATACATAGAGAACTACGAGTATAAAAAAACCCCCGGCACATATCACACGATGCCGAAACATGAATTCAGGCGCAAGGCGGCAGCACTTAAGGAATTGGGAGACCAGGGGAAGCTTTTCAAATCAAAAAGCCCTACTCGCGGCTCCGCGGCGAGCGACTATCGACAAGACCTGATAGACCGCATTCACAAACAATTCTCGAAACGCAATTCAGAATTCTCGAAACGCCTCATCAGGCGGATTACCACCCGAATGCAACCTGACCACGTTCACGAGTTGCAGCTCGGCGGCCTCGACGTCAAAACTAATCTCAAATTCTTAGACACGTTCACCAACTGGCACATAGGTACACAGCAAATACGGCTACAGATTAAAGACTTGCCGGACGGCACACCAATAAAGATTAGGATAATCGAATGAAATCAGCATTGCAGACCGAGATCGAATCCATCAGGGAGCGACTGGATCAGCTCCCGGACGGAATCGCGTTCGCAGATTTTCCCCCCGGAGCACGGCGCGACCTTGCCTCTGGAAATTCGCTTCCCGGAAACCTCGATGCACTGTTGGAGGCATCGGACGGCCCACGCTGTCAGGCAATCATGATCTATCCCTCAGACTTCGTCCAAGGAATTCAGTACTTGTGCGAAGAGTTTGAAGGAGGTGCCGACAAGTGGTTCTGCTTCGGACATGTAGAGGACAACCCCCTTCTCATCGAAAGCACTTCAGGGCACGTCTACCAATTCCCGCACCCCGTGCAGGAATGGCGCATCAGCGATCGCCTCGAATGCCTGAGCGAGAGCGTCCCCGAGTTCTTCACCAGATACGCACTGGGCGATGACTATCTTATTTTGTCACGCAGGAGCGATCGCTGGTACGAGTTTATTAGCAGCCTCAACCAGAACAACTAAGGGGGGTTACCTTGCTCGATCACCACGACTTGGCGAGCAGTTGGGGTTCAGAGGGGCTGGTGTACATCCCGCTGGAAAAATATCGGCGATTTTCGAAGTTCGACGCCAGTCTGCTTTCACCGGGCGGCGCCGTACCAGCAGAACTCCCTTCTGTTTTCACCACGCGCACTGACGGTCCAGCAAAGTCATTCAGTCTGATCGAAATCAAGGTTGGCAAAGAGGATGCCTCACATTTGGTCACCTTGGGGGCGGCACCACACGACAACGGGCTTCTTTTCTGCCTTGATATGGCTGACGGCGGCGTGGCACTCTTGAGTCTCGACGATCCTGCCATTGAACGCGTTAACTCATCGCTGCTCACATTCGTTGAATTTCTGACACACCTGAAGAATTTCTCCGACGCCAACACTGATCGAATGGATGGGGCCAGAAGAATCACACATCTCAGACGAAAGCTGACAAAAATCGATGCGCACGCATTTTCTGACCCGGAATCCTGGTGGTCAATAGCTTTTACGCAACTAGAGAAACGCTATTCCGGCCCCAATCACCAGAATGGCCAATAGAGAAAGTCTGCTTGCGATTTCGCCACAAGTTGTGGGGAGCCTGGCTCGATATGAGGTAGATGGGGCGGGTTGGAACGTCGATGCTAATCAGCCAGGTCCTCTGTGCGTAGCGGCATCCAATACCCAACGCTACCGACCAAGCACACCCACGAGATGGTCTTCCAAATCCGCCACGAAGACCTCCTGACGCCACGGTCGAAGCTCCGAGTGAGCTCTCCGCAAGCGGATCAATGGCACCCTTCCGCCCGTCGCAGCCGCCTCCATGACGCATTCGTGCAGCAGGTCAGCCGCCGCACGTGGTTCGCCGAGCTGAATCCTCGCCAGTGCCTGATCCGTCGTGACGATGATGCGCTGCACCCTTTGCCGAGGCGCTCCGAGTGATCTGGCCGAGGACGCGAACTGATCGTGTGCGAGTGCCGGATCACCCACGTACAGCTGGCACACCCCCTCGAAGCCGCGCAAGTACTCCGCAGCGAACGCGCCGGGGAGGGGGTCGTCGTCGGGGGAATGCCGCTCAATGTCGTACCGGGCCAGATCAAGCGCAGCGCCGGATTGCCGACTCTGACCCGACCGAGCAGCGACTTCCGCCTGCAGTGCATGCGCTCGCGCGCGGACCAGACGGCTTTCCCCACCACCAGCTGCTCGGACCGCCTTCCCAACGAGTGCAGCCGCGTCCGCGATATCGGGCGACGCATAGAGGACGGTGAGGGCATGGCTCAGGTGTACCGAGGCCTGTCGCCAAGGTTGCCCCGAGCAGGCGGCTTCCCTGGTCGCCTGCTCGTACAGAGCCCGACTGGCGGCATCGTCTCGCGTCTCGAACGCAAGACGGCCGGCCAGCACCGCTGCCTCCACCCAGGTACTCCGCAAGCACTCACGCACCGGCTCCGGCGGCCCACCGGCCATCAGCCGACGGCACGCTTCCAACGCAGGCGCGAGCATCAGTTGCAGGCGTACGAACGGGAGGCTTCCGACCTGCGCGTTGACGTCTGCAACAACTGAGGCGAGTCCTGCGACGGTCTCCGCGTCCAGGAGCGACGCCTCGGCAAGTGCCTGGGCCAAGCCGACACCGGCTTGGGGCGCGAGCAGTGCCAGCAGACCGTCGCCGTCATCCGTCACCGCCCGCACCAGCGTGTTCCGCAACTCCGCGATCCGACGGTCGCTCTCCCCGAGTTCCCCCAGCGCATCGAGATACTGCGCGAAGTCCGACCCCGCTCCGAGCGAACGGCTTCCTCCAGGCGTGGTCGCGTACAGATGGGCGAGCAGGAGTTGGTACCGCTCGTCCGGCATCGTTGCCGACTTGGACTCCCAGCGTGCGATGGAGCGCTGGACACTCGCGACCTGCGGCAGCCTGGGCATCCCCAGCTCCTGGGCGATCTGTGTCAAGGCGCGTGCCGTGTCGGCCAGAGACAGACCGCGTCGAGTCCTCAGCCTCTTCAGCGCCGCCGCACCCGCAGTTGAGCTGTCCATCCCGTCATCGTGACGCAGACCAGCGCTACACGGGGACGATCAGCCGCGGCTTCCCCTGATCTGCTGCATAGCCGATGGTTTGCCACGTACCTGATGACGGGACAGCGCTGTGCGGGAACCCGATCACCAACGCGGAACGATCGACCATCCAACGGTTGCGTGCGTGGTATGCCTCGGCGGACAGATCAGGAACTCCGAGTTCGACGATCTCCTTGATGCGCTTCAGGCTGCGGGCATGGGAGATGGCCTGCCGAGCCTCTTCCGGTTGCTGGGCAACCGTGCCCGGAACAACGACAGTGACGTCCGCGTGCGTGCTGTCCGCCAACCAGAGCAGAGTCAATGAATCAATGCCCTTCGCACCGCCTACGTAGAAGGCGCTGTGGGCGAATGCCCCGAGGTACGTGGCGAAGAGCTCCATGTACTCGTCTCGCGGGCGGTGGTCCGTGGACCTGGTGCCCGTGATCGCCACGGCGTGCATGATCAACTCCGTGTCATAGGTTGTCGTCTCCCATCAGGCTCCCACGCTTGGGACCGTCAGTGCGTGGACACCTACAACGCGAACTGCAACGCGCACGGATCCAGAATGCTTCCAGATCCTGACTTCCTCTCGCAGCCCCAGCAACGCGGCGCACACTGCGTGTGGTGTGACGTCGCCCTGACCCCGAGCACAGCGGTCGACCTCGGCCCGAGGGGTCGGCACAACCGCGATGGCACCGGTGTCTGGTTCCCCCGTTGCTGCAGCACCTGCGGAAAGCGAGCGGCGTCATGAAGATCTGTTTCTACTGCCAGGAACTCATCGAAGGCGCGGCCGAGGTAGTTGGCGACGGCTTCTCGATGAGCGGGGCACGACCTGATGTCCACGCCCATCCCGAATGTGCGCCGTTCACCATCTCTAGTGCAGACAAACCTCGCCTTGGCGTGCCAGGGCGGATCTCAGGCACCAGTCGGCCATGAGCGGTTCCGCGCCCCGACTGGGCTCGCATGCCGCGTACAGATCCCCCGAGTGCAGGACCTCAGGCATCGAATGGCTTGAGGGACACCGGCTGTGCCACGGCGAGCAGGTCATCCGTGTCAGGCCCGGCGAGGCTCCTGTCGAACACCTGCATTGCGCCTGTAGTTGTCACCGTGCCGTGCGTCCGACTTCTACCTGATCGTCAGACATCGGCCACCCGCACCGGCAGCGACTTCAGCCCATTGATGAAGTTCGACACCAGGCGCCTCGGTGAACCCACAGGTTCGGGCGGTGCCGGAAGAACACGGCACGTCTCCTCGTACAGGACCCGGAGCTGAAGGCGCGCGAAATGCGCGCCCAGGCAGACATGCGGGCCGTCGCCGAAGGAGACATGGGGGTTCGGGGATCGGGTGAGGTCCAAGGCGTACGGATCGCGGAAGACGCGTTCGTCGTGGTTGGCGGAGGCGTGGAAGACGACGACCTTGTCGCCGGCGCGGATGCGGGTGTCCGCCAGCACCGTGTCCTCGCGCGCCGTGCGGCGGAACGTGAGGACCGGGGGGTGGCGGCGGAGGAGTTCGTCGACGGTGGTGGCGAGACCCGCCTCGCCCTCGCACAGGCGGCGGTACGCCTCGGGGTGCTCCGCCAGGAGGTGCAGGCCGCCGGGGGCCGCGCTGCGTACGGTGTCGTTGCCCGCCACCACCAGGAGGAAGAAGAACATCTCCAGCTCGGGGGCGGTCAATTCGGGGTCCGTGGCCAGGGACGTCATGACGTCGTCGGCGGGGTGGCGGCGCTTGTGGGCGGCCAGGGCGTGCGCGTAGTCGAACATGTCGCGCAGCGCGGACGGGGAGCGGGGGTTGAGCGGTCTGCCGTCCGGGCCCGGCTCCGGGGCTCCGGCCTCGTCGGGGTCCTGGTAGCCGATGACACGCCGGGTCCAGTGGAGGAGGAGCGCGCGGTCGGTGTCCGGTACACCGAGCAGGTCGGTGAGGTTGAGCAGGGCGTAGTCGTCGGTGACCTGGGTGACGAGGTCGCAGGTGCCGTCGCCGGACCGCGCCTCGGTGACCGCGCGGGTGAGCAGGGAGCGGGCGCGTTCGCGGACGACGGTCTCGAAGCGGTCGATGCGCTTCGGGGTGAAAGCGCGGCTGACGAGTACGCGCAGGCGCCGGTGGTGCGGTGGGTCCTGGTTGAGCATCATGCGGCGGATGAACGGCAGGTCGGCCGGGTCCGGGTCGCGGATCTGGGTGGCGCCCAGGTACGAGGAGTACGTCGCGGAGTCCTTCAGGACCCGGACCACGTCCTCGTGCCGGGTGACCGCCCAGAAGCCCGGGCCCGCCGGCCAGCCGAGCACCTCCGGTTCCTCCTGCCATGCCACGGGGTGATGGTCGCGCAGGAGGCGGTAGTGGTCGTGCGGGACGCCACGCCCGTACTGCCTGGGGTCGAAGACATCCGGCACGGGCGTTTCGGGGGCGGCGTGCGCGCTCATGCCTCCGCGTCCGCCCGCAGGAAGTCCTCCACCACCCGGATCAGGTCGAGCGGGGTCTCGTCCATCGCGTAGTGGCCGCACGACGGCAGCTCCACCAGCTCGGCGCGCGGATACCAGCGCATCCAGGTGGCGCGCTGCAACTCCGCGGATAGCGCCGGGTCGAGTGCGCCCACCACGGCCAGGGCCGGCACCGGCGAACCCTCGACCCGGTCGTGGAAGTCCTCGCCCGCCCAGGAGTCCAGCCAGGCGCGGAACGCCTTGGCGTCGCTGCAGTCGACCGAGCGGCGCACCATGCGGTCCAGCCAGCCCGCGGGGCGGCGGCCCCCGGTGGTGGTGTCGAGGATGACGCGGCGGTTCTGCGGGGTGTGTGCCGCCCCGGCGAAGAGTTCCCACTGGTCGGGAGGGAGCGGCAGGCCTGACGCGGGGACGGGCGAGACCCCGACGATCCGGCGCACCCGCTCCGGCGCGGCGGCCAGCGTCCGCTGGATGACGGAGCCGCCCATCGAGTGACCGATCAGCGAGAACCGTTCCCAGCCGAGCCGGTCGGCCAGCGCGAGCACGTCCTCGGCCCCCTCGGCCGTGGTGTACGAGCCGGCCACGTCCCGCGCCTCGCCATATCCCCGCAGGTCCACCACCGCGTACTGGAACGAACCGAGGTCGAGGTCCGGCAGCACGGGGGCGTACGCGGAGCGGTCCGCGAGCCAGCCGTGCACCGCGATCACCTTGTGCGGGCCGTCGCCGTGCAGTTCGTGGGGCAGAACAGGCAATGCGGTCACGCTGACTCCCGTCGCCGTACGGAGAGGACCAGCGCGTCGTCGGCCGGCCCCGGACCACGGTCGCGCCAACTACCGCTCCGCACAAGGGGACCGGGCCGTGGGGCCACCGCCTCTGCGCGCGAGCAGAGCGTTCCTCGCCAGTTCAAGTCTGCGCGTCTGTAGCTGCGAGCTGCCGCATCTCACGCCAGCAGCTTCAGATACGGGCCGAACTCCGACGCCAGCGTCAGCCGGCCCAGCTTCTGGTACTCGCGCTGGATCGCGTGGATCAGCGTCGGCATCGTCACCGGCTCGTCCGTGTCCGCCGCCAGGTACGCGGACGTGACCGCGATCGAGCGGATGTTGCCGCCGGCCAGCTCGAAGTTCTCCGCGCAGAAGGCGAGGTCCAGGTCCTTGCCCCGGGGCAGTACGGGGCCCAGGCAGCGCTCCCAGAGGACGAGGCGCTGTTCGGGGTCCGGGACCGGGAAGTCGATGACCAGGTCCAGGCGGCGGGTGAACGCGTCGTCGAGGTTGGCCCGGAGGTTGGTGGCGAGGATGGCCAGGCCGTCGAAGGACTCCATGCGCTGGAGGAGGTAGGCGCTCTCGACGTTCGCGTAGCGGTCGTGGGCGTCCTTCACGTCCGAGCGCTTGCCGAAGATCGCGTCGGCCTCGTCGAAGAGGAGGACGCCGTTCACACCCGCGGCCTCCGAGAAGATCCGTTCCAGGTTCTTCTCCGTCTCGCCCACGTACTTGTCGATCACCGTCGCCAGATCCACCGTGTAGAGGTCCAGGCCCAGATCCGCGGCGATGACCTCCGCCGACATCGTCTTGCCGGTACCGGAGTCGCCGGCGAACAGGGCGGACACGCCTCGGCCCCGGCCGCCGCCCGGACGCATGCCCCACTCCCCCAGGACCCGGTCGCGGTGGCGTGCGCGGGCGGTCAGTTCGCGGAGCTGGGCGTGGGTGTCCGGGGGAAGCACCAGGTCGTTCCAGGTGACGGTGGGTTCGATACGCCGGGCCAGGCGGTCCAGGCCCGCCGCGTTCTGGGCGCGGGCGCCCTGGCGGACGTGGTCGGGGGTGAGGGTGCCGCCGTCCAGGTGGGTGGTCTGGGCGGCGCCCCGGGCAGCGCGGGTGATCTGTTCCGGGGTGAGGAGGAACGGCGAGAGCAGGCGGTCCACGTCGATGGTTCCGGGGACGGGGGCGTCGTACGCGTCGGTCCAGAGGGCGGCCCTGGTGGAGGGTTCGACGCGTGGGGCGTGCAGGAGGAGCGGCGGGGCGGTGGACCAGGCCGCGTCCCAGGGGGCCCGGCCCACCAGGATCGTGGGGACCGGGGTGCCGGTGAGCAGCCGGAGGAGTTCCGGGTGTTCGCGGCAGACCGCGTCGATCGGGGCGCAGACCACGCCGGCACCGGTCAGCCGGGCCTCGCGGACCAGGGAGCGGACCGCCTCGGCCGGGGACGGGTCCTCGGCGAGGCGGGCCAGGTCCAGGCCCAGGACCCGGTGGCCCGCACGGGTCAGCGCGGAGGCCGCGAGGGCGGTGCCCGCACCGCCCTGGTCCTCGCGGAGGTAGGCCAGCGGGGCGCCGTGGGCGAGGGCCCCCGCGAGCGGCACCGGGTCTCCGACGCCCGCCACCGCGTGCCAGGGGGCGAGGAGATCGGCCAGTCGCGGATCGGGGGTGTCGTCGCCCAGAAGGTGCGCGGTGACCCGGTCGGGAACGCGCAGTGCCCGGCTCAGGAACGGGCGGTCCAGGTCCTCGACCAGGAGGAGGCGGCCTTCGCGGAGCGGGGCACGGGCCGACAGCCGGCCACGCGCCACCTGGTCGGCGGGGGAGAGCCCGCACAGACCCAGCGCCAGGCCGGCGGACGGGCGGCGGCGGGTGACGTCGTCGTTCAGGTAGCCGTAGAACGCCTCGAAGCGGTCGTCGAGATCCGGTACGAGTGCGATGAGGAGGATCTCGGTGTCGAGGGCGGTGAGTCCGAATTCGGCTGCCAGGGACGTGAGTCGGGAGTGTTCCGCCGTTGCCTCTCCGGGGTCCGGCACGGAGTCCGGCAGGGAGTCCTCCGGCATGGGGGCCGGCACCGGGCTCGGGAAGGCGCGGGCCTCGCTCTCGTCCAGCAGGCGGGCGATGTTCTCGTCCGTGAGGTAGAGGCCGCGGAAGGCGTCGTCCGGGTCCGGATCGGTGAGCTGCCGGGCCTCGACCGCTCGTCGGATGCGCTGCTCCACCGCTACCGCGCGGGCGAGAAGGTGGCGCAGGTTCGGGTCGCCCGCGTCGGTCATTCGGCGCTGTCCTCCGTACGGGTCTCTGCGGACTCCGCGGTCTCCGCGACCTCCGCGGCCTCCGCGGCTTCTGTCGCCTCCGAGGTTCCTGTCGTCTCTGCGCTCTCCGTCGTCTCCGCACTCTCTGCGGTCCTTGCGCTCTCTGCGGTCCTTGCGCGGGCTTCCCCGGCGCCCGTGCGGGCCCTCCGGGTCTCCGTGATGCGGAGGGACAGGCCGCGCCGTCGTTCCGTGTCGGGGGCGCGGGTGGTGCCGTTCCCGCCGGGCCGTCCCGGGCGGCCGCCGTACACCGGGAGGCCCCCGCGGCCCGGCATCGTCTCGGACAAGGGCTCGGACCCCTCGGGTACGTCCCCGAATCGGGTCTGCAGCCCCTCGTCCCCCACCGGGGGGCCGACCACGTAGCTCGGCGAGGCCGTCACCGGCACGCTGATCACCAGGTCGAGCGAGGGCTTCAGCTCACCGCCCAGCGCGCTCCACACATCGGCGAACGAGCGGTCCTCCGGCGGCGGCAGCGCGATCGACATCGGTACCGGGGCCCCGATCTCGGCCAGGGTGCCCGCCAGCCGTTCCGGAGGCAGCGCCTCGTAACGCAGCAGACAGCCGAGCAGCGACGAGAGCAGCCGGTGCTCGTCCTCCGGGCGCTTCGTCCACGCCGTGATCAGGTACGACAGCTTGAAGAAACGGGGCGGACGGCGGCGCGCGATGATCGTGCCCCGCTCGTCGTAGTCGTTGTGCAGACCCCGCTCGCGCCTGCGCATGTCCTCGCGGATGTCGTAGAGATACAGGTTGACCATGGGCGCGTTGACCTTCGCCGCCCATTCCCGGGTCGGGGCGTCGAAGACCACCGCGATCTGGCCGCCTTCGAGTACCTCCGCCCTGATCAACGCCCGCAGTACGTCGTCGACCTCGTGGATCACCCGATCACTCCCGTGTGGTCATCGGCCGTACGGTCACCCGCCCTGCGATCACCGGCCGTACGGTCACCCGCCCTGTGGCCACCGGTGCTCATGCGCGGCCCGCGAAGTCCGGTGGCTGGAGATTCCTCTGCACCACCAGGACCGGTTTCTTCAGCCGGGCGAGGTCGCGCGAGTCCGCTCGCAGCTCGCGCGGACCCAGCTTGTCCTTGCGCAGGACCAGGACCTGGACCTCGAATGTGCCGTCGCGCCCCACCGTGGCCGTCGCTCCGCCGGGGGTGATCCCGATGTTCCACGTGAAACGTACGGTCGCGCCCGGCGGATAGTCCTTGCCGCGGGCCAGCACCGGCTGTCCCGGCTTGGCGACCTGCGGAGTGACGGTCAGCGAGGGCTTCAGCACGCGCAGCCGGTCGGTGTCCTGGTTGTTGGTGCTCCGGCGGTCCGGCAGCGTGCCGCGCACGGTGGCCCGTACATCCCCGGTGATCGCCGCGCGGTACGTACCGGTCTGGGTCACCTCGATGCGGCCGCCGGCCGGAATGGTGCACGGTTTCGCCGTCGTGCATCGGGTCAGGGCGGGCAGGCTGCGGTCCTTGCCCTTGGACGGTTTCGGCCAGCTGGAGCCGATGACCACTCCGGTCGCCGGGTCCGGACCGGCGTTGGTGACGGTGAACCGCGCACGGGCCGGGCGGCCGGTGTACGTACGGTCGGGGCTGACGTCGACCTTCATCGCCACATCCGCCGAGGGCGGGACGGGGGCCTCCAGGACCTCGATCTCCGCCGTGTCCGTCCCCGTGTTGCCCGCCGAGTCGGTCGCCGAGCAGGTCACCGTGGTGCGCCCGACCGGGAAGAGCGAACCGGAGGCAGGAGTGCAGGTCACCGGGAGCGTGCCGTCGGTGGCGTCCTGGGCGGTGGCGGCGTATGTCACGCGTGCGCCCTTCTTGTCCTTGGCCCGGACAGTCAGATCATCCACGGTGACGGCGGGCGCGTCGATGTCGTTCACATCGATGCGGATCTGCTCCTGGAAGTCCGGATCGGCGGCCGCGGCCGGCCCGATCGTGTCCGTTCCGGGAACCTGGGTACCCATCAGGAACTGAACGGTGCAGTTCAGGGTGGTGCCTTGCGGTGCATCCGCGGCCACGTCGATGTTCTCCGCGAACGAAGCGGTGTCGCCGCTCGTCACGCTGCGGGTGGGGGGATCCAGGGCGACGGTCAGAGACGGGTCGCAATTGTCCAGGCGGTAACCGACCGTGGTGGGAAGGTTGTTGAAGCCCTCAGCGATCGCCTCCGCGACCTTGTCCCCGTCGATCCCCTCCAGCAGCCGGCCGTTGGTGGCATTGATGATGCGGGTGGCCTGGTCGGGAGTGGTGAGCGGATCCTCCACGTACTCGGGATCGCCGGCATCGCCATTGCCGTTCAGACCGTCGCCGATCTTGCTCGCCACATCGACACCGATCACCCGGACGCTCCGGTCCTGAAGATCGAAGATCGTGTCGTCGATGCTGTGCCCATTGCTCGGGGCATGGCTGGAAGCGTCGCCGACCAACACGATGACCGGACTGGCCCCGTCACGGAAGACCGTCTGACCACCGGCCCCATTGGCGATCTGCCACAGCCCGTTGATCCAGTCCTCGGACGGGCCCCGGCTCTTGCCGCCCAACGCAGTGTCCAGTCTGTCGACACCCGCCTGCACCGCTTCGAGGTCGTCCGTCAGCCCCTGGAGCACGCTGAAACCGGCATTGACGTCGCCCTCCTGGTCACCGAACGTGGCCACGGCGAACCGGGAGTCGGGCTGTTCCGCGAGGATCTTGTCGGTGATCTTGGGCAGGTTCTCCTGCACGCTCTTGATCGGGTCGGCCATGCTGGCGGTGCCGTCCACCAGCAGGATCACGTCCGGCCTGGGCGGGATCGCCGGCGTACGCACCTGCTTGGCCACGCCGGTGGATCCACCCGGGTCGACCGCGTCGGTGAACTCGGCCGGAGTGACCCAGGGTTCGGGCACCGCCACCGACGGCGCACCGGACGTGACGGCTGAACCGGGGGCCACGCCACTGACCACGAGAAGCAGGGCGAGGGCCGGGATCCGGAGCGCGGTGAGGGTGCGGCGCGAGGCGGACGAACGGGGGCGGACCGCCCGGCCCGGCCCGGCCGGCCACGACCGCAGCACCCGCGCACCCCGCGCCACCCACGGCACCCGCCGAAGCGGCTGGAACCAGCGCACGGAAGTCCTCCCCCACCCTAGGCCGATCGGCACACCGGACGTCAGGGTCCTGCACGGGCGGCGGACGCACAGCGGTGCGGGAGTCACACCCTCGGGAAGCCCCCGCTGCCCGAAAGTGCATCCGGGGGCCACCGAGGCGACGTACACACCGCCGCGGAAAGACTCAGCCCAGCCCCTGGCGAGGCAACGTACCCACCAACGCGGAAAGACTCAGCCCAGCCCCCGCCAAGGCGACGTACCCACCACCACGGAAAGACTCAGCCCAGCCCCCGCCAAGGCAACGTACCCACCAACGCGGAAAGGCTCAGATCAGCCCCTGTCGCATCGCGTACGCCACCGCGTGCGACCGGTTGCGCAGCTGGAGCCTGGTCATCACCGAGTGCAGCACGTTCTTTATGGTGCGCTCGGAGTAGGCCAGCTTCGTCGCGATGTCCGCGGTGTCGTACCCCTCCGCGACCAGCCTCAGCACATCCACCTCGCGTGCCGCGAGACCCGTGAAGTGCAGACCGCGCGGGCCGAGCACCTGCCCCTGGAGGCGGCCCACCTCCTCCAGCAGCCGTCCCAGCAGGTCGGACGGGAGATGGCCCTCGCCCCGCGCCACCGTCCCGATGACCTGCACCAGATGCTCCGGAGTCGCCTCGGAGCGCCTGACCACACCGGCGACACCGCACTCCGCGGCACTCACCAGCTTCTGCTCGTCGATGTCCGTGGTGACCAGAACGGTGCGTGAGGTGCTGGTGCGCTGGATGTGACGCAGCATCGTCAACACCGCCTCGTCGACCGCGTCCACGACGACGACCACGATCCTGGGAGAGGCGTCGCCCTCCCCCCACTCCGTCACGCTGACCTCGGGCCGGGTCCGTAACTGACTGGCCACGCCCGCTTGCGAGATCGGATCCTGAGCCCGTAATGCAACAGTGATGCGCTCCATGGCAATGCTCCCCCTGGGCAACAGCCGATGGCGTCGCAGCGAACACAACCAACACGGCTGTTTTCGTATGCCTCACTCGTCTGAGGCGGTCAAAAGATGCCCGCGTATCCCTACAGGGAAACAAAAAGGCCGATCCGGGCACAGAATCTGCCCGGAAGTGTTCCTCCACGGCCGATGTCGGCGTTCAACGGCGAACCTACGGTGCCGCCTATGAGTCTCACGGCAAGCCTCGACGATTCGTCCGTCACTGCCGCACCGGGCGAGGAGACGGCCCTCCCTCTGCGGATCCTCAACTCCGGCAGCACCGTCGAGGAGTACCGCTTCGAGGTGGTCGGCGCCTGTGCCGCCTGGTCGACGGTCGAGCCGGCGGCTCTCTCCCTGTATCCGGGCGACTCTCAGACGGTCTCCCTCGTACTGCGTCCGCCCCGGGACTCGACCGTACTCGCGGGGGACACACCCTTCGGGATACGCGTGGTGCCGACCAGCGAACAGGGCGACACGGTGGTGCCCGAAGGGCGGGTGACCGTACTCCCCTTCACCGAGACGACCGCCGAACTGGTGCCGCGCAGCTCGCACGGGGCCTGGCGCGGCAAGCACCAGCTCGCCGTCGACAACCGGGGCAACGCGCCGGTCACCGTACGGCTGGGGGCCCAGTCGGGCACGGAGCGGGCACGGGTCTCGTTCGCCGAGGACACACTGTTGATCGCGCCCGGCCGGGCGGATTTCGGGAAGGTGCGCATCCGGCCTGCCAAGCGCGTGTGGCGCGGCATCCCGGTCACGCACCCCTTCCAGCTGGCCGCCACCCCGGACGTGGCCGAGGGCCAGGCCCCGATCGCACCGGTGGTCGTGGACGGCACGTACCAGCAGGAACCGATCCTGCCGCGCTGGCTGCCCCGCGCGCTGATCACCGCGGCCGTGCTGCTGATCGCGCTGGTGGGACTCTGGTACGCGCTGCTGCGCCCGGCCGTGAAGTCTGCGGCCCGGGAGGCGATCACCCCGGACGCGGTACGGTCCGCCGCCGCGGCCGACAAGAGCAAGGCGCCCGAGAAGGGGTCCTCGGCCGGCACCTCGGCTGGCGCCTCCGGCGGCGGTGACTCCTCCGGGGCGAACGGGGGCTCGCCGAAGCCCAGCCCCTCACCGAGCGCCGGCGCTGACTCCGGTGCCTCGGCCGCGGCGCCGACCAGTGCACAGGTGCAGGTCAGGGACTCGGTGGGCGGCGGGTCGAACACCGAGACGGCCCTGCAGGTGCCCGGCGGTCACACGTTCCAGCTGACCGACATCGTGGTCCAGAACCCGCAGGGCGACGCGGGAACGCTCGTGGTCTCCTCGGGGCGGGACGCGCCCGTGCTCCGGCTGGCGCTGGAGAACTTCCGCGACTCCGACTACCACTTCGTCACGCCGATCCTGGTGCTCGGCGGCGGCCAGGTCACGCTGACGGTGGACTGCCGGAAGGTCGGCAAGCCGGTGAACGCGCCGACGCCTTCGCGCTGCTCGGAGTCGCTGTTCCTGGGCGGCACGATGAAGACGGACTCGGCGGACTGACGCGGTGGGGCGGGGCCGTGCGGGACGGTGTTCCCGGTGGAGCCCCGCCCGACCAGGAACACCGTCGGGGCCCGCCCCGTCCCTGGAACAGCGTCGGGGCCCGCCCCGTCCCTCACTCCGGCGGAGCCTCTTCCTCCTCCTCGGCCCCTTCCTTCGCGCGCTGCACGAACGAGCCCTGCACGTCGGCGGGTTGCTCGTCCTCGTCCTCCGTCGCGGCCCGCTGCACGGACGCCGCCGAAGCCGGGGCGGGGGCCTGATCCGAAACGGGGGCCGACGCCGGAGCCGGATCCGACAGCACCCGGTCGGCGTTCGCGACGGCCTCCCGCTCGAACCGGTCGGACGGATCGCTCACCCGGATCCCGCCCGCCGCCTCCGTGCCCTCCACCGGGCCGTTGCGCTGCTGGATCACATGGGTCAGCTCATGGGCCAGCGTGGTGCGGCCCTGCGGAGAGGACGGGTCGTAGGCGTCCCGCTGGAAGACCACGTTGTTGCCGACGGTGTACGCGTGCGCCCCCACGCCCTTCGCGGACTCGTGGGCGGCGGAGTCCGTGTGGATGCGTACGTCGGAGAAGTCCGCCCCCATCCGCCCCTCCAGGTCGGCGCGGGTGTCGGTGTCCAGCGGTTTCCCGCCGCCCGACGAGACCACGTCGTGCACGGGGGAGCGCTCTTCCTCCTCCTTGCGCTGGAGCATCGACCCCACGGCGCTGTTCCCGACCGTCCGTTGGAGCACGCTCATGCCCCCGGCCCCGACCACATCGGGCCGCCCGGCGGCCGCCGCACGGTAGAGGTGCGAGGTGTCCGCCGGCTCCCGTCCTCCGGACGCCCGCGACACGTGCACCGGCTCGTCGTGCTCATGCCGGTGCCCATGGTCCCGCTCATGATCGTGGTCGTGGTCGTGTTCCTGGTCCCATTCCGATGCGCGCATCGTCATCTCCCCTGACCGCATCTCCCCTGCCCGCGCCCCGGTCGAAGGCGCGCCGTGATGACCTCACCACTCCACCTTCACGACGCCTCACTGCCCCGTCCAGCCCGGACCCCGCCGGCCGGGGGCAGCCGCTGCTGCCCCTTCGGGCACCCGCCCCGTCCGTACGGCAAACGGCTGCACCGGCGGGCAGTGGAGTGGCCACGCCCCACCGCCGTCGGGATGATCGATGGCATGACCAAGAGCGACAAGGACCAGCGCATCACCCTGCGGATCGCCCAGGAGCCGGAGGCGGACGAGCTCCTCGCGCGCAGCCCGCTCGCCGCTCTGGTGGGCATGCTGCTGGATCAGCAGGTGCCGATGGAATGGGCCTTCTCCGGCCCGTACTCGCTGGCGCAGCGGATGGGCGGGGACGATCTGGACGCTCATGAGATCGCCGCCTACGACCCGGAGGCGTTCGCCGAGCTCTTCACCACGAAGCCCGCCCTGCACCGCTACCCCGGCTCCATGGCCAAGCGGGTCCAGCAGCTGTGCCAGTACCTGGTCGCGGAGTACGACGGCGACGCGAGCGCGGTATGGGCCGACGTGCCCGATGGCTCCGAACTGCGGGAACGGCTGAACGCGCTGCCCGGGTTCGGTACCCAGAAGGCACAGATCTTCCTGGCGCTGCTGGGCAAGCAGTTCGGAGTACGGCCGAAGGGCTGGCGAGAGGCCGCGGGTCCGTACGGGGAGGCCGGCTCGCACCGGTCGGTCGCCGACATCACCGGCCCGGAATCACTCGCCGAGGTCCGCGCGTTCAAGCAGCACGCGAAGCAGGCGGCCAAAGCAGCCAAACGCGCCGCCGAAAAGTAACCCCGGCCCCGTCCGCCCTACCGTCCGCCCTTCCGCCCCCGCCCCTATCGCCTGCGGCGGGCCGTACCGAAGAGCGAACGCGAGATCTCCCGGCCCAGCTGCGTACCGACGGACCGGGCCAGCGACCGGAACATCCCACTCCGCACCACCTGCTCGACCAGCGAGGCGTCCTCCTCGGCCGCCTTCCCACCTCCACCGCCGGGCCCGTGCCCTCGCTCCCGCTCCCGCTCCCCGCGAACCGCCTCCTCCACCGCCGCCCGGTCCGCGGCCTCCGCAGCCTTCGCGGCTTTGGCAGCTTTCGCGGCTTTCACGGCCTTGGCCGCCGTCTCCGCCGTGGCCGCCGCCTCCGCCTCGGCTGCCTCAGCTGCCCGCCGCTCCGCCTCCTGACCGGCGCTCAGCTTCTCGTACGCCGACTCCCGGTCCACCGCCTGCGCATACCTCCCGTACAGCGCGGATCCCTTCACGGCCGCGTCGAGTTCCGCCGCCGGACACGGCCCCATCAGCGACCTCGGCGCCCGCAGCCGGGTCGCGGCGACCGGTGTCGGCGCACCGTTCTCGCTCAGCACCGTGATCACGGCCTCGCCGATGCCCAGCCGCGTCAACAGCTCCTCCAGGTCGTACGGCGAATTGGGGAATGTCTTCACCGTCGACCGCAACGCCTTCGCATCGTCCGGGGTAAAAGCGCGCAACGCGTGCTGAACCCGGTTCCCGAGCTGCGCCAGCACCTCCGCCGGCACGTCGCGGGGCGTCTGCGTGACAAAGAAGATGCCGATGCCCTTGGAACGGATCAGCCGCACGGTCCGGGTGATCGATTCCAGGAAAGCCTTCGAGGCCCCGTCGAAGAGCAGGTGCGCCTCGTCGAAGAAGAAGACGAGCTTCGGCCGGTCGAGGTCGCCGACCTCCGGCAGGTCGTGGAAGAGGTCGGCGAGCAGCCACATCAGGAAGGTGGAGAAGAGCTGGGGCTCGTCCTGCACCGCCGCCAGTTCCAGTACGGATACGAGCCCGCGCCCGTCCGGCGCCTGCCGCAGCAGCTCGGCCGTGTCGAACTCCGGTTCTCCGAAGAAGTCGCCCGCGCCCTGCTGCTCGAAGGCGGTGAGCGACCGCAGGATCACCCCCGCGGTGGCCGTGGAGAGACCGCCGATCCCCTTGAGCTCGGCCTTTCCGGTGTCCGATACGAGGAACGCGACCACGGCCCGCAGATCCTTGAGATCCACCAACTCCAGGCCCTTGGAGTCGGCGTAATGGAAGATCAGGCCGAGCGACTGTTCCTGCGTCTGGTTGAGCTCCAGCACCTTGGACAGGAGCACGGGGCCGAAGCTGGTGACCGTCGCGCGCAGCGGGATGCCGGGGCCGATGCCGCCGAGCGCGTAGAACTCGCACGGGAAGCACTCGGCCCGCCACTCCTGCCCCACCTGCCCGGCCCGTTCGGCGACCCGCTCGCCCGGTGTGCCGGGGGCGGCGATGCCCGAGACGTCGCCCTTGATGTCAGCGAGAAAGACGGGAACACCGCCCTGGGAGAGCTGCTCGGCGATCAGCTGGAGGGTCTTCGTCTTCCCGGTTCCGGTGGCGCCCGCGACGAGTCCGTGCCGGTTGAGCATCGCCAGCGGAATGCGGATCTGCGCGTCCGGCAGGCAGGCGCCGTCCCAGAGCAGCGCGCCCAGATCGAGGGCGGCACCGGAAACGGCGTAGCCGGCGGCGATCTCCCGCGCGGGTTCCGGCAGCACACCGGCATTTTCGGCCGTACTCTCGCTGTCGCCCATCGGGACCCCATTCCGGAATGCCTGCTTTTGTGGCGTTCTTGTCAGCATCGCAGTACGGACCCGTGGCTGCGCCCGGAGGCTCTTGCCCGGTAGGCTTTCCGTGTGATCTTCAAGCGCATCGGAAATGGGCGGCCTTATCCCGACCACGGCCGGGAAAGCACCCGGCAGTGGGCGGATGTCGCGCCGCGCCCGGTCCGCCTCGATCAGCTGGTGACCACCAAGGGCAACCTGGATCTCGAAACCCTCCTCGCCGAGGATTCGACGTTCTACGGCGACCTGTTCGCGCACGTCGTGAAGTGGCAGGGCGACCTCTACCTGGAGGACGGACTGCACCGAGCGGTCCGTGCCGCGCTTCAGCAGCGCCAGGTTCTCCACGCCCGCGTGCTCGAACTCGGCTGACCGAAGCGGGCCCGTCCACGGACCGGGCACGGGTACGGGCCGGGTACTGCCGGCAGCACCGGCAGTACCGGGCACGGGTACGGGCCGGGTACTGCCGGCAGCACCGGCAGTACCGGGAACACCGGCAACTCTGCCGGTACCGACGAGACCTTGCGCGGCCTTCGGGCCGCACCGGGGTTCGTTCGGGTGCTTTCGCACTCGGACGGGTGCGATCCATTGATCATTTAGTAGGCATCATCACCGGGCCGCACTACGCTGCGCCCATGAGCATGCTCACTCCCCCCGGCATGGGCGGAAAGTACCGCATCACGGGCGACAAGTACCCCCGGATGCGCCGCCCCCGGCGTCGCGGCAAACTGATCCTCGCTGCCACCGCCTCCGTGGCCGCCCTAGGGCTGGCCGGATGGGGCACGATGCAGCTCATCGACGTCTTCACCGGCGGCGACCGGGAGGCCAGCGCCGCGGACCACAAGACGGACTGCCCCACCTCCAGGCCGTCCGCGCCCGCGAAGGTGCTGCCGAAGCCCGCGAAGATCACCGTCAACGTCTACAACGCGACACCGCGCAGCGGCCTCGCCAAGAAGGCGGCCGACGAGCTGAAGAAGCGCGGCTTCGCCATCGGCAAGGTGGGAAACGCCCCGGCCGCGTACGACAAGAAGGTCCCCGGCCCCGGGGTGCTGCTGGGCGCCCCGTCTGCCACGAACGGCTCGTTGCCGGTCCTCGGCACGCAGTTGGCGGGCGCCACACCGAAGACCGACGCCCGCAGGACGGCGGACGTCGATCTGATTCTCGGTACGAAGTTCAAGACGTTCAGCACGCCTCAGTCCGCGGCCGCCGCCCTCGCCGCCCTGACGAAGCCGGCTCCCGCACCGTCCTGCTGACGACTCCGGGCACCCCTCGTCCGGGTGAAGGTGCGGGGGGCCCAAGACCCTGGGGCCGACGGAGAGGGCACGCCACGGGTTCGCCGCCGCAGTTGGGGCACGTGTGGTGCACGAGGTCACCGCAGGGCACCCAGAACGTGCACCTCGCCCCCCGTCCCGGACCCGTACCGCTGGCTCGTGCCCCGGCCACCCTCCACCGGATCCGGAGACCGATCGCACAGTGCCCCGGCCGGGAAACGGAATCCCGACCGGGGCACTGGTAGTACCGGTCCGGCCTCGACCGGCCGGACAGTCCTGCTGGTCGACTAGTCGACGGTGCCGTACATCCGGTCGCCCGCGTCGCCGAGGCCCGGAACGATGTAGCCGTTCTCGTTGAGCCGCTCGTCGACCGAGGCGGTGACCACGGTGACCGGCGTACCGGCCAGCTCGCGCTCCATCACCTCGACGCCCTCGGGCGCCGCGAGCAGCACGACCGCGGTGACGTCGTCCGCGCCGCGCTTGATCAGCTCCTGGATGGCCGCGACCAGCGTGCCGCCGGTGGCCAGCATCGGGTCAAGGACGTACACCTGGCGACCCGAGAGGTCCTCCGGCATCCGCGTCGCGTACGTCTCCGCCTGGAGCGTCTCCTCGTTGCGGATCATGCCCAGGAAGCCCACCTCGGCGGTCGGCAGCAGCCGCACCATGCCGTCGAGCATGCCGAGACCGGCCCGCAGGATCGGCACGACCAGCGGCCGCGGGTGCGACAGCTTCACCCCGGTCGTGGGCGTGACCGGGGTCTCGATGTCGACCTGCTCGGTGCGCACATCCCGGGTGGCCTCGTACGCGAGCAGGGTGACCAGCTCGTCGGCGAGCCGCCGGAAGGTCGGGGAGTCGGTGCGCCTGTCGCGCAGGGTGGTGAGTTTGTGCGCGACCAGTGGGTGGTCGACGACGTGGATCCGCATGGGTTCAACAGTAACCGTGCCTCCCGCACCCGTGCGCTGGCATCAACCGCATGTTCGGGGGGAAGGTGGGGGCATGCCGACCCAGCCTTGGGGTGATGAGCCGATGCCGGACGGGGAAAAACGGAAGCGGGACCAGCCGGACGCGCCGGTCCCGGCGGACGCCCGGGCCCAGCAGGACCCGGAGGAGACCGACGCGGCACGCCGCAGGCGGCGCGCCCAGTTCCTGCGCGAGCTCCACGAGGCGAAGGCCCTCCGCGACCGGGTGCAGCCGCGCCGCGCCAGGGCGGCCCGGATGCGTCAGGCCATGCGCATGCGCACCTTCCGCTGGTAGCCGGCGGCTGCCCGGCGTCCCCGATATCGGTGCCCGGCATCCCCCTGGTGGCGGCGTCCGGCAGAACTGATGGCCGACTCAACGGCCGAACTCCTCTCGCAAAGCCCTCGTTTCTGCCACGATTCCGATGGGCGGGACCCAGGACAGCCGGACCACCGACTGACCTCCCGCCGGACCAACACCCCTATGACCAGTGGGAGAGTCACGGTGTACTTCGCCGCACTGCTCGCGCGCACCGAAGACGGGTGGGAAGCGAGCGACACGGAGCTCGACGATGTGGAGACCCTGTCCGACCTGACAGATCTGGCCCGTGAAGCCTCGGTGGACGAGGACACGGTGCTCGTCTTCATCGAACAGGAGGACGCCTGGTTCGGCGTCGTCCGGGTGGACGGTGAGGACGACCCCCGAATCTTCGTCTCGGACGCCACCGCCGCCGCCCGTTCCTCGTACGGAGAGATCCTGCTCACCGACGAACTGCTCGGCCGCGAACCCGGGGCCGAGGACACGATCGCCGCCCTCGAAGAGCTCGTCGGCCTCGACGGCACGGAGGACGGCGACCCGGACACCACCCCCGACAACGACACCACCGACACAGACACCGACGACAACGATGACGACGGCTTCGACGCCGACGCCGTACCGGCGGGCCCGCTCGGCGACACCCGGGTCCTGGCCGATCTCGGGCTCCCCGAGGCCGAGCTGCTGATGCTGCGCACGGACGCACTGGTGGAGATCGCGGACGCGCTCGGCGCGGCCGAGGTCCTGGAGACCGTCCGCTAGGGTCCGCGGGTGAGCGAACCACCGCACGACCCCGTGAGAGACCCGTGGCGGGCGCACATGCGCCGTGCCCTGGCCGAGGCCGATCTGGCGGCGCGGGCCGGCGATGTGCCGGTCGGCGCCGTCGTACTCGGCCCGGACGGCGCCCTGCTCGCCACGGGCCACAACGAACGCGAGGCGACCAACGACCCGACCGCGCACGCGGAGGTCCTGGCCGTCCGCAGGGCCGCGGCGGCACTCGGCCGGTGGCGGCTGACCGGCTGCACCCTGGTGGTCACCCTGGAGCCCTGCACCATGTGCGCGGGCGCCCTGGTCCAGTCCCGCGTGGACCGGGTGGTCTACGGCGCCCGCGACGAGAAGGCCGGCGCGGCGGGCTCCCTCTGGGACGTCGTACGCGACCGCCGCCTCAACCACCGCCCCGAGGTCATCCAGGGCGTCCTGGAGGAGGAGTGCGCAAGCCTCCTGACATCCTTCTTCCGCACCTCGTTCCGCACCTCCTGAGAACCGATTTCTGTACACGGCGGGGGATGGTCTAAGCTCTCTCTCGGTAGCGTGTCCGAGCGGCCGAAGGAGCTCGCCTCGAAAGCGAGTGTGGGGAAACTCACCGAGGGTTCAAATCCCTCCGCTACCGCCATCGACGCCCTCCTGAACTGCGGAAACGCAGGGCGGGAGGGCGTTCGCGCATCATTGGGCCCGCCACGCCGGAGCCGACGCCGGCTTTTGATCCCCGCGCGGGACTTAAGCACAACTGGTCGAGTCGAGCGTGTGGCGAAATGTCCGAATCTCAAGAAGTAAGTAAAAACAGGCTCCCCCCGCCATAAACCAGCAGGTCAGGAACTGTGGTCCCCGCGCATGCGGGGTTGGTCCCTGTGTTCCTGGGGACATACGGTGCGCACGGCTGTGGTCCCCGCGTATGCGGGGTTGGTCCCTCGCCTGCGAGCTGGGAGTACGTCTTGAGTTCGTGGTCCCCGCGTATGCGGGGTTGGTCCCTCGCCGTCCGCGTACATGCCCAGCGGGATCGGGTGGTCCCCGCGCATGCGGGGTTGCTCCCTCCGCCGGCCACGCCCACCACGCCGTCCTTGTGTGGTCCCCGCGCATGCGGGGCTGTCGCGCGAAGTGGCCCGGAAAACCCGGCACACGGCGGTGGCCCCGGCGCGGCGGGCGTCGTCCGGGGCCACAGAGCATTCGTGTTCAGGTCGGGGGAAGCGGCATCGGGGGGACAAGCCGCTTCCCCCGGTGAGAACAGGGCCCGCCGGTCCTCGTCGCGGTCAGGGGGGTGGCCCGCGGCGAGGACCCCACAGTGGGGGCCCGTTCCGAGCCCTTCGGATTCCTGCCTCGTCCGCCGGGCTCGCCTCCATGCTGCTCCCTCGCAGGGGCCGTGCGGGTCGGCAAAGGACCTCGATCGTCGGGTCCTTGGTCCTTAAAAGGCGCGTGAGTAGTCGGGATCCTTCGGGGGATGCGGCCATGCGTGCGGATAGAATCGCCCGACTGCACAGGAGATCGAAATAGAGGATCGAAGGGGAGGCGGGGGCTGTGGTACAAGCGAAGAAGATAGTTCTCTACGTGATATTCGTCTTCGTGGCGTACACGATCATCACCTCCCCGGAGCGGGCCGCGGACCTCGTCCAGGTAGGGTTCGAGGGCGTTTCGAGTGCCGCACAGGGCGTCGGAGACTTCATGTCCGAGCTCGTGAAGTAGGAGTACACCGTGATCCGCCATCTGGTCCTGTTCAAGCTGAACGACGGCGTCGAGCGGGACGACCCGCGGGTCGTCGCCGGGGCGGAGGCCTTCCGGGAGCTGGAGGGGCAGATTCCCGAGCTCGCGTTCTGGGAGTGCGCCTGGAACATCACCGACCGGCCGATCGCGTACGACTTCGCCATCAACTCCGCGGTCGCCGACCAGGACGCCCTGAAGCGGTACATCGAGCACCCCGCGCACCAGGCCGCCGCCGGGCAGTGGCGTGAGTTCGCCACCTGGGTGATCGCAGACTATCCGTTCTGATCCGGTTGGTCTGATTAATCCGGTTGATCCGAAATCAGGTTCGATCCGGACGGCCACCTGGCCCCTCACCAATGCGGTGAGGGGCTTTTTTGGTGTTTAAACCAAGTTGAACCCAACACGACGCTATACGGTGCTTGCACACAGTGGACATGTCTTGTGATGCTATGACCGCTTTTGACGGATGAGTTGACCGAAGTTGACCGCAAAGGGGTGGCCTCATCGTGCCGGCCAGTACAGCGCCTCAAGTGCCTCCCCAGTCCGTCCAGACCGAGGCGCCCGACAGTACGACGACACCCGCCAGAACCCGGGGCGCGGACACCCGGGCGCTCACCCAGGTGCTCTTCGGCCAGCTCAAGAACCTGGAGGCGGGGACCCCCGAGCACGGCCGGGTCCGGGCGGCCCTCATCGAGGCGAACCTTCCGCTGGTGCGTTACGCCGCGGCGCGGTTCCGCAGCCGCAACGAGCCGATGGAGGACGTCGTCCAGGTCGGCACGATCGGCCTGATCAACGCCATCGACCGGTTCGACCCCGAACGCGGCGTCCAGTTCCCGACCTTCGCGATGCCCACCGTCGTCGGGGAGATCAAGCGGTACTTCCGGGACAACGTACGGACCGTCCACGTCCCCCGGCGTCTGCACGAGCTGTGGGTCCAGGTCACCGGCGCCACCGAGGACCTGACGACCGCTCACGGCCGCTCACCCACCACCGCGGAGATCGCCGAGCGCCTGAGGATCTCCGAGGACGAGGTGCTCGCCTGCATCGAGGCCGGGCGCTCCTACCACGCGACCTCACTGGAGGCCGCCCAGGAGGGCGACGGGCTGCCCGGACTGCTGGACCGGCTCGGCTACGAGGACCCGGCCCTCGCCGGGGTCGAGCACCGTGACCTCGTCCGGCATCTGCTCGTACAACTGCCCGAGCGTGAACAGCGCATCCTCCTGCTGCGCTACTACAGCAATCTGACGCAGTCCCAGATCAGTGCCGAGCTGGGTGTCTCCCAGATGCATGTGTCAAGACTGCTGGCCCGCAGCTTCGCCCGACTGCGATCCGCAAACAGGATCGAGGCCTAACCGGATCGGGTAGATCGTCGGAAGTCCCGTTTCCAGCCGCCCAAATGGCCCACACCCCCTGCTAACTGCACAGACGCCACAAAGACTTGTCGACATGTCACTACAGCGTGTTGCCGACATGTGACATTCTGCGGGAACCGCGTTTGCCGTGGCCTCGCCTCCGGTATTCAGGTGGAGGCTGCGTTCCTCCGATGGTCGCGGCTCAACGCGACCGTCCGCGACCTCAAGGGGGTGGCATGTCCGCAGAACAGGGCAGCTCGAAGGTGCTCACGCTCACGAAGAGCGAACCCGCACCCGTTGTGCTCACCAGCTCGTCGGAAGCCATCGACACCCGCACTCTGTCCCGCTCCCTGTTCCTGCGCCTCGCCGCGCTGGGGCCGGCACCCGGCCCCGATGGAACGGACAGCCCGGAGCGCGCCTACGTACGGGACACACTCATCGAGCTCAACCTCCCGCTGGTGCGTTACGCCGCGGCGCGGTTCCGCAGCCGCAACGAGCCGATGGAGGACATCGTCCAGGTCGGCACGATCGGCCTGATCAAGGCGATCGACCGGTTCGACTGCGAGCGGGGCGTCGAGTTCCCGACCTTCGCGATGCCGACCGTCGTCGGGGAGATCAAGCGCTTCTTCCGCGACACCTCGTGGTCGGTGCGCGTCCCGCGCCGGCTCCAGGAGCTGCGGCTCGCGCTGACCAAGACCAGCGACGAGCTCGCGCAGAAGCTCGACCGCTCGCCGACCGTGCCCGAGCTGGCCAAGGCGCTCGGGGTCTCCGAGGAGGACGTGGTCGACGGTCTGGCCGTCGGCAACGCGTACACCGCCTCCTCGCTGGACTCGCCCTCGCCCGAGGACGACGGCGGCGAGGGCTCCCTCGTGGACCGGCTCGGCTACGAGGACTCGGCCCTGGAAGGCGTCGAGTACCGCGAATCGCTCAAGCCGCTGCTGGCCAAGCTCCCGCCGCGCGAGCGCCAGATCATCATGCTGCGGTTCTTCGCCAACATGACCCAGTCGCAGATCGGCGAGGAGGTCGGCATCTCGCAGATGCACGTCTCGCGCCTGCTGACCCGTACGCTCGCGCAGCTCAGGGAAGGGCTCATCGCCGACTGACCACCGTGGACTCCCGTACCGGAGCACAAGGGTTCCGATTTGACGGACCGTCAGCCACACTGGCGCGATGCGACGTCAGATGCTCGGTTCGAACGGCCGCCGGGGCACCGTGATCGCCGCCTCGGCGGCCGCGCTGTGTCTGGGTGGCGTGCTGGCCGCCTGCGGCGGAGGCACGACGGACGAGGGCTACGTGGCGCTCGGCGCGGCGGGAACGGATTCCGGGAGAACGCCGACGGGGGCGGTCCCGCCATCGGGGAAGGTGACGCTGGTCCCGCTGGACCGGGGCGGCGTGGGCGACGGCAGCGGTGGCGGGAGCGGCGACGGTGGTGGCGGTGATGGCCGCTCCGGCGACCATGGAGCCTCACCGGGGGCCTCGGCCCGCGCCGGCGGGCCTCACGGGGACGGGAACGCCGCGACCGGTGGAGCGCCCCGGTCACCCGGACCGGGACGACCGTCCGGATCGTCGGGAGCGCACGGTACCGGCGGCAGCGGAAACGGGAACGGGAACGGTACGGGGTCCGGAGGGGGGTCGTCCGAACCCTCGGCGCCTTCGACTCCGTCCGCGCCCGGATCCGGGCCAACCACCGGGCCCGCCGTCCTGGCGGTGGGCGAACCGGTGCGGGCCGCGGCCGACAAGCGCTGGTGCGAGAAGGTGACCGTGAAGTTCCGGAACACCGGGGGATCGCCGGTGCGGTCGGGGACTGTCACCTTCGCCACGCACGTCATCGGTGCGCTGGGGGTCGACTGGGCGACCGTCGAGTCGACCGGGCCGCTGCCCGCGCCGATCGGCGCGGGAGCGGCGCGGACGGAGACGTACACCGTCTGTGTGGACGCCTGGCGGGTGCCCCTGGGCATGCATGTCGAGACCCGGGACGTCACCGCCGTATTGAAGTAGTGACGGGTGGAAGCGTGCGGTGCCGGACAGGCCCCGGACAGGTTCGGGAGGCCCCTAAGGGCTGTCCCGCAATTCCTGGCGGGACAGCCCCTAGCGCAGGGCGAGCCAGGCGACCGCGCCGAGGGCGACGATCACCACGACGACGGCGGCGATCACCCCGACGCGCGGTCCGGACGAGGTGGCGGCCGGCTGCTGCCGACGCTGCGGCTCGCCCTCGTCGACGAAGGCGCGGAACATCTGGGTGCTGCCGGCCGGGTCGTGGTTGCCCTCGGGGCCCTGCGGGGCGTGGGGGTTGTGTGCCATGTGCCAGGACCCTAGCGAACTCGGCGTTGCGGCCCAACCCCCGGGTCGACGAAGGGCCGAGGCCGGGGGCGCGGGAATGGTGAGGAAGTGGTCGGGGACTGCGGTGGGGTGGGGTCGGCGGGCTGCCAGGGAGGCGGATTCCGGGGGCGCCCGGGTACGTGCCCGGTGCGCGTGTGGGTGCGTGCGTGGGTGCGTGCGTGGGTGCGTGTGTGGGGCGTACGTGGATGCATGTCAGGCGCGTACGTGGGTGCGCATCCGGGGGCCTGTACAGGGAACTTGCGGGGTGCAACGCGGGGCCCTTCAACAACTCCGGTCACACGAACGGGACTTGGCATGTCGACCAGCTCCCGGGCTGGATCTGCCGACGGCGCTCCGGACACTCACCACCCCACTCCGGACACTCGCCGCCCCCACTCCAGGCACTCGCCCACCCCCACCCCAGGCACTCGCCCACTCCCACCCCAGGACTCACCCGCCCCCGCCCCGGTGCGTTCGACACCCCGCTCCGGGCACTCGGCGTGCCCGTTTCCTCACGCTGCCGGAGCCGCCCCGGACTGCTCCCCATCCGCCCCGGCTGTGGCGCGAGACACATCCCGCATCATCCGCACGCCACACGCTGGACCTTTGACCGGAGCCGTACGCAGCCTTTTGCTTTCCTTTACTTCTGCAAGCCCCCTTTCGTTTGCCTGCAGCAACCAACGGCTTCTATGGTTGCCCTAAGCAACAAGATGAACCGGTGAGATGTCTGGGGGTCCCGTGGCCGCACGGAGTCAGTACGAAGAACTGGCCCGGCAACTGAGTGCCGTAGGGGCCGTCAAGAGAGGTCTCGCCCGCATCCTGCCCGCCGAATGTCCGGGCGGTTCCGCCGCCGTGCTGGCTCTTCTCAGGCAGCACGGCGAGATGCGGATCAGCCGACTGGCCGAGCTGCTGGACGTCGACATGTCGGTGACCAGCCGTCATGTCGCCCATGTGGCCGAGCGTGGCTGGATCGAGCGGTCCCCTGATCCGGCGGACAAGCGGTCCCGCATCCTGCGGCTGACCCCCGACGGACACGACGTGCTCCGCGATCTGAACCGGCGGACCACCGAGATGTTCGCCCACAACCTCTCCGACTGGTCTGACGACGAGGTCGGACAGCTCAACACGCTGTTGGCCCGGCTGCGCGACAGTTTCGCCTGTCGCGGGCCCAGCGGGTGCGGCCCCGGAAAGCACAGCGGCGACTGCCGCTCCCGGCATGCCGACAGCGACAACGGCTCGCACACCCGTACACCCGTGTAACAGAAGCAAAGACAAGGACTTAAATGGCTACGACCACACCAGCCGGTGTGCGGGGCGGCCACGCCAAGCACGGGGGATCCCCGGATCCCGCGTCCGGCGCGCCGATGACACACCGGCAGATCATGGAGGCGCTGGCCGGGCTCATGCTCGGCATGTTCGTCGCCATCCTGTCGTCGACCGTCGTCTCGAACGCACTGCCCGAGATCATCTCCGACCTCGGCGGCGGCCAGAGTGCCTACACCTGGGTCGTCACGGCCTCGCTGCTGGCGATGACCGCCACCACCCCCCTGTGGGGCAAGCTCTCCGACCTGTTCAGCAAGAAGCTGCTGGTCCAGATAGCCCTCGTCATCTACGTCGCCGGCTCGGTCGTCGCCGGTATGTCGACCAGCAGCGGCATGCTGATCGCCTGCCGTGTCGTCCAGGGCATCGGCGTCGGCGGTCTCTCCGCCCTGGCGCAGATCGTCATGGCGGCGATGATCGCCCCGCGTGAGCGCGGTCGCTACAGCGGATACATCGGTGCGGTGTTCGCCGTCGCCACCGTCGGTGGCCCGCTGCTCGGCGGTGTCATCACCGACACCAGCTGGATGGGCTGGCGCTGGTGCTTCTACGTCGGTGTGCCGTTCGCCGTCATCGCGCTGGTCGTGCTCCAGAAGACGCTGAAGCTCCCGGTCGTGAAGCGTGAGGTGAAGGTCGACTGGTGGGGCGCGTTCTTCATCAGCGCCGCCGTGTCGCTGCTGCTCGTCTGGGTGACCTTCGCGGGCGACAAGTACGACTGGCTGTCCTGGCAGACCGCCGCGATGGTCATCGGTTCCCTCGTGCTCGCCGGGATCTTCATAGCCGTCGAGTCCAAGGCCACCGAGCCGATCATCCCGCTGCGCCTCTTCCGCAACCGCACCATCACGCTGGCCTCGCTGGCCTCGCTGTTCGTCGGTATCGCGATGTTCGCGGGCACCGTCTTCTTCAGCCAGTACTTCCAGCTGGCGCGCGGCAAGTCGCCGACGATGTCGGGCGTCATGACGATCCCGATGATCGCGGGTCTGTTCATCTCCTCGACGGTCTCCGGCCAGGTCATCACCAAGACCGGCCGCTGGAAGGCCTGGCTGGTCAGCGGTGGCTTCCTGGTCACCGCCGGTCTCGGGCTGCTCGGCACCATCCGGTACGACACGACGTACTGGCACATCGCGGTCTACATGGCCGTCATGGGTCTCGGCATCGGCATGATGATGCAGAACCTGGTGCTCGCCACGCAGAACCAGGTCGCTCCGTCCGACCTCGGCTCGGCCAGCTCCGTCGTCACCTTCTTCCGTTCCCTCGGTGGTGCGATCGGCGTCTCGGCGCTGGGCGCCGTCATGGCGAACCGCGTCACCCACTACGTCAAGGACGGCCTCGCGGACCTCGGTCCCAAGGGTGCTGCCATGGGCCACGGCGGTACCGGCGGCGGGGGCATCCCCGACCTGGACAAGCTGCCCGAGCCGTTCCGTACGGTCGTGGAGAGCGCCTACGGGCACGGTGTCGGCGATGTCTTCCTGTACGCCGCTCCGGCCGCGCTGATCGCCTTCGTGGTCACGATCTTCATCAAGGAGGTCGCCCTGAAGACCAGCGCTTCGAGCGAGGCCCCGGCCACGTCCGAGACCCCGGCCGTGGAAGCGGCCGAGGCTCCGGCCGCCATCGCCGACGCACCGGTCCCCGCGGCAGCGGCCCCGGTCACGGCCACGCCGACGGCCACCTCGGCCGACGTCCCGGAGGCCCCCGCCACCCTGCACGGCACGTCCGTGCACGGTGTGGTGCGCGGTGCCGAGGGCGCGCCCGTCGCACGGGCCGCCGTCACGCTGATCTCGCTGGCCGGCCGGCAGCTGGGGCGCTCCGTCGCCCAGGCCGACGGCAGCTACGCCCTGGACGCTCCGGGCTCCGGCAGCTACGTCCTGATCGCGTCCGCCGACGGCTTCCAGCCGCAGGCGTCCACGGTGGTCGTCGGTGCCGAGCCACTCGCGTACGACATCCTGCTCTCCGGTACGAGCGGACTGGCCGGTGTCGTACGGGCCGCGGAGACCTCCTCCCCGGTGGAGGACGCCATGGTCATCGTGACCGATGTGCGCGGCGACGTGCTGGCCACCGGCAAGTCCGGCGAGACCGGCGAGTTCACCTTCGGCGAGCTGGTCCCCGGTTCGGTGACCGTCGCGGTGAACGCCGCCGGCTTCCGTCCGCTGGCGCTGCCGGTGGAGATCGGCGGCCAGGGCGTCACCCGGATCGAGGCCGCGCTGCAGTCCGGTGCGCTGGTGCAGGGTGTCGTGCGGGCCGGTTCCGCACGGCGGCCGCTGCCGGACGCCCGGGTCACGCTGGTCGACGCGGCGGGCAATGTGGTCGCCACCTCGACGACCGGGGAGGACGGGGCGTACGCCTTCACCGACCTGGACTCGGGCGAGTACTCGGTCATCGCGACCGGCTACCCCCCGGTGGCGAGCGCGCTGACGGTCTCCGGTCGCGGGGCCGACGGCCACGACATCGAGCTCGCCCACCCCGGCGAGTAGGAACGATCCTGCGGCAGGCGGCGCGGACGCCGTGAAGCCTGCTGCACGGCGTTCTCACCACAGACCCCTGGCGGGTCGGCGTTTCTAGCGGAGACGCTGTACCGGTCGGTGGAAATGGGCCCCGGCGGCGGGGACGGCAGGCAGGGGACGGCCTGCCGTCCCCGCCCCGGGGCCCGACTCATTGAGTCGTTGAGCAAGGAGAAAGAACACGATGGGACTTCGCGCACAGGTACGGACGCGGGACGGCTGGGCGGTCCAGCACGCGGTCGTGACGGTCACCGACATGACCGGCGCGCAGGTGCTGCGGGCCACTGCGGACGAGGACGGCACGGTGCGGACCGACGCTCCGCTGCAGGCCGGCGCGTACACCGTGATCGTCACCGCGGTCGGGTACGCACCCGCCGCCTCCACCGCCCTCGTCACGGCGAGCGGGCGGGTCGAGGCCGGCACGGTGGTGCTGGCCCGCCAGGGCGGCGTGGAGCTGCCGCCGCCGGGCACCTGGTCGCTGGACCCGGCACACTCCTCGGTGGCCGCGGTCGCGCAGCACCTGGGGATCTCCAGCGTGCGCGGCCGGTTCACCGAGTTCAGCGGCCGGATCGAGATCTCCGAGGAGGTCCACCGGTCCCGGGTCGACGCCGTCATCAGCGCGGCGAGCATCGACACCGGCAACGGAATGCGCGACAAGCACCTGCGGTCGCCCGACTTCCTCGACTCGGACCGCTTCCCCGAGATCACGTACCGCTCCATCGGGATCACCCCCGCCGGCCCCGACCGCTGGACCGTCCACGGCCGGCTGTCGATGCACGGTGTCGAACGCCCGGTCGACCTGGACCTGAGCTACCTCGGCACGGGCCCGGACCCGTGGGGCGGGGTGCGTGCGGCCTTCAACGCCTCGGCGGAGCTGCGCCGCGAGGACTTCGCCATGAACTACAACCAGGTGGTGCAGGCGGGCATCTCCGCGATCGGCACGACGCTGCGGGTGGAGCTCGACATCCAGGCCGTGCAGGGCGAGTCGCTGCCGTCGTAGTCGCCGCGCGGGGCGAGTCGCTGCCGTCGTAGTCGCCGCGCGGGGCGGGAGTCCGCCGTCGTAGTCGCCGTGCGGGGCGGGAGTCCGCCGTCCCGGCCGGCGTGCGGGGTGATTCCCTGCCGTCGCGCTCACCGCGCGGGGTGAGTGACCGTCGCCGTGGTCTGCGGACATGGCACCCACTATCGCGACGGACACGGCCGTGGAACCCCGGGCAGGCCAAGACCCGCAACGCGAAGCGGGACGCGCGGGTCGGTGTGATCGTGCTGTCGGGCGAGATTGAGCGGGGCGGCGCGCAGCGCTTCGTTGAGGGGCGGTGGCCGGGCGACGGGTGGGCGGGCCGTGGGTCCAGGTGGACGGTTCGGCCGAGGTGATCGAATCGCCGGAGCCGGTCGAACCGCCCCCGGCCGTCCCGCACCGCCCCTCAGCGGTCCCGCATCACCCCTCAGCCGTCCCGCACCGCCCCTCAGCGGTCCCGCATCGCCTCGATGCCCGCGATCAGCAGGTCCAGGGCGAAGGTGAAGTCCCGGTCGCGCATCTCCTCGACCGTGTCGCCGCCGCGGGCGTCCATCACTTCCTGCGAGGACTCCATGATGTCGCTGAGATGAGGCTGGTCGCGGATCGTGGTCATCGCCTGCTGGTAGTACTGCTCCTGGCTGATCCCCGCGGCGGCGCTGCGCTGCGCGAAGTGGCCCTCGACCGTGCCGAATCCGTACACGAACTGGAAGACCGCGGAGAGCGCGCCGGTCTGGTGTTCCAGCGGCAGGCCGGTCGCCCGGATCACGTCCTGGACGGCGTACGACATCAGCATCGCGTGCGGCCCGATGTTGAGGAAGTGCCCGGCGAGCGGGGAAACCCAGACATGCCGGACGAGCAGTTGCCGGTACTCGGTGGCCAGCCCGCGCAGCCGGTCGTGCCAGTGCGCGTCCTCCCGCGGGGGCGTGAACTCCCTGTAGACCGAGTCCAGGGCCAGTTCCAGCAGGTCGTCCTTGGTGTCCACGTACCAGTACAGGGACATCGCGGTGACATCTAGTTCGGCGGCGAGCCTGCGCATGGAGAACTTGGCGAGTCCCTCGGCGTCCAGCAGCCGGACCGAGGTCGCCGTGATCCGTTCCCGGTCCAGGCCCGCCGCCTGGTCCGGTTTGCGGGTGCGCGACGGTGTCCGCTGATCCAGCCACACGCTGGTCCTGGCGGGGTTCTTCACGCGGTCGGCCGCAGACACCATGGCGCACTCTCCTCGTCTTGCCGGCGGGGCGGACCGGCCGCGTACGCGTGACCCGTGCACGGAGCGGATCCGTTACGGTCCGGCGCGCCCCTCCCGATGCTATGCCGCCGCCGCGGTCCCGGCGGAGTCCGCACGGGCGGATTCCGTCCGCTCCGCGCGGCGCAGCAGCACGGCGGCGAGCAGGCCGCCGACCAGCACCGCGACCGCTCCGAAGAGCTGGCTGGTCTCCAGGCCCGAGGCGAAGGCGTCCGTGATCCGGGCCCGCTCACCGGCGTCGCCCGCCGAGGCGAGCGCGGCGGGCAGCGAGGCCGCCCCGACGGCCGCCGGCACCAGGGCCGCGAACCGCGAGTTGAGCACCGCGCCGAGGACGGCGACGCCCAGGCCGTTGCCGAACTCGGCGAGCGTGCCGTTGACCCCGGCGCCCACCCCGGCCTTCTCCGGCGGAATGGCGCTCATGATCGCGTTGGCCATGGCGGGCATGGCGAGCGCGATGCCCGCGCCCATCACGACCAGGCCGAGCAGCATGCCGCCGTAGCCGTCGCCGCCGAGCAGCGCGATCGCGGCCAGGCCCGCGGCCAGCAGGCCCATCCCGGACGCGATGGTGACCGGCGTACCCAGTTTGGGCACCAGCCTGGCGCCCAGGCCGGTGAGGTTGAGCGCGACGACGCTCAGCGCCAGCGGGGCCGTGCGCAGACCGGCCTCCAACGGCTCGTAGCCGAGCACGAACTGGAGCTGCTGGGTGAGCAGGAAGAGCGAGCCGCCCATCCCGAAGGCGACCAGGATCGCGCCCGCGACCGCCCCGATGAACTTCTGGTTCCGGAAGAAGTGCATGTCCAGCATCGGGTGCGGGATGTGCAGCTCCCACAGCACGAATCCGGTGAGGACGGCGACCCCGACGAAGGCGGTCAGCAGCACCTGGCCCGACGTCCAGCCGTGCCCCGGGCCGGAGATGATCGCGTACACGACGGATGCCATGCCGATGGTGGAGAGCAGGGCGCCGAGCAGGTCGGGGCGCTCGCCGCCGGCGCTCCTGGACTCCGGTACGAGCCGGGCCACGGCGACCAGTCCGACGACCGCGACCGGGATGTTGATCAGGAAGATCGCGCCCCACCAGAAGTGGTCGAGCATCACTCCCCCGACCAGCGGCCCGACGGCGAACCCGAGCGAGCTGACGGTCGACCAGATGCCGATCGCCTTGACGCGTTCGGTCTCGTCGAAGATCTGCACGACGACGGCGAGCGTCGTGGTCATCAGCAGCGCACCGCCGATGCCCATGCCCGCACGGGCGGCGATCAGCTGTACGGAGGTCTGGGCCAGTCCGGCCACCAGCGAGCCGATACCGAACAGGGCGAGCCCGGTGATCAGCATCTTCTTGCGGCCGTAGCGGTCGGCGGAGCTGCCGGCCGTGAGCAGCAGGCCCGACTGGACCAGCGAATAGGCGTTGATCATCCACTGCACATCGGCGGTGGAGGCGTCCAGCTCCCGGGTGAGGGAGGGGATCGCGACGTTGAGGACGGTGTTGTCGAGCAGCACCGTGAGCTGGGCGAGACAGATGACGCCGAGGATCAGCCAGCGTTGCGGATGGCTCGGCGACGAGAGGTGGTTCTGCTCGGCGGCGGTCGCCGTCATACGGACTCCTGATCCCTTATACGGTGTACGAGTAGCAAGCGTCGTACACCGTATAGTCAGCCCTGTACGGCGTACAACACATTTACCCGCGGTACCGTGCTCGCCGCTGATCCGACAAGGGCTGGAGTGGTATGTCACTGCGTCGTCGTACGGTGGAAGTGCTCGTCGCGGCAGGGCTGTCGGTGACCGCCCTGGTGCCGCCCGCAGCGGCGGCCGGCCAGGGGCACGGGCACCCGGTTCCGCTGCGCGTGGCCACGTACAACATCCATGCGGGCGCCGGCATGGACAACGTCTTCGATCTCGACCGGCAGACCGCCGAACTGCGCTCGCTGGACGCCGATGTGATCGGGCTCCAGGAGGTCGACGTCCACTGGGGCGACCGCAGCCAGTGGCGCGACCTGGCCGGTGAGCTGGCCGAACGGCTGGGCATGCGGGTGTCGTTCGCCCCGATCTACCGCCTCGACCCGGTGACGCCGGGCGCGCCGAAGCGGGAGTTCGGCGTCGCGGTGCTGTCCCGGTACCCGATCGTGAGCGCCGAGAACCACGACATCACCCGGCTCTCCACCCAGGACCCGAACCCGGCCCCGGCGCCCGCGCCCGGCTTCGGTGAGGTGGTGGTACGGGTGAAGGGGCTGCCCGTGCACGTGTACGCGACGCACCTCGACTACCGGGGCGACCCGTCCGTGCGGATCGCCCAGGTGGCCGACACCCGCCGGATCATGGCCGAGGACCGGGAGTCGGAGCGGCGGCCGGTGCGGCAGGTTCTGCTCGGCGACTTCAACGCGGCGCCGGCCGCGCCCGAACTCGCCCCGCTGTGGCGGGAGCTCGACGACGTGGAGCCCGGCGGTCCCACGTACCCGGCGCAGGATCCGGTGCAGCGGATCGACTACGTGGCGGTGTCGAGGGACACCGTGCGGGTACGCGACGCGGCGGTGGCCGAGACGCTCGCCTCGGACCACCGCCCTGTTGTCGCGGACCTGTTGCTGCGGCGCTGAGCCCCGCCCCGGGCTCTCAGCCGTTCTTCTCCGGCTGGGTCAGGTCGTAGAAGGTGGCGCTGCCGGCCGTGACCTTCTTGAAGTTCGCCTCCACCCAGGAGGAGATCTGCGAGGAGGTGCCGTTGCCGCCGCCCATGCCGCCGCCCCCGCCCATGCCACCGGAGATGAAGTAGTGGATCCGGCCGTCCTCGACGTACTGCTTGAACCGGGCGAGCGTCGGGGACGGGTCGCTTCCGTTGAAGCCGCCGATCGCCATCACCGGGTCACCGGTGGCGAGTTGGTAGCTCGCGGCGTTCTGCGAGCCGATGGCCGCGGCGGCCCAGGTGTAGTCCCCGGCGTTCTTCTCCAGGAGCTTCTTGGCCTCGGTGCCGACGGACGCGCCGTTGAGCAGTCCGCCCATGCCGCCGCCTCCGCCGCCTTCGCCGAAGCCCTCGCCCGTGCCCGTGCCCGTGCCCATGCCGGGCATCGCACCGGGCTGCTGCCCGTTCTGCGAGGTGCCGGGCAGACCGTTCGCCTGGCCTCGGCCTTGTCCCTGGCCCTGGCCCTGGCCCTGGCCTTGGCCCTGGCCCTGGCCTTGGCCCTGGCCTTGGCCCTGGCCCTGGCCTTGGCCCTGGCCCTGGCCGGGCGGGGTGCCGGTCGGGGGCCCGCCCATGCCGCCGCCCTGCTGATTGCCCTGCTGACCGCCCTGCCCCGGGAATCGCATCCCGCCGCCCGGACCACCACCGCGGCCACCGCCGCCGGGGCCGCCCATGCCACCCCCGGACGGGCCGGCCGTGACGATCGAGCCCTGGTGCCCGGTGTTCAACGTGCTCACGGCGTACGCGGTCGGCCCGGCCAGCGACGCGGCGAAGCCCAGGACCACGGCGACGAACGCCACCCGGCGCCCCGTCCGAAACGCGAGCAGCAGCCCCAGCGCGCCGGCGATCCCGGCGACGAGCACGGCCGTGCGCAGCCACGGCAGGTAGCCCGTGGTCCGGCCCAGCAGCACGTACGACCAGTACGCCGTCACGACGACCGCGCCGCCGAGCGTGGCGCCCGCCCACCAGCGGGACCGCTCCTCCCACAGGACCGTCGCGCCCATGCCGATCAGCGCCGCGATGTACGGGGCGAGGGCCACCGTGTAGTACTGGTGGAAGATGCCGGCCATGAAGCTGAAGACGACCGCCGTCATCAGCAACGAGCCGCCCCAGGCGAGGAACGCCGCACGGGCCGTGTCGGTGCGCTTCGCCCGCCAGGTCAGCCAGACGCCCGCGACCAGCAGGATCAGTGCGGCGGGCAGCAGCCAGGAGATCTGGCCGCCGATCTCGGAGTTGAACATCCGGCCGATGCCGGTCTCGCCCCACTGGCCGCCGGACCCGCCGCCCGGACCGCCCCCGCCCCCGACGCTGCCGGTCTCGTCGCCGTTGATCCGGCCCAGGCCGTTGTAGCCGAAGGTCAGTTCAAGGAAGGAGTTGTTCTGCGATCCGCCGATGTACGGGCGGGACGAGGCGGGCCACAGTTCGACGATCGCGACCCACCAGCCACCCGCGACGACCGTCACGAGGGCCGAGAGTCCGAGCTGGCCGAGCCGTCGGCGTACCGGAACCGGCGCGCACAGCGCGTACAGCACGGCCAGCGGCGGCAGGATCAGGAACGCCTGCAGGGTCTTCGCCAGGAACGCGAACCCGACCGCGACCCCCGCCCACAGCAGCCACTTGGTGCGGCCGCCCTCCAGTGCGCGCAGCACGCAGTAGACCGTGACGGTCATCAGCAACGCCAGCAGCGCGTCCGGGTTGTTGAAGCGGAACATCAGCGCGGCCACCGGCGTGAGCGCGAACACCACCATCGCGATCAGCCCGGCGACGGCGTTGAAGCGGCGGCGCACGGCCGCGTACAGCACTCCGGCCGTGGCCACCCCCATCAGCACCTGCGGGAGCAGGATCGCCCAGGAGTTGAGGCCGAGGACGCGCACCGACAGGGCCATCGGCCAGAGGGAGGCCGGCGGCTTGTCGACGGTGATGGCGTTGGCCGCGTCCAGCGAGCCGAAGAAGAAGGCCTTCCAGCTGCGGCTGCCCGCCTGCGCGGCGGCGGAGTAGAAGGAGTTGGCGTAGCCGGAGGCACTGAGGTTCCACAGGTACGCGCCCGCGATGACCAGCAGCAGCACGAGGAACGCCGGCCGTGCCCAGCGCGGGTCCTCCGGCCTGCCCCGCAGGATGCGGTGCGCCGGGGAGCTGTTCGGGCGTCCGTGGACCGGAGCGCCGGCCGGCGCGGGTGCCGGCGGGCCCGGCGGGGCCGGAAGGTGGTCGGGATGCAACGTGGTCATCGGACGTTCCCCAGTTCGTGGTGAGTGTCATCGGCGTGCCCGGCCGCAGGGGCGGCCGCGGCCGGACCGTCCTCGGCATGCCCGACCGCAGGAGCGGCCGCGGCCGGACCGTCCTCGGCATGCCCGACCGCAGGAGCGGCCGCGGCCGGGCCGTCCTCGGCATGCCCGGCCGCAGGGGCGGCCGCGATCGGACCGTCCTCGGCGTGCCCGACCGCAGGAGCGGCCGCGGCCGGGCCGTCCTCGTACACCTCGCGGCTCCGGTCCGCCCGGTCCGGGAAGACCCAGGCGCGGAAGAGCAGGAACCGCAGCACGGTCGCCGCGAGGTTGGCCGCGATCAGCACGGCGAGCTCCGTGCCGTGCGACGGGGATCCGGACGCCGCCCCCAGCGCGGCCAGTGATCCGCTGGTCAGGGCGAGGCCGATGGCGAAGACGACCAGGCCCTGTGCCTGATGGCGGACGGCTCCGCCCCGGCCCCGTACGCCGAACGTGAGCCGCCGGTTGGCCGCCGTGTTGGCGACGGCCGACACCAGCAGCGCGCCCCCGTTGGCGAGCTGCGGGCCGAAGCCCAGCCGGAACAGCGAGTACAGGGCGAGGTAGACGAGCGTGGAGAGGGCGCCGACGACGCAGAACCCGACGAGCTGACGGGCCAGTCCACCCGGTACCCCGCTCAGGGCACGGTCACGCGGATCGTCCCCGAAGGGCCGGGCCAGCCGGTCCAGCGGCAGTGCGCCGACCGTCAGCGCCCGCCCCACCCGCCACACGCCCTTCAGGTCCTCGGTCGCCGTCCGCACGATGTGGACGGTGGAGTCGGGGTCGTCGATCCAGTCGACCGGCACCTCGTGGATACGCAGCCCGGCACGCTCGGCGAGCACCAGCAGCTCGGTGTCGAAGAACCACCCCGAGTCCTCCACCATCGGCAGCAGCCGCTCCGCGACATCGCGCCGTACGGCCTTGAACCCGCACTGCGCGTCGCTGAACCGGGCGGCCAGCGACGAGCGGAGAATGAGGTTGTAGGCGCGCGAGACGAACTCCCGCTTCGACCCCCGCACCACCCGCGAACCACGGCTCAGCCGGGAGCCGATGGCCAGGTCGGAGTGGCCCGAGATCAGCGGGGCGACCAGCGGCAGCAGCGCGTTGAGGTCGGTGGACAGATCGACGTCCATGTAGGCCAGGACCGGCGCGTCCGAATGGGACCAGACAGTGCGCAGCGCCCGCCCCCGGCCCTTCTCCTCCAGCCGGTACGACCGCACCCGGGGCAGCGCAGCCGCGAGCCGGGCCGCCACCTCCGGCGTCCGGTCGGTGCTGGCGTTGTCCGCGACGGTGATCCGGAAGCTGTACGGAAAGGTGCGCGCCAGATGGTCGTGCAGGCGCAGCACACACGGTTCGAGGTCCTTCTCCTCGTTGTAGACGGGTACCACCACATCGAGTACGGGTGCACCCGCCGCATCGACCGCTCCGGCGAGGAGGTGGTCCCGGGCCGGCAGGGTGCCCCAGGGAGTGTCGGTTCGCATGTGACCGACACTCGCCAACCCCGCTGTCACACCGGTGTGCTGAACCTGTCCCCCGGCTGTGAGTACGGCCCGGTCCGCGGGGGAGTGCGAGCCGGTCTGCGGGGAGTACCGACCGGTCTGCGGGAGTACGGCCCGGCCTGCTGTGCGCGCGAGCCGGTCTACTGCGCGAACGAGCCCGCGGGCTGCGCGTACGGACCGGTCTGCTGCGCGCACGGACCGGCCGCGGCCTCCGCGGGCAGATGGACGGCGAACACCGTGCGTCCCGGCACCGAGTCCACCTCGGCCCGGCCGCCGTGCGCGGCGACGACGGCCTGCACTATGGCGAGCCCGAGCCCGGTGGACCCGGCGTTGCGCGAGCGCGAGGCGTCCCCGCGGGCGAACCGCTCGAAGACGTGCGGCAGCAGCTCCGGCGGAATGCCGGGCCCGTCGTCCTGGACCTCCAGCGTCACCCACGGCCGGCCGGCCGCGCACCGCACCCGGACCGTGACGGTGGTGCCGGGCGGGGTGTGGGTACGGGCGTTCGCCAGCAGGTTGACCAGCACCTGGTGGAGCCGGGGCGGATCACCGTGCACGGTCGCGGGCTCGTCCGGCAGTTCGAGGCGCCAGTGGTGGCCGCTGTCGCCGGCGGCACGGGCATCGCTCAGCGCGTCGACGACGACCGGGGAGAGATCGGTGCTCTCCAGGCCGAGCGGGCGTCCGGCGTCCAGCCGGGCGAGCAGCAGCAGATCCTCCACCATGCCCGTCATCCGCTCCGCCTCGGACTCGATCCGCCCCAGGGCGTGCCGGGTGTCGGGGCCGGTCTCCTCGTGGCCGCGCCGGGTCAGTTCGGCGTATCCGCGGATCGAGGCGAGCGGGGTGCGCAGCTCATGGCTGGCGTCCGCGACGAACTGGCGGACCCGGGTCTCGCTCTCCTGGCGGGCCTCCAGCGCCGAACCGACGTGCCCCAGCATCCGGTTGAGCGCCGCGCCCACCTGGCCGACCTCGGTACGCGGATCGGCCTGGGCCTGCGGAACCCGTTCCAGCAGGGCCACCTCGCCGCTGTGCAGCGGGAGTTCGGAGACCCTGGTCGCGGTCGCGGCGACCCGGCGCAGCGGTCGCAGCGCGACGCCGACCATGGCGGCGCCGGCGATCACGGCCGCGATCAGCCCGGCGCCGGTGACGCAGACCTCGACGAGGAGCAGGGTGGTGATCGCGGAGCCCACCTCGGCGGCGGGCAGACCGACCAGGACGGTGGCGCCGTGCGGGTCGGTGACGGCCTCGACCCGGTTGGCCCCGAGCCCCGGCAGGTCGACGGTGCGCGGCTCCTCCCCGACGGAGAGGTCCGCCGCCGCCAGTGCCCCGCGCTGGGCGGCGGTCATCGGCTGTCCGCTGTCCTCGGAGCCGGGCCCCGGTGCGGTGGTGCTCGCCACGACCACGCGCGACTCGCCGACCGCGCCGTCCTCCAGCACCGCGCCGAAGGCGCCGACGGGCAGTCCGCGGGAGTCGACGAAGGCCAGCGGGTCGAGGCTCTGCGGCACCCCGCCGCCGGGCATCGGGCCCCCGCCGGGCGGCTTCGCGGCCCGCACGGCGACGGTGTGCAGCTGGTCGTCGAGCTTGCCGTACATGTAGCTGTGGAAGGCGATGGTGGTGACCGTCCCGATGACCGCGGCGACGACGGCGATCAGGGTGACCGCCGAGACCACCAGCCGGGTCCGCAGCGTCCACGGCCCCCGCCACCTGCGGGGGCGCCTACTCACCGGGCTTGATGAGGTATCCCGCCCCACGCCGGGTGTGGATCATCGGTGAGCGCCCGGCGTCGATCTTCTTGCGCAGATACGAGATGTACAGCTCGACGACGTTCGCCTGTCCGCCGAAATCGTAGTTCCACACCCGGTCGAGGATCTGCGCCTTGCTCAGCACCCGGCGCGGATTGCGCATCAGGAACCGCAGCAGCTCGAACTCGGTCGCGGTGAGGTGGATGGACGTACCGCCCCGGCCGACCTCGTGGCTGTCCTCGTCGAGCATCAGATCGCCGACGACGAGCGTCGACTCGCTGCGCACCGCCGCCGTGCCCGAGCGCCGGATCAGCCCGCGCAGCCGCGCCACGACCTCCTCCAGGCTGAACGGCTTGGTGACGTAGTCGTCGCCGCCCGCCGTGAGACCGGCGATCCGGTCCTCCACCGCGTCGCGCGCGGTCAGGAACAGTACGGGCACCTCGGCGAGCTCCCGCCGCAGCCTGCCGAGCACGGCGAACCCGTCCGTGTCGGGCAGCATCACATCGAGGATCACCACGTCGGGCCGGAAGGAACGCGCCATCCGGACGGCCCCGGCACCGTCCCCGGCGCTGCGCACCTCCCAGCCCTCGTAGCGCAGGGCCATGGACAGCAGTTCGGCGAGGGGGGCCTCGTCGTCCACCACCAGCACACGGACCGGGGTGCGGTCCGCCCTCAGCA
The DNA here is from genome assembly GCF_043204345.1 of Streptomyces sp. NPDC047917. Classification (NCBI taxonomy): domain Bacteria; kingdom Bacillati; phylum Actinomycetota; class Actinomycetes; order Kitasatosporales; family Streptomycetaceae; genus Streptomyces; species Streptomyces sp. NPDC047917. The sequence continues at coordinate 195,868 of NZ_JBIDCA010000001.1, forward strand.
GTTCGGTACGCCCCTGGGGCGAGGTCGTCGTCGTCATGCCCCAACCCTGTGAGGCTCCCCTGAAAGGGCCCTTACCCGTTTCTGTGAATTCCCTGAGAAAAGGGCCGGCCCGGCGACGGCGGCCGGCCCGGGCCGAACAAGGCGCTCGCGTTCCCGTGACAGACCGCCCGCAGCCAGTCGTCCCCCAGCTCCAGCCGTTCCAGCGCGTGCAGTTGATGGGCGTACGGGTACGGGATGTTCGGGAAGTCCGTGCCCAGCAGGATCCGGTCCCCGAGCGCCGCGAGCCGCCCCCGTCCGTCCGGCGGGAACGGACTGAAGTCCTCCGTGAAGTCCGTGAACGCCATCGTCGTGTCGAGCCGCACCTCCCGGTACGCCTCCGCGAGCGCCAGGAACTCCGCGTACTCCGGCATCCCCATGTGCGCCACGATCAGCCGCAGCCGGGGATGCCGGGCGAGCAGCCGGCCGACCGGCTCCGGACCGGTGTGCCTGCCGGGCGCCGGCCCCGAGCCGCAGTGCGTCACCACCGGGATCCCGGCCTCCGCGAGCAGCCCCCAGACCGGATCGAGCAGCGGGTCGTTGACGTCGTACCCGCCCACCTGGACGTGCGACTTGAAGACCCGCGCGCCCGCCTCGACGGCCTCGCGCACATACCGCTCCACGCCCTCCTCCGGGAAGAACGTCGCGGTGTGCAGACAGTCCGGCACCCGGCGGGCGAAGTCGGCGGCCCAGCCGTTCAGCCAGGCGGCCATCCCGGCCTTGTGCGGGTAGAGCATCGAGGTGAACCGGAGCACGCCGAACGAACGCAGCAGCGCGAGGCGTTCGTCCTCGTCGTGCCGGTAGGCGATCGGCCACTCCATCCCGGTCAGCGGCCCCGCCGAGTCGAAGTACGCCCAGACCTTGCTGAGCACCCGTTCTGGCATGAAGTGGGTGTGGACATCGATGATCCCGGGCAGCCCCAGCCGCTGCCAGAACCGTACGACGTCGTCGGCGTCACCACTCGTTGCGCTCATCCCGAGCCCCTCTCACCGTCCGGACGCCTCCGACGATCTCAGAACAGCCCGTCCTGCACGCCACCGCCCCCGAGGTCCGTCACCGGCACCCCCACCCCGGCCCGCGGGTCCGCCGCCACCAGCTCCCACCCGGTCATCAGCCGGGTGTCCAGCACCACGACCCCGTCCGCCGCCGTCGCCAGATGCAGATCGGGACCGGCCGCCGCCACCAGCCGCCCCGCGACCACACCCCCGGCCACCAGCCCGGTGACGGCCCGGTCCACCTCCACCGCGCCGTCGAGCCCGAACACCCCGGCGTGATCGACCGCCACGAACGGCAGCCGCTCCAGCGACCGGGGCCACCCGGCCCCCTCCAGCGCCACGGCCCGCCCGTACAGCTCCGCCACCTCGGCACGGCGCTCGGCCGCCCCCGGCAACACCCCGCGCACGGCCCGCTTCCTCGCGTACGGAATCCGGTCCGGCACCCCGAGCGCCGACCGCAACAGCTCCTCGGTCCGCCGGCACGCCATCAACGGCCCCCGCCCCAGCCAGCTGAACACCACGGCGCCCTGCTCACGCAGCCGCGCCGCTTCCCGCTGCTCGGCGGTGATCCCGACCTTCACCATCCCCGGCCCGAACCAGGCGAGATACACCCGGTACGTCCTCGGGTCGTCGGCGATCGTGTCGGCGGCCACCGAATGCGCCCGGTCCAGCCGCGCGCACTCCGGACACCGCGCCCCCGTGCTCCGCCCCGACACCACGGCCCGCACCGGACACACGTTCCCGCGCGCCCCGACGCACCCGCGCTCCCCCTCGGCCCGGAACCCGAACTCCGTCCCGTGGGCGAGCGCACTCCCCCGTACGGATCCGCCCCGCCGCCAGCCCAGCACGGGCGGGCCCTGCGCATCCGGCCACCGCAGCCCGGTGCACCGCCAGCCCATCTCCACCACCATCGCCCTCGACACGTAGAGGCACCCTCATTCGGATGCGAGGAACTCGGCCAGCCGGAGGGTGTCTTCGAGGTAGCGCTCGTAGGGGAACCCGGCCGCGACAAGCCCGGCGCGGAGCTCGTCGTAGAGCGGCTTTCCGGCGGTGTGGAAGGCGTCCCGGCCGGCCTCCGTGAGGCGGACCAGCCGCCGCCGCGCGTGTTCGGGGTCGATGGTGATCTGCACCAGGCCACCCGCTTCGAGCGGACGCAGCGACCGGCTGATCGCCGGGTCCGACACCGACAGCGCCTGTGCCAGCCGATGCTGCGTCACCGGCTCGATGTCCTCCAGCGTCCCCAGAAGCCGTATCTGGCTGTACGTCAGACCGCCGGGGTCGTCGTTGCGCTGTCGCGCCGCTTCGCCCAGCAGCATGACCACTCGGTGCAGCAGGTCTGCGAGTCCGTCGTCCACACCACCACCCTACCGCATCATTGACTTGTTAATATTAACTAGGTAAGACTGAAGTCATGGACACCTTCTCCTATCTCGCCCAGTCCGCGTTCCCCCTGGTCTGGATCCTGGTGCCGGCCGCCGGAGCCTTCGTGCGGACCCGCCACGCCCAGTCACCCCAGCAGGCGCTGGAGACCTGGCAGCGCTGGTGGGCCATCGGCGCCTTCGGCTGCGGCAGCCTGTGGATGACGGTCGCGTTCCTCGCCTTCCCGGACGTCATGGCCACCGCGATCGGCTTCGACCGGACGCCCTTCATGTTCGAGATCGCCTTCGCCAACCTCGGGCTGGCCGTCATGGGCTTCCGGGCCGCCTCGGCCTCCGCCCGCGAGCGCATCACCATCGGACTCGGCGGCGGAATGTTCCTCTGGGGAGCCCTGGCCGGCCACGTCTACCAGTGGTTCGCCAACGGAGACCACGCCCCCGGCAACACCGGCGGAGTCCTCGTCAACGACCTCCTGATCCCGGCAGTCATGATCATCCTGGCCGTACGGTCCCGCCGCCTGGCCGCCACGCCCCGGCCGACCGCCGGCATCGCCGCCTGACCGACGTGTCCGTCCGCCCCGTTCGGGACGGGGCGGCACATCGGCGGAAGCATCCGGCCCCACTCCGGCACGGCTGTTCACCCAGACCCCGAGCACAAAAGCCAGAGGCCCCCAGGATTTCTCCTGGGGGCCTCTGGTGTGCTGTGCACTCGGCAGGATTCGAACCTGCAACCTTCTGATCCGTAGCTGTAGCCGGATCGGTCAGCGGTGGTCATACCAGGTGCTGCGAGGCCCAGGAGAGGCGATGACTGGCGGGGGTGGTTGCTGGGGTTGCGGCACTTCGCTGCCGCACGGCCATCCTCGGCTGCGAACGGGCCTTGCGGGTTGACGTGCCGCTCGACATCCCTGTGCCTTGAGAAGGAGAGAGACCAAACAGCAACTGAAACCTTCCCGTCCAAGGCTTGTCCCGTAAAGGATCTTCGAGCGGGTGCGGGTGAGGCCGGCCGGTGTTCGGTCCGCTTGTCCATCTGAGGTTGTGCAGGCGAGCGATGCCGCTCATAGCGTGGTGGACACCGTCGCCCTTCAATCGGCAGTCGCGAAGGACCTTCCAGACTTTCATCCGGGCGAAGGCGTGCTCGACGCGGGCACGGACCTGGCGGTGGGAGGCGTTGTGTTCTTCCTTCCAGGCGGGCAGTTCGCTCTGCCCGCGTTCGCGACGGTGCGGGATGACCAGACCGGTGCACCGGTAGCCACCGTCGGCGACCACAATGGTGCGGCCGACGGCGGCTTTCGCGCCGGACGACTCCCATGCCTTGCAGTCATTGCGGTTGCCGGGCAGGGGCTGGCCGACCACCACGACGAGGCGGGTGTCGGCGTCGATGACGACCTGGTGATTCGTGGAGTATCGATAGTTCTTCGACTGCTCGGCCACCGTGTGGTCGCGTGTGGGGACCAGGCTTCCGTCCACGACCAACACAGTGTTCTTGCGGAACCGCTTGCGCGGCTGGAGCGCAAGCAAGGGCCCGAGGTGTCTGATGACGCGGTCGGCCGCAGACTTCGATACCCCCAACAGCGGGGCAAGCTGGCGCAGCGTCAAGTTCGTCCGCCAGTACGTCGTGACCAGCAGCACTCGGTCCTCCAGCGGCAGCCCTCACGGCCGACCCCGCCGCCGCTCATCGGCCCCTTCACTGCGCAGCGCGGTCACCAGCTTGTCGAAACAGCGCGGGCTCAGCCCAGCGAACGGGGCCGCCCAGAACGAGGCCGACGCCGTGATCGATCCAGTCACAGCAAGATCATGACGCCAAGCCAGGGTCCTGTAGCACCACTCCGTCACGGGCCGCCTGGCCAGGGCCTCACCCATGGCTGCACCATGCTCAAGGCACCGCCGGGGCCGGCACGACAATCTGATGAGGAGCAGGACGTGGGCAGTCTGTTGAGGAGCGTCTCCGGGGTCCGCTGGGGAGAACTGCGCGACGCGACAGGCGCCGCGGCCGGCAGTATCCCCCCTCTGCTGTCCCGGATCGCATATGGGGATGAGGACACGGCCCGCACCGCCATCGATGACCTGGGCGACGCCATCTGTGCGCTGGGATTCGTCGTTGGCGAGGCGACAGCTCCCACGGTGCCGTTCCTTCTTGAACTGGTCGGGTCCGCGCACGTGGCTCGCAAGGCCGAGTTGTTGGATCTGTTGGGAAGCATCTGCCGGACCGACCAGTGGCACTCCGCCGCTGCGGCGGCGGCGCAGGACCGCGAGCACGACGCGAGCTACCAGCAGCAACCCGGCTGGGAGGCAGCCTCAAGGGCAGCCGTGTACGCAGGCCGGTCAGTCATCAAGGGTGTCGCCTCCTCCGTACGGCCGGAGGAGGCGACACCTGCTCGGAAGCTGTTGCAGGTGATGGACGAAACCCCGCCGTTCCCGGAGCTATGAGCGGTCATTGCGGGACAGCCCTAGTGAAGGCAATGGGAAGCCCTCTCGCGGAGTACTCCTGCCTCATCGCCCCTCACCTCGGCTCCAAGCGGCTCGACAGACTCCCCGTCCGGGATGTACGCGAGTGGCTGACAAAGCTGGGCACCGTCTGCCAGTGCTGCGCGGTCGGCGACTGCTGCAAGTCGTACTCGTCCCGCCGGGTGATCCAGGCATCCCGGGATGCTCTGCGCGCTGCCCTGACGCATGCGGTCGCAGAAGAACGTCGCCTCGCTCGTGAAGGTGCCGAGAACCCCGTCGCCGCCGGATCAAGCCGTGGTCTGTTGCTGAGGCCGGCCAGTTCCTCGCGGACGCTGCTGCTCGCGATGACCACCTCTTTGCAGCCTGGGTTCTCGTGCTGGACGCTCGGCCTGTGGCGCGGGGAGGTGCTGGGCCTGACGTGGAAGTCCGTCGACTTCGAGACCGGCGAGCTGTACGTGGACCACCAGATCCAGCGGGCAGGGCGGCAGATCCTGCACCGGGAGACCAAGACCGAGGAGTCGGACGGCTTCCTTCCCCTCCCCGCCGTCTGCCTCAAGGCGCCCCGGATGCGGCGAGCTCAACAGACCGGGGACCGGAAGGCGGCCGGAGAGCTGTGGCAGGACAGCCGCGGGCTCGTCTTCACCACGAAGTACGGCACGCCCATCGAGCCGGGGAACCTGACCCAGATGTTCGCGCTGCAGGCCCGTCGAGCCGGCGTCCGTGCGATCCCGCTCCGGAACACCCGGCACACGCGCAGCTCGCTCCTGGTCGCTCTCAAAGTCCACCCGAAGGTGGTGCAGCGGATCCTTCGCCACTCGCAGATCGCCATGACGATGGAGGCCCACGCCGAGGCGAGCGAGGAGGAGGTGCGTACCGCGATCGGCAAGCTGTCCGACGCCATGGGCGGCGCCACCGGCTGACGCGACTACTGGCAGTCGGGGCGGTTGCTGTACTTCGCTGCTGTACGCCCCGACAACGCAAGAGGCCCGGACTTTCGTCCGGGCCTCTCACCTGTGTGCACTCGGCAGGATTCGAACCTGCAACCTTCTGATCCGTAGTCAGATGCTCTATCCGTTAAGCTACGAGTGCTTGTGCTTCCCGGTTTTTTTCTCCCCGGTCGGCGTTGCGAGAACAACATTACATGACCTGCGCCGTAGCGCGAAATCCATTAGCCCCACCTGCCCCGGCCTGCGGAAACACCGTGTTCGGCGGTTGTGTGAGCGGGTCGCCGCACCCCCGTGCGGCGGGCGGCGGACGAGGTGGGTCCGCATGTGGCCGGTGGTCGCGCGCCGGCGGACCGGGCGCCGGGGCGCGTGTCAGCGGCGCCCCTCTCCACGGACGTTCACGCGGTCGCCGCCGCGGCGCCGGAAGCGTCAACTCCGTCGGTGCCCGATTCACCCCGAACAGGGGTCGGCGCACCGGGCTCAGCGCGGGCTTCCGGTCATGACGGGGGTGGGCGGCAGGGGATCACGTGGCGGGTGCGACGGACGTGGCGCGGTGACGGCGGCGCGGGGAACGGAGCGGCGGGAGCCGGCCGCGAGCGAGGCGCGCAAACCCGCCGCGCCGGGTTGGCCGAACCGCCCCGCCCGTCGCTTTACGCGATCACCCGGATGCGCTGCGCTACTGGCTGCACCGGCTCCGCCACGGCGCGCAGTTGTGCGGCCGGAGGGCGGTGCGTTCCAGCAGCGACGACTTGAGGGGAAGAACCGTGTCCACACCTCCTGCTCCGCTCCGGGTCACCCTGGCCAACGGCAGTTTCGAACAACCCGTCGTCTCCGGTGTGGAGATCCTGCCGGACTCCTCGCAGACGCAGGCGCCCAAGCGGGTCCCGGGCTGGCTCACCACCGCCACCGACCACCGGATCGAACTGTGGCGCACGGGCTTCAACGGAGTACCGGCGGCCGACGGCAGCCAGTTCGCCGAGCTCAACGCCAATCAGGTCTCCACGCTCTACCAGGACCTGCCCACCACGCCCGGCACGAAGCTGTACTGGCGGCTGTACCACCGCGGCCGCCAGGGGGACGACACCATGGCCCTGGACATCGGCGCGCCGGGCGCAACGGTCCAGCAGAGACGCTTCACCGACGGCACCACCGCCTGGGGCCACTACACCGGCACCTACATCGTCCCGGACGGGCAGACACGGACGCGGTTCGCCTTCCGGTCGGTCTCCGCCGCCGGCGGCAACCAGAGCATCGGCAACTTCCTGGACGGCATCTTCTTCGGCACCGCCCCCTACGTGGTGCTCACCAAGACCGCCGCTCCCACGGGGCCGCTGGAGGTGGGCGACGTCATCACCTACCGCGTCAACGCCAGGAACGAGGGCGGCGGCGCGGCCGAGAACCTCGTTCTGACCGACGTCGTCCCGCCGGGCACGACGTATCTGCCCGGTTCCCTGCGCATCGTCGACGGTCCGAACGCCGGGCCGAAGACCGATGCGCGGGACGACGACCAGGCGTACTACGACGCCGAGGGCGACAAGGTCGTCTTCGCCCTCGGCAACACCGCCACCGCGGCAGGCGGGAGCCTGCCCAATACCGAGACCCTGCCCGGGGGAACCACCGCCGAGTACCGGGTCACCATCGACCGGGCCGCCGGCGGCCGGCAGCTCAGGAACACCGCCACCGCCTCCTACGAGAACCGCCTCGGCGATACCCCGGAGCCGCTGACGGCCACCTCCAACGAGCAGGTCACACAGGTCGATCCGGCCGCCGACCTGGCCGTGGTCAAGGCAGCCGACGCGACCACCGTCACCGTCGGCCAGACCGTGACCTACCGCGTCACCGTCCACAACGCCGGCCCGAACCGGGCCACCGGCGTCACCGTCACCGACCGGCTCCCGGACGGTCTCGTCCTCCTGTCCGCCGACGGCCCCGGGAGCTACGACCCGGCCACCGGGCGGTGGGCCGTGGGCACCCTGGCCGTCGGCTCCGGGGCCACCCTCGTACTGCGGGCCAAGGCCACCCGGACCGGCTCCGTCGTGAACACCGCCACCGCCACCGCCGAGGAAAAGGATCCCGACACCGGGAACAACACCGACGCCGTCACCATCTGCGTCGGGCCGGCCCCCTCCTGCTGCGACCCCTGCGCCACCCGGAAGTAGCCGGGGGGCTGCCGCCGGTCGCCGCGGCGGCTCCGGAAACGACTCAGGGAGTTCAGCCGAAACGGGCTGAACTCCCTGGTCAGAGAGCGGAGGCGGAGGGATTTGAACCCTCGATGGGCTTTAAGACCCAAACCGCATTAGCAGTGCGGCGCCATAGACCGGACTAGGCGACGCCTCCATGCACACCCCGCGCAAGCGCGAGTGGTGCGTGCAGATGATGACACAACTGAGCGGTGCGTCACCAATCGCTGCCTACGGTACTAGGCAGTCGGGCACGAGGGCAAAGCGCCTGGGGTTGCGCAACGCCGTGGCGTGCGGAGCGTTAGTGATGTCGGAGGCGCCGCCTTCTGTCCTTCCGTCCGTCCCACCGGCACTTCCGCCGCAGTGCACGAGCACAGGAGCCCGCAATGTTGCGCCGCCTCGCCCTCACCGCCGTCGCCTCCCTCGCCGCGCTGTCCGCCGTCGCCCCGGCCGCGGGCGCGGCCACCGGCCCCCTCCCGCTGCCGCTGCCCGTGCTCCAGGACGACGCCGGCACCCGGCTGACGATCACCGTCTCGGGTACGGAGGACTCCGTGGCCGAGGGGAGCTTCGAGCTGCGGTGCGCGCCGGCGGGCGGCAGTCACCCGGTGGCGGAGCAGGCCTGCGGCCGACTGGACGAGTCGGCGGACGGGGGCAAGGACCCGTTCGCCCCGGTGCCCGCGGACGCGCTGTGCACCCAGCAGTCCGGGGGGCCGGCCACCGCCCGGGTCACCGGGACCTGGCGGGGGCGGCACATCGACTCGTCCTTCAGCCGGACCAACGGCTGCGAGATCTCCCGCTGGAACAATCTGATCCCGGTGCTCCCCAACGTCCGATGACCGGGCGGGGCCGGGCCGGCCCGGTGGCCGGGGCGCGTCCCGGCGGACCGGGCGTACCCCGTGAGCAGGGGATCGTGCCCCGGCCGGGGCGCGTCGACGACACATGACGAGGCGGAGACGGGGCGGAGTCGTACACCGTATGCACAGAACCTTGGTGAGAGCTCCCCCTCATCCGCAGCCCCTCGCCCCTTCGCTGCCTTTAGACTCCTCCAGTGACAGCCCGCGGCCCGAGGGGCAAGATGGGGCCCGCTGTCGGCAAGGTGCGGTAACCAGGGAGGAAGCGTCGTCGTGAGCAGCAGGCCATCCCGAGGCGCTGCTCGCCTCGCAGCCATACTCGATGCACTCCCCGACGGGCTGCTGCTCGTCAACTGCAACGGCACGGTCGTCAACGCCAACACCATCGCGCTGGAAATGTTCGAGACGCCGGGCACCGCGCTCGTCGGGCGCGGGCTGCTGGACCTGCTGCCGGAGTTCGACTCCAAGCTGATCCCGGGCTCGATGCGCCGGGCCGACGCCTCCGTCGACCGCAGCCGTACGAAGCCGACCCGGATGACCGCCCGGCGCACCGACGGCACCGAGTACCCGGTCGAGGTCACCAGTGCCAGCCTGGAGGACGGGCAGGCCGCGTACAACGACTTCCAGAGCACCTACAGCGGCGGCTACACGGGCGACGAGCTGCTGATGCTCGTCGTGCGGGACCTGTCGGGCACCGTGGACACCGAGGCCGAACTGGCCCGTTCGCAGCGGCAGACCGAGATGATCCTGCGGGCCGCGGCCGAGGGTGTCGTCGGCACGGACACCGACGGCCGGGTCGTCCTGGTCAACCCCGCCGCCGCGCAGATCCTCGGCTTCCGCGCCAGCGACCTGGGCGGCCAGGAGCTGCATCCGCTGATCCTGCACTCCCGGGCGGAGGGCGAGCCGTTCCCGTACGAGGAGTCGCCGCTCGCCGACACCCTCAGGTCCGGGCGCAAGCACCGGGTGCGCGGCCAGGTCCTGTGGTCCAAGAGCGGCGCACAGGTGCCGGTCGACCTGACCACCGCGCCGGTCCGGGACGGCGACCAGCTGGTCGGCGCCGTCATGACGTTCACCGACCGCAGGCCGTACGAGGAGCTCGGCGCGCAGCACCGGGCCGAGCTCGCCGAACTGACCGACAGCCACACCGCCGAGGTCGCCGAGCTGACGGAGCGGCACAGCTCGGAGCTGGCCGACCGGACCGAGCGGTACGCGGCCGAGCTGGAGGCGCAGGCCGACCGGCTGGCGGCGCTGACCGACCGGCACACCCAGCTCACCGCCGTGCTCGGCGAATCGCTGCGCGGCCCGCTGGAGGAGCTGCGCGGCGAACTCTCGACGCTCGCCGCCGACCCGGCGGGGCAGTTGTGGCCCGAGGCCAACCAGATCCTGCACCATCTGGCCGCGGGCTACGCCCGGATGACCACCCTCGTCGACAACGTCCTCGGCTACCAGCGCCTGGACGCCGGCTCCGAGAAGCTGGTCAAGACGAACGTGCTGCTCGACTCGGTCGTGACGGCCGGTATCGACGCCTCCGTCGAGCTGATCGGTCCCGGGCGCGCCCAGTTCGCCGTGCACGCCCCGCCGATCGAGGCCGAGGTGGACGCGGCCCGGCTGGTGACCGCGCTCGCCCACCTGGTCGCGGATGTGGCCGGGGTCGACTCCACCGGCAAGGCCCGGGTGGTGCCCGGCGGCGGGTACGTCGACTCCACGGTCGTCGTCGCGGCGGCGCAGCGCGGTGAGGTCGTACGGATCGAGGTGCGCGGACCGTTCGCCGGGGGAGACCCGGTGCACGAGCCGATCGTGCGCGGGATCGTGCGGGCGCACGGCGGTGTGCTCCAGACGCACGAGGTGCCGGGGATGAGCGGCAGCGCGTATGTGCTCGAAGTGCCGTTGGGAGCCGGCTCGGGGACGATGACGGCGCCCGCGCCGGAGCCGGAGACCGAACCGGTGGCCGAACCGGGCGGGCCGGAGACCGGGCAGCAGCCGGGCGGCGGGCGGCGACGCGCGCGGCGGGCGTCCACGGACGCGTTCCTGGAGAGCCCGGTGGGCGGTTCCGGGGCGGGTGCCGGGGCCGACGGCGACACGGCGGCGGCCGAGCCGACCGGGCGGCGGCGGGCGCGCCGTGAGCCCGTGGTGCCGGACGCGGCCCAGATCGCGGAGAGCGCGCGCAGTGAGGGTTCGGGGCGCAGGCGGGGCCGGCCGAGCCCGGCCGAGACCGGTGCGCGGCAGCCGGAACCCGGGCGGGCTCCGGCTGCCGGATCTCCCGAGTCTCCCGGGCCTTTCGGGCAGGCGTTGGCGCTTCCTGCGGCCTCGGCACCGGCCGAACCGTCCGCGCCGTCCGAAGGTTCCGTGGTGACGGCGGCGGAAGGCGCGCAGGGCGGCGGCCGGCCTCGGCTCGGCCCGACCGTGCCTCCGCAGGGCGTGCCGGTACCTGCGGGCGGACACCGCGCGCGTCAGGGTGCCGAGAGCCAGAACCAGGGGCAGAGCCAGCTGGCGCTGCCCGCCTCCGCTTCGGATCCGGACGCGGCTCAGGTTCCTGCACCGGCCCAGGGTCCGGATTCCGGCTCGGCCGGCGCTTCACCGGTACCGGCGCAGGCGTCCCAGCCGTCCGGGCGGCGGGCCCGGCGGGCGCTGGCGGCCACCCAGGAACGGGCCGCCCAGGCCGAGCCCGCAGGGCCCCGTACCGCGTTCGCCCTGCCGCCCGCTGAAGCCGACCGTTCCCCGGCGGCCCCGGCGGCCCCGGACGTGGACGCCGACGCCTCGCTGCCGGGTCGCCACGACTCCGCGCGCGTCGCGCCGGGCGACGACCACACCCCGCCCCAGCCGCATCCCGTCCCGACCGGCCGTCGCCGGGCCCGCCACCCCGAGGTCCCGCAGCGGGCCGAGCGGCCCGAGCAGACCGAAGACCTGCCCGCCGAGGGCGCGGAGCCGCTCACGGCCGGGCGGACCACGCACGCCACGGGCACCGCGGCGGTCGCGGCGGACCCGGCGGAGAGCGCGGAGGGCCCGGAGGGCGCGGAAGGCGCGGAAGGCGCGGAAGGCGCGGAAGGACATGCGCGGAGCATCGCGCCCCTGGCGGACGCGCGTAGTCAGCCGCTGCCCGCGGAGGCTCCGATGCCCGGCGGGTCGTCGGACTCGACGCAGGGGCGCGCGTTCAGCGTGCGGACGCTCGGGCAGGGCGTGCCGTTCGCCCAGCACATCGCGCACCAGCAGAACCAGACGCTCGGCGGTGCCGGGCGGCGCCGCAAGCTCGCCGCGCCGCCCGAGGGCGAGCGCACCCCGCAGGCCGCCGCGTCGGCGTCGGCCCCGTCCGTCCCCGCGCAGGGCCCGCTGCGTTCCGCGCCGGAGGCCGAGGGGCGTTCGTACGCGATAGGGGCGCCCGACGAGGGCGCCGAGGGGCCGGAGCCGCTGGACGGTCCCGGCGGCGCGGTTGAGGTCGCCAACCGCCCCTTGCCGCAGCCCGTCGACGACGAGCTGCCCCCGGAGCCGCTGGACAACCCGCGCCGGCTGCTCGTCTGGCCCGCGCCCGATGTCTCCACCCAGCAGGCGCTGAGCGACCGCGGCTACCGGCCGGTGATCGTGCACTCGCGCGAGGAGGTCGACGCCCAGATCGCGGCGTTCCCCGCCGCGCTGTTCGTCGATCCGCTGACCGGTCCGATCACCCGCAAGGCCCTCCAGTCGCTGCGTCAGGCGGCGGTGGCGGCCGAGGTCCCGGTGCTGGTGACCGCGGGCCTGGGGCAGGCCTCGCGGGAGGCGGCGTACGGCGCCGACCCCGCCGTGCTCCTCAAGGCGCTCGCCCCGCGCGACAGCGAACAGCATCCGCCCCGGGTGATGCTGATCGAGGAGCACGAGGAGATCGCGCTGGCGCTGACGGAGACCCTGGAGCGCCGGGGCATGCAGGTGGCGCGGGCCTCCACGGACAGCGAGGCGGTGACGCTCGCCACCCGGATGCGGCCCAACCTCGTGGTGATGGACCTGATGCAGGTGCGCCGCCGCCGGGCCGGCATCGTCGACTGGCTGCGCGCCAACGGCCAGTTGAACCGGACCCCGCTGGTCGTCTACACCTCCGCCGGCATGCACGGGCCGGAGCTGCCGAAGCTCAGCTCGGGCGAGACCGTGCTCTTCCTCGCCGAGCGGTCCACGAGCGAAGAGGTCCAGGCCCGCATCGTCGACCTGCTGGCGAAGATCGGTACGAACTGAGAAACCGGTACACGGCGAGGGCGGCACGGGAGTCTCCCGTACCGCCCTCGCCGTGTCCGCGGCCCTCGGCTCAGAGTTGGGTGATGTCCAGCTCGCCCTCCGCGTACTGCCTGCGGATCACCTTCTTGTCGAACTTGCCGACGCTGGTCTTCGGCACGGCCGCGATGACCGTCCAGCGCTCCGGCAGCTGCCACTTGGCGATGCCGGACGTGGCGAGGAAGTCCTTCAGCGACTCGTAGTCGGCGCTCGCGCCGTCCTTGAGGACCACGGTCGCCAGCGGGCGCTCGCCCCACTTCTCGTCCGGGACGGCGACGACCGCCGCCTCGGCCACGTCCGGGTGCGCCATGAGGGCGTTCTCCAGTGAAACGCTGGAGATCCATTCTCCACCGGACTTGATGACGTCCTTGGCCCGGTCGGTGAGCGTGAGGAAGCCGTCCTCGCTGATCACACCGACGTCACCGGTCTTCAGCCAGCCGTCCTCGCTGAACTTGTCCTCGGGGCGCAGCGTCTCGCCCTCCCTGCCTCCGTAGTAGGACCCGGCGATCCAGGGGCCGCGCACCTCCAGCTCACCGGCCGACTCGTTGTCCCACGGCAGGTGCTCGCCGCCGGGGCCGACCAGCCGTGCCTCCACTCCGGCCGAGAAGCGGCCCTGGGTGGTGCGGTAGGGCCAGCTCTCCTCCTCGGTCAGTCCGGCGGGCGGCTGGGCGATGGTGCCGAGCGGCGAGGTCTCCGTCATCCCCCAGGCATGGCAGAGGCGGACGCCGAGCTTGTCGTAGGCCGCCATGAGGGAGGGCGGACAGGCGGCGCCGCCGATGATGACGCGGGCCATGGAGCTGAGGTCGCGCGGATTGGCGGTGACCTCGGCGAGCAGTGCCTGCCAGATGGTGGGGACGGCGGCGGCGTGCGTCGGCCGCACGCGCTCGATCATCTCGGCGAGCGGGGCGGGCTGCAGGAACCGGTCCGGCATGAGCATGCTGACGCCGGACATGAACGCCGCGTGTGGCAGCCCCCAGGCGTTCACATGGAATTGGGGGACGACCACCAGCGTGGTGTCGTGGTCGGTCAGGGACATCGATTCGGCCATGTTGACCTGCATGGAGTGCAGGTAGATGGAGCGGTGGGAGTAGACGACGCCCTTGGGTTCGCCGGTGGTGCCGGAGGTGTAGCACATGACGGCGGCCTGGCGTTCGTCCAGCTCGGGCCAGTCGTAGCGGGTGGGGCGGCCGGCGATCAGCTCCTCGTAGTCGTGCACCCGGGGCGCCGCCCCGGCCAGGAGCGAGCGGTCGCCGGGGCCCGCGACGACCACGTGCTCGATCGAGGGCAGCCGGGGGAGGAGCGGCGCGAGCATCGGCAGCAGGGAGCCGTTGACGATGACGACCTTGTCGTCGGCGTGAGCGACGATCCAGACCAGTTGCTCGGCCGGAAGCCGGAGGTTGAGCGTGTGGAGCACCGCGCCCATCGAGGGGACCGCGAGATACGCCTCGACATGCTCGGCGTTGTTCCACATGAGGGTGCTCACCCGCTGGTCCGCGACCACACCGAGCTCGTCGCGCAGCGCGTTCGCGAGCCGCGTCGCGCGCCGGCCTATCTCGGCGAAGCTGCGCCGCTGCGGCTCGGGTTCGCCGGTCCAGGTCGTGACCTGTGCCTTCCCGTGGATGGTCATCCCATGGTTCAGGATGCGGGTGACAGTCAGCGGTACGTCCTGCATGGTGCTCAGCACGGCGTCCTCCCGGTGGGCGCTACGCGGCAGTAGATTGGCTTGATTCTGCCCACATACCGCTTGGTATGTCACTAGCTCCGAGAGTACGAATCGGTGTCGTTCGGCAAAATCAGGCGCGGTCGCCGGTGTGCCGCCGTCCCCGGGTCAGCGCACCGGAGCCAGCTCCGGGTCTTCCCTGAGTTTGCCGAGCGCCCGCGAGACCGCGCTCTTCACGGTGCCGACGGAGACCCCGAGCACCTCGGCCGTCTGGGCTTCGCTCAGGTCCTCGTAGTAGCGCAGCACCACCATCGCCCGCTGCCGGTCCGGCAGCTTCAGCACGGCCCGCCACATCGCGTCGTGCAGCGACTGCTGTTCGGCCGGGTCGGGGGCCGGGGCGGCCTCCTGCTCGGGCAGCTCGTCGCAGGCGAACTCGTCGACCTTGCGCTTGCGCCACTGCGAGGTCCGGGTGTTCAGCAGGGCCCGGCGGACATAGCCGTCGAGCGCCCGGTGGTCCTCGATCCGCTCCCAGGCGACGTACGTCTTGGTGAGCGCGGTCTGCAGCAGGTCCTCGGCATCGCTCGGATTGGCGGTGAGCGAGCGCGCGGCCCGCAGCAGCACGGGGCCTCTCGCGCGGACGAACGAGGAGAACGATGGGTACGGGGCGTACGGGGCGTACGGCGTCCGCGCGGTGTACGCGGCGCGTGCGGCCCGCGGGGCGTGCGGTGCCTGCAGGCCGTGTGAGCCGTGCCCGGTGGTGTGCGAGGTGTGCGACGTGTGTACCGGGTACGGCGTGTGCGGCGCGTGTCCGGTGCCGGCGGCTCCCCCGGAGCTGCCCGTGCAGACTGGCGTGGTCATGTCTCCACGCTAGAAGCGGGCACTGCTCCGGGGGATCGGCCCCAGGTCCCGAAAGCGCGTCCGCCTCAGGGTGTAGGGGTAGGGCCTGCTCCACCTCCTGTAGGTGGAGTCGTGGTCTCCGGGGCTCAGGGGCGTCCCCTGATGCCGCGCCCGCCGCGGACGCCGCGCAGGAGCGGGGCTCAGGGGCCTCACCTGATGTCGCGGACGCCGCGCCGGGGCCGGGGCGCGCTCAGTCGTCCGTGCCGAGGATCAGCCCGGAGGTGGGCACGCCGGTGCCCGCCGTGACCAGGGTCCGGGCCGTCCCGGGCACCTGGTTCACCGACGAGCCGCGGATCTGCCGGACCGCCTCCGCGATGCCGTTCATGCCGTGCAGATACGCCTCCCCCAGCTGGCCCCCGTGCGTGTTCAGCGGCAGCGCGTCCGCCGCGACGAAGCCGGCCGCCTCGCCCGGCGCGCAGAAGCCGAACTCCTCCAGCTGCATCAGGACGAAGGGGGTGAAGTGGTCGTAGAGGATCCCCACGTCGATGTCGGAGGCTCTCAGTCCCGAGCTGCGCCAGAGCTGCCGGGCGACCACTCCCATCTCCGGCAGGCCGGTCAGGTCGTCGCGGTAGAAGCTCGTCATCTGCTCCTGCGCCCGGCCGGCCCCCTGCGCGGCCGCCACGATCACGGCGGGCGGCCGCCGCAGGTCCCGGGCCCGTTCGGCGCTGGTGACGACGATCGCCTGCCCGCCGTCGGTCTCCTGGCAGCAGTCGAGCAGCCGCAGCGGTTCGACGATCCACCGCGACGCGGCGTGGTCGGCCAGGGTGATCGGCTTCCCGTAGAAGTACGCCGCCGGGTTCCGGGCGGCATGGCGGCGGTCGGTCACCGCGACATGGCCGAAGACGTCCGGCGTCAGCCCGTGGGCGTGCAGATAGCGCTGGGCGGCCATGGCGACCCAGGAGGCCGGGGTGAGCAGCCCGAAGGGCAGGTTCCAGCCGAGCGCCGTGCCTTCCGCGGTGGGCTCACGCTGCTGCACGCCGGAGCCGAATCTGCGCCCCGAGCGCTCGTTGAACGCGCGGTAGCAGACCACTACGTCGGCCACCCCGCTCGCCACGGCCATCGCCGCCTGCTGGACGGTGGCGCAGGCCGCCCCGCCTCCGTAATGGATGCGGGAGAAGAACGACAGCTCACCGATCCCGGCCGCCTGGGCGACGGTGATCTCCGGGCTGGTGTCCATGGTGAAGGTGACGAGCCCGTCCACGTCGGCGGGGGTCAGCCCGGCGTCGTCGAGGGCGGCCCGCACCGCCTCGACGGCCAGCTTCAGCTCGCTGCGCCCGGAGTCCTTGGAGAACTCGGTCGCGCCGATCCCCACGACCGCCGCCCTGCCGCCGAGCGAATCGGCCCTGCGCACACTCATGCCGCCCCCTGCGGTACGCCGACGGTCACCGTGCCGGTGACATGCCTGCCGAGGCCGTTGGAGCCGACGACGGCCACCTCGGCGGTCCCGTCGTCCGCGACGGCGGTGACCGTGCCGCTCAGCACCATGGTGTCCCCGGGGTAGTTGGGCGCGCCCAGCCTGATGGCGACCCGGCGGAGCACGGCCGAGGGGCCCAGCCGGTCGGTGACGTACCTGCCGACCAGGCCGTTGGTCGTCAGGATGTTCATGAAGATGTCCGGGGATCCCTTCTCCCGGGCCAGCTCCGCGTCGTGGTGCACGTCCTGGTAGTCGCGGGAGGCGATCGCGCCCGCCACGATCAGGGTGCGGGTCACCGCGATCTCCAGCGGCGCGAGTTCGTCACCGGCCTTCACCTTCACTCCGTGCCCTCCTTCACCAGCGAGTCGCCGAGTTCCTGAAGCACTTCGCCGCCGCAGCCCAGATAGGCGTCGAGCTGCCGCCCCCAGAGGAAGTGGCGGTGCACCGGGTGGTCGAGGTCCGCGCCCGTGCCGCCGTGCAGATGCTGCCCGGCGTGCACCACCCGTTTCCCGGCCTCCGAGGCCCACCAGGCGGCGGTCAGTGCCTGCGGTCCGTACGGCAGTCCCGTGTCGTACCGCCAGGCCGCCTCGTACGCGGTGACCCGGATCGCCTCGGTGTCCATGTGGGCGTCGGCGGCGCGCAGCAGCACCGCCTGCTTGGTGGAGAGCGGGCGCCCGAACTGCTCCCGGGTGTTCACATGCGCGACGGCGCGGGCCAGTGAACCGGCGCACACCCCGGCCTGCAATCCGGCGAACGCCGTCCGGGCCACCGCCAGCACCGCCCCGTACGCCCCGGCGCCGCCGAGCCGCTCCCCGGCCGCCCCGTCCAGGGCGAGCCGCGCCGCCGACCAGGGCGCCGTGGTCTCCACCGGCTCGGTCAGCACACCGGGATCACCGGTCCGTACGATCCACAGCCGCGCCTCCCGGTCCGGTACGAGGACGAGCCCGGCGTCCCGCAGCCACGGCACGTACGGCACGCTGCCGCTCAGCCGCCCGGTGCCGTCGGTGTCCGTACCGTCCGCCCGTATCCCGCCGCGTGCCGGGAAGGCCCCGGTGGCGACGGCCGTGCCGTCCCGCAGCGCGGGCAGCAGCCGCTCCCGCTGTTCGTCCGTACCGTGCCGGGCCACCGCCAGCAGCCCGTACACACAGCTCGCCGCGAACGGCACCTGGGCCGTCGTGCGGCCCTGCTCCTCCAGCAGGAGCACCAGGCCGAGCAGCCCGGTCTCCTCGACGGCCGCGGTCAGCCCGGCCGCGCAGAGCTCCTTCCACAGCTCGGCGTCCGTGCCCGTGCCGGCCACGGCCAGCCGCTCCGGCGTCGACAGATCGCCGAAGATCCGCGCCGCGAGCCCCTGCGCCGCGCCCTGCTCCTCGGTGGGTGCGAAATCCATCTCAGCCCTCGCCTCCCCGGAAGACCGGAAGTTCCAGATCGGGGTCCGTACGCAGGAACTCCAGCCGCAGCGGCATTCCCGGCCGCACCTTGTCGTACGGCACCCCGATGACAT
Organism: Streptomyces sp. NPDC047917; assembly: GCF_043204345.1. Lineage (NCBI taxonomy): Bacteria > Bacillati > Actinomycetota > Actinomycetes > Kitasatosporales > Streptomycetaceae > Streptomyces > Streptomyces sp. NPDC047917. Next base: position 214,400 of record NZ_JBIDCA010000001.1, read on the forward strand.
TGGCGACCATCCGCACCCCCTCGGCCAGCTCGATCAGCGCCACCGCGTACGGTCCGCCCGCCCCGTCGGTGGCGAAGGCGGGGAAGGGCGGGTGGTGCATCACCACATGGCTGAAGACGGTGCCCTCGCCGCTCGCCCCGACCGTGTCCCACTCCTGGCCGCCGCACGCGTTGCAGCCGGGCAGCCAGGGGAAGCGCAGGGTGCCGCACCCGGTGCACCGCTGGATCAGCAGCCGGTGCTCGGCGACGCCCTGCCAGAACCCGGCGTTGTCCCGGTTGACCACCGGCCGCGGGCGTGTTTTCCGGCCGCCGCGGGCCGCCCGCTTCGCCGCCGGGGTGTACTTGAGGATCCGGAAGCGGTGCGTCCCGGCGGGTTCGCCGTCCGCCCGGACGTCCATGCGCGTGGTGACGAAATAGCCCGTACCGAGCTTGGTGGTCTTGCGCTGCGAGACCGATTCGATGACCGCGTCGAAGGTGATCAGGTCCCCGGGCCGCAGCGGCCGCAGGTACTCCTGCTCGCAGTCGGTCGCGACCACCGAGGTGTATCCCGCTCCGTCGAGCAGGCCGAAGAGTTCCTCGTACGCCGCGGAGCGGTCGGTGTGCCCCGACAGCCCGCCCATCGTCCACGCCTGGAGCATCGTCGGCGGAGCGATCGCGTCCGGACCTCGGTACGCGGTACCGGTGTCGCCCATCGCCTCGCACCAGTGCCTGATCATCGGCTCGTTGACCGGGTCCTTGCCGGTGCCCGCGGTCGCGGCCGGCCGGCCCTCGAACTCCTTGAGCCGCCCGTACAGCTCGTCCGGGCCCTCGGGCGCCGCCGTCCCGGCCGTCACCGCCGGGCCCGCTTCATGCCGAGCCGCATCGTCGCGACGATCTCCCGCTGCACCTCGCTCACCCCGCCCCCGAAGGTGTTGATCTGCGCCGCCCGGTTCATCCGCTCCAGCTCCCCGTCCCCGAAGGCGCCGGGCGAACCGCCCCGCACCATGCCTGCCTCGCCGGTGATCTCCTGGCACATCCGGTACACCTCGACGGCGCTCTCGGTGCCCGCGAACTTCACACCGCTCGCCTCGCCCGGGGCCGGTGAACCCGCCCCGACCTCCCCCACCAGACGCCAGTTGAGCAGGCGCGTCGCCGCGAGCCGGGCGTACGCCTCGGCCAGCCGGCCGCGCACCCACGGCTCGTCGGCCGGGCGCCCGCCCGTCACGGGGTCGGGGGTACGGGCATGGGCGAGGGCCGCCCCGTAGAAGTCCTCGGCCTGCATCCCGATCGCGGCGAGGGCCACCCGCTCGTGGTTCAGCTGGTTGGTGATGAGCCCCCAGCCGCCGTGCTCCGGACCCACCAGGTTGGTGGCGGGCACCCGGATCCCGTCGTAGTAGGTGGCCGTCGTGGTGAGCCCGCCCACCGTCTCGATCGGCGTCCAGGAGAAGCCGGGGGAGTCGGTCGGGACGAGGACGATCGAGATGCCCCGGTGCTTGGGCGCCTCGGGATCCGTACGGCAGGCGAGCCAGATCCAGTCCGCGTTCTGGGCGTTGCTGGTGAAGATCTTCTGCCCGTCGATCACCCAGTGGCCGCCGTCGGGGCCGGCGTCCCCGCGGTCCCGCACCGCCCTGGTGCGCATCGAGGCGAGATCCGTACCGGCCTCCGGCTCGCTGTAGCCGATGGCGAAGACGAGTTCTCCGCTGAGGATCCTGGGCAGGAAGTACGCCTTCTGCTCATCGGTCCCGTACTTCATCAGCGTCGGGCCGACGGTGTTGAGGGTGACCATCGAGACGGGCGCCCCCGCCCGGTACGCCTCGTCGAAGAAGACGAACTGCTCGTCGGCGCCGCGACCCTGGCCGCCGTACTCGACGGGCCAGCCCAGTCCGAGCATCCCGTCGGCGCCGATCCTGCGCAGCACCCGCCGCTGCCCGTCCGGATCCTCGGCCCCCGGGGCGGTGCCGGCGTCCCTGCCGGGCACCACCTCGCGGAAGTACGTGCGTAGTTCGGCGCGCAGCTGCTGCTGGCGTTCCGTCTGGGCGAGGTGCACGGCGGGCTGCCTCCCGGACACGGGGCTCACGGATCAGGGTTTCTGACTGTCCGTCAGATCCATATCGCTGTCAAGGTCACCGACGCCCCTCGCCCGCCTTCGCCGCACAACGCGGAACGGCCCGCGCGAAGGTGCCGGAGCACCCTCACGCGGACCGCTGCATGTCCTGCCGACCCTGGCCCGACCCCCCGACCGGCCCATGACCGGCCACGGCTCACCAGAGGTTGGTGAAGTTCACCGCGACGTTGTCGTTGTCCTGGTCGACCACGGTGAATCCGGAGCCGTTCACCTGCGCGGAGTTGCTCTGGTTCGACGCCCCGGCGCCGACGGCCTGCTGCTGGGACGTGGACGAGTTGCCGGAGTTGTTGCCGCCGACACCGCTGCCGACGACCGTCGCGACGGCCGCGTTCGATCCGTCGTTCGCGAACGAGCCGCTGTCGGCCTGGGCCATACCACCGAAGAGCGCGGCGGCGAGGGGCAGGGCGGCAACAGCGGCGAGGGCACGAGCGGTACGGATGCTTGCCATGTCAATTCCTCCAGGAACCGGAAGTACGGCTTGTTCCGAGGCAGTTGGCCGACCACCCCGGTGTTGGTCACGACGTCGCGACACCAGAGTTGCCCACCGGATCCCAGGCGAACCACCCATGCGGCCCGATTCCCCCGCAGGCGTGAGGAAGCGCCGATAAACCTTTGCGCGCCCCAAAAACCCCAGCTCACCACCGCCTGCGCCCCGCCGGGGCACCGAGGGGCGGCCGCCGGGACGCCCGGCCCCGCACCCTCCAAGAGAAGGAGCGTTTCGGCGTCCGGCCCGCCGCCGCCACGCCCCCTTCCTCTTTTCGAACACCTGAACGAAAATAGAGTCATGGCCATCACTGACCGGCAGACCGCCACCCTGGCCCTCGCCCATGCGCTCTCCGCCGCCGAGCGCGGGCTCCCCGTCATCCCGCTGACCGCCCGCAAGCTCCCCGCGCTGCCCTCCCCGCACCGGAACGACGACCGCCGGCCGCCCTGCCGGGGCGCGTGCGGCCTTCCCGGGCACGGCGTCCACGACGCCACCACGGATCCCGTGGCCGTACGGGCCCTCTTCGCCGCCGCCCCCTGGGCCACCGGCTACGGCATCGCCTGCGGCCGGCCGCCGCACCACCTCATCGGCATCGACCTGGACGTCGCCCCCGCGGGCGAGGGCGACTCCGCCGTATCGCTGCGCCGGCTGGCCCTGCACCACCTGTTCACGATCCCGCCGACCGTCACCGTCCTCACCCCGAGCGGCGGACGGCACCTCTGGCTGACCGGCCCGCCCGGCGTCCCCGTACCGAACTCCGCGAGCCGCCTCGCCCCCGGCATCGACATCCGGGGCACCGGTGGCTATCTGGTGGGCCCCGGCTCGGTCACCCGGCACGGCCGCTACCGGCTCGCCCCGGGTACCGCCGGGCTGCCTCCGGCGCCCTGCCCCCGCGCGCTGCTGCGCCTGCTCACACCCCCGGCGCGCCGCCGGCACAGCACGGAGGACCCGGACCGGGGGCGCGGGCTGGTCCGCTTCGTCCTCGCGGCACGCGAGGGCCGGCGCAACACACGGCTCTTCTGGGCGGCCTGCCGCGCCTACGAAGACGGGTACGGCGACGCCCTGGCGGACGCCCTCACCCGGGCCGCCGTCCTTACCGGCCTCACCGAACGCGAGGCCCGCGCCACCATCGCGTCCGCGGCCCGCCTGTCCGGGTGTTGACCCGCCCGATCCGGTGCCGCCCCGCCCGATCCGGCATCAGGACGCGGTGCTGAGCTCCCAGAACCGGAAGACGGTGGACGTGTCCAGACAGTTCTGCAGGCCCCGGACGTTCTCGTTGGCGACCGCGTACTGCTTCCCCTGCCAGAGCGGCAGGAGCGGCAGCTGACGCGCCACGATGTCCTGGAGCTTGATGAACGACGACCGGGTGCTCGCGCGGTCGGTCATGGACGAGGTCTGCGGGATGATCCGCTTGGTTATTTCGCCGTTCTCGTAATTGTTCGACAGAACATTCCCGTCGCCGAAGAACGGCTGGGTGAAGTTGTCGGGGTCGGGATAGTCGGGCACCCAGCCCTTGACGTAGATGCCGAACTTTCCGTCGGCGATGCCCTTTTCGTACTGGTCGAACGGGACGGACTTCATCCCGGCCTCGAACAGACCGCTCTTGTTCAGCTGATCGGCGATGGTCTGCAGTTCGTCGTCGGTGGCCGGTCCGTAACGGCTCGGCGTGGACCAGAGGGTGAGCTTCACCTTGTCGGTGATGCCGGACTCCCTCAGGGTGTCCTTCGCCTTCTGCGGCTGCGGGCTGTCGCCGTACGTGTTGAAGAAGGAGTTGCCGTGTCCGGTGACGCCGACCGGGACGATCGAGTAGAGCGGTGTCGCCGTGGACTGGTAGACCTCGCTGACCAGGGCGTAACGGTCCACGAGATAGGCGATGGCCTTGCGTACGGCGAGCTTGCCGACCACCGGGTCCTTGACGTTGAAGACCATGTGCTGGACTTCCGCGCTGCTGCCCTGGACGACGTCGAGGCCGTCCTTCTCCGCGGAGGGCGAAGTGTCGAGCGCGGCGATCGTCTTGGCGGTGAGGCCGCGATACGCGATGTCGACCTCGTCCTTCTCCAGAGCCGTCTTGAGCGCCTGCTGGTTCCCCTGGAAGAGCTTCATCGTCACGCCGGAGTTCTTCACCTCGGCGGTTCCGTGATAGCCGGAATAGACCGAGAAGACGGCTTTCGACTTGTCTATGGAATCCAGCTTGTAAGGACCGGAACCGACCGTCTTGCCGCCTTCGAGCAGACTGTCCTTGGGATAGACCTGGCGGTCCACGATGGAGCCGGCACCCGATGCGATCTTGCTCGGGAATGTCGCGTCCGGCACCTTGAGGCGGAATATGACGGTCTTGTCGTCCGGGGTCCTGATCGACGAGATGGTGGAGAGCAGCGGTGCGGGGCCCGCCGGGTCGTTGATCCTGATCGCCCGGTCGAAGGAGTACTTGACGTCCGCCGAGGTGAGGCTGTTGCCGTTGCTGAACTTCAGCCCGTCGCGCAACGTGCAGGTGTAGGTCCTGCTGCCGTCGGAGAAGCCGCACTCCTCGGCGGCCTCCGGCACCGGGATGGAACCCCCGGGCGGGAAACTCAGCAGCGACTGGAAGACGTTGTTGAACAGCAGCCAGGAGCCGGGGTCGTACCCCGCGGCCGGATCGGTCGCCAGGATGCCGTCGGACATGCCGACGACCATCGTGTCCTTGCTCTCGAAAGGCCAGATCTGGTCCTCGGAGCCGCAACCCGTCAGCACCAGCACCACCGCCACTCCCCCGGAGAGCAGGGTGGCCGACCGCCTCGTACGAACCTTCACAGAACGTGCCTCATACTCTCGGCCGGGGACGTGGGGATCTCCGGACAACCGGATCAGGTCAGGTACTACTGCGAACGTCGCGACCGTCCAGCACTGTCAGCCCGGCCGTGCGCGGTGGAACGGACCGAAAGCCTGCCTGGACATGGTGTTCACCAGGGTTCTACGTGGTGACTGGCTGCCGAATGACAGCTGATGAACGATGAAGGGCAGACCATGATCGGTCCCGTGGTGCTTTGACAATCTAGTAGTACGCAGCGCTGTGTGGTGGCACATCATGCGACAAAAATCTTCACTCTCGGCCAGTGCCCGGTACGTAATTGGCTGGTATCCACCCGTGCCGCCCGATCGTCCGCCCCCGTCACCACGACTACGCCCCTGATCAGCGAACATCCCGCGGATAAACGTCCCCCGGCCCCCACGGCCCGCGAACTCCCGCACTCCGTCCGGAACCGTCCGTGGCCGGTTTCAGACCCGTAGGTCATGTTTTGCCGAGGCTCCGGAGCCCAACTGCCCCGCGGGGAACGTCTCGCCGATGCCGGGCCGCCGTGCGGGGTACGTCTCGTCGGTGCCGGGTTGCCATGCAATGCACGCCTCGCCGGTGCGGGTTCCCGTGCAAGGCACGCCCCGCCGGTGCCGGGCCGAGGCGGGACGGGACGGTTCAGTTGGGGCCCGGGCGCGCGAGCGCTCGGCGACGGCAGCTCACGACGACGGCAGCGTTCGACGACGGCAGCGCACGGCCTCCAGGAGCCGCCTCAGAAGCGCCCCAGAAGCGCCCCATGAGCACCGCCCGGGTGTACCGACCGGACCAGAAGCACCGATGGCGACCCTGCCGGCCCGGTGGACAGCCGCACCACAGCCGGACCGGAACGGGAGAGCCTCCGACCGATGTTGCTGGTCGGAGGCTCTCAACCACTGCGGTGGGTGTGGGATTTGAACCCACGGTGACATCGCTGCCACGACGGTTTTCAAGACCGTTCCCTTAGGCCGCTCGGGCAACCCACCCCTGCTCCGGCCACCTGCGACGGAGCGCCTACAGCGTACCGGCTCATTGATTCCGGGTGTACGTGCCTCAGCAGGTACCGGCGTCGGGTACCTGCTGAGGCACGTACCGGCGTCCGGTACCTGCTGCCGGGGCCGGCGGCCGACGGACGGCCGTACCGCCGTACCGGAGGGTGGTACGGCGCAGGGCCGCCCCCGGTCAGCTGTCGCCGTTGCGCTCGCCGAGGGTGACCTCGGCCGTGTCCGTCCTGCCGTCGCGCGTGTAGGTCAGCGTCACCCGGTCGCCGGGCTTGTGGGTCCAGATCTCGCCGATCAGGGTCGGGCCGCTGTCGATCGCGGTGTCGTTGAACTTCGTGATGACATCGCCCGCCTTGAGGCCGGCCCGGTCCGCGGGGCCGTCCTTCGACACAGCCTCCGTACCGCCCACCCCCTGGTCGGAGATGACCGCGCCGCCGGTCTTCTCGTCCATGGCGACCGTGGCACCGATCACCGGGTAGACCGGCTTGCCGGTCTTGATCAGCTGCTGGGCGACGTTCGTCGCCTGGTTGATCGGGATCGCGAAGCCGAGGCCGATGGAGCCCGCCTGGGTCTGACCGACGCTGCTGCCGGTCGACTGGATCGCGGAGTTGATGCCGATGACCGCACCGCGCGCATCGAGCAGCGGGCCGCCGGAGTTGCCCGGGTTGATCGAGGCGTCGGTCTGCAGGGCGCTCATGTACGAGTTGCTGCCGCTGGAGCCGTCACCGGAGGCGACCGGGCGGTTCTTCGCGCTGATGATGCCCGTGGTGACCGTGTTGGACAGGCCGAACGGGGCGCCGATCGCGATCGTGGAATCGCCGACCGCGACCTGGTCCGAGTTGCCGAGGGACAGCGGGGTGAGCCCCGACGGCGGGTTCTTCAGCTTCAGCACGGCGACGTCGTAGCCCTTCGCCCGGCCGACCACCTCGGCGCCGTACTTCTTGCCGTCGGAGAACGTCGCCGTGAGCTGACCGCTGTCCGCCGCGGAGGCCACCACGTGGTTGTTGGTGAGGATGTGGCCTTCCTTGTCGTACACGAAGCCGGTGCCCGTGCCGCCCTCGCCGTCGCCGCCCTGCGCGTCGATGGTGACCACGCTGGGCAGCGCCTTGGACGCCACGCCCGCGACCGTACCCGGGTCGCGCTTGAGGTCCTGCGGGTTGGCCGACGCCGAGACCGTGGTCGAGCCGGAGCCGTTGCGGTCGGCCGCCCAGTAGCCGATGCCGCCGCCGATGCCACCGGCGATCAGCGCCGCGGCCGCCACCGCCGCCACGAGGCCGCCCATGCCGCGTCTGCGCGGGGCTTCGGGGGCGTACGGCTGAGGCGCGCCCCAGGCCGGGCCGCCGGCGCCCGCACCGTGGGAGGCGTACGCGGGCACGGCGGGCGGGGGCGGGGGCGGCCAATTGGCATCGGCGGCCGACTGCGGTGCGTGGGGGTTGGGGGGAGGCGTGTGCGGCTCGTGGGGAGGCGCGGCGGGCTGTCCGGCCACGGGGGCGGACCCGGGCGCGCTCCCGGGCGACCCCTGAGGAGCGTCGGCCGGCACTGGAGGTGCGGACGGAACGGACGGAACGGCCTCGGCCGCAGTGCCCTCGTTGCCCTCGTTCTCTGTGCTCACAGCTCTTTACTCCTCGGTTCCACATCAATTTCGGCAAGAGATCCGCTGTGTACGTGTCCCGTAACAGCTTTTCCCAAGGCACGTCAGGCCACTGTAAGCAGGACCTGTGCATCCGCACACCAATCTTTACATCGGTCAAAACGGTCCCCCCGTGCAAGACGCACCGCAGGGTGCGCCGCGGCCGCGCCCCCGGGGTACGCGCTTCCGTCGCGCAACGTGCGCACAGCGGTCGCCCGACGGTGACACGATGACGCGGTGACCCACGCACGACAGCAGCCCACGGACCGCCCCATCCAGGTCGTCGCTCACCGGGGCGCGTCCGACGACGCGCCCGAGCACACCCTCGCCGCGTACCGGAAGGCGATCGAGGACGGTGCCGACGCCCTGGAGTGCGACGTACGGCTCACCGCCGACGGTCACCTCGTATGCGTGCACGACCGCCGGGTGAACCGCACCTCCAACGGCCGCGGCGCCGTCTCGGCCCTGGAGCTCGCCGAGCTCGCGGCCCTCGATTTCGGCTCCTGGAAGGACCGCGAGGAGTCGGAGTCCCCGGACTGGGACCCGGTGCCGGGTGAACTCACCTCCGTGCTGACCCTGGAGCGGCTGCTCGAACTCGTCGTCGAGACCCGGGCCGCCGGGCGCCCGCTCCACCTGGCCGTCGAGACCAAGCACCCCACCCGCTGGGCGGGCCAGGTCGAGGAGCGGCTGTTGCAGCTGCTGAAGCACTTCGAGCTCGACACGCCCCCGGTCGACGGCCCGTCGCCGGTACGCGTCATGAGCTTCTCGGCCCGCTCGCTGTACCGCGTCCAGGCCGCGGCCCCCACGCTGCCCACCGTGTATCTGATGCAGTTCCTCTCGCCGCGGCTGCGCGACGGGCGGCTGCCCGCCGGGGCGCGCATCGCCGGGCCGGGGATGCGGATCGTACGCAATCACCCCGGCTACATCGAGCGACTGCACCGCGCGGGGCACCGCGTGCACGTCTGGACGGTGAACGAGCCGGAGGACGTCGAACGCTGCGTCGATCTCGGCATCGAGGCGATCATCACGAACCGCCCGAAGCAGGTTCTGGCACAACTCGGACGTTCCTAGCACCAGTCACACGGAGTGCACCGGCGCATTCGAACCGTATTCGATCGTTACGAGTGCGTCACTGGCAGTCCATTGGCCGGTTTCCGGTCCAGTCCAGGGGGGCATCCACTCCGTGGCGTGGGGCAAAGGAGGTCTCGGGGGTGGCGTTGGTGGTGGCACAGGAAGTGCCCACGTCGTCGAGCATGGCCGTACCCCATGGCCCTGCGGGCGTGGGCCAGGCGCGGCACCGGATGCGCGAGCAGTTGCGCAGTCACGGGGTGTCGGATTCGGTCGTCGACGATGCAGTACTGATTCTTTCCGAACTGCTCAGCAATGCCTGCCGGCACGGCAGGCCACTGGGCCGGCACACGGATGTGGGTGACGGCGACGTCCGCGCCGCATGGCGCGTCGACAGAAAGGGCGGGCTGACCGTCGAAGTGACGGACGGCGGCGGTCCGACGCGTCCGATTCCGGCCACTCCGTCGGTCACGGCGCGTGGCGGCCGCGGGCTCAACATCATCAGCGCGCTGGCCGACGAGTGGGGCGTACGCGACAGCTCGTCCGGTGAAGTGACCGTCTGGGTCCTGGTCAACGAGGGACACGGGCAGCGGCCCGGGGGGCCGGTGACGTCCGGGCCAGGCATCTCGGGGCGGAACATCTCGGGGCCTGCCGTTTCAGGGGCCACCGTTTCGGGAGCCGCCGTTTCGGGGCTCGACGCGCTGGAATTCGCGGACGCCTTCGACGACGTGGGCTGACGTTCCGCCACTCGCTCCGTCACTCGCTCCGCCGCCTCCTCCGTCATCCGCTCCGGCGCTGATGCCGGCGCCGGCGGACCCATGGGCGCGCGGGCGCGTGTGTCCCGGACGCGACAGGGACGGCTAGGCTCGCGGCCCAGACCGCACTGTCGCAATCGGGAGAAAGCCCACCATGGCCAAGAAGCGCCCTCAGACCAAGGCCGGGAAGCAGCAACTCAAGGACGGCGAGATCCCGGTGGTCGGGGCTCGCGAGCCCTGCCCGTGCGGTTCGGGCCGCCGCTACAAGGCGTGTCACGGCCGCGCCGCCGCCCAGGCCGTGACCGAGCTCGTCCACCGCCCGTTCGAGGGGCTGGCCGGCGAGTGCGACTGGGTCGCGCTGCGCGAACTGGTGCCCGCCGCCACGGTGGCGCTGGCGCTGAAGGACGGGCTGCCCGAGGGCGTGCCCTCGGTGACGCTCGCGACCGTCCTGCCGATGGCCTGGCCGGCGCTCCGTCGCGACGACGGCTCGGTGCTGCTCGCCCTGCAGAACGACACCCCGTCCGGCGACCTCAGCCGTGACCTCGCGGACACCCTGCTGCGGGCACTGACCGCCGAGCCCGGTTCGCCCGTGGCCGCGCAGCGCGTGCCGGCCGACGGTCCGCGGCTGCAGGACGTGCTCGACCCGGCCGCGGCGTTCGAGCCCGCCGTCCACTCCGGCTTCGAGTTCTGGGTTCCGGACGCGGAGAACGCCGCGCCCGAGGTGTCCGCCTCCCTGGAGCGCGCGAACGGGGCGGCGATCCCGACGACGCGGCTCGCCGGTGTGGACGCCGCCTACTGGTGCGAGACCCCGGAGAAGAACCACCTCCGCTGGATCATGCCGCACGCCGAGGAGCAGCTGCTCGACGCGCTCGCCCGGCTGCACGCCGCCGGCGCCTCCTCGCTGGGCGAGGGCACCAGGCTGGTCGGCTCCTTCCGGGCGCACGGGCTGATGGTCCCGGTCTGGGACCTGCCGAGCGCGATGGGGGCCGAGGAGTGCGAGAAGCCCGCGGCGGAGTTCGCGGAGCGGCTGACCGAGGCACTCGCCTCGGACGCACCGCTCACCGCGGAAGAGCGACGGGCGCGCGGTGGACTCACCAACCGCCAGGTGACTCTCAGCTGACGGTGACGAGCCCCGGGCCCGACCGGCCCGGTAGGTGACTCGCGTCACAACTCCCCGTACTGACAGGTAAATCCCTGTCCGAATACGCGAGATCGAATTTGCGAACGGCAGATCTCTTGTTACCGTTCTAGAAGCCCGGTCGCTGGTGCATCCCCCGTCGCCAGCGATCGGGCATCCTCATTTCCGGGTACGGCGCACAGCGCGCACCGCGGCGCACGAGCCCGCGCAGAAACCCCTCGTCGATACGCCCCGGCTCATCGAGCACACGGTTCACGCCCCGCGCCTGCGGCCGCTCCCACGCCGACGCACCCCCACGCCCCGCCTTGCCGGCCACGGGTCTGCGCACGTACGGACCGGCGGCACGGGAGGGACGAGCCCCCGCGAGGACCGATCGGTCTCGGACAGATGCCGGGCACCGGCGCCGAATACCGGAGACGGATACCGGCGGTGGATTCCAGGGGCGGACGATCTCCACAAATACCACTGTCACCTCCGGTCACACCAGAAACACTCGAATGAATATTCGAGCTTTCCGGTCCGGGGCGTTCCGGAAAGGCCATCAGAAAGCCTTCCGCCGTCGGTCTTTGCGACGGCGGGCCCCGCGGACTTTGCAATTGCGTGGCATAGACCTGGCCGGCCGCATACATCACCAGGAATCCGGCCACCCGGATATCGCCGGGCCTCATCCGTCGGCTTCACATGAGTATCTGACGGCCCGCCGGATATCCGGACGGAAAGCCGGGGCCGACGCGACTCACCCCGACGCCCCGGCACCCCGACGCCCTGGCAGCTCGGCACCCCGACGCCTCGGCGCCCGATACCCCGGCACCTCGATGCCCGGCGCCCCGCCCCGTCAGTACGCGAGCCGGCTGCCGCCGTCCGGGGCGCCGCTGCTCGCCTCGACCAGCGCGTCCAGCACCGTCCCCACGTCCGGCAGCCACGGCTCGTCCGATGCCGGGGCCCGCTCCCAGCGCACCTGCCCCGCCCCCACCTCGGACGGCGGGACGACGAGGTAGCCGCCCTCGCCGTGGAAACGCAGCGAGCTGGGCACCCAGTCCTGGGCGTGCAGCAGCTCACCGAGCCGTTCCAGGCTGTACGGGGCGACCATCAGCGACCACCGCGTCGGCGTCGCCACCACGGGCCCCAGCCGCACCCCCATCCGGTCCAGCTCGACCAGCGCCCGGGCGGCGGCCACGGCCGGCAGGCTCAGCGCGCACGGGGCACGTCCGCCGGTGGCCAGGAGGATCGGGGCGGTGGGCCGGTTGGTCCACCACCAGCGCACCATGCGCTCGTCGGTGGTCGCCGCGAGGAGACCGGGGTCGAAGGGGTGTGCGCCGGGCACGGCGCACTCGGGATCGGGACAGGCGCAGCCGCGGCCACGGTCACCGCGACCGCCGGCCGCCTCCAGTCCCACTCCGGGGAGCACGGGCCACCGCCATGCCGTGGCACAGGTCAGGGCCGCGTCGAGCCGGGCAGGCCTTCCCCTGCGCCGGAGCCGGAGCCTGCGTCGCCTTCCGAGGATCTCGCGCATGAGCGCTCGTTCCTTTCCGTTGAACGCCGAGGGTCCACATCACACCACGTGTGAGTTGCCGTACGTGTACATCACTTCACTGTGCGTACATGCTCTTCAAATCTGCGGTACGGGTGGGACGTCGGTACCGAGCATGGCCGAGCCGAGTCGAGCAGGTGCGAGACGGGTCCGGACGGATCGGTCCGGACAAGCGCGGCGAGGAACGGCGCGCACATCGCGCCTGCCGTGCCGAGGTGCAAACCCCGCCACTCGGGGGTGGGGGCGTGGCCGTCACTGGAGAGGACGTCCGGGCCCGCTGCCGGGTTCCGGGGCGGTCAGAACTGCCCCTGGCCTTCATCGATTACGTACCCAGCATGCCCGAAATGACGCTCCCTCCGGGACTTCACCCCGAGAACACCCCCTGTTCGAGCACGCCCAGTCGACCGCAAATAGTTGCCTTCGGGTGCATTTTTTGGCCAACTTTACAGCCGTCCGGACACCATAAATCCCGTGGGGACAATGCTGGACATCGCCTCACTTGTGCGTGTACATGTGGTGCTACGTGTACATGCGGATGCACTGATAGCGGCGCAGAATGACATGGGGGTTTGCGATGCTATTCGACAGAAAGCACTGGTCGGAAAGCCGGAATCCATGAGCGCCCCACACCTGCCGAAAGTGGCTGGAATCGATCCCACAGTTCCGGTTTCAACGCACACTGCCGGGCCTCTGTCCGAAGCGACCTCCGCACCCGGAGCCTTCATCCAGGACCGGCTCGCCGGCTGGATCTCCGACCTCACCACGCTGCACGAACTCACCGAGCGGCTGGCCGGAACCGGCACGCTCGACGACGCCCTCCACGAACTGCTGGACGCCGGAGCCGCCCTGGTCGGCGCCCGCCGCGGCCTGGTCGTCTTCGAACCGTCCGACCGCCGCGGCCCCGTGAGCACCATCGGCCTCGGCCTCGCCCACGCCGAGCTCGGACAGATCGAGACCGTTCCGCGCACCGCCACCTCCTACGGCCGGATCCTGGAAGGGCTCCCGGACGCCGAGGACACGCTGACCACCCCCGATCTGCTGGGCGACCCCGGCCTGGACGCCCGCCGCCGCGACGTCGCCGCGCGGCTCGGATACGCCGCCAGTTACGCCGTACCGATCACCGCCGGGGCGACCGGCAGGCTCGGTGCCGCCGTCTGGCTGTACGACGAACCCGCCGAACCCCTGGAACGCCGGCGCCATCTCGTCGGCCTCTACGCCGGATACGCCGGCGAGCACCTGGCCCGGCTGCTGGAACTGGAGCGGGCCAGGGCCGATGTCGCCACCCTCACGGAGGAGCTGCTGCCCAGCCGGCTGCCCCGGGTCCCCGGCGTGCAGCTGGCCGCCCGCCATCGCAGGGCGGCGCGGGGCGGCGGCGACTGGTACGACGCGCTCGCCCTGCCCGAGGGGGCGCTCGGTCTCGCCGTGGGCTCGGTGAGCGGCTCCGGGCCGAGCGCGCTGGCCGCCATGGGGCGGCTGCGGTCCGGTCTGCGGGCGTACGCGGTGATGGAGGGCGAGGATCCCGTCGCCGTGCTCTCCGATCTGGAGCTGCTGCTGCGGCTGACCGAACCGGCCCGTACCGCGACCGCGCTGTTCGCCTACTGCGAGCCGACCGAGCGCAAGATCCTGCTGGCCGGCGCGGGCCACGCCCCACCGCTCGTGATCAGTGACCGGCGCACCGAATTCGTCGAGACCTCGGTCTCCGCGCCGCTGGGCATGCTCGCCTGCTGGGAGGCGCCCAGCGTGCAGATCACCCCGGCGCCCGGCGAGACCGTGCTGTTCTACACCGACGGGCTGCTGCGCCGCACCGGCGACTCGACGGACCGGGCGTTCGCGCGGCTCCACTCGGCCGCCGCGTCCGTACCCAAGGCGATGCGCCACGACGCCTCAGCCGTCGCCGACCATGTGCTGCACACCGTGCTGCCGGACGGGCCCGACCGGAGCGGCGGCGCTCGCGACCGGAACGGCGGCTCCGAGGACGTGGTCGTACTGGCCGCGCGGTTCGACTGAGCGCCACCGGGTCCCGCTCCCCGCACGCTCCAGCCGTGTAACAGGTCTTCCGGCCCTGTGCCCCCTTCCGTACGCCCGTACGATGGTCGGGGTCCAGTGTCGTATCAAGGAGAGACAAATCGTGGCTGAGGAGCTCACCCCGGAGAACCCGGAGACCGAGGAAGAAGAGACGGTCAAGCAGCGGAAGAACGGCCTGTACCCGGGCGTCTCCGATGAACTCGCCGCGAACATGAAGTCCGGTTGGGCCGATACCGAGCTGCACGGCCTCGAACCGATCGCCCAGGCCGCACACACGGCCGCCCGCCGCGCCGCGCTCTCCGCGCGTTTCCCCGGTGAGCGACTGGTCATTCCCGCGGGCAACCTGAAGACCCGCTCCAATGACACCGAGTACGCCTTCCGCGCCTCCACCGAGTACGCGTACCTCACCGGTGACCAGACCCAGGACGGCGTCCTCGTCCTGGAGCCGACCGAGAACGGTCACGAGGCGACCGTCCACCTGCTGCCGCGCTCCAACCGCGAGAACGGTGAGTTCTGGCTCGACGGCCAGGGCGAGCTGTGGGTCGGCCGCCGCCACTCCCTCGCCGAGGCCGAGCAGCTGCTGGGCATCCCCGCGAAGGACGTGCGCGAGCTCCCCGCCGCGCTGACCGAGGCCACCGGCCCGGTCCGCAACGTCCGCGGTCACGACGCCGGCATCGAGGCCGCGCTGACCGACAAGGTCACCGCGGAGCGCGACGAGGAACTGCGCGTCCACCTGTCCGAGGCCCGGCTGGTCAAGGACGCCTTCGAGATCTCCGAGCTGGAGAAGGCCTGCGACGCCACCGCGCGCGGCTTCGAGGACGTCGTCAAGGTCCTCGACCGGGCCGAGGCGACCAGCGAGCGCTACATCGAGGGCACCTTCTTCCTGCGTGCCCGCATCGAGGGCAACGACATCGGCTACGGCTCGATCTGCGCGGCCGGCCCGCACGCCACCACCCTGCACTGGGTGCGCAACGACGGACCGGTGCGCTCCGGCGAGCTGCTGCTGCTCGACGCCGGCGTGGAGACCGACGACCTCTACACCGCCGATGTGACCCGCACCCTTCCGATCAACGGCACGTTCACGCCGCTGCAGCGGAAGATCTACGACGCGGTGTACGAGGCGCAGGAGGCGGGCATCGCCGCCGTCAAGCCCGGCGCCGGCTTCCGCGACTTCCACGACGCCGCGCAGCGGGTGCTCACCGAGAAGCTCGTCGAGTGGGGCCTGCTGGGCGACCTGACCGTGGACGAGGTCCTGGAGCTGGGCCTCCAGCGCCGCTGGACGCTGCACGGCACCGGCCACATGCTCGGCATGGACGTCCACGACTGCGCCGCCGCGCGCACCGAGGCGTACGTCAACGGCACGCTGGAGCCGGGCGTCTGCCTCACGGTCGAGCCCGGTCTGTACTTCCAGACCGACGATCTGACCGTGCCGGAGGAGTATCGGGGCATCGGCGTCCGGATCGAGGACGACATCCTCGTGACCGAGGACGGCAACCGGAACCTCTCCGACAAGCTGCCGCGCCGGTCCGACGAGGTCGAGGCGTGGATGGCCCGGCTCAAGGGCTGATCACCACGCGTCGCAGGACGCTCTGCTCAGGACACCATGAGCAGGGCGTCCTTCCGCCATTTCAGGACCTTGTCGAAGCTGACGACGGCACCGCGGCCGGGGCGGTTGCGGAAGTGCACATGGTCGGCGAGCTGCTCGATCAGACACAGTCCCCGCCCGTCCTCGGCGCTGAGCGGCGGGTACTGCCGGGGCTCGTACCACTGCTGGTCCTCGTACCGCTCCGCGGAGTCGCGGAGGTTGCTCCGGGCCGGGAAGCCGGGGCCCGAATCGGCGACCTCGATGCGGCACTTCTCGCCGTCCAGGTAGGCGGTGACCCGGTACTGCGCCGAGGCGGCGCCGGGCAGCTCGTCCCACACGTCCCACGGGTCCCGGGTGCCGAACCGGTCGCCCCGGTCCTCCTGGTCCCCGTGGTCACCGCCGTGCTCGACGGCGTTCGCACAGGCCTCGCTGAGCGCGAGCGACAGATCGAAGGAGATGTCCGGGTCCACACCCGCGGTCTCCATGGTGCCCAGCAGGAAGCGGCGGGCGAGTGGAACGCTCGCAGCCTCGCGCCGCAAATGGAGGGACCACCAGATGCTCATGCTCCAGCCTCCTGGCTGCGGCTCGACATACCGATACCTATTGCCGCGCGGCACCGTTCGTAAGCGCGGACCGGATGTGAGACCGCTCATTCGGCGGATACCAGCTCTCCGTACACCCGTGTATGCCCGGCGCACACCCGCGCGGGCGACCTTCCGGACCTGCCGTACCGAAGCCGGGGGCTCGGTGCGATGATGACCCGGCCATGTCTATGCCGGTCGCACGCGCCGGAGCCGGTCTGCGGCTCCTGAGGACCGCGGTGTTCGCCGCGGTCTGTGTCGCGCTGTCCGCGGCAGGTCACGCCCTGGCCTCCTGTGCGCCCGTCCCCTGGTGGACCCTGCTCGCCGGATTCCTGGGGATGGCCGCGGTGGTGGCACCGCTCGCCGGACGCGAGCGTTCACTGCCGTCCATCGCCGCCGCGCTGGCGGGCGGGCAGATCGCCCTGCACGTCCTGTTCGGCCTGGGTGCGCACGGCACCCCGGCGAAGGCCGCGGCGGGCGACGACCCGTTGATCCGGTTCGCGGCGAGCCTGGTGTGCGGGGCCGGTCCGGCGCAGCTGAGCGCCGCCGAGGCACACCGCATCGTCACCACCGCGGGCATCGACCCGGCTTCGGTGTCGGGCGGCGCCCACCAGCACGTGGCCGCCGCGTCCGGCACGGATCCGGCCGCGCTCGCCGCGCTGCTGCCCGACCTGCCCATGGTCCTCGGTCACCTGCTGGCCGCGGTGGCCACCGGCTGGCTGCTGCGGCGCGGGGAGATCGCCCTGTTCCGGCTGGTCCGGCTCTCCGCGCACGGCGCCCAGCAGATCGCCGCCGGAGCCCGGCTGCGCGCGCTGCGCGCCGCGCTCGCTCTGGTCGGTGCCCTGCGCGCCGGCCTCCCCGGCGGCCCGACGACCGGGCCGCGCACGCTCCGTACGGCGGTCGACGCCCCGGCGCCCGCCACCGGGGATCCCTTGCAGCACCTGGTGATCAGGCGCGGTCCGCCACTCGCGTACGCACTCGCAGCCTGACGCGACACCTCCACCCGGCGCACGGACCGCTCTGTTCCGTACCCGGTCGGCGCATGCCCGCCGTTCGGAGGGGAGAGGTGTCGTGATGTCGGCGCACACCCGCGCGCCGGACCACTTTCCCTCGTGCTTCCGTGGAGTGATACCTGCCATGAACGTTTCCCGCATCGCCCTCGCCGGCGGCGTCGCCGCGTCCACCGTCCTGATCCTCGCCGGTACGGCCTCCGCGCATGTCAGCGTGCAGCCGCAGGGCGAGGCCGCCAAGGGCGGTTACGCCACCGTCAACTTCAAGGTCCCCAACGAGCGCGACAACGCCTCGACGACCAAGGTCGAGGTCAACTTCCCGACCGACCACCCGCTGGCCTCCGTCATGCCGCAGGCCGTGCCGGGCTGGAACATCGAGGTCACCAAGAGCAAGCTGGCCAAGCCGCTGGAGATGCACGGCCAGAAGATCAACGAGGCCGTCTCCAAGGTCACCTGGACCGCCACGGGGGACAAGGACGAGCGCGGCATCCGCCCCGGCGACTTCCAGCAGTTCCCGCTCTCCATCGGCCAGCTCCCGGAGGACGCCGACCAGCTCGTGTTCAAGGCCATCCAGACGTACGACAACAAGGAAGTCGTCCGCTGGATCGAGGAGCAGAAGAAGGGCGCCGAGGAGCCGGAGAGCCCCGCGCCGGTCCTCGCCCTGACCGCACCGGCCACGGGTGGGCACGGTGCCGCCGACGACGCCAAGGGCTCCGGCTCCGGTGCCGAGGCCGCGGACAAGCAGACGACGGCCGCCTCGGACTCGTCCACGAGCGACACCACGGCCCGTGTCCTCGGCATCGTCGGCATCGTCATCGGCATCGCCGGGGTCGCCTTCGGCGTCCTCGCCGGCCGCCGCCGCACCGCCTGATCCACAGCACCACCCGTCCCACCGACCACCAGGAATCAGAGCTCCATGCCCAAGAAAACGGTGCTGGTCGCGGCGTTCGTCGCCGCGGCCGCGCTCACCCTGTCCGCCTGCGGCAGCAGCGAAGACAGCGCCAAGAAGCCCATCGCCGATGTGTCGGTCCAGCCGAAGACCAAGGCCGCGACCGCTCTGGACCAACCGTTCACCAAGCCGGATCTGGTGCTCACCGACACCCACGGCAAGAAGTACGACCTGCGCGAGCAGACCAAGGGCAAGCCGACGCTGATCTACTTCGGCTACACCAACTGCCCCGACGTCTGTCCGCTCATCATGAGCAACATCGCCATCGCCAAGAAGTCGCTGCCCAAGGCCGACCAGGAGAAGCTCCAGGTCGTCTTCGTGACCACCGACCCCGAGCGGGACACCCCGTCCTCGCTGGGCAGCTGGCTCAAGCAGCAGGACCCCTCCTTCACCGGTCTCACCGGCGACTTCCCGACCATCCAGGCGGGCGCGCGCCAGATCGGCATCGGCATCGACGCGCCGAAGAAGGAGAAGGACGGCACGGTCGTCTCGATGCACGGGTCCCAGGTCATCGCGTTCTCCCCGAAGACCGACCAGGGCTACCTCGTCTACAGCGAGGACACCTCGCCCGACGACTACACCAAGGACCTCCCCAAGATCATCAAGGGGGAGACCCCGTGAACCGCCGCACCGCCCTCGCCGGCGTCGTCGCCCTCACCGCGGGGCTGACGCTGGCGGGCTGCTCGTCCTCGGACGACAGGCCCGAGCTGAAGGTGACCGGCGCGTTCATGCCGCAGCCGGTCAGCGACATGGCGGCTGGCTTCCTCGTCGTGAAGAACAGCGGCGGCGCGTCCGACCGGCTCACCTCCGTCACCAGCTCCATCTCCGACAACGTCACGATCCACGAGACGAAGAACCAGACGATGCGCATGGTGACGTCCTTCGACGTGCCCGCGGGCGGCGAGCTGGATCTGGAACGCGGCGGCAACCACATCATGTTCATGAAGCTCAAGCAGCGGCCCAAGCAGGGCGAGAAGGTGTCCGTGCAGCTGCACTTCGAGAAGGCCGACCCGATCGAGGTCGACCTGCCCGTGATGGAGACCACCCACAACCCGAAGAAGCAGTGAGGGACTGACTCGTCATGACAGCCACCACCGCCCCGCACTTCGGACCGACCCCCTCGGCTCCCGCGATACGCCGTCCACTCGCCGCGGCCGCGCTCCTCGCCGCCCTCGTCGGCACGGTGTTCGCGCTGTTGCTGGGAGGCGCGGGCCCGGCGTCCGCGCATGCCGCACTGACCGGGAGCGATCCGCAGGACGGGGCGGTGGTCGCCACCGCCCCCAAGGAGGTCACGCTCACCTTCTCCGAGCAGGTCGCCCTCGGCGACGACTCCATCCGGATCCTCGACCCCGACGGCAAGCGCGCCGACACCGGCGCCGCACCGCGTGATCTGCAGAGCGGCTCCACCGTGAAGTACGGGGTCTCGCTCCACGCCGGACTGCCCGACGGTACGTACACCGTCGCCTGGCAGGCCGTGTCCGCGGACAGCCACCCCGTGTCCGGCGCCTTCACCTTCTCCGTCGGAGCCCCCTCGAAGACCACCGTGGCGCTCCCGACGGACCAGGCCGGGGGTGGCCTCGTCGGCGCCCTCTACGACATCGCGCGCTACGCCGCGTACGCCGGTTTCATCCTGCTGGCCGGCGGCTCCGCCTTCGTGCTGGCCTGCTGGCAGCGCGGCGCGGGCGCCCGTCCGCTGCAACGCCTGGTCGTACGCGGCTGGATGACCCTCACCGTCGCCACCCTGGCGATGCTGCTGCTGCGCAGTCCGTACACCGGGTCCGGGAAGCTCGCGGACGCCTTCGACCTCGACGGGCTGAAGGCCGTGCTCGACACCAAGCCCGGCGCCGCGCTCGTCTCCCGGCTGCTGCTGCTCGGCGCCTCCGCACTCTTCATCGCCGTGCTCTTCGGCGCCTACGCCAAGCGCGAGGACGAGCGCGAGAAGAAGGACCTCACTTTCGGGCTGGCCATCGGCGGCACGGTGATCGCCGCCGGTATCGCCGGTACGTGGGCGCTCGCCGAGCATGCCTCGACCGGAATCCAGCCCGGCATCGCCATGCCGGTCGACGTGCTGCACCTGCTGGCCGTGGCCGCCTGGCTCGGCGGTCTCACCACCCTGCTGGTCGCGCTGTACCGGGCCCCCGGCATCGACGCGGCGGCGGTACGGCGCTTCTCCGGCATCGCGTTCGGCAGCGTCATCGTGCTCGCCGCGACCGGGATCTACCAGTCCTGGCGCCAGGTCGGCACCTGGTCCGCGCTCACCGGCACCGGATACGGACAGCTGCTGCTCGTGAAGGTGGGGCTCGTCGCCGTCCTGATCGGGATCGCCTGGTTCTCGCGGCGGTGGACGGCCCGCCTGATCGCGGGCGGGGGCGCCGCGTCGGCGGAGGTCCGGGACGAGGAGACCACTCCGGCCGGGACCTCGACGACGGAGACGTCCAAGAGCGCCGAGGTTCCGGACACCTCCGGGGCCACGGCCGAGGACCCCGCACGGGCGGCCCAGCTCGCCCGGCAGCAGGCCGCCGTGGCCACCGCCGAGAAGAAGCGGATCCGCGACGCCGACCCCGAGCGGTCCGGGCTGCGTCGATCGGTGCTGGCGGAAGTGGGGGTCGCCGTGGCACTGCTGGCGGTGACGACCGTGCTGACCTCCACCGAACCGGCGCGCACCGAGGAAGAGGCGGCCCGCGCATCGACCTCGGCGAGCGCCCCGGCAGCCGGCGGCCCGGTCGAGATGAAGCTGCCCTTCGACACCGGCGGCGAGAACGGCCGGGGAACGGTGCGCATGGAGATCACCCCCGCCCGTACCGGCGCCAATGAGCTCCACCTCTGGGTCGACGGCAGCGACGGAAAGCCCATGGACGTTCCCGAGGTGAAGGTCGCCTTCACCCTGGAGTCCAAGGACATCGGCCCGCTCCCCGTCGTCCCCGCCCGGCTGACCGAGGGCCACTGGACCGCCGACGGCGTCCAGATCCCGATGGCCGGCAACTGGAAGGTCGCCTTGACCGTGCGTACGTCGGACATCGATCAGACGACCATCGACAAGAACATGAAGATCGGTTGAGCGGGATCGTGAGCGCGAACAACAGCAAGAAGACCCGGGCGGGCGGCGGGGGCGACACCCTCGCCGCGGTCGGCGGGGGCGCCGCCCCCCACGGCAACGAGACCGGGAACGCCGTCGCCGGCATCACCCGGCGCCGGCTGATCGGCAGCGCGGGTGCGGCCGGCGCGGCCGGGCTGGTGCTGGGCGCGGCGGGCGGTGCCACCGGCTATGCCGCGACCCGGCCCGACGAACCCACCGCACTGACGGCGGTCGGCTCCACCCAGGTGATGTTTCACGGGAAACATCAACCGGGGATCACCACTGCGCTTCAGGCGTGCGGCCATCTCGTGGCCTTCGACCTGGTGCCCGGGGCCGGCCGGAAGGAGGCCGCCGCGCTGATGCGCCGGTGGTCGGCGACGGCCGGGCGGCTGATGGCGGGCGAGCCCGCCGGGAGCGGCGCGGCGGACGGCCCGGACCACGACACCGGGATCGCGCTGGACGCCGGGCCGTCCTCGCTGACCGTCACCTTCGGCTTCGGCCGGACCTTCTTCGAACGCACGGGCCTGACCGACCGCCGCCCACCGGGGCTCGACCCGCTGCCGCCCTTCTCCTCCGACCGCCTCGACGCCGCGCGCTCCAACGGTGACCTCTGGGTCCAGATCGGCGCGGACGACGCACTGGTCGCCTTCCACGCGCTGCGCGCCGTACAGAAGGAGGCCGCCCCGGCCGCCAGGGTCCGCTGGCAGATGAACGGCTTCAATCGCTCCCCCGGTGCCACGGCCGCGCCGATGACCGCCCGCAATCTGATGGGCCAGGTCGACGGCACCAACAACCCGAAGCCGGCCGAGAGCGACTTCGATCGCCGCATCTTCGTCCCGGACAGCCGGGACGCGTCGGGGGCGTCGGGCGCCGCGGGTGCCCAGGACGGATCGTCCGATGCCGCGTACGACTGGCTCGCGGGCGGCTCGTACGCGGTCGTGCGCCGGATCAGAATGCTGCTCGACGACTGGGAGAAGCTCCCTCAGGAGCGCCAGGAGCAGGTCATAGGACGCCGGAAGAAGGACGGCGCTCCGCTGAGCGGCGGCACCGAGACCACCGCGATGGACCTCGACAGGGCCGGCGCCGATGGCAGACTCCTGATCCCGGACAACGCCCACGCCCGGATCTCCACTCCGGAGAAGAACAGCGGTGCGGCCATGCTGCGGCGCCCCTTCTCGTACCACGACGGCATCTCGGCGGACGGCACTCCGGACGCCGGTCTGCTGTTCATCTGCTGGCAGGCGGATCCGCTGCGCGGGTTCGTTCCGGTGCAGCGGAAGCTGGACCGGGGCGATGCCCTGTCACCGTTCATCAGACATGAGGCGAGCGGTCTGTTCGCGGTGCCAGGCGGTGCGGCGGAGGGCGAATACGTGGGGCAGCGGCTGCTGGAGTCCTGAGCCACCGGGGCGCATTAGGGTGGCGGTATGTCCGCCACGCGCTACGCATATCTCGGCCCCGAAGGCACCTTCACCGAGGTCGCCCTCCGTACGCTCCCGGAAGCCGCCACCCGCGAACTCGTCCCGATGGTCTCCGTACCCGCGGCTCTGGACGCGGTACGCAACGGGGCCGCCGCGGCAGCCCTCGTACCGATCGAGAACTCCGTCGAGGGCGGCATCACCGCGACGCTCGACGAACTGACCACCGGCGAACCGCTGATGATCTACCGCGAGGTGCTGCTCTCCATCACCTTCGCCCTGCTGGTGCGGCCGGGTACCAAGCTGTCCGACATCAAGTCGGTCACCGCGCACCCGGCCGCCCAGCCGCAGGTGCGCAACTGGATGGCCGCCCACCTCCCGGACGCCGTGTGGGAGTCGGCGGCGTCCAACGCGGACGGCGCCCGGCTGGTGCAGGAGGGCCGGTACGACGCCGCCTTCGCCGGTGAGTTCGCGGCGGCGACCTACGGCCTGGAGCCGCTGGTGACCGAGATCCATGACGCGGAGAACGCGCAGACCCGCTTCGTGCTGGTGGGCCGCCCGGCCCGGCCGGCGGCGCCGACGGGCGCGGACAAGACATCGGTGGTCATCTGGCTGGGCGAGGACCACCCCGGCGCGCTGCTCGAACTGCTCCAGGAGTTCGCGGTGCGCGGGGTGAACCTGATGCTGATCCAGTCACGGCCGACGGGCGCGGGCATCGGGAACTACTGCTTCGCGGTGGACGCCGAGGGACACATCGCGGACCGCCGGGTCGGCGAGGCGCTGATGGGGCTGAAGCGGATCTGCCCGAAGGTGCGGTTCCTGGGCTCGTACCCGAGGGCCGGTGTGGCGGTGCAGGACGTACGGCCGCTGCGGGCGGGGACGTCGGACACGGAGTTCACCGAGGCCTCCGACTGGCTGGCCAGAAACCTGGACGGCCGGGGCTGACGGGACCGAGGGACTGACAGGGCTGAGGGACTGACAGGGCCGACGGGGTTTCTTCCCGCGGAGCGGGAAGGCATCAGTGCCGGGGTCGCGGTACGCAGCGACCCCGGACCGGTGTTCTCTGCCGGACCGGTGCCATCCGCCGGACCGGTGCTATCCGCCGATTTTCTGTATCCACAGAGTTATCCACAGGAGCGGTTCTCGACCTGGGGACAAGTCGACACTCCAATGCGACATGGTCGACATATCACTCCAGTCGACCCAGATGCATCCACAGACCGGAAGGCCGCCCACGCCACCCCGCGTTGCCTCAATTCCGTTGATCAACTCCCCAAGAGGGGTAATTCCCACCCGAACGAGCGTCTGAAGTGGGTTTGAACGGGAAATCCGCGAGTCATCACGCGACTTTCGGAATGCCCTCCTCCGGCATCCACAGACCTTCCTCACAGGCTGTGGATAACTCTGGGAAGTTCGGGAACCTGTGGACAAGCAACGAGCAACTACCCTTCCAGGCAAGGGTGATACGTCAAGACGAGTGAAGCCTTCTGCCCCATTTAGGGGGGTAGGCTCTTTTTATTGACGGTCGGGATCGACCTCGGCCGCACAATCTCCTCCAGCATTACCAATTCAGGCAATTAGGGCAAAGTGCCGCGCTCGGCAATATCGGTTCGAGCTGTGCAAGTACAGGCCGGTAGCCTGGAGGGGTGATTGACCTTCGCCTGCTCCGTGAGGACCCCGACCGTGTTCGCGCCTCCCAGCGCGCCCGTGGAGAGGACGTCGAACTCGTCGACGCCCTTCTCTCCGCCGACGAGCGGCGCAGGTCGTCCGGTGTCCGCTTCGACGAACTCCGCTCCGAGCAGAAAGCGCTCGGCAAACTCATCCCGAAGGCCTCGCCCGACGAGCGCGCCGAGCTGCTCAAGAAGGCCGAGCAGCTGAAGGCCGACGTCAAGGCCGCCGACGCGGCACAGGACGAGGCCGACGCCGAGGCCAAGAACCTGATGCTCCAGATCGGCAACATCGTCCACGAGGACGTGCCGGTCGGCGGCGAGGAAGACTTCGTCGTACTGGAGACGCACGGCACGATCCGTGACTTCGGTGCCGAGGGCTTCGAGGCCAAGGACCACCTGGAGCTCGGCGAGAAGCTCGGCGCCATCGACATGGAGCGCGGTGCCAAGGTCTCCGGTTCGCGCTTCTACTACCTGACGGGCGTCGGCGCGCTGCTGGAGCTCGCCCTCGTCAACGCGGCGATCGCGCAGGCCACCGAGGCCGGCTTCATCCCGATGCTGACGCCGGCGCTGGTCCGTCCGCGCGCCATGGAGGGCACCGGATTCCTCGGCCAGGCCGCGGAGAACGTGTACCACCTGGAGAAGGACGACTACTACCTGGTCGGCACCTCCGAGGTCCCGCTCGCCGCGTACCACATGGACGAGATCATCGACGCCGAGAAGCTGCCGCTGCGCTACGCGGGCTTCTCGCCGTGCTACCGCCGCGAGGCCGGTACGTACGGCAAGGACACCCGGGGCATCTTCCGGGTGCACCAGTTCGACAAGGTCGAGATGTTCTCGTACGTCGACCCGGCGGACGCCGAGGCGGAGCACCGCAGGCTCCTGGACTGGGAGAAGCAGTGGCTCACCGCCCTTGAGCTGCCCTTCCAGGTGATCGACGTCGCCACCGGCGACCTGGGCGCCTCGGCCTCCCGGAAGTTCGACTGCGAGGCGTGGATCCCGACGCAGGGCAAGTACCGCGAGCTGACGTCCGCGTCGAACTGCAACGGCTTCCAGGCCCGCCGCCTGTCCGTCCGGATGCGCGACACCCGCGACGGCAAGAAGGTCCTCCAGCCGCTGTCCACGCTGAACGGCACGCTCTGCGCCGTACCGCGCACGATCGTGGCGATCCTGGAGAACCACCAGCTGGCCGACGGTTCGGTACGGGTGCCCGAGGTGCTCCGGCCGTACCTGGGCGGGCGCGAGGTCCTGGAGCCGGTCGCCAAGTGACCTTCCCGTACAAGCTCGTCGCGACCGATCTCGACGGCACGCTGCTGCGTGACGACGACACGGTCTCCGGGCGCACCCGTGAGGCACTGGCCGCGGTCACCGCGGCCGGTGCCGCGCACATCATCGTCACCGGCCGCGCGGTCCCCTGGACCCGCCACATCCTGGACGACCTGGGCTACGAAGGGCTCGCCGTCTGCGGCCAGGGCGCGCAGGTCTACCACGCGGGCGAGCGCAAGCTGCTGACCTCGCTGACGCTGGACCGGCAGCTCGCCGGGCTCGCGCTGTCCAAGGTCGAGGCCGAGGTCGGTCCGCTGGCCCTGGCGGCGAGCCGTGACGGGCTCGACGGCGAGGTGATGGTCGGCCCCGGTTACCGGGTACAGGAAGGCCCGCTTCCGGCGGTCTTCGTGAAGGACCCGGCCGAGCTGTGGTCCGCGCCGCTGAACAAGGTCTACATACAGCATCCGGATCTGGACGACGACGCCCTGGCGACGGCCGCGCGCGCGGCCGTCGGCAATCTCGTCGACGTGGTCATGGCCGGTCCGGGAGTGGTGGAGATCCTGCCGCTGGGCCTGAGCAAGGCGACCGGGCTCTCGCTGGCCGCGCGCCGGCTGGGGGTGAAGGCCGCGGACACCCTGGCCTTCGGCGACATGCCCAACGACATCCCGATGTTCGCCTGGGCGCGGCGGGGCGTGGCGATGGCCAACGCGCACGCGGATCTGAAGGCCGTGGCGCAGGAGATCACCACGTCCAACGAGGACGACGGTATCGCCGTGGTCCTGGAACGGCTGCTTCAGACGTCCTCGTAGCGACTCGCGGGGACTCGCAGGGACTCGCAGGACTTCGTAGGAACAGGGCCACGTGTGCGGGTGAAGCGCACGTGGCCCTGTCGGCTCTGCTGCGGCGGAGGATGCGCGGATCGAACGCGCGCGGGGTTCACGGCCCCGACGACGGCTTAGCAAGCCGCTGCCTTACCACTCGGCCAATCCTCCGGGTGGGCGGCCGCGCGATGCGCAGACAGGGCCGCCCCGGGCGTTCTGCTCCGAGCGGCGCGGCGGAGTCGTAGGTGACTACTCCGGTGCCGGCTCGGGTCCGCCCTGCGGGGAACTCGACGGACTCGGACTCCCGGTCATCGTCGCGCTCCTCTCCCGGCCTGTGACGTGCGTGCCGGCGCAGAGTGCGTGCCGGCGCGGTGCTCTTCTGACCGCGCGTACTGCTCCGACCGCGCGTGGTTCCCATGTCGGCATGTGCCGTTCGTAGCGCCGTGTGCCGTACCAACCACTGTGCCGGGTACGGCCCTTCGACGCCACCCGTTTCCGGGCGGGGCCGAGGGGGCGCGAACTGCTGCCGGATCAGCGCTGCTTGCTGTCGCGCCGGTTCAGATCCCTCAGACTGCGGGCGAGTTCATCCATCCTGCCGTCGATACGGACGATGTCCTCGGACATGTGCCCCAGCCGCACACTCATGGCGCCGACGACCTGATGGGTGACGTCCAGCCTCCGGTCGAGGCTGTCGAGCCGGTGCGACATCCGGTTGAGGACGGGCCCGAGCTCCTGGAGCGCGGTACCGACTCCGGCCAGGCAGCTCTCCACCCGGGTGACGCGGTGTTCGAGCGAGGCGTAGCCCGCCCGCAGGTCCTGCTCGGCGTCGAGCAGATACGTACGGACGCATCGGGCGATGTCGCTGTCGCGAAGAAGCATGGCGACGTTGAGGACGGTCCTGCGGGTGCAGACCCTGAGCTGGGTCGCCGCCTGTGGATAACTTTCCGGCGCCTCCCCAGCCCATAGCGACATCATGTCGCTATGGAAGGAGCGCAGGTCAGCGCCGCGCAGTACACGCATCCCGTTCTCCATCAGCTCGTCCTGATGGCGGTCGGTGAGCCTTCTGACGGCGGTTGTGGATACTTCGAAGTACCGAGCCACATCCTCTGTGCGAAGGTGAATTCCGTCCGGGAGCATGACAAGGCTCTTGACCTTGTCGAGGACATCGACGCGCTCCATCTGCTCCACGCGCAGCGCGCGTGATTCAAGCAGGGCGACTTCTGTGGGCATGAACATGCCTTCCGGTCAGGGAACGACGATTCGCGAAACCGTCGACGGGCAGCCCTGTCCCGGGCCTGAGGGGCGGAGGACGCTCACGGTTGCCACTCACTCCATGACCGACCCGGCGGGCTCTGCCTCGCCGGCATCGGCACTCCCTGTTTCACGAAAGCCACGACGCCACGGATTCCAGTTGCCTCCACGCGGCCTGCTCAACGAACCGATAACCGTACAGTTACGCGTACTACTGTCCGAAATGCGTCAACCCCCGCCCGGAAGGCGAGGGTTGACGGGACGAGCGGGGCGAGTCACTCCTCGCCGGCCAGCTTCAGCGTGCGCAGCTTCTGGCCCGCGTACCAGGTGGCCACCACGGTGACCGCCGCCAGCAGGACCGTCGCGGTGGTCAGTCCGACGTCGGAGGTGATGGCGCCCGAACCCCCGACCTTCTCGGCGACCGCGAGGGACCACTGCTGGACGCTGAGAGTGCGCGCCCCCGGTACCAGCGAGCCGAACAGGGCTTCCCACACCAGCGCGTAGACGAGGCCGAAGACGACCGCGTGCCGGCTGACGGTGCCCAGCAGCAGGAACAGCGCGCTGTACGCGATCGAGGCGACCAGCGCCGCGATGGTGTAGGCCACCGCGATCTGCTGGCCGTTGCCGTTGAGGATCAGGCCCGCGATCAGCGTGGGCAGCGCGGAGAAGACCATCGTCACGGCGATGGCCACGATCAGCTTGGTGAAGATGATCGTCGGCCGCTTCACCGGCTTGGACAGCAGGTAGACGATGGATCCGTCGTCGATCTCGGGGCCGATGGCCCCGGTTCCGGCGATCACACCGATCAGCGGCACCATCGTGGCGATGGCGAAACCGCTGAGCACGTCCGAGGCCACCTGGTCATCGGACCCGGCGAACGTCCTCACCGCGACGGCGATGACCACCAGCAGTACCGGCAGGACGAACAGGATGGCGGCCCGGCGCCGGCCGAGCAGGGCCCGGTAGGTGAGCCGGGCGACTGTGGGGTCGTACATGACGATTCACAGCTCCTTTCAGGCCACTACTCAGGCCGCTACGAGATAGGAAAAGACCGATTCGAGGGACTCGTCGGACGGCGAAACGGTCAGCAGACGAATGCCGTGCTCACGCGCGACCTTCGGCAGCAGCTCGGTGAACCGTCCGAAGTCGACCGCCTGGATGAGCAGCGCCTGCTCCCCCCGGTCCACCTCGATGCCGGCCGTCGACGGGTCGGCGATCAGCGCGGCGGCGAGAGCGCGGTCGTCGCTGGAGCGTACGAGATAGCGGTGCGGGCGGTCCGTCATCAGCCGGCGGATCTTGCGGAAGTCGCCGGAGGCCGCGTGCCGCCCGGCCACGATCACCTCGATGTGCGAGGCGAGCTGCTCGACCTCTTCGAGGATGTGGGAGGAGAAGAGCACCGTGCGGCCCTGTGCCCCCATCCGTCGCAGCAGTTCCATCAGCTGCATCCGCTGACGCGGGTCCATGCCGTTGAACGGCTCGTCGAGCAGCAGCACCGAGGGCTCGTGGACCAGGGCGGACGCCATCTTCACGCGCTGGCGCATGCCCTTGCTGTACGTCGAGATCCTGCGGTCCTGCGCATACTCCATCTCGACCGTGGCCAGCGCCCGCTGCGCCTCCGCGTCGCCCAGTCCCTGGAGCTCCGCGTTGGCGACGACGAACTCGCGGCCGGTCAGGAAGTCGTACATGGCTTCCCGCTCCGGCACGATCCCGATGTCCCGGTACACGGCCTCGTTCCGCCAGATCGGCCTGCCGTCCAGCGTGACCGTGCCCGTCGACGGGGCGAGGAAACCGGCCATCATGTTGATCAGCGTGGACTTCCCCGCGCCATTGGGCCCGAGCAGCCCGGTGACGCCCGGTCCCACCGTCATGCTCACGTCGTTGACGGCGACCACATTGCCGAACCAGCGCGAGGTGTGGTCGATCTCGATGGTGGTCACAGCCCGACCCTCCGGTAGCGGCGCATCAGTACGGCGTACGAGCCGGCGACGAGCGCGAGAACAACGATCAGATAGACCACGCCGGCTCCGGTTCCCGGGACCGCGCTGCCGGGGAAGGCCGAGTCGGCCCCGAGGAACGCGCTCTGCACGCCGCCGATCAGCGTGATGGGGGAGAAGAGCCCCAGCCACTCGACGGCCCCTTCGGAGCCGGTCTGCCAGGCGATGGCCTGGACCGTGGAGACCGCGCCGTAGGTGATGGTCAGCACGGCGATCACCGCGGCGACGCCGAAGCCGCGACGCGGTGTCAGCGCGGCCATCACGAGGCCCAGCGCGGAGAAGAGCACGGAGAGCAGTGCCACCGAGACCAGCCCCTGCCCGAATCCCTTGGTCTGGTCGGCGAAGTCGAACTTCCCGAGGAGCGCGCCCACATAGAGGACGAGCAGCGGCGTGCCGGTGAGAATGAGGAGCGCGGAGGCCATGGCGGCCAGCTTGGCCACGACGTAGTCGACCCGTTCGATCGGCCGCGAGAAGTACAGCGGCACACTCTTGAAACGCAGGTCCCTGGAGACCGACTGCGGTGCCTGCGCGGCGAGGAAGAGGCCGATCACGGCCTGGAGATAGATCGCGAACGCGGTGTACTTGATCGGCAGGGCCGTCGCCCCCGGAGTGGCGATGGCGACGGCGACGATGATCGCCGAGACCATGCACATCACGCCGAAGAGCAGCATCGGCAGCACCTTGGACTTGGCGGAACGGCCGAGTCCGAACGTCCCGCGCAGGGACTGCGAGTAGAGCGATCGCCGCGCATAGCCACGGCCCAGCCGCGGGCCGTCGTAGGAGCGGTATCCGATGTTGTGGATGCGGGAGGTGTCGCCCCCGGCCACGGTCCCGGTCTCAGTGCTCATCGTGACCGCTCCCCTTCTGCTGTACGGCGGACTGCTGCACGGCGGGCTGCTGTACGGGTCCGGTGGCCTCGGGGGCCTCTTCGGTACGGAAGACCTCGGCGATGTGGTGGCGCCGCTGCTCCATCCGTACGAGACCGAGTCCGAGCCCGGCGACGCTGTCGCGCACGATGTCGTACGTCTCCTCGCCGACCGCCTCGACCAGCAGGATGTGGCCCGCGCCGGGCAGCCCCTGCGTGTCGAGACCGTCCTGGCCGATGAACTTCACGCCGGCCCGGGTGAGGACCTGGCGCAGCGCGTCGGTGCCGTCCGGGTGGGTGTCGCTGTCGGTGACCTCGACCGCGAGGGTCGCGGTGGTCTGGGTGAAGTCGCTGGTGGAGCTGGAACGCAGCAGCGTGCCGCCGTCGATGACGACGACGTGGTCGCAGGTGCGTTCCAGCTCGCCCAGGAGGTGGGAGGTGACCAGGACCGAGATGCCGAAGTCGGTGTGGACACGGCGGATCAGTCCGAGCATCTCGTCGCGGCCGACCGGGTCGAGGCCGTTGGTCGGCTCGTCGAGCAGGACCAGCTGCGGGTCGTGGACCAGCGCCTGCGCCAGCTTCACCCGCTGCTTCATGCCGGTCGAGTAGCCGCCGATGGGGCGGTAGCGCTCCTCGTACAGACCCACGTGCCGGAGCGTGTCGGCGGTGCGCTCGCGCGCTGCCGTCGGCGGCAGCCCGGACATCCGTGCCATGTGGACGACGAACTCGGTGGCCGAGACGTCCGGTGGCAGGCAGTCGTGCTCGGGCATGTAGCCGACCCGTTCCCGGATGGCGGCGCCACTGGTGGCGACGTCGAGCCCGAGCACCGCGGCCCGGCCTTCGGTGGCGGGGGACAGACCCAGCAGGATCTTGATCAATGTGGACTTGCCGGCTCCGTTGGAACCCACCAGGCCGGTCACACCGGGGCCGATGTCCAAGGAGAGCCGGTCAAGCGCGGTCACCCGGGGGAACCGCTTGCTCAGGCTTTCGGTCGCGATCACAGTCACAGTCCGAAGGTAGTGGCGCGGGCCACATCAGTCGTCAGCCCTGGCGGCTGGATCGGCCTCCGACTCCAGATGTACGGACCCGTAGGGGGCCACCACGAGGGATGAGGCGCCGGCCGGGGGCGCCGGGAGGGAGCCCCGGCAGGTGGCCGGGACGGCAGCCGGCAGGTGTCGGCGGGTGACCAGGAGGGCAGCCCGGCGGGTGGTCGGCGGATGGCCTGCGGGGTGGCCCGGCAGGTATAGGCGGGTGGCCTGCGGGATGGCCCGGCAGATGTCGGCGGGTGGCCTGCGGGGTGGGCCCGGCAGATGTCGGCGGGTGGCCTGCGGGGTGGGCCCGGCAGATGTCGGCGGGTGGCCTGCGGGATGGCCCGGCAGATGTCGGCGGGTGGCCTGCGGGGTGGGCCCGGCAGATGTCGGCGGGTGGTCTGCGGGGTGGGCCCGGCCGAGTTGTCCACAGGTCTCCGCACACCTCTTGACGTAGTCGCCGGACATTGTCACATTCATCAGTGTCACGTTACGGGCACGTACCGCACACGGCAGGGAACGGACGGTGGCATGAACTCGGCGGTGAAGGACGAAAAGGCCCCGGAGCTGCGGGGGTTCAGAGAAGTCCAGAGCCTTGCGTACGCCTGCGCGGAGGCGGTCGCGGGCCGGCTCAAGCCGGGCGTGACCGAGCGTGAGGCGGCCCGCATGCAGCGTGACTGGCTGCGTGAGCGCGGGGTGCGGGACTGGTTCCACCTCCCCTTCGCCTGGTTCGGGGACCGCACGGCGTTCGCCGGCTTCAAGGTGCCCCTGCAGTTCTTCCCGACCAACCGGAAGCTGGAGCCGGGGATGCCGTTCATCCTCGACCTGGCCCCGGTGTACAAGGGCTTCACGGCCGACATCGGCTACTCCGGCTGTCTCGGGCTCAACCCCCTGCACGACAAGCTGCTGGCCGATCTTGAGGCCCACCGCGCGCTGATACTGCGCGAGGTGCGCGAGCGGCGTTCACTGCGGGAGATATACGAGAACGTCGAACGCCTGATGATCAAGCAGGGGTACGCCAACCGCCACCGCTCCTATCCCTTCGGCGTGATGGCCCACAAGGTCGACCGCGTCGCCGAGCGCCGCTGGTCCCCGCAGTTGTTCGGCTTCGGCACCCAGTCCCTCAAGGGGCTGATGAGCGACGCGCTGCACGGGCACCGGGACGGCTGGTCGCCGCTGTGGAGTCCTTACCGGTTCTCCGACCATCCCCCGCAGCCCGGGCTGTGGGCGGTGGAGCCGCATCTCGGATTCCGCGGCACGGGCGCCAAGTTCGAGGAGATCCTGGTGGTCACCGACTCCAAGGACCCCGAGCAGAGCGCCTTCTGGCTGGACGACGATCTGCCGCATGTGCGGCGCTGGGCCGAGGAAAGGGTGGCGGCATGAGTCTGCGAGACCTGCCGGGGGCGCGCGAGCGCCGGGTGCGTACGGGCGGAATCGAGCTGTGCGTCGCCGAGTTGGGCGACGAGGCACGGCCCACGGTCGTCCTGGTGCACGGCTATCCGGACAGCAAGGAAGTCTGGACGGAGGTGGCGAAGCAGCTGGCCGGCCAGTGGCATGTCGTGCTGTACGACGTGCGCGGGCACGGCCGGTCCACGGCCCCGAAGCCGCTGCGCGGCGGCTTCACCCTGGAGAAGCTCACCGATGACTTCCTGGCCGTCGCCGACGCGGTGAGCCCCGACCGGCCGGTGCATCTGGTCGGGCACGACTGGGGGTCGGTGCAGTCCTGGGAGTTCGCCACGGTCAAGCGGACCGAGGGACGGATCGCCTCGTTCACCTCGATGTCCGGCCCTTCCCTGGACCACTTCGGGCACTGGATCAAGCAGCGGATGGCCCGGCCCACCCCGCGCCGGGTCGGCCAGCTGCTCGGTCAGGGCGCCAAGTCCTGGTACGTCTACATGCTGCATACGCCGGTCCTGCCGGAGCTGGCCTGGCGCGGCCCGCTCGGCAAGCGGTGGCCGCGGATGCTCGAACGGCTGGAGAAGGTCCCGGCGGGCGACTATCCGACGTCCTCGCTGCCCGACGACGCCGCGCACGGCGCCTGGCTCTACCGCGACAACGTCCGCGCCCGGCTGAGCCGGCCGCGCACCGACGCCTTCGCCCATGTGCCGGTCCAGCTGATCACCCCGACCGGTGACGTCTTCCTCTCGGAGAAGCTGTACGACCAGCTTGAGCTGTGGGCACCGCAGTTGGTACGCCGCACTCTCGAAGGCAAACACTGGGTGCCGCGCACCAGGCCGGACCAGCTCGCCTCCTGGATCAGTGAGTTCGTCGCCGCCAACGAGGCCGCCGAGGAAAGCGGCCGTCCGGTGCAGGACACCGCGCCGACCGGGGCGTACGCGGACAGGTTCGGCGGCCGGCTGGTTCTGGTGACGGGCGCGGCCGGCGGCATCGGCCGGGCCACCGCCTTCGCGTTCGCCGAGGCGGGCGCCCGGGTGGTGGCCGTGGACCGGGACGCGGAGGGCGCCGCCAGAACGGCCGAGATGGCCCGGCTCATAGGAGCTCCGGCCGCCTGGGGCGAAGAGGTCGACGTCAGCGACGAGCAGGCGATGGAGAAGCTCGCCGAGAAGGTCGCCGCCGAGTACGGAATCGTCGACGTCCTGGTCAACAACGCCGGGATCGGCCTGTCCGGCTCCTTCCTGGACACCACGAGCGAGGACTGGAAGAACGTCCTCGACGTCAATCTGTGGGGCGTCATCCACGGCTGCCGGATCTTCGGCAGTCAGATGGCCGAGCGCGGCCAGGGCGGTCACATCGTCAACACGGCATCAGCCGCCGCCTATCAGCCGTCCCGGGCGCTGCCCGCGTACAGCACCTCCAAGGCGGCCGTGCTGATGCTCAGCGAATGTCTGCGGGCCGAGTTCGCCGATCGGTCGATCGGGGTCAGCGCCATCTGCCCCGGCATCGTCAACACGAACATCACCGCGACGACACACTTCGCCGGGGCCGACGCCGCGGAGGAGAAGCGCCTGCGGAAGCGGACCGGCCGTCTGTACGGGCTCCGCAACTACCCGCCGGAGCGGGTGGCCGACGCGATCCTGAAGGCGGTGGTGCGCAACCAGGCCGTCGTGCCGGTCACCCCGGAGGCCCGCGGCGCCCGCCTCCTGTCCCGGTTCAGTCCCGGCGCGCTGCGCGGGATCGCCCGGCTGAAGCCGCCGCTGTGAGCGGCCCCGGGCAGTCGGCGGCGGAACGGAAGTCCGCCGCCGAGTACCGGATCGAGGACCTGGCGCACGCGAGCGGGGCCACGGTCCGCACGATCCGCGCCTACCAGGACCGCGGTCTGCTGCCGACACCGGAGCGGCGCGGCCGGGCCAATGTGTACCGGGACACCCATCTCGCCCGGCTCCGGCAGATCGCCGATCTGCTGGACCGCGGTTACACACTGGCCAGTATCAAGGAGCTCCTGGACGCCTGGGACACCGGCCGCGGTCTGGGCGGGGTGCTCGGGCTGGTGGCCGAGGTGCACGGTCCCTGGACGGACGAACGGGCCGACCGGATCACCCGGGACGAGCTGAACCGAAGGTTCGGCGGCACCCCGGACGACGAGGCGGTCGCCGAAGCGGTGGACCTCGGCGTGCTCGAACCCATCGCGGGCCGGGACGACGAGTTCCTCGTACCGAGTCCGCAAGAGCTTGCGGTGGCCGTGGAGTTGTACGCGGCCGGCGTGCCGCTCAGCGCGATCTCCGGACATCTGAGGGAACTTCGCGGCCGGGTCGAACAGATCGCCTCGCGCTTCCTGGAGTTCACCACCGAGCACGTCTTCGCCCGCTATCTCGGCCACCGTCCGCCGACCGACGCGGACG
This sequence comes from Streptomyces sp. NPDC047917, assembly GCF_043204345.1. Lineage (NCBI taxonomy): Bacteria > Bacillati > Actinomycetota > Actinomycetes > Kitasatosporales > Streptomycetaceae > Streptomyces > Streptomyces sp. NPDC047917. Next base: position 250,249 of record NZ_JBIDCA010000001.1, read on the forward strand.
CGGCCGAGGCGGCCGCCATGGTGCGCAGACTGCGTCCGCTCGCCCAGCAGACGGTCGATGCCGAACTCGCCCGTGCGATGCGGACGTTCGCGACGCGTCATCTGCATCATCACCTGGGTGCGGACACGCCGCTCGAATCGGATTCCGCCGCGGTCGCCCCGCACCTGGTGGACCTGCCGCCCGGGACGATCCGCGCCGTACAGCAGCTGGTTGGGCCGGAGAACGTCTCCGCGTTCATCGCGGCGTCCACAGAACGCGAGGTGCAATCAAGGATATTGGACTCAATTGCTCCACTCACCGTACATACAGGTCAAATTGACCAAAGTGGTTGATTACTCTTTGACTTGTCCACAGAATCGTCAAATAGCCTGTGGATAACTCAAGTTGACTGTGGATCAAACCTGTGGACGAAAATTTCACAGCACGGCCGAGAATTGCTTCGGCACATCGTGCGCGAAACCCGGATGCGCCGACAAGACCATCACCGGCACCCTGACGGTATGGACGAAAGACGCACCGTAAAGGTGTCCAAATACCTCTCGAAGCATCTGCGCCACCAGCCGGAACGGATCGGCATCACACTCGATGCGAACGGCTGGGTGCCGATCGACACGCTGCTGCACGCGATGGCCCGCAACAACGTCCCCCTCACCCGGGCCGAGCTGGACCACGTCGTCGCCGTCAACGACAAGCGGCGCTTCGCCGTCGAGAACGACCGGATCCGCGCGAGCCAGGGCCATACCGTCCCGGTGGATCTCGATCTGCCGCCGGCCGAACCGCCCGCGTACCTCTACCACGGCACGGTGGGCCACGCGCTGGACTCGATCCGGAGCGAGGGCCTGCGGCCCATGAACCGCACGCACGTCCACCTCTCGCCCGACCGCGGGACGGCGACCAGGGTCGGTGCCCGGCGGGGCCGGCCCGTCGTCCTGTCCGTGGACGCGGGCGCGATGCACCGCGCCGGCCACACCTTCCACGTCAGCGCCAACGGCGTCTGGCTCACCGCCTCCGTACCGCCCGAGTTCCTGCGGTTCCGCGGCTGACCGCGGCGGCTGGCCGAAGGCTCGGCCCTCCGGCAGCGCCAAGGCGGCGTCCACACGGAAACGGGATCATCCGCTTCTGGCCCCGTATGGTCGTAGCCATGCGTCTGAGCACTGTGATTCTGCCGATCCACCGCTGGAGCGAGGGCCGGAAGGTCTGGCAGCGTGCCGAGGAACTGGGGTTCCACGCCGCCTACACCTACGACCACCTGGCCTGGCGGAGCTTCCGTGACGGCCCCTGGTTCGGCGCGGTCCCGACCCTCACCGCCGCAGCCACCGTCACCGACCGCCTCCGCCTGGGCACCCTCGTCACCTCCCCCAACTTCCGGCACCCCGTCACCCTCGCCAAGGACCTCATCACGCTCGACGACGTCTCCGACGGGCGCATCACCCTCGGTATCGGCGCCGGCGGCGACGGCTTCGACGCCACGACGCTGCGCCGGAGCGGCGAGGAACCGTGGACGCCGCGCGAACGGGCCGACCACTTCGAGGAGTTCGTGCCGCTGCTCGACCAGCTGCTGCGCGAGCCCTCGGTGACCTACGAGGGCACGTTCTACTCGGCGAACGAGGCGCGGAACATCCCCGGTTGTGTGCAGCGGCCCCGGCTGCCGTTCGCGGTGGCCGCCACCGGCCCGCGCGGGATGAGGCTCGCCGCCCGGTACGGGCAGGCCTGGGTCACCACGGGCGACCCGAAGCTGTTCGGGACGGGTACCCCGGAGCAGTCCGTGGAGGCCGTTCGCGGACAGGTCGCCAGGGTGAGCGCCGCCTGCGAGTCCATCGGCCGCGATGCCGCCGAGCTGGACAAGATCCTTCTGACCGGGTTCACCCCGGGTGACCCGCTCCAGTCCCTCGACGCCTTCGTGGACTTCGCCGGTACCCACTTCGCGCTCGGCATCACCGAGATCGTCGTCCACGACCCGATCCCCGACTCCGACTTCGCGACGGACGAGAAGGTCTTCGAACGCATCGCCACCGAGGCCCTGGACCAGCTCCGCCGCTGATCCACCCGCCATCGGGACCGGTGGCATATGCACAGGGCATGTTCCCCTGGTCAGGGGCGCGCATCCTCAGATGCGCGCCCCTCCGCACGACCGTGCACCCCCGTACGCGAGAATGGACGGGTGACCTCAGCTACCGACTCGCCTCCGCCTGCCGCTGTCCGGCTGATCGCCACCGACCTGGACGGCACCCTGCTCCGCGACGACAAGACGGTCTCCGACCGCACCGTCGCCGCGCTGGCCGCTGCCGAGGAGGCCGGTATCGAGGTCTTCTTCGTCACCGGACGCCCGGCCCGCTGGATGGATGTCGTCAGCGCCCATGTGCACGGCCACGGCCTGGCGATCTGCGCCAACGGCGCGGCGGTCGCCGATCTGCACGCCGGCGGCAAGCTGGTCGAGGTCCGGCCGCTGGAGCGCCCCATCGCCCTCGATGTCGTCCGCTCGCTGCGCGCCGCAGCCCCGGGCACCACGTTCGCCGTCGAACTGGCCACCGGCATCCACTACGAACCGGACTACCCGCCGTTCCACCGGGACCCGGGCGCCACGGTCGCCGTCGCCGAGAAACTGCTGCACGAGGAGTCTCCCGGCACCGGTGTCCCCGTGCTGAAGCTCCTCGCCCACCACGCCGAGCTCTCCCCGGACGACTTCCTCTCCCTGGCCCGTACGACGGCCGGCGACCGGGCCTCGATCACCCGGTCCAGCCCCACGGCGCTGCTGGAGATCAGCGGCCCGGGGGTCTCCAAGGCCAGCACGCTGGAGCTCTGCTGCGCCGAGCGCGGCATCTCGCCCGCCGAGGTCGTCGCCTTCGGGGACATGCCCAACGACGTGGAGATGCTGAGCTGGGCGGGCACCTCGTACGCGATGGGCAACGCCCACCCGGCCGCACTCGCCGCCGCCTCCGGCCGGACCACCACCAACGGCGAGGACGGTGTCGCGGTCGTCATCGAGCGGATCATCGCCGAGCGCCGGTCCTCCGGCACCGGGCGCTGAGCCCCGAGGGCGTACGCCGCGCTCCGCGAGGGGTCCTGCCCGGGCGAGTCCTTCCAGAACGGCCGCCCCGCGGAAAGGCCTCGGCGCGGCCGCCCCGGGGAACGCCTCAGAGAGGCGCCTCCCACACCACGGTCGTACCGCCCCCGTCCTCCCCGATCCCGGGACCGAACCAGCTCGCGCCGCCGAGCGACTCCGCCCGGCGGGCCAGGTTCCGCAGTCCGCTGCGCCGGCCGCCCTCGGGGATGCCCACCCCGTCGTCGGCGACCGAGAGCCGCACCGCGTCCCTCCCGTCGGGCAGCGTGGCGGTCGCGTCGACGACCACGTCGATCAACGACGCCTCGGAGTGCCGGAAGGCATTGGACAGTGCCTCCCGCAAGGCCGCGATCAGGTTCTTCCCGGTGAGCTCGCCGACCAGCGCGTCGACCGGGCCGAGGAAGCGGTGCGAGGGCTTGAAGCCCAACGGGACCGCCGCCATGTTGATCTCGCGCAGGACCCGGGTGCGCAGCCCGGACGGCGCCTCCGCGGGTTCCTGCTGGAGCGCGAAGATCGCGGTGCGGATCTCCTGAATGGTCACGTCCAGTTCGTCGACCGCCCGGCCGATCCCGGTCTGCACCTCGGGCACCACCGACCGGCGCTGGGCGCTCTCCAGCATCATCCCGGTGGCGAACAGCCGCTGGATGACCAGATCGTGCAGATCACGGGCGATCCGGTCCCGGTCCTCGTAGACCGCCAGCCGCTCCCGGTCCCGCTGCGCCTCGGCCATCATCAGCGCGAGCGCCGCCTGCGAGGCGAACTGGGTGGCGAGGGTCCGCTCGGTCTCCGTGAACGGCCGGCCGCCCCGGGCTCGGGGAGTGGCGAGCGCGCCGAGCACCCGCCCGCCGCTGTGCAGGGGCAGCAGCATGCTCGGACCGTACCGAGGGGCCAGCCTGGTGACCATGCGGGCATCGGTGGCCGAGTCGTCCACGAAGACCGCCTCGCCGCCCAGCAGTTTCGCCGCCACCGCGCTCTCGGGCCCGATGATCACCCCCAGCGAGGAGGCGGGGTCGTCCGAGGAGACGGCGACGATCTCCAGTCCGCCGTCCCCGGTGGGCAGCAGCACGATCCCGGCGGCGGAGTCGGCGAGGCGGCGGGCCTGTTCGGCGACGACGGAGAGCGCGTCGTCGGCATCCCCGCCGGAGAGCAGTGCGGTGGTCACGGCCACCGATCCGTCGATCCACCGCTCGCGCTGGCGTGCCGCCTCGTACAGCCGGGCGTTGCCGATGGCGATCCCGGCCTCGGTGGCGAGCACCCGCACCATGTGCAGGTCGTAGTCGTTGAACTCGCCGTCGTCGTCCTTCTCGGCCAGGTAGAGGTTTCCGAAGATCTCCCCCTGCACCCGGATCGGGACGCCGAGGAAGGTCCGCATCGGGGGATGGCCGGGCGGGAAGCCGGCGAACCTCGGATCGGCCGTCAGATCGGCGAGCCGCACCGGGACCGGGTCGTGGATCAGCGCGCCCAGCAGCCCCCGGTGCCCGTCGGGGCGGCGACCGATCTCGTCCGCCACCTCGTCCGGCACGCCGTAGGTGACGAAGTCGGAGAGCCCCTCGCCCTCCTCGTCGACGACGCCGATGGCGGCGTAGCGGGAGTGGGCGAGTTCGGCGGCCGTCTCGCAGATCCGGTCGAGGGTGGAGTGCAGTTCCAGGCCCGCGCCGACGGAGCGCATGGCCTCCAGCAGCTGCGGGATGCGGGCGGTGATTTCGGTGGACAGGCCCTGCAGGCTGCGGGTCGCCTGGGTAGCCGCTTCGAGTGAGTCCTTCGGGTCCTGCTCCGGCATACCCCGAGAGTAGTTAGTACCGATTGGGGAGGAAAGTCGGCTGTCGGGTCCGCCCGGATCACGCGGGCACGCCGACAGCCTCTCCGGCCGCCCGCTCGGGTACCCGCGTCGTGGTCTCGCGTTCGCGTTCCAGCATCCGGCGCAGGGGGCCTTCTCCGGTGGCGAGATCGGCGTACGGGCCACGCTGCACGACCCGGCCCCCGTCGAGCACCAGCACCTCGTCGACGGCTTCGAGCCCTTGCAGGCGATGGGTGATCAGGACGGTCGTGCGTCCCTCGGTGGCGGCCAGCAGGTCCGCGGTCAGGGCGTCCGCGGTCGCCAGGTCGAGATGTTCGGCGGGTTCGTCCAGGACGAGTACGGGGAAGTCGGCGAGGATCGCCCTGGCCAGGGCGAGGCGTTGGCGCTGGCCACCGGAGAGGCGTGCGCCGTGTTCGCCGACGAGGGTGTCGAGCCCGTCCGGCAGGGCGTCGACCCAGTCGAGCAGCCGTGCCCGGCCGAGCGCGTCGCGCAGTTCCCCGTCCGTCGCGCCGGTCCGGGCAGGCCGCAGGTTCTCCCGGATGGAACTGTCGAAGACATGGGCGTCCTGGGCGCACAGCCCGACGAACCGCCGGACCGTGTCGCCCTCCAGGGCATCGGCCTCGACACCGCCGATCCGGTACGTCCCGGCCCGTGCGTCCAGGAAGCGGACCAGGACCTGGGCGAGGGTGGTCTTGCCGGAGCCGGAGGGCCCGACGACGGCGATCCGCCGGCCGGCCGTCAGCGTCAGGTCGATGCCGTCGAGGGCGTCCCGCGCCGCTCCGGCGTACCGCGCGGACAGTCCCCGTACCTCCAGCGGGAAGGGCGACTCGGGCGCCTCGGCCGGGCTCTCGGGCTCGTGCACGGGCAGCGGCGCGTCCAGCACCTCGAAGACGCGCTCCGCGCTCTGCTCGACCCTGCGGCGGTACTGCACCGCGAGCGGCAGCCCCGTCACGGCCTCGAAGGCGGCCAGCGGGGTGAGCACCACCACCGCGAGTTCCACGCCCGCGAGCCGGCCGTCGTGCACGGCGGGGAGGGCGACGAGTGCGGTGGCGACGACGGTGAGACCGGCGACCAGGGCGATGAGGCCGCCGCCGAGCGCGGTGGCGGTCGCCGCGCGGGCGGCGATCCGGGTCAGCACACCGTCGGCTTCCCGGGTGCGTTCCGCACGGGCGGGCAGGGCACCCGCGACGGTGAGTTCCGCGGTCCCGCCGAGCAGGTCCGTGATCCGGGTGGCCAGATCGGCGCGTGCGGGGGCCAGCCGGCGTTCCGTGTGGCGGGAGCAGGCGTTGCTGACCAGCGGCACTCCCACCCCGGCCAGCAGCAGCCCGGCGGCCAGCACCGCGCCGGCCGCCGGCAGCAGCCAGCCGACGAACCCGGCGGCCGCCGTGCCGACGACCACGGCGGTCGCGGCGGGCAGCAGCCAGCGCAGCCAGTAGTCCTGCAGGGCGTCGACATCGGCGACGAGCCGGGACAGCAGGTCCCCGCGCCGGGTGCGGCGGAGTCCGGCGGGCGCGACGCGCTCCAGCCCCTGGTAGACCGCGACGCGCAGTTCGGCGAGCATCTTGAGCACCGCGTCGTGCGACACCAGGCGCTCGGCGTAGCGGAAGACGGCCCGCCCAAGCCCGAAGGCGCGGGTCGCGGTCACCGCGACCATCAGATAGAGCACCGGGGGCTGTTCGGAGGCGCGGGAGATCAGCCAGCCGGAGACGGCCATCAGCCCGACGGCCGAGCCGAGCGCGAGGCTGCCCAGCAGCAGTGCGAGCGCCAGCCGGCCGCGCTGTGCCCCGGCGGCCTCCCTGACCCGCGCCAGGACTCGTCCGGAGCGGGCCGCGGTCTCCCGCAGCACTTCGGGTTCCGGCGTCGCTCCGGTGGGGGCGGAGGGTGCGCCCGTCGGCCGCGGTACGGCTGCGGACGGCTCGGCCCCGGCCGGCCGCGCGGTCGCGTCCGGGTGCAGGGTCACGACCCGGTCGGCCACCGAGAGCAGCGCCGGGCGGTGCACGACCAGCAGCACGGTCCGGCCCACGGCCAGCCGCCGTACCGCCTCGACGATCGCTTCCTCCGTCTCGCCGTCCAGGCTCGCGGTCGGTTCGTCGAGCAGCAGCAGTGGGCGGTCGGCGAGGAAGGCCCGCGCCAGGGCGAGCCGCTGACGCTGTCCGGCGGAGAGGCCCGCGCCGTCCTCGCCGATGAGTGTCCGTGCTCCGTCCGGCAGTTCGGCCACGAAATCGTGCGCCCCGGCGTCCCGCAGTGCGGCCGTCACGGCGCGGTCGTCGGCGTCCGGCCGGGCGAGACGTACGTTCTCCGCGATGGTGCCCGCGAAGAGGTACGGGCGCTGCGGTACCCAGGCGATCCGCTCCCGCCACTGCTCGGGGGCGAGCGTCGCCAGATCGGCGCCGCCGATCCGTACCCGCCCCTCGTCGGGCGCCGTGAAGCCGAGGACGACATCCAGCAGGGTGGACTTCCCGACGCCGCTGGGGCCGACCAGGGCCACGGTCTCCCCCTCGTCCACCACCAATGAGGCCTCGCTCAGCGAAGGTTCGGTACGGCCCCGGTGCCGTACGGTCACCCCTTCCAGCTCCAGCCGGAGCGAAGCGGGTACGTCCGCCGTGCCGGCCTGCCGTGGCTCGGTCTCCAGGACCGCGAAGATCTCCTCGGCGGCGGAGAGTCCCTCGGCGGCCGCGTGGTACTGCGCACCGACCTGGCGGATCGGCAGATAGGCCTCGGGCGCCAGGATCAGCACCACCAGGCCGGTGTAGAGGTCGAGTTCGCCGTGCACCAGCCGCATGCCGATGGTGACGGCCACCAGGGCCACCGACAGCGTCGCCAGCAGTTCCAGGGCGAAGGACGACAGGAACGCGATCCGCAGGGTGCGCAGCGTGGCCCGGCGGTACTGCGAGGTGATCGTACGGATGGACTCGGCCTGCGCCTTGGCACGACCGAAGACCTTCAGCGTCGGCAGCCCGGCGACCACGTCGAGGAAGTGTCCGGAGAGCCGGGACAGCAGCCGCCACTGGCGGTCCATCCGCGACTGGGTGGCCCAGCCGATAAGGATCATGAAGAGCGGGATGAGCGGCAGCGTGACCACGATGATCGCCGCCGAGACCCAGTCCTCGGTGACGATCCTGGCCAGGACCGCCACCGGCACGACCACCGCGAGTCCGAGCTGCGGCAGATAGCGTGCGAAGTAGTCGTCGAGCGCGTCGACGCCCCGGGTGGCGAGCGCCACCAGGGAGCCGGTGCGCTGACCGCTCAGCCAGCCGGGCCCGAGCGATGCGGCCCGCTCCAGCAGCCGGCCGCGGAGTTCGGACTTGACCGCCGCGCTGGCCCGGTACGCGGCCAGTTCGGTCAGCCAGGCGACCAGGCCCCGGCCGAGCGCGACCGCGGCGAGCAGGATCAGCGGGGTCCGCAGCCCGGAAACCGTAAGCCCGTCCTCGAACCCGCCCACCACCACTTCGGCGATGAGCATGGCCTGGGCGATGACCAGCGCCGCCCCGACAACTCCGAGCACCACCACGGCTGCCAGGAAGAGGCGGGTGGCGCGGGCGTGGCGGAGCAGACGCGGGTCGATCGGTTTCACGTGAAACAGCCCCTAGCGATCTCGGTCGTCGGACCGGGGTCCGCCCGGCGGACCGGGGTCGGCTTCGCGACCCCGGCCGTGATCCGCCGGTCGGGCCCCAGCTGCGTTCAGTGCGCTTCGGCGATGTGCTGCGTACCGATGCGCTTGCGGAACACCCAGTACGTCCAGCCCTGGTACAGCAGGACGACGGGGGTGGCGATCCCGGCGCACCAGGTCATGATCTTCAGCGTGTACGGGGTGGACGAGGCGTTGGTGACCGTGAGGCTCCAGGCGTCGTCCAGCGAGGACGGCATGACGTTCGGGAAGAGCGTCAGGAACAGCATCGCGACCACGGCCGCGACGGTCACACCGGAGAACGCGAACGACCATCCCTCGCGTCCCACCGCGATCAGGGCGACCGCGGCGACCAGCGCCACCGCGGCGACGATCATCGCCAGCAGGCTCCAGCCGTCACCGTTGTCGAGCTGGGTCCAGATCAGGAAGCCGAGCGCGAGCACCGCGGTGACGATCCCCAGCTTCAGCGCCAGCCTGCCCGCCCGCTCCCGGATGTCCCCGACCGTCTTGAGCCCCGCGAACACGGCGCCGTGGAAGGTGAAGAGGAAGAGCGTGACCAGTCCGCCGAGAATGGCGTACGGGTTGAGCAGGTCCCAGAAGTTGCCCACGTACTCCATGTCGGCGTCGATCTTCACGCCGCGCACGATGTTCCCGAAGGCCACGCCCCAGAGCACGGCCGGGATCAACGAGGTCCAGAAGATGGCGTGTTCCCAGTTGGTCTGCCACTTCTCACCGGACCGCTTGGCCCGGTACTCGAAGGCGACCCCGCGCACGATCAGGCAGACCAGGATGATCAGCAGTGGCAGGTAGAAGCCGGAGAACAGGGTGGCGTACCACTCGGGGAAGGCGGCGAAGGTCGCACCGCCCGCGGAGAGCAGCCACACCTCGTTGCCGTCCCAGACGGGCCCGATCGTGTTGATCAGGACCCGTCGTTCCTTGCGGTCGCGGGCCAGCAGCTTGGTGAGGACGCCGATCCCGAAGTCGAATCCCTCCAGGAAGAAGTAGCCGGTCCAGAGGACGGCGATGAGCACGAACCAGACGTCGTGGAGTTCCATCTCTCAGCTCCTCTGCTCTCAGTAGGAGAAGGCCATCGGCCGGTCGGCGTCGTCATGGTCGCCGCCGATCCTGGTGGGCGGGTTGAGGTCGGCCTCGGTCAGCTCCGGCGGACCTGCCTTGATGTACTTCACGAGCAGCTTGACCTCGACGACCGCGAGCACGGCGTAGAGCAGGGTGAAGCCGATCATCGAGGTGAGCACCTCGCCCTGCGAGACGCCGGGGGAGACCGCGTCGCGGGTCTGGAGGACTCCGTAGACGACCCAGGGCTGGCGGCCCATCTCGGTGAAGATCCAGCCCCAGGAGTTGGCGATCAGCGGGAAGAGCAGGGTCCAGAGCGCGACGATCCAGTAGCACCTGGCGAGCTTCGGGCTGAGTGCCTTGTTCTTGAAGAGGACCAGGTGCGGCACTTCGTCCTCACCGGTCCGCAGCCCCGGCGGCAGCATGAACTTCTTCCGGGTCAGCCACAGTCCGAGGATGCCGAGGGCGAAGGACGCCATCCCGAATCCGATCATCCAGCGGAAGCTCCAGAACGCGACCGGGATGTTGGGGCGGTAGTCACCCGGACCGAACTTCTCCTGTTCGGCCTTGTTGATGTCGTTGATGCCGGGGACGTACGAGGTGAAACTGTCGTCCGCGAGGAAGGACAGTATCCCCGGGATGGAGATCTCCACGGTGTTGTGGCCCTTGGCCACGTCGCCGACCGCGAAGATCGAGAAGGGTGCCGAGTCCTGCCCCTCCCAGAGCGCCTCGGCGGCGGCCATCTTCATCGGCTGCTGCTTGAACATGACCTTGCCGAGCTGGTCGCCGCTGATGGCGGTGAGAAGTCCGGCGATCACCACGGTGATCAGTCCGAGCCGCAGCGAGGTCCGCATCACCGGGATGTGCTTCTTGCGCGCCAGGTGGAAGGCGGCGATGCCGACCATGAACGCGCCGCCGACCAGGAAGGCCGCAGTGATGGTGTGGAAGAACTGGGCGAGCGCGGTGTTCTGGGTGAGCACGTGCCAGAAGTCGGTGAGCTCGGCCCGGCCGCGCTCCTTGTTGATCCGGTAGCCGACCGGATGCTGCATCCAGGAGTTGGCCGCCAGGATGAAGTAGGCGGACAGGATCGTCCCGATGGAGACCATCCAGATGCAGGCGAGGTGGATCTTCTTCGGCAGCTTGTCCCAGCCGAAGATCCACAGCCCGATGAACGTGGACTCGAAGAAGAACGCGATCAGTGCTTCGAACGCGAGTGGAGCGCCGAAGATGTCGCCGACGAACCGCGAGTAGTCGGACCAGTTCATGCCGAACTGGAACTCCTGGACGATGCCGGTGACGACGCCCATGGCGATGTTGATCAGGAAGAGTTTGCCCCAGAACTTCGTCGCCCTGAGGTACTTCTCGTTGTTCGTCCGGACCCAGGCGGTCTGCAGGCCGGCGGTGAGCGCGGCGAGCGAGATCGTCAGGGGGACGAACAGGAAGTGATAGACGGTGGTGATACCGAACTGCCATCGCGCCAGGGTTTCCGGCGCCAGAGCTAGCTCCACGTCGTCTTCTCCTTACGTCGCCGTAGTCACAGCGGCAGTTTGCCCTTTAAATCCGACTAATCATGGGAGGAAATAGGACACGCTTGTGAACGCGTTCACATTCACAAGCATTATGGCGCACAGACTTTCGGGACGTTCGGGCGGGGTACCCCTCTCGGGACGTTCCGATCAATCCACCCGAACCAGACGCCCCGGTCCCAGGAGCGGGAGGGCCCGGACCGGCAAAAGGCCCCGCGCCTCGACGAACGAGGTGCGGGGCCCGGGCCCTTCGTCACGCAGGCGGTCTGCGCGGTCGCTCTACAGCTCCCTGCGGTACGACTCGGCCACCTTCAGGAACAGGTCGTTCGCCTCGTCCTCCCCGATCGAAACCCGCACGCCCTCGCCCGCGAACGGCCTGACCACCACTCCGGCCCGCTCACAGGCCGCGGCGAAGTCGCCGGTACGGTCCCCGAGCCGGATCCAGACGAAGTTCGCCTGGGACTCCGGCACGGTCCACCCCTGGCCGGCCAGCGCCCGCTGCACCCGCTCGCGCTCGGACACCAAGGAACCCACCCGCCCCAGGAGTTCGTCCTCGGCACGCAGTGAGGCGACCGCCGCGTCCTGGGCGAGCTGACTGACCCCGAACGGCACCGCCGTCTTGCGCAGCGCGGCCGCCACCGGCTCGTGGGCCACCGCGAAACCGACCCGCAGACCCGCCAGACCGTACGCCTTGGAGAAGGTCCGCAGCACCGCCACATTGGGCCGGTCCCGGTAGATCTCGATGCCGTCCGGCACCTCGGCGTCGCGGATGAACTCCCGGTACGCCTCGTCGAGCACCACCAGCACATCGCCCGGCACCCGGTCCAGGAACCGCTCCAGCTCGGCCCGGCGCACCACGGTGCCGGTCGGGTTGTTCGGGTTGCAGACGAAGATCATCCGGGTGCGGTCCGTGATCGCGTCCGCCATCGCGTCGAGGTCGTGCACCTCACCGCCGGTCAGCGGCACCTTCACCGAGGTCGCGCCGCTGACCTGCGTGATGATCGGGTACGCCTCGAAGGAGCGCCAGGCGTAGATGACCTCGTCGCCCGGTCCCGACGTCGCCTGGAGCAGCTGCTGTGCCACACCGACCGAGCCGGTTCCGGTGGCGAGGTGCGAGAGGGGCACACCGAAACGGTCGGCCAGCTCGTTCATCAGACCGGTGCAGGCCATGTCCGGGTAGCGGTTGAAGTTCGCGGCCGCCGCCAGGGCGGTCTCCATCACCCCGGGCAGCGGCGGATACGGATTCTCGTTGGAGGACAGCTTGAACGCGACCGGTCCACCGGCGGCAGCCGGCTTGCCCGGTACATAGGCGGGGACGCCGTCCAGCTCGGCACGCAGCTTGGGGCTCGTCTCGCTCACCGCAGGTCCTCCTCGATCGTCTGTACACATCAATACTGCTCACCTTATGAGGATTGAGCGCCGCTGCGAATGGCCGGAGCGCCCAATCGTCCGGTGCGACCAGGAATGGGGGGAGCGCCCTTCGGTCCGGCGCGCGCCGGTGGCTCACTCCGTGGCGCGCGTCCCTCGAAGAGGTGAGATGAGACCTCTTCGAGACATCGACCATTTAGTAGGCCCATCGGGTTCGATGCATGACACACTACGGTCAAGCCCTCCAACACCCTTGGTTTGCAAGGCATTTGGCCTTTGATGATCATGCAAAAACGTGCCTGTCAACGAGTGAATATGCGACCAGGCCAACCACCCCTCCGAGCCCTACTATCGGCTCGCCATGACAGCAGCAGGGAAGCACCAGGTGAGCCGGACGGACACACCCCGGCGCGGCGGCCGGCAAGGACGAGCGGGAATCCGGGACGTGGCCGCCGCCGCAGGGGTCTCCATCACGACCGTCTCCGACGCGCTCAACGGCAAGGGCAGGCTCCCGGACGCCACCCGCCGCCATGTCCGCGAGGTCGCAGAGCGCCTGGGCTACCGCCCTTCCGCCGCGGCCCGAACCCTCCGTACCGGCAAGTCCGGCCTGATCGGCCTGACCGTGACGACCTACGGGGACGAACCCTTCACCTTCACCGAATTCGCGTACTTCGCGGAAATGGCCAGAGCCGCCACCTCCGCCGCGCTCGCCCGCGGTTACGCCCTCGTCATCCTGCCCGCCACCTCGCGCCACGACGTCTGGTCGAACGTCGCCCTCGACGGCACCGTCGTGATCGACCCGTCCGACCAGGACCCGGTCGTCACGGAGCTGGTGCGCCAGGGGCTGCCCGTCGTCTCGGACGGACGCCCGGCCGGAACGCTCCCGGTCACCGCCTGGGTCGACAACGACCACCGGGCCGCCGTGCTCGACCTGCTCGACCATCTCGCCGCCGCCGGGGCACGCCGCATCGGCCTGCTCACCGGCACCACCACCGACACGTACACCCGCCTCTCCACCACCGCGTACCTCCACTGGTGCGAGCGCGTGGGCCAGGACCCGGTGTACGAGTCCTACCCAGCCCACGACCCCTGCGCGGGCGCGGTCGCCGCCGACCGGCTGCTCGCCCGCCCCGACCGCCCCGACGCCGTCTACGGGCTCTTCGATCCCAACGGGACCGATCTGCTGGCGGCGGCCCGTCGGTACGGCCTGCGCGTCCCCGAGGACCTGCTGCTGGTCTGTTGCAGCGAGTCCACCGTGTACGCGACGACCGAGCCCCCCATCACCACCCTCTCGCTCAAGCCGCGCAGGATCGGCACCGCGGTCGTCCAGCTCCTGATCGACGCCATCGAGGGCGTGGACCACGACGGACCGGTGGAGCAGGTCATACCGACCGAACTCATCGTGCGGACCTCCTCGCAACGCCGTCCACCCCGCACGACGGTCAGCGCGCCCCGCTCTCCGGCAGGGGATTGATCAGTAGATTTCGGACCAAACGGCCGGTGAACCCGACGTGCGTCCGGATTCACCACCCCTGGTGCGTCACAGAGCACGATCCGCATTCCTATGATGGGCGCACGACACCGCGGACCGCCCCGACCAGCAGGGCCCGTCAGGTGTACGGCGGCGCGACGGTGGTGGAGGGGTCGATGACACAGGGGGCCGGTCAGGAACCCGTGGTGCGGACGGCGACGTTGCGCGACTTCCGCGTACCGCCCTATGCCCAGAGCCCGGTGCCGCCGCCTTCGGCGCACCCGGGCAACGCCGTCCCCGGCGACGTGCCGCCGGACGGGTACACGCCCACCGCGCGCGATCTTCCGGTGATCAACCGCGGTGACACCGTGGAGGTCCCGACGGTCCCCGACCCGCTCCCCGCCCCGGAGCAGGGCCGTGGGCCGCTGTATGTCGTCGGTGACGTCCACGGCTATCTGGACGAGCTCCACGCCGCCCTCGCCGAGCAGGGCCTCATCGACGCCGAGGGCAAGTGGTCGGCGGGCAACGCCCGGCTCTGGTTCCTCGGCGACTTCACCGACCGGGGCCCGGACGGCATCGGAGTCATCGACCTCGTGATGCGCCTGTCCGCCGAGGCAGCGGCCGCCGGCGGCTACTGCAAGGCCCTGATGGGCAATCACGAGCTGCTGCTCCTCGGCGCCAAGCGCTTCAACGACACCCCGGTCAACTCCGGTGCGGGCACCGCCACCTTCCAGGCGGCCTGGCTGCTCAACGGCGGCCAGAAGAACGACATGGAGCGCCTCCAGGACGTCCACCTCCAGTGGATGTCCCGGCTCGACGCGGTCGTCGAGGAGGACGGGCATCTGCTGATGCACTCCGACACGACGGCGTACCTCGAATACGGCAGCACGATCGAGGACGTCAACGACACCGTGCACGCCATTCTCACGCGCAACGACGCCGATGAGTGCTGGGACCTCTTCCGGAAGCTCACCAAGCGGTTCGCCTTCCGCGACGAGTCGGGTCCGCAGGCCGTCCGGGAACTGATGGCGGCCTACGGCGGACAGCGCATCGTCCATGGTCACAGCCCCATTCCGTACCTCCTGGGCGAGGTCGGCTCGGAGGACGGCGAGGACGGTTCCGGCCCCGTGGTCGAGGGTCCGCACGTGTACGCGGACGGGCTCGCCATCGCCATGGACGGCGGAGTGACCATGGCCGGAAAGCTACTGGTCGTCCAACTGCCTCTGCATGACTGACGCACTTCCGGGAAGACGGTCCCACGACCTGACCACGCCGACCGCTGGGCCTATTTACGGAAACCCCCTGTCACCCCGTGCCGTGGGCGCTCTACCATCGGCGTATCAGTAGCAGGCTCTCCTCCGTTTCCGCCCAACTGCTCGCGTTCAGCGGGCACTCAGGCCCGACGGAGCATCGGGGGATGCACATGAACAGCGCTCCGCACCTGCTGGCCGAGGACCGACCCGAGTACGAGCGGATCCTCGACGACGCACTGCGTCATGCCCATGAACGGCCGGATCTGGCCGCGGTCGGCGAACGGCTCAATGCCGTGCAGCTTCGCACCATGGCACTGGACGCCACCGAGCTGATCACCGCGACGGCCGCCACCGAGTACAAGCACTACGTGGAGGCCCGCGAGGAACTCCGCGGCCCCGCCGACGGGACGGACGAGGAGGCGAGCCCCGGCCCGGGAACGGGCCGTTCGCATCAGTCGGGCGCCGGCATAGGAGCCGTCGTCACGGTCCTGGCACCGGTGCTCGCCGGTACCGCGGCGTTCATATTCCTGCTGGCCGGCTATCTGCTGAGGCTGCTCGACCCGGCGCCGTCCTTCGCCTCCACCATGGTCTCGGCGGGCTGGTTCTTCGCCGCGGTCACGGCCGCCGCGATCCTGGTCGCCGCCGTCGGGCTGCTCATCACGGCACTGCGCAACGGATCGGCGGCCCAGCCCGTCGAGGACGACGAGGAGGAGCTCCCGGAGGACGTGGCGCGGGCCAGGGAGGCTTGGCGTCACGCCCTGCTGGAACGCGGCATCCTGCCGTTCCTGCGGGACGCGCTCGCCGATCCCGACGCCGCTCCCGCCTCGCGCACCCCGGTCCGCTCCGCGAACCGCATCCCGAAGATCGGCTACAGCCCGCCGGACTTCTCCAGCCCGGACAACGGCCCGTCGGCAGGCCCCCGGCCGACGTTCACCTCACCGGACTTCACCAGCCCCGACTTCGGCGGTCCCGAGCACGAACCGGACTGACCCGACCGGTGCCCGGTCGCCGCCCCGGAAGCGCGAGCCTCCGGGGCGGCGACGTGTCCGGACCGGTCCGCGGCCGGCAGCCGGATCCGGTCGCCGCGAACTCCTTGGACTTCTCCGCCGTACCCGCCTCGATCTCCGACTGCGGACCGCCGTGCTCGCGCCGGATGCCCTGGGAGATCTTCATCGAGCAGAAGGGCGGACAGCACTGGCCCGGCGCCTCCCTCTCCGGTGTGACGTCCTACTATGCGTCAGTCCTCC
Source organism: Streptomyces sp. NPDC047917 (assembly GCF_043204345.1). Taxonomy (NCBI): domain Bacteria; kingdom Bacillati; phylum Actinomycetota; class Actinomycetes; order Kitasatosporales; family Streptomycetaceae; genus Streptomyces; species Streptomyces sp. NPDC047917. The sequence continues at coordinate 266,675 of NZ_JBIDCA010000001.1, forward strand.
GGCGGATCCGGATCATCGTGCGGCAAGGAAGGTCCATGCGCCTGTCCAGCTACGTCAAGAAGGCCGCCATGGGCGCGGCGGCGATACCCCTCCTCGCCGGGTGCACAGGGGAACAAGGTGCGGGCGGGGCCGTGGAGCGAGCCGAGAAGAGGCCTGCGTCCTGGACGGACCTGCCGGTGCGGACAGGTGCACGGGACGTCGTCCACACGGACACCGACCACCGGTCGTACGAGGTCAGGCTCACGGTCAAGAGCCTGGTCCGGGGCTCGGAGGAGGACATGCGGGGGGCGCGCGTGGACAAGGAGCTGAAGGGCACGGTCCCCCACTACCTCACCTTCGAGGTCACCAACACCGGTCGGGAGAGGATCCCCGCTGCCTACATGGTCGACAGCGACTTCACACTGAACGGCACCGACTGGGCAAGCGGGGAAAAGGTCCACGTCAGCGGCGGCAGGCCGGGCGGGGTCGACCTGCCCTGCGCCGACGCCGCGCCGAACTCGCTGGCGCCCGACGACTCGTACAACACCTGCGTGACCTACGCGCTGCCCGAGGGCGTCGGCGTGCTGTCGCTGACGCACCACGCCGACGGCTACCTCGACGAGGGCGGAGCGGTCGCCATCTGGCCCGTCGAGGGCGGCCTCAAGGCGGCGTCCGCCGGGCTGGCGGAGCCGGGCGACATCGTCCGCGTCCGGTGGGACGCCCGCGAGGACGGCGTCCTCGAACTGCCCGCCACGCTGGTCTCCGTACGCCGGGGCAGCGCGGGCGACCTCGCGGGCCTGGACCTCGACCTCAACGAGAGCGAGCGGCACGGCGTCCCGTACTACGTGTCGGTCACCTACACCAACACCGGTCCGAAAGACCTCTACACCAACCAGGCCGACCGCGTCCGCCTGCTCACCGAGGGCGGTCGACAGATACGGGGTAAGACCCCCTTCGTCCTCGACACGAAGATCCCCGGCTGTCCGTCCGACTGGGTCGCCCGGACGATACCGCCGGGCGACAGCGTGACGGAGTGCAGCATCCACCTGGTGACGGACGACGGCGACAAGCCGTTCGCGGTGGGTTTCGCGGAGGCGGGCCGGCCGGGACTGGTGGCCTGGCGGGCCCCCCTCCGCTGAGGCGGCCGGGTCAGTCGGCCGTCCTGCCGCCCGTCTCCGCGAGCGGCAGGTACACACGGTTGCCTGCTGCCGCGAACTCCTTCGACTTCTCCAGCATCCCGGCCTCGATCTCTTCGGGCGTCGAGCCGGCGTCGCCGCCGAACTGCTCTGTGATGCTCCTGCTGATCTTCATCGAACAGAACTTCGGACCGCACATGGAACAGAAGTGCGCCGTCTTCGCCGGCTCGGCCGGCAGCGTCTCGTCGTGGAACTCCCGTGCGGTGTCCGGGTCGAGGGCCAGGTTGAACTGGTCCTCCCAGCGGAACTCGAACCGGGCGTCGGAGAGCGCGTCGTCCCAGTCCTGTGCCCCGGGGTGCCCCTTGGCGAGGTCCGCCGCGTGCGCCGCGATCTTGTAGGTGATGACGCCGGTCTTCACATCGTCCCGGTTGGGCAGGCCCAGGTGCTCCTTCGGCGTGACGTAGCAGAGCATCGCCGTACCCCACCACGCGATCATCGCCGCGCCGATGCCGGAGGTGATGTGGTCGTACGCCGGCGCGACATCGGTGGTCAGCGGGCCGAGCGTGTAGAACGGCGCCTCCTCGCAGATCTCCTGCTGGAGGTCGATGTTCTCCTTGATCTTGTGCATCGGGACGTGGCCCGGACCCTCGATCATGGTCTGCACACCGAACCGCTTGGCGACCGAGTTCAGCTCGCCGAGCGTGCGCAGTTCGGCGAACTGCGCCGCGTCATTGGCGTCGGCGATCGAGCCGGGACGCAGCCCGTCGCCCAGTGAGTACGTCACGTCGTAGGTCGCGAGGATCTCGCAGAGCTCCTCGAAGTGCTCGTACAGGAACGACTCCTTGTGGTGCGCGAGGCACCAAGCCGCCATGATCGAGCCGCCGCGCGAGACGATTCCGGTCTTGCGGCGGGCGGTCATCGGTACGTACGGCAGGCGCACGCCGGCGTGGACGGTCATGTAGTCGACGCCCTGCTCGGCCTGCTCGATGACCGTGTCCTTGTAGATCTCCCAGGTCAGCTCCTCCGCCCGGCCGTCGACCTTCTCCAGTGCCTGGTAGAGCGGGACGGTGCCGATCGGCACCGGGGAATTGCGCAGAACCCACTCACGGGTGGTGTGAATGTTGCGGCCGGTGGACAGATCCATGACGGTGTCGGCGCCCCAACGCGTCGCCCACGTCATTTTTTCCACCTCCTCCTCGATGGAGGACGTCACCGCGGAGTTGCCGATGTTGGCATTGACCTTCACCAGGAACCGCTTGCCGATGATCATCGGCTCAATCTCCGGGTGGTTGACGTTGGCGGGCAGCACGGCCCGGCCGGCCGCGATCTCCTCGCGCACCACCTCGGGCTCGACGTTCTCCCGGATGGCCACGTACTCCATCTCCGGGGTGATCTCGCCCCGGCGGGCGTACGCGAGCTGGGTCACCGGCTGTCCGTCCCGGCTGCGGCGCGGCAGCCGCGGTCGGCCGGGGAAGACCGCGTCGAGGTTGCGCAGCCCGCCACGCGGCGAGGTGTGCTTGAGCCCGTCGTCCTCGGGGCGGGCGGGGCGGCCCGGGTACTCCTCGGTGTCGCCGCGGGCGATGATCCAGTTCTCCCGCAGCGGTGCGAGCCCGCGACGGACATCGGTCTCGACGGTGGGATCGGTGTACGGACCCGACGTGTCGTACAGCGTCACGTCCTTGCCGTTGGTGAGGTGCACCTGACGGACCGGCACCTGGAGGTCCGGGCGCGAGCCCCGGACGTACCCCTTGTGCCAGCCGGTGGACTTCCCGGCCTCGTCGCTCTGGTTCGAGGCAGGCGTGCGTGCGTCCGATGTGGTCATGAGACCTACTCCCTACGCCGGCATTACCCGGTAACAGGTTCGGCGGTCGGCGCAGCCTGTCCCGTACGGACGTACGGAGATCAGCGCCCTCTCAGCCCGGTGCTCCGAGCTCCCGCGTGTGCAAAGGTTCCTCCACGCTAGCGCCCCGTCCCGCCTGCTGAACAGTGGGCCCGTCCCTTCTTGCGATGATCGGCCGGTGACGTCCCCCCGAATCGACCACGAACCACAGAGCCATCAGCACGGCCACTCGCACAGCCATGGCCCTGCCGCACCCGTCTCCACGCACCTGCGCAAAGTCATCGCGGCCGTACTGATCCCGTTCGCCACCGCCGTCGTCGTCGGTCTGGTGGCCCTCTGGCCGGGGGGTGCACCGCCGCACGAACGGACCGGCGTCGGATTCGACCGGCAGACCCAGCAGGGAAAGGTGGTGAACATCGTCAAGGTGGACTGCAAGGAGGTGAACGCGGCCCGGACGCCCATCGACGGAGGCACCACGCCTCCGTCGGAAAGCGGGCAGGGGCTGTGCAAGAAGGCCAGGATCGAGGTGACGACCGGTCATGACAAGGGCCGGACGTTCATCGAGATCATCCAGCCCGACACACCGCGTCAGCTGCGCGACGGTCAGGGCGTGGTCGTGGCGTACGCCCCCGACGCGCCCCGTGATCTGCAGTACTCGGTGACGGATGTGAACCGGAAGTTCCCGATGGCCCTGCTGGCCGGGATCTTCGCCCTGGTCGTGGTCGCGGTGGGACGCATGCGCGGGGTGATGGCGCTGGTCGCGCTCGCGGTCTCGTTCGCCGTGCTGACCCTGTTCATCCTCCCGGCCATTCTCCAGGGCTCGAATCCGCTGCTCGTCGCGGTGGTCGGGGCCGGCGCGATCATGCTGATCGCGCTCTACATGTGCCACGGCCTGACCGCCCGTACCTCGGTCGCGGTGATCGGCACGCTGATCTCGTTGCTGCTGATCGGGCTGCTCGGATCGCTCTTCATCGGCTGGGCGAGCCTGACCGGCAACACCGACGACAACACCGGCCTCATCCATGGCCTGTACCCGCACATCGACATGAGCGGTCTGCTTCTGGCCGGTGTCATCATCGGTTCGCTCGGGGTCCTCGACGATGTGACCGTGACCCAGACATCGGCGGTCTGGGAACTCCACCAGGCGAACCCGACGTTGGGTGTGCGGGGGCTCTACCGGGCGGGGATCAGGATCGGGCGCGACCACATCGCCTCGGTCGTCAATACGCTGGTGCTCGCCTACGCGGGCGCGGCACTGCCGTTGCTGCTGCTGTTCTCCGTCGCGCAGAGCAGCGTGGGGACGGTGGCCAACAGCGAGCTGGTGGCGGAGGAGATAGTACGAACGCTGGTCGGATCGATCGGACTGGTCGCCTCGGTGCCGGTGACGACGGTGCTCGCCGCGCTGGTCGTCTCCGCGGACCGCACAGGGCTCGGCGCGGAAGCCGGAGCTTCGGCACCCGTACGGACCGGGAGGGGCCGTCGTCGCAGGACGAAGACCTGAGCGTCTCCACAGGTGAGTAATTCACCCATTCGGCAGGTGCCGTGTTCGACCGGCAAGCCGGTCGGCGGCGCCGTTGTGCTCAGCCGGCGTTCTGTTCCTCGGCGAGAATCCGGCCCAGAGCGTCTTCGAGATTGCCCTCGAAGTCACCCAGCGTGCACTCCTGCCCGAGTGGCACAAGCTTGTCGGTCCGGTCGAGAAACGCCACAAGTGGGGCCGTACCGGCCCTGAAGAGAGCCCGGTCCTCGCCGACCTGGAGCCGGATATGTACGTCGGACAACCCCTCGGGCTCAGTGGGGCCGATGTGTACATCGCCGTCGCCACTGGGGCTGTTGAGGCCGTCGAGCAGCAGCTCACGACCGAATGCCCAGGTGACGGGGGCGTCACCGGGCAGATGGAAGGTCATCCGGATCGCATACGGATCGCAGACCTCGTACCGGAGCTCCACCGGGATCCGGAAAGAGAGCTCCTCGGAGACGAGGAAGCTCATCATGACCTCAGCTTGAACCGACTCGCGCATCGTTCAACCCCGCAGTAGATGAATCTGGCCAGGAATGATCCCCCGTGGCCCTATTGACGCCATCGTGGTGCACGCGATAGCAGATCACAAGGAGTGATTTTTCAGATACTGATAGAGAACACGAACGAACGCAAGAGGTTGGCCACTTCGCCACGTAGTTGTTCGACTGCGGGGAGCAACCGACTCTCCTGCTCCAGGGGTACCGAAATCGCCATCGCGGCAGCGGTGAACCCGGCCGTGATCGGGATGGCCGCGCAGACCGTTCCGAGGGCGTACTCCTGGCGCTCGACGACAGGTTCCGTCCGCTCCAGCGACCGCAGCCGCTCAAGGAGCGTCGCCCGGTCCTTCACCGAATAACGGGTCAGTGGACGCACAGGGTGACGGTCGAGGTGGTCCTCGCGGGCCTTCTCGTCGAGTTGGCTCAGCAGGCACTGGCCGATCGCGTGGGCATGACCGGTCTCCCGGAAGGACACCCACTCGTCGACGGCGGGGATGGCGGGGGTGTCCGCGACCGCGATGAGTTCGATCTCACCCTCGCGGTAGACGGCGCAGTACACGGGTGCGCCGATCATGTCGCGCCAGCGGCCCAGCGACTCGGCCATCCCGCCGCGACGGTTCCGCAACGCCCTTGCGCCGACCAGGCGTTCCGCCGCGGTCCCGATGAGGAAGACGCCGTTCTCCCGGCGCAGATATCCCTCGTGCGTCAGGGTGCGCAGCAGGTGGTAGGCCGTGGGAAGAGGAAGGCCCGCTTCCCTGGCCAGTTGTTTCGCGGGCGCCCCGTCGCGATGGGCCACCACGGCCTCCAGCAGCCTCAGCGCTCGCTGTACCGAGCCGATCAGCGTCGGGGCAGCAGTGCTCGATGCCGTGGTCAACAGTCACCCCCAGGCATGGTGACGGGTGGTCAGCCCGCCTGTGGGGGCCGCCCCCACGGGCTGCCGCATGGCTGGGGTCCGGATGCCGAACGCCGTACAAACCACTGGTCAGCGTGGTGACGGACTGTTAATTCCCAGGTGGTGGCAGCGAACTGCCACCTTATCCGCCGGGTCCGCGAGGGGAGTCGTTTCGTCTTTCGCTTAGCTCAGCTGGGCTAATGCCCCGGCCGGCTTCCGATCGTCCTACCAGTCACCGCGCGACGAGGACGACGACATGAACTTGCGTACGACGAAGATGAGCCCGCCGACCAGGATCACGAAGATCAGGACCTTGAAGAGCAGCCCGATCACGAACCCGATCACGCTGGCGATCAGGCCTCCGAACACGACGATCGCGATGACCGGCACCGCGATCCACTTCACCCACCAGGGCATCCCCGCGAACATCTCCCGCACGGCCATCGTCCTTACCTCGTCTCCATGAGTTCCTGCCTCGATGCTAGAGGCGCGGAGGGGGCCGGTGGGGGGCTCGCGGCCCTTGAAGTCCCCTGATCGACCCCTGAGGGATCCCTGAGACCGGACCCCTGCCCTCCGGCGGATCCGCTCAGCTCTCCGGGGGAGAGAAGACCACCATCACCCGCAGGTCCTCGGTGATGTGGTGGAACTTGTGGGCGACACCGGCCGGTACGTACACCACGCTCCCTCTGCCCACCTGTGTGGTCTCCATGCCGACCGTGATGGAGGCGCGGCCGCTGACGACGAGGTAGACCTCGTCCTGATTGTGCGGCTGCTGCGGGTCGAGCTCACCGGCGTCCAGTGCGTACAGGCCGACGGACATGTGCCGTTCCTTCACGAACTGCAGATACGCGCCGTCGTTGGCGGCCCGTTCCGCCTCCAGCTCGTCCAGTCTGAATGCCTTCATGGCCTGTCCGCCCCTTGCCTCTGTACTGCCGGTGTCCGCCACCGATCAGGTCTGCCACGATCAGACACATGAAGAATTTCGTAGTCAAGACGATCGCCAACGCGGGTGCGCTGGCCGTGGCCATCTGGCTCATCCAGGACATCACGCTGACCGGTGGCAGCACCGGGCGCAAGGCACTCACGCTGATCGTGGTGGCCCTGCTCTTCGGCCTGGTGAACTTCGTGGTCAAGCCGGTCGTGAAGCTGCTGACCCTGCCGCTCTTCATCCTCACGCTCGGGCTGATCACGCTCGTGGTCAACGCGCTCATGCTGCTGCTGACCTCCTGGCTGGCCGGTCTGTTCGACCTGAGTTTCCATGTCGAGGGCTTCTGGACCGCCGTGCTCGGCGGCCTGATCATCTCCATCGTGTCGTGGGCACTGAACGTGATCCTGCCCGACGAGGACTGATCCGACGCCTTTTGAGACAGTGCAGTTCAGGCCGGTGGCACACCGGAGAGAGAAGCACCGGGAAGAGAAGCGAGGAAGCGGTATGAACACCATGGGTGACGGAACCCGGGCGGTACGGGCCGGGCTGCCCGAACCGGAGCAGTTCGAGCCCACCCTGCCCGGGCCGGTCTTCGCCGCACACTTCCATCTCTCCGGTGAGCCGACCGGTCCGTACACCTACGGCCGGGACACCAACCCGACCTGGACCCATCTGGAACGGGCCATCGGTGAGCTGGAGGCACCGGGGGAGCCCGTCGAGACCACGGTCTTCGCCTCCGGAATGGCGGCGATCTCGGCCGTGCTGCTGTCCCAGGTACGCACCGGCGACGTGGTCGTGCTGCCCGACGACGGCTATCAGGCCCTGCCACTGGTGCGCGAGCAGTTGGAGACGTACGGCGTCGAGGTGCGGACCGCGCCGACCGGCGACGATGCCCAGCTGGCCGTGCTCGAAGGCGCCAAGCTGCTGTGGATCGAGACCCCGTCCAACCCGGGGCTCGATGTCTGCGACGTGCGCCGGCTCGTCGAGGCGGCGCATTCGGCGGGCGCGCTGGTGGCCGTCGACAACACCCTCGCCACACCGCTCGGCCAGCGTCCGCTGGAGCTGGGGGCCGACTTCTCGGTCGCCAGTGACACCAAGGGCATGACCGGGCACGGGGACATCCTGCTCGGTCACGTGACCTGTCGCGATCCGGAGCTGGCGGCGGGGGTGCGGCGCTGGCGCAAGGTGGTCGGAGCCATCCCCGGTCCCATGGAGGCCTGGCTCGCGCACCGGTCGCTGGCCACGCTGGAGCTGCGGATCGACCGGCAGTGCGCCACCGCCCTGACGCTCGCGGAGGCGCTCGGCAGGCGGCCGGAGGTGACCGGGCTGCGCTACCCCGGACTGCCCTCCGACCCTTCGTACCCCAAGGCCGTGCGGCAGATGCGGCGCTTCGGCTCCGTGGTGTCGTTCGTGCTGCCCGACCGCGAACGGGCCGAGCGCTTCCTGACCGAGCTGCGGCTGGTCGACGACGCGACGAGCTTCGGCGGTGTACGTTCCACCGCCGAGCGCCGGGCACGCTGGGGCGGTGACGCGGTGCCCGAGGGCTTCATCCGCTTCTCGGTCGGCGCGGAAAGCCCCGACGACCTGGTCGCGGATGTGGAACGGGCACTCGACGCGGCAATGGGCGAGCGCTGACCGACCGGTGGTACGGGTGGTCCGAGCCTCCCCCCTCGTGGCTCGGACCACCCCGGTTCTCCTACGAAGAACCGCCCGGACAAGGCTAGTTGACTCTCCGTCAGTGTCCAATCACAGTAGCGACAGCGACCTATCGACATATTTATAGCTGTACGGGCCCGAAGCGTCACGAGGCTGGGAGGGACAGGGCATGGACCTGACCCTGCTGCGCACGTTCGTCATGGTGCACCGGGCCGGTTCCTTCACCAGGGCCGCTGCCCTGCTCGGCCTCTCCCAGCCCGCGGTCACCTCCCAGATCCGGACCCTGGAGCGGCAGCTGGGCCGCCCGCTCTTCCTGCGCAGGGCCCGCGGTGTGACCCCGACGACCACCGGCGACGAACTCGCGCACCGGGCGGCGCCCCATCTGGACGCGCTGATCGAGATCGCCGAGGCGGAGCTCGACGAGGAGTCGGGCGTACGGACGCTGCATCTGGCCGGACCGCCCGAGTTCACATCGATGCGCGCCCTGCCCGCGCTCACCCCGCTCGTCGCGCAGGGCCTGGCCCTGCGCAGCTCCTTCTTCACCAGTGCCGAGGAGGCGCTGGAGGGGCTGGCCGCCGGACACCACGACCTGGCCATCGCGACGGCCCGTCCGCGCGGTGGTCTGCTTGCCGCGACCGCGCTCTGCGACGAGGAGCATGTACTGGTCGCCGCGCCACGCTGGGCCGGGCGCCTCGGCCCAGGGGCGCTGCGGCACAAAGGGCCCGTGGTGCTGGAGCAGCTGCCGGTCGTGGAGGTCCATGAGAGCCTGCCGCTCGTCTCCCGCTACTGGGCCGCCGTCTTCGAGAGCCGGCCCGCACTCTCGGGAACGGTCGTCGTGCCCGATCTCCGGGCGGTCCTGGAGTGCACCGCGGCGGGCGCCGGACTCGCCGTGCTGCCACGCTATCTGTGCGAGAGGGCGCTGGAGCGGGGCGAGGTAGTGGCCCTCCTCGATCCTCCGGTTCCGCCGCTGCGCACCTACTTCCTGGCGGTGCGCGCCGGCACACTCGCGCTGCCCCACATCGCGCGGGCGCACGAGTGGCTGCTGCGTGCTGCCGCCGACTGGTGAGCGCGGGGCCGCCCAGCACCGGTCCGGTGTTTCAGAACCGGTTCTGCGGGCCACTCTCTTGCCATGACCGAACGTCCCGTGGTCAAGCGCACCGCACGCGCCATCCTGCTCGACGGCAATGACCTGATCCTCATCAAGCGCACCAAGCCCGGAGTGGATCCCTACTGGCTCACGCCCGGCGGCGGGGTCGAACCCGAGGACGCGACCGTCGTCGAAGCCCTGCACCGCGAACTGGACGAGGAACTCGGCGCCAAGATCACCGATGTGGTGCCCTGCTTCGTGGACACCGTGGAGCACATCGAGGGCGGCGGGGTGAAGGGCGTGAAGGTCCAGCACTTCTTCGTCTGCCGGCTGGATTCGATGGACCTGTCCCGGCGGCACGGCCCGGAGATCGACGATCCCTGTGGGGAGTACGACGTCGTGCGGGTGCCGTTCAGCCGGATGGGAATCGCCGCCGTCCACCTCGTACCACTGTCGCTGCGGCACTATCTGGACGGCAATATCGAGGGCGTACGCGCGATGCACGCGCCCGATCTGGGCTGACCGTCGCTGGTGGTCCGGGGCCGGTGGTCCCGAGCTGGTCGTCCGGGGCCGGTGGCGGTCCGGGGCTGCGGTGGCGGCCGCGGTTCCGGGGTGATCGCCTCTGCCGTGGTGGTGGCCGCCTGCGCCGTGGTGGCCTGCGCCGTGGTCAGGCGGGGCCGGTCGTGGCCAGTCCGTCGAAGAAATCGTGCCGGATGCGCTCGGCAGGCATTCCAATGCCCCGGAGCGCGTCCACCCCGCTGCGGATCATGCCGGGCGGGCCCGAGAGATAGGCCTCGTACTCGGGCCACGGGCCGCACTCCCGCACCGCTTCGGGCAGCAGTCCTCTCAGGCCTCCTCCCGTTCCCCGGCCCGTGGAGACCACCGGCCGGACCGCGAGCCAGGGATAGGTGCTCTGGAGCCGCATCATCGTGTCGATGTCGTACAGGTCGTGATCGCTGCGTGCCCCGTAGAAGACCTCCACCGGGCGCCGGTCGCCGTGCTCCGCGACGTCCTCGACGAGCGCCTTGATCGGTGCGATGCCTGTGCCTCCGCCCAGGCAGAGCAGACCGTTGTGGGTGGAGTGGTCGACCGTCATCGAGCCCGTGGGAGGGCCGAGGCGCAGGATGTCCCCTGGCCGGGCCCGGTGCACCAGGGCGTTGGAGACCCAGCCGGCCGGAACCGCCTTGATGTGGAAGGTGAGCAGGCCGTCGGGGCGGGGCGCTGAGGCGAAGGAGTAGTGCCGCCAGTTCCGGGGCCACCACGGGGTCTCGACGGCCGTGTACTGGCCGGCGAGAAAGGGGTAGGCCTGGTCGGGGCGGAGCGTGAGCACCGCTATGTCCCGGGTCCGGAGATCGTGGGACACGATCTCCGCGTGCCACCAGGCAGGAGACCACTGTTCGTCCTCGGCGGCTGCGTCGATCATGATCTGCGATATCGCGGTGTAGGCGCGCACCCACGCAGCTTCTGTCTCCCCGTCCCAGGTGGTGGTCGCGTAGCGGCTCAGTGCGCCCATGAGCGCCTCCCCCACCGCGGGATAGTGCACGGGCCGTGTGCCGTACTTGCGATGGCCCCGCCCCAGTCCGCCGAGGTACTCGGCCAGTGCCCGCGGATCGTCCAGCCGATCTGCCGCAGTGAGAATCGCCCGGAGGAGCCGGTCGCGCTGGACGTCCATCGCGACCGGGAACAGCTCCCTCAGCTCCGGGTGACGCACGAAGAGCAGCGCGTAGAAGTACGAGGTCGCCTGGTCCGCGACGGGCGAGATCTCGGTCAGGGTGCGATGGATCAGGATCGCGTCGGCGGATCTGCCCGTTCCGTCTTCGGTCCACCCGGTGGCCGGAGCATCCATACTGTGCCTCGCCTCGTACGTCTCGTGGTCGCCTTACGCACCAGCACGGCCCGTGGTCCCCTTTGCCCGCGAACGCGGTCTGGCCCCGCTGACGGCCGTCGTACGGCCACCGTCCCCGATTCCCCGGCCCAGCATGCCTTGCGACGGACACGGGCGGGTCGTGAACCGATGACTGGCGCCCATGAGCGCATCAGCACCGGGCAGAACAGAAACTCGCCCGGCAGGGAAGCCCGCAGAGGAGCGCGTGCCGTACGCCGAGGCTAGTACGCGCGATTACTCCCGCCGTCAGACGCCCGATCGCCTCGCTCCCGGCACCGTGTTTCACGTGAAACCACTCAAACGCTCCGCCCGCCGAAGCCTCCTGGTGGCGCATGTCGCGGTATCCGTGAGCTGGCTGGGACTGACCGTCGGACTGCTTACGCTCGGAATCGCGGCCTTCTCCACCGGGGACCCCTCCACCGCGCAGGCCGCCACCCGCGCCATGAAGATCTTCGGGGACTGGCTGATCGTGCCGATCGCCCTGTTCTCACTGATCAGCGGCCTCGTCCTGGCGCTCCGCACGCCGTGGGGGCTGGCCAGGCACCGGTGGGTCTTGACGAAGTTCTGGCTCACCCTGATCACCGTGGCGCTGTCCATCTTCTCCCTGCGGCCCGGCATCGACGAAGCCGCGGCACGGGGGGCCGTCGATATCGATCTGGTGGTCGCACCGTCGGTGGCGACGGCGACGTACCTCTTCGTCACCGCGATATCGGTACTGAAACCCTGGGGGCCGACCCGGCGTGGCCGTCGGCTGCGTCGTTCGTCCGGAGTCGGTAAAGGGGTGGACGAGCGAACATCGGGTCGTACAGCCTGACCTTCATGTCCAGCTCACTGCCCCTTCCGATCACCGAACTGCCGGTCCGGCGCCTCACCCCGGGCGACCTGGTCGCCTGCGCCGATCTCAGCGAAGACCGTGGCTGGCCACGCGATGAGCACAGATGGGGCCTGCTCCTCGCGGCCGGAGCCGGCTACGGCGTGGACGACCCCGAGGGCAAGGGCCTGATGGCCGGCTGCGTGGTGACCTCCTACGGCCCCCGGCTGGCCGCCATCGGCATGGTGCTCGTCGCGGAGCGCTATGCACGGCAGGGAGTCGCACGGCAGCTGATGCACCGTGTGCTCGCCGAGGCCGGGGACACTCCGCTCAGTCTCTACGCGACAACCGCGGGGCAGCCGCTCTACGAACAGCTCGGCTTCTCGGTCGTGGGTCACGCCCAACGGGTCACCGGCTTCTTCCGGCCGGCCGACGGCAGGCCCCCGGCCGCGACCGTCCGCCCGGCCACGGCGGAGGACCTGCAGGCCATGGTCCGGCTGGACGCGGATGTCTTCGGCGCCGACCGGACCCATGTCCTCGCCCGGCTGCCCGCGTTCGCCGACCACATCCGCGTGGCGCAGGACGCAGGACGTCTCATCGGCTACGCGGCCGCCTGGCCGAGCGACCGGACGTATGCGGTCGGCCCTCTGGTCGCGCGCGACACCGCCACGGCCCGGGCACTCGTCTCCTCGCTCGCGGAGGCGACGGATCGGCCGCTGCGCGCGGACATCGACGCACGCCATACCGAACTGCTCGACTGGTTCGAGGAATGCGGCCTGCGATCCGGCTCCACGACCGCGGTGATGTCCCGTGGAGCCTCGGACCTGCCCGGTGACTGGACCCGTCGCTACGCCCCGCTGACCGTGGCGATGGGCTGACCGCCGACGCGAGCACTTCAGGCGAGCGACCGTACTGCGGCCGTCGCGAAGACGTGATCCTGGTCGGGGGCGCCTCCGCCGACACCGATGGCGCCTATGAGGCGGCCACCGCGGTGCACCGGAACGCCACCGGCGATGAAGAGCGACGGCCGGTCGAGAGCGGTGGGCAGAGTACGGCGGCAGTGGTGGTGCTCATGGGGTGACTCCTTGGTGCGCTGTGGTGCGACGAAGCTCTGTGCGGTGGGGTTCTGCGCAGTGGGGTTCTGCGCGGTGCGGTGCGCCCGGTGCGGTTCTGTGCGGTGCGGTGAGGCGAGGCGCTGCGTGTCGCTCTGGGAGCGAGGTCAGTTCCGGGACACGGAGGTCAGGACCGGCTCGGGGCTGTGCCTGGCGACGAGCCGGCTGGGCGTGGCCGTGCGGCGTTCCAGCGCGCCGGAGACGATCGCGAGGGCCAGGGCGGAGACAGCCAGTGCTGCGCCGACCCAGTTGGGCGCGGTGTAGCCGAGGCCGGCCGCGATGACGATGCCACCGAGCCACGCCGAGAGCGCGTTGCCGAGGTTGAAGGCGCCGATGTTGGCCGCGGAGGCAAGGGTCGGGGCACCTGCCGCCTGGTCCAGCACCCTCTTCTGCAACGGCGGTACGGTCGCGAAGCCCAGGCCACCGATCAGCACGATGGTCACCGCTGCGGTGATCTTGTTGTGCGCGGTCAGGGTGAACAGGGCAAGAACCACGGCGAGGGCGCCCAGCGACACGTACAGCAGGGGCATCAGACGGCGGTCGGCGAACTTCCCGCCGATCAGATTGCCGCCCACCATGCCCAGTCCGAGAAGGACCAGCAGCCAGGTGACGGACGACGTGGAGTAGCCGGCGACCTCGGTCATCATCGGAGTGATGTAGGTGATCGCGGCGAAGACTCCGCCGAAGCCCAGCACGGTCATCCCCATGGCGAGCAGGACCTGCACGTTGCGGAACGCGGCCAGTTCGTCGCGGAGCCGCACGGCTTCGTTCCGCGGCTGTTCGGGGACGAGCCTGGCAACACCGAGAAGTCCGACGACGCCGATCGCGGCGACGACGAAGAACGTGGTGCGCCAGCCGACGCTCTGCCCGATGTAGGTGCCCAGCGGTACGCCGACGACATTGGCCACGGTGAGGCCGGTGAACATCATGGCGATCGCGCCGGCCCTCTTCCGGGGAGCGACCAGGTCCGCCGCGACGACCGTTCCGATGCCGAAGAAGGCACCGTGGGCGAGCGAGGCGATCACCCGGCCGACGAGCATCACACCGAAGACCGGGGCGACCGCGGAGACGACGTTGCCCACGACGAACAGCCCCATGAGCAGTACCAGCATGCGTTTGCGGGTGATCCGGGTACCGAGGGCCGTCATCAGCGGGGCACCGAGGACGACGCCGAGGGCGTATCCCGTGACGAGGAATCCCGCGGTGGGGATCGAGACCTGGAAGTCCGCGGCCACCTCTGGGAGCAACCCCATGATCACGAACTCGGTGGTCCCGATACCGAAAGCCCCGATGGCGAGGGCCAGAAGCGCCAGCGGCATGGGTTTCACCTTCCCTGAAGATTGCGCCTGCACCTTATGGACGTACACAATAATTGCAGGCGCCGTTTAATTGCAAGTGCTGACTATTGCGGCAGTCGCCTATCCTGGAGGCAAGCGACTCCGACACGGAGGAAAGACCTCATGACAGCGACAGACCCCGCACCCACCGCCCTCTCCCAGGGCTGGTGCGCTCTCTCCTTGCTCCACGGAAAGATCGAGGCCCGTATCGAGCGGGCACTGCAGTCCGGGCACGGACTCAGCGTGCGGGAGTACTCCCTGCTCGGCGTTCTGAGCAGGCAGCACAATGGTCCCGGTGGGCATCTCCAGATGAAGCAGGTCGCGGACGCGGTCGTGCTCAGCCAGAGCGCCACCACTCGCCTGGTCACCCGCCTTGAGGACCGCGGACTGCTGACGCGGTATCTCTGCGACACCGATCGCCGCGGCATCTACACCGATGTCACCGAGGCCGGCCTGACCCTGCTCCACGAAGCCCGGCCGACCAACGACAGCGCGCTGCGTGCCGCGCTGGACGAAGCCGCGAAGAGCCCCGAACTGGCCCCGCTGGTCGAGGCCGTCGAAGCGCTGAAGGTCCCTGTGCCGGTCGTGTGAGCCGCCCGGCCTCGGACCCGCCCGGTCGGGCCTGACCCGCGCGCCGCCCGGCCGGTCTGCGTAACCTGCGGATCATGAGTGATCTGGAGATACGCCCTGCCGCCCTCACCGACATCCCGGTGATCGTTGCCATGCTCGCCGACGATCCGCTGGGCGCCCGGCGTGAGTCGCCGGACGATCTCACCCCGTACCACACCGCGTTCCAGCGCCTGGCGGACGACCCGAACCAGCACCTGATGGTTGCCGTGCGCGAGGGCCGCGTCGTCGGCACTCTGCAACTGACGGTGATTCCCGGGCTCTCCAGGCGCGGCTCGACCCGCTCGGTCATCGAGGGCGTACGCATCCACGCCGACGAGCGCGGCAGCGGCCTCGGCACCCTGCTGATCGAGTGGGCCGTGGACGAATCCCGTCGCCAGGGCTGCCAGTTGGTGCAGCTGACGTCCGATGTGACCCGGACCGATGCCCATCGCTTCTACGAGCGGCTCGGCTTCACCGCCAGCCATGTGGGCTTCAAGCTCGCCCTCTGACCGCAGCCCGAATCCGGGGGCGTCCGTGCGGACCTCCCCGGTCTTCGTGGCCGACGCGGCTCTCTACGGGGATGTCTCGCCGACCCGGCGAGTCTTCATGCGAAACGCCTTCTTCATCAGGCTGTCGGACATCGGCCGGGATGCTCCTGCCGCGATCGGGGCGGAAGCATCCCGGCATTCGCAATGGGTGGGTCAGTACCTGGTCACTCCACGCTTCCGTACCGCGCTGGAACGGGAGTTGATGGCCTGGGTCGACCCGCGCTCCACCGTTTCACGTGAAACACGAAGCCCGATCTCACAGACCCCGCCAGCCGCCCTCGTCCACGCCACCAGGAACGGCTGCCGCCGGGTCGTACGGCTCCCGCGTGAAGACGAAGGACCCCAGGTCCAGGTGGTTCACGCTGCCGTCGCTGTTACGGACCACGCGCAGCGTCTCCCCCGCGTAGTAGCCGTCGAGACCGGTCCAGGTGCCATCCGGCCGAGCGGTGAACCGGGCACCTCGGCCGGCGCCTTGCAGGGGGCCAAGCTCCAGCCCACCGTCCGGGGCAATCCGCAGAACATTCGCACGCGTGCCCCAGTACCAGGGACCGGTCAGCGCGAGCAGTTCGGCATCCACCTCCGGCAGCAGGCGCCAGGGCTCCGGAATGCGGGGCTCGGCCTCGGCCACGATGTCCACGAGGTCGGCTGCGACACCACCGACCATCAGTCCCGCCGTCGTGTTGGTGAGTACGACGGCCGCCACATCGTCCTCGACGCTGACCCACAGGGCGGCCAGGAATCCGGGCAGCGAGCCTGTGTGGCCGATCAGCGTGCGGTCGCCGCTCCGTACCACCTGGAGGCCCAGACCGTAATTGAACTGCCAGTCACCGGGCTCACCCGGCGCGGACGGTTCACGCATCTGCTCCACGGAGGCGGCCCGGAGCACCCGGTCGTCACCCTCGGCCAGGAAGGACGCGAAGCGCAGGAGGTCATCGGTCGTGGACCAGAGCTGACCTGCCGGGGCCATCAGTCCGAGATCCTCGGCCGGCTCGGGCAGCATGACATCGGCCCAGGGATGCACGGCCCAGCCGCCCGCGTGTGGTGCCTGCGCCTGGGGGCCGGTGCGGTGCATGCCGAGCGGTTCCAGGATCTCGTTCCGGAGCGCCTCCGCCCAGCTCACCCCGCGCACCTTCTCGACTAGTGCGCCCAGCAGCGTGTAGCCGGGGTTCGAGTAGTGGTGACGGTGCCCGGGACTGTGCATCCGCGTCTGCGCGCCGAGCACGTCGGCCAACTCGGGCCGCAGTGTGCCCGGGGTCCGCTCCCACCAGGGCGCGGGCGACTCGGCACCGAGTCCCGCACTGTGCCCCAGCAGTTGGTGGATCGTCACATCGCCGACTCCGGTGCCCGGCAGATGCTTCTCCAGCGGATCCTCCAGGTCCAGCAGCCCCTCGTCACGCAGGCGCAGCACCAGCACCGAGGTGAAGGTCTTGGTCAGGGAGCCGATCCTGAACTGCGTGTCGCCGTCCGGGGCGTGCCCGTCCACACAACTGCGGGCACCGCTCCAGACGATCTGCCCCTGCCTCCGCACCGCGGCTACGAGCGAGGGTGTCCGGCCCTCCGACTGAGCGGTGGCGATGCGATGCAGCAGGGCACGCTGCGTCGCCGGAAGCAACTGTTCGACTGAGTAGGTCATGCTCAAACAACTACCCGCAGAACCAGATGGAGGCGAGCCCATTTCCCCGGGACTCCGCCCGGAGCCCTGGGCAGGCTGCGGAAACTCGCGATCCGCGTCCAGGACGATCGCTCTGACCTGTGGTTCTTGAAGCTTCCTCACGAAATGTCATGGCGGGTTCGTCTCGGAGTGCGGGTCATTTCCTCGGGTGCAGGCCGAAGCCACCGGCCTGCACCCGAGGGCGGCCGCTCATGGTTCGCGGCCTACATGAGATCTGTGGTCGCCCGAGTTCCCGTGGCCCGTAGTGGGCAGGTGCTGCCCCTGCCCGAGGAAGCGACGGTGGTCCCTGCACCGGCAGCGGTCATCGCATTCACCGTACGGACGAGGCCGCTGCATCGTTGCGGGAAACCTCATCGGTCGCCGTCACCAGGTCGCGGGCAGGTGGAGGGGGCTGCGTGTGACGGTGCCGTGCCGCCATACGAGGTCGTCGGCGGTGATGGTGAGGCGCAGGGAGGGCAGACGGGTGGCGAGGCGGTGGAGGGCGAGCTGGAGTTCGGCGCGGGCGAGCCAGGTGCCCAGGCAGTAGTGGCGGCCCGCGCCGAAGGCGAGGGAGGGCTTCGGCAAGGGGGTGAACAGATTGTCGTGGTCGTGAGGGTCGCCCGGGAAGGCCGCCGGGTCGCGGTTGGCGGCGACATGGTCGGTCGTGACGAAATCGCCGGTGCGGATCATCACGCCGCCGAGCAGGATGTCCGTGGTGGCGGCGAGGACATGACCGGGACGTTCCTCGCGGTCGCCGAGAGGGATCAGGTGGAGCAGCCGCTCGGTGAGTACCTCGGCGGCCTGTTCGTCGGAGCCGAGTCGTGCCCAGGCCTTGTCCTGCTCGGTCAGCAGGTAGAGCAGAGAGTTGCTGAGCATGGTCATGGTGGTGTCGTGACCGCCGACGATCATGGTGGAGATCAGGTTGACCAGCGTGGCCTCGGAAATACCGCCCTCATGGTCGGTGGCGCGGACGACCGAGCTGACCAGGTCGTCGCCGGGATCTTTGCGCCGTTCGGCGATCAGCGCGGTGGTGAAGTCGGTCAGTTCGCACCGGGCGCGGTCACCCTCTTCCGGCGTCGCGGTCGCTCCGGCAAAGGCGTGTTCGGCCCAGTGGAACAGCTGCTCGATGGGAACGTCGTCCACGGCCAGCAGACGGTGGATGACCCTGCAGGGCAGGGGCAGGGCGTAGTCGGTGACGAGGTCGGCGGGCGGCCCCTGTACGACGAGGCCGTCGAGGAGCTGGTCGACGACGCCGGCCACCCACGGCCGCATGTGCTCGACCGCGCGCGGAGTGAAGGCCCGGCCAACAGCACGCCGGAGGCGCAGATGCGCGTCGCCGTCCTGCCGTCCGATGGAGTCGCGGCTGTCCAGCAGGCTGGGGCTGTCGACGATCGGAGGCGTATCGGGGGCATGGACCGGTGCGCGTTCGAAGCGGGGATCGGAGAGGACCTGGTGCACGTCGTCGTACCGGGTGACGAGCCAGACCGGGGTGCCGTTCGGTAGTTCGATGAGCCGGGGTGGCCCCGGCACCGGGGCATTTACCCGGTGGAGAGGGACTGTGCGGGCGACGGGCACGGTGTTCCTTCCTGCTTCGACGGCAGCCCGGACGGCCGGGCACACCTCACACCCGACCAACGACATACCCCTGCTCCAGGTCATCAGGCGGTTCAGGAGCCTTTTGGGCGTCGGCCGAGGCCCTGACCAGGTCGGAACAGCGGTTCGCGCCCTGGTGGGACACCCGCCCGCGGACCTGCTGCCACCCACCGGCGGCAGGAGGTCCGGCGGCGAGGCCGAGGACGCTCCTGGGCAGTCCGGCCATGTCGGCGTACTTGCCGGTGAGCGCGGTGCGGACCGTGGCGACGAACGCTGTTCCGGCTGAGCACGAAGCAAACCCGGCATCGCCGATCGCCCCTGTGGCATCGAGGACGCCCATGTCCCCCGCCCCCGGCCGGCGAATGGCCGGACGCCCACGGTGCGTGTCACTTTCTCGACAGACGGAAAGCTACCGGACGCCTACTGGCGGTGGATCTGCTCGACGGACTCCAGTCCCGAACGCAGCAGCTGGCCGCCGAGCAGCACAACGCAGGCCGCGGCGGTCAGCAGCCCGCCGACGAGGAAGGTGCCCCGCACGTCGGCCAGTGGCAGGATCAGTCCGCCGAGCGCGGCGCCCGCCGCGATGCCGGCGTTGTAGAGACCGGAGTTGGCCGCGAGTGCGAGATCCGTGCGGCCCGGCGCGCAATGCAGCATCGCGTTCTGGGTGGTCATGAACACCGGCCCGAGTGCACCACCCGTCATCACCAGGAACACCACCGCAGCCACTGGATCGCTGCCGACCGTGGAGAGACCGAGCATGCCCACCGCCTGCGTCACCACGGCGGTGGTCAGCGTCGCCTGCGGAAAGCGGTCCAGCAGCACCCCGGTGATGCTCACCCCGGCGAGACACGACACACCGAAAACCACGAACAGGGCGCTGACCGCGCTCGGGGAGAACCCGCTCACGTCGCCCAGGAACTTCACGATGTAGGTGTAGCCGGCGAATGCCCCGGCGGCGGACAAGGTGCCGGCCGCCAGCACGATCCCGAACCGGCGGGCGTCGGGACTGATCCCGTAGGCGGCAGGCTCTTCCTCCAGCCGCGAGGTCGGCAGCAGGACGGCGATCGTCATCAGAGAGACGAGTCCCAGCGCCGCCTGCAGGGCGACACAACGGCCAGCCGTTGTGTCGGCCCAGCCAGGTCCCGCCGGGAACGCCGAGCACGAGGGCGAGCGAACCGGCGACGGACAGCGCTCCGACCACACGTCCACGGACCTCGGACGCGAACAGGCCCACCGCGACGGGCCCCATCACGGCCCAGAACAGCGCCTGGGCGAGCGCGGTCAGCAGCCGCGCGAGGAGGAGCACCCAGTAGGAGGTGGCCAACGCCGCAACCAGACTGGACACCACCAGCGCGGCCAGCAGTCCGGTAAGCACGTGGCGTCGGGGCAGGGCCCGTGACCGAGCAGTGCTGCTGCTCCCTGGTACCACCGTGTCCTGTTGGCCACGCAGCGGCCGTCGCCGATGGAAAGTGGCCACGGGATCCGGAGACCTGTAGCAAGCACCGATCAGGTCTGCGCCATGTCCACGAAGCGCGAGTAGTGGCCCTGGAAGGCCACCGTGATCGTTGCCGTCGGACCGTTTCGGTGCTTGGCCACGATCAGGTCGGCCTCGCCGGCGCGGGGGGACTCCTTCTCGTACGCGTCCTCGCGGTGCAGCAGGATCACCATGTCGGCGTCCTGCTCGATGGACCCGGATTCACGCAGGTCGGAGACCATCGGCTTCTTGTCCGTGCGTTGCTCGGGACCACGGTTCAGCTGAGAGAGCGCGATGACCGGAAGCTGAAGCTCCTTGGCCAGCAGCTTGAGGTTTCGGGACATGTCCGAGACTTCCTGCTGGCGGCTCTCGGCTCGCTTTGAGCCACCGGACTGCATCAGCTGCAGATAGTCGATGACCACGAGCTTGAGGTCGTTGCGCTGCTTGAGACGCCGGCACTTCGCCCGGATCTCCATCATCGAGAGGTTCGGTGAGTCGTCGATGTAGAG
Organism: Streptomyces sp. NPDC047917; assembly: GCF_043204345.1. Lineage (NCBI taxonomy): Bacteria > Bacillati > Actinomycetota > Actinomycetes > Kitasatosporales > Streptomycetaceae > Streptomyces > Streptomyces sp. NPDC047917. The sequence goes on from NZ_JBIDCA010000001.1 coordinate 287,738, forward strand.
CGGGGCGGCCGAGACATCGGGCATCCGGCGGGCCAGCCGCGTCCAGTCCTCGTCCGTCATGGTGCCGGAGCGCATGTGGTGCAGGGCCACCCGGGCCTCGGCGGAGAGCAGACGCATCGCGATCTCGTTGCGTCCCATTTCGAGGGAGAAGATCACGCTGGGCAGATTGCTCTTGATCGAACAGGCCCGCGCGAAGTCGAGAGCCAGTGTGGACTTACCCATGGCGGGGCGGGCGGCGATGACGACCATCTGGCCCGGGTGCAGGCCGTTCGTCAGGGCATCGAGGTCGGTGAAGCCGGTCGGCACCCCGGTCATCTCACCGCTGCGCGAACCGATCGCCTCGATCTCGTCGAGCGCGCCCTCCATGATGTCGCCGAGCGGCAGGTAGTCCTCGCTGGTGCGCTGCTCGGTGACCGCGTAGATCTCGGCCTGCGCCGAGTTCACGATGTCGTCGACATCGCCGTCCGCCGCGTATCCCATCTGCGTGATCTTCGTGCCGGCCTCGACGAGCCGCCGCAGGACCGCCCGCTCATGGACGATCTCCGCGTAGTACGAGGCGTTGGCCGCGGTCGGTACGGACTGGACCAGGGTGTGCAGATACGGCGCCCCGCCCACCTTGGTGATCTCGCCGCGTTTGACCAGTTCGGCCGCCACCGTGATCGGGTCGGCAGGCTCGCCCTTGGCGTAGAGGTCGAGGATCGCCTGGTAGACGGTCTCGTGCGCGGGGCGGTAGAAGTCGTGGCCCTTGATGATCTCCACGACATCGGCGATGGCGTCCTTGGACAGGAGCATGCCGCCGAGGACCGACTGCTCGGCATCGAGGTCCTGGGGCGGAACCCGCTCGAAACCGGGTGATCCGCCCTCCCAGCCGCCGCTCTCCCTGCCGCGTTCGTGCTGCTCGCCGCGGTCCCTGCCCTCACCGCGGCGCTGCCGGGAAACGGGCAGACGGTCGCTGGGACCGGCCTCGGCCCAGGGGTCGTCCAAAGGCTCGGGAATGCTCACCGGGCCACCTCCTCCCGTCCGCTCCGCGGACCTCGCCATGCCACTCTTTCTTACGGCACAGCACCGACAAACAAGACGCCCGACTCCGGTTCTGGGGAGTCGAGTTCTGAGTGGTTCCGGGTCCGGAACGGGGTGCGGGCGCCGGTCCACGGTAGGCCGCTCGGCACCGTCAGCCAATCTGGTTATCCACAGGGCATGTGGACGACCGACCAGATGCTGTGGAGAACTCTGCGGATCCTGTGCACGGAGCGGGGGACAGCACTGTGGACAAACTCATAACACCCACATCATCACCGCGCTGACCTGGCCTTTCCCCATCCACGGCCTGTGGGGGAGAAAAACTTTCCGAGTCAGCACAAGATCACGACAAACGACCCACGAGAGAACGCCGAGCGCAGGCAAATGTAAGGGCTAATAAGCCATTGCATCTATTACCTGTGGAAGATTAGATTGGCCCCCATGATCCAGGCCCCGGCGCCCCCGCCACCCAGTCGTCGACGGCACGACCGCGAGATCATCTCGCTCGCCGTACCCGCCTTCGGCGCACTCGTCGCCGAGCCGCTCTTCGTCATGGTCGACAGCGCCATCGTCGGCCATCTCGGTACGCCGCAACTGGCCGGCCTGGCCGTCGCCGCCGCTCTGCTGACCACCGCTGTCAGCATCTTCGTCTTCCTTGCCTATGCCACCACCGCGGCAGTGGCACGGCGGGTCGGAGCGGGCGATCTGGCCTCCGCGATCCGGCAGGGCATGGACGGCATCTGGCTGGCGATCCTGCTGGGCATCGCCGTCATCGCCGTCACCCTCCCCACGGCCCCCTGGCTTGTGGATGTCTTCGGCGCCTCCGACACGGCCGCCCCCTACGCGATCACCTATCTGCGGATCTCCAGCCTCGGTATCCCGGCGATGCTCGTGGTGCTGGCAGCGACCGGTGTTCTCCGCGGCCTGCAGGACACCAGGACCCCGCTCTACGTCGCCATCGGAGGCTTCGCCGCCAACGGAGCCCTCAACGCGGGACTGGTCTACGGCGCCGGCCTCGGGATCGCCGGATCGGCCTGGGGCACCGTGATCGCACAGGTCTCGATGGCCGTCGCCTATCTGATCGTGGTGGTACGGGGAGCCAGGCGGCACGGCGCCTCACTGCGTCCCGATGCCGCAGGTATCAGGACCAGCGCCCGGGCCGGTGTGCCACTGCTGGTCCGTACGCTGTCGCTCCGCGCGGTACTGATGATTGCCACGGCCGTTGCCGCCCGCCTCGGCGACACCGAAATCGCCGCGCACCAGATCATCCTCTCGCTCTGGAGCCTGATGGCTTTCGCTCTCGATGCCATCGCCATCGCCGGTCAGGCGATCATCGGCCGCTACCTGGGGGCCGACGATGCCGAGGGCGCGCGCGAGGCATGCCGTCGTATGGTCCAGTGGGGCATCGTCTCCGGGGTGGTGTTCGGAGCACTGATCGTCCTCGCCCGACCGCTGTTCGTGCCCTTGTTCACCAGCGACCAGGCCGTACAGGACACCCTGCTCCCGGCTCTGCTGGTGGTGGCACTGTCCCAGCCGATCGCAGGAGTGGTATTCGTCCTGGACGGAGTACTGATGGGCGCAGGCGATGGGCGGTACCTGGCCTGGGCCATGCTCGTCACGCTCGCGGTCTTCGCCCCGGTCGCCCTGCTGGTGCCGGTGATCGGTGGCGGCCTGACGACGCTGTGGTGGGCGATGGCCCTGATGATGACCGTCCGCTTGGTGACGCTCTGGCTGCGCACCCGCTCCGGCAAGTGGATAGTCACCGGGGCCACCCGCTGAGCCACCAGCCGCGTTCCTGTTTCACGTGAAACAGGGGAACCGAGGGGCCGGTCGACACCACTCACCGCCGCTCGGCGCCGCCGAAAGAAGCTCAGAGCCGCCGGAAGACACGGCGCAACCTACGACGAAGCCCATGGAGAAGGGCCGCACCCCGCGGGGTGCGGCCCTTCAACTGCTCAGGTGAGCTGTGCCCTTAGGCAGCAACGACCTCGACGCCGAGGTTCGCAGCGACCTCGGGGTGCAGACGCACGGACACCTGGTGTCCGCCGAGCGTCTTGATCGGCGAGCCGAGCTCGACGCGACGCTTGTCGACGTCGGGGCCACCGGCGGCCTTGATCGCCGAGGCGATGTCGGCCGGGGTCACGGAGCCGAAGAGACGGCCGGCGTCGCCGGAGCGAACGGCCAGACGGACCTTCACGGCCTCGAGCTTGGTCTTGATCTCGTTGGCCTGCTCGATCGTGGCGATCTCGTGGATCTTGCGGGCGCGGCGGATCTGCGCCACGTCCTTCTCGCCACCCTTGGTCCAGCGGATGGCGAAGCCACGCGGAACCAGGTAGTTACGGGCGTACCCGTCCTTGACGTCGACGACGTCGCCCGCAGCACCGAGGCCGGAGACCTCGTGGGTGAGGATGATCTTCATGATTCGGTCACCCTTCCCTTATCGCGCGGTGGACGTGTAGGGCAGCAGCGCCATCTCACGGCTGTTCTTGACTGCCGTGGCGACGTCACGCTGGTGCTGCGTGCAGTTGCCGGTGACGCGGCGGGCACGGATCTTGCCGCGGTCGGAAATGAACTTCCGCAGCATGTTCGTGTCCTTGTAGTCCACGTACTGGGTCTTGTCCTTGCAGAACGCGCAGACCTTCTTCTTAGGCTTGCGCACAGGCGGCTTCGCCATGGTGTTTCTCCTGTGTGATCAAGAAGTGGGGGTACGAGCTGCCCTAGAAGGGAGGCTCGTCCGAGTAGCCGCCGCCAGAGCCGCCGGAACCGCCGGAGCTTCCGCCCCAGCCGCCTCCGCCGCCCTGCTGGCCCCCGCCCTGCTGACCGCCGGACGGCGCGCCAGTGGCCCACGGGTCGTCGGCGGGAGCGCCGCCGCCACCCTGCTGGCCACCGCCACCGGGACCGCCGCCCCAGTTGCCGCCGCCCTGCTGGCCACCGCCGTATCCACCCTGGCCGCCCTGACCACCACGACCGGTGGTCTTGGTGACCTTGGCCGTGGCGTTCTTCAGGCTGGGGCCGACTTCCTCGACATCCAGCTCGTAGACCGTGCGCTTGACGCCCTCGCGGTCCTCGTACGACCGCTGCTTCAGCCGGCCCTGCACGACAACGCGCATGCCTCGCTGGAGCGACTCGGCGACGTTCTCCGCCGCCTGCCGCCAGACCGAGCAGGTGAGGAACAGGCCTTCGCCGTCCTTCCACTCATTGGTCTGCCGGTCGAAGATGCGGGGAGTGGACGCGACACGGAACTTCGCGACCGCCGCACCGGACGGGGTGAAGCGCAGCTCGGGGTCGTCGACGAGATTGCCGACGACCGTGATGACGGTCTCGCCTGCCATGGGTGAACCTCTCGGCGGGGATTGCTTCTGGCTGCTTGCTGCTACTCGAACCCGATGACCACTGAGCTAGATGCTCAGTGGGACTCGGGACGGAGGACCTTGGTCCGGAGGACCGACTCGTTCAGGTTCATCTGGCGGTCGAGCTCCTTGACGACCGCAGGCTCGGCCTGCAGGTCGATGACCGAGTAGATGCCCTCGGGCTTCTTCTTGATCTCGTAAGCGAGACGACGACGGCCCCAGGTGTCGACCTTCTCGACCTTTCCGTTGCCCTCACGGACGACGGAGAGGAAGTTCTCGATCAGCGGGGAGACAGCGCGCTCCTCGAGATCGGGGTCGAGGATGACCATCACCTCGTAGTGACGCATGTGGAACCCACCTCCTTTGGACTCAGCGGCCACGGTCGTTCCGTGGCAGGAGGGTCGTGATGCGTGAGCATCGGTGTCTCCGAGTAAAACAGCCGCCACTGACAACGCCCTCCATGGAGAGGGGCTGCCGTGCTGGCCTGGGCAGACACCGGTGCAGACCGTACAGAGTACCCGCTCGACGGCTTCCGGTTGAAATCCGGTGGTCAGGAGACGCAATCTGGACACATCGGTGTGAGCGGCGCCACCACGCGCCCCATTCGGCCAGGAGGTACTCCATGGCACAGGCAATACGACCCCGTCCCCCCGTTTCCCTACTCGCCACGGACGGCAAGACCCATCCGCTCCAGGAGACCCTGGTGGCGGTGACGCTGATCCTCGGTGTGCTCGCCTTCGTGACGGCGATGTTCCACAACCTGCATCTGATCAGTTCGTGGGCCGGACTCATCGGGATCCTCACGGGTGCGTACGGGCAGTACGTCTCGGTGACCACCCGTGAACGGTTCCCGCTGATCATCGGCATGGGCGCGGCCGCGATCGGCTTCTTCCTGGGCATGGCCCACGGCGGCCTCTTCGGCGGCTTGGTGGGCTGAATCGCGACAGACACAGCAGTCACAACCGGACAAGCGGAACGGCGCGGGAACCTCACGGGGTCTCCGCGCCGTTCCCCGTAGGAAAGGACCCGGCACCCCGGGTCGCGACGGCGGCGGAGCGGCAAGGCCATAGGGCCAGACGGCGTACTCGTCGGCCACAGTAGGCTTCGGCGCGAGAGCCGGAGCCCCTGACCGATGGGGACACACCTGCCGAGGAGCGCCCCGCATGAGCCTGACCCTGAGGACCATCAGCCGAGAGCAGCATCTGGCATACATCCAGAATCTGCCCGCGGCGAGTCACATGCAGGTCCCGGCATGGGCAGATGTGAAGGCCGAGTGGCGCTCGGAGAGCCTCGGCTGGTTCGACGGGAACGGACAGCTCGTCGGCGCCGGCCTGGTGCTCTACCGGCAGCTGCCGAAGATCAAGCGGTACCTCGCCTATCTGCCCGAGGGCCCGGTCATCAACTGGTACGCCCCCAATCTGGACGACTGGCTGCGGCCGATGCTGGCGCACCTCAAGCAGCAGGGCGCCTTCTCCGTGAAGATGGGCCCGCCCGTCATCATCCGCCGCTGGGACGCGGCCGCCATCAAGTCGGGCATCCAGGACCCGGAAGTGAAGCGCCTGCGCGACGTCGAGGCCACCCACATCGAGCCGCGTGCCTTCGAAGTGGCGGACCGGCTGCGGAAGATGGGCTGGCAGCAGGGCGAGGACGGCGGCGCCGGATTCGGTGACGTACAGCCCCGCTACGTCTTCCAGGTGCCGCTGGCCAACCGGTCGCTCGAAGACGTCCACAAGGGCTTCAACCAGCTGTGGCGACGCAACATCAAGAAGGCCGAGAAGGCCGGCGTCGAGGTCGTGCAGGGCAGCTACGCCGACCTCGCCGAGTGGCAGCGTCTCTACGAGATCACGGCGGAGCGCGACCACTTCCGGCCGCGTCCGCTGGGCTACTTCCAGCGCATGTGGACGGCCCTCAACAACGAGGACCCGAACCGGATGCGGCTGTACTTCGCCCGGCACGAGGGCGAGAACGTCGCGGCCGCGACCATGCTGATCGTCGGCGGGCACGTCTGGTACTCCTACGGCGCCTCCGCCAACCACAAGCGCGAGGTCCGGCCCTCGAACGCGATGCAGTGGCGGATGCTGCGCGACGCGTACGCCATGGGCGCCACCGTCTACGACCTGCGCGGGATCTCCGACTCGCTGGACGAGACCGACCACCTCTTCGGTCTGATCCAGTTCAAGGTGGGCACCGGCGGCCAGGCGGCCGAGTACCTCGGCGAGTGGGACTTCCCGCTCAACAAGCTGCTGCACAAGGCGCTCGACATCTACATGTCGCGCCGCTGACCCGCGTCGCACCGCGCGCGTCGCACCACTGTCACGCGTCGTCTGTTACGCGTCGCCCCGCTGACGAAACCGGCTTCATTGGTTTCAATGGGGGCTTCGGCTACACACACCTCCCACACAGCAGCCACCAGAAGGGTTCCGGACCGGCCATGGCGCTCTCCCTCTACGTCGACACCGCGCGCTGGCGGGCGCACCAGAAATCCGTCCTCGACCAGTTCCCCGGCCTCGTGCCGGTCTGCAAGGGCAATGGATACGGCTTCGGCCACGAGCGGCTGGCCGACGAGGCAATCCGCTTCGGCTCCGACATGCTCGCCGTCGGGACCACCTACGAGGCGGCCCGCATCAAGGACTGGTTCAGCGGCGATCTTCTGGTCCTCACCCCGTTCCGCCGGGGCGAGGAGCCGGTGCCGCTGCCCGACCGTGTGATCCGGTCGGTTTCCTCCGTGGACGGCGTGCACGCCCTGGTGGGCGCGCGGGTCGTCATCGAGTGCATGAGCTCGATGAAGCGCCACGGCGTCAAGGAGGAGGAGCTCGGACAGCTGCACGCCGCCATCGAGGACGTACGGCTCGAAGGCTTCGCCCTGCACCTGCCGCTGGACCGCACGGACGGCTCCGACGCGGTCGAGGAGGTCATCGGCTGGATGGACCGGCTGCGCGCGGCCCGGCTGCCGTTGCACACCATGTTCGTCAGCCATCTGCGCGCCGAGGAGCTGGGCCGGCTCCAGCAGCAGTTCCCGCAGACCCGTTTCCGCGCCCGCATCGGCACCCGGCTCTGGCTCGGCGACCACGAGGCGACGGAGTACCGGGGTGCCGTCCTGGACGTCACCCGTGTGGCCAAGGGCGATCGCTTCGGCTACCGCCAGCAGAAGGCCGCCTCGGACGGCTGGCTGGTCGTCGTCGCCGGCGGTACGTCGCACGGCGTGGGCCTGGAGGCCCCGAAGGCCCTGCACGGCGTGATGCCGCGGGCCAAGGGAGTCGCCCGCGCGGGCCTGGCCACCGTCAACCGCAACCTGTCGCCATTCGTCTGGGCGGGCAAGCAGCGCTGGTTCGCCGAGCCGCCGCACATGCAGGTGTCGATCCTGTTCGTCCCGTCGGACGCCCAGGAGCCGAAGGTCGGCGACGAGCTGGTCGCCCATCTGCGCCACACGACCACCCAGTTCGACCGCCTCGTCGACCGGTAGTACGACCGCTGACCGGCCGGTACGGCCGGCCCTGAGCCGGGCCCCTCCCACCGGGAGGGGCCCGGCTTCAGTCTGCGACCGGTCCGCTCGCCGCTCCCCATTCCACCCGCGGTCCTTCCACCGCCGGGTGGGCATGCCGCTCCGGATGCGCCGCCCGCCCCAGCACGAACACATCCGGGGCCCCGTCGAGCACCCCGCCGGACGGATCGTCCGACCCGTCGCGCCGTACGACGTCCCGCTCCGGCTTGAGGACGTCCCGCACGACCACGGCGCAGAGGTACAGCGTGCCGAGCAGATGCAGGACGATCGCCAGCTGGTACCCCTCGGTGGGCAGCCCCTGGTGCTTGTCCCCGCTCGTCGTGTACGCGAGGTACATCCAGATCCCCAGGAAGTACATGACCTCGCACGCCTGCCAGATCAGGAAGTCGCGCCAGCGCGGCCGGGCCAGTACGGCCAGGGGGATCAGCCACAGCACGTACTGCGGCGAGTAGACCTTGTTGACGAGGATGAACGCCGCGACGACGAGGAAGGCGAGCTGCGCGAAGCGCGGCCTGCGCGGTGCCATCAGGGTGAGCGCGCCGATCGCCGCGCACAGCAGGACCGTCGTCAGCGTCGAGACCGTGTTGACGGTCGGGACCTCGATGCTCTCACCGGTGCGCTGGGTGATGATCAGCCAGAAGGAGCCGAAGTCGATGCCCCGCTCCTCGCTGAACGTGTAGAACTTCTTCCACCCCTCGGGCGCGAAGGCCATCACCGGCAGATTCACCACCAGCCACGACACCGCCGCCCCGAGCGTCGCCCTGCCGAACTCCCGCCACTTGCCCGCCCGCCAGCACAGGACGAACACCGGCCCCAGCAGGAACACGGGATAGAGCTTGGCGGCCGTGGCGAGCCCGATGAGGACGCCGAACGCCAGCGTCCGCCCCCGGGACCACATGAGCATCGCCGCGGCCGTCAGCGCGACGGCCAGCAGGTCCCAGTTGATCGTCGCGGTGAGCGCGAAGGCCGGCGCGAGGGCGACCAGCAGCCCGTCCCAGGGGCGGAGCCGGTGCGTACGGGCGACACAGACGGCGATGATCACGGCGCAGATCATCAGCATGCCCGCGTTGACCATCCAGTACATCTGCTCCTGGTGCTGGATGGATCCGCCCGGCGTCAGCCAGGCGGCGACCTGCATGAACACACCCGTCAGGACGGGGTACTCCAGGAACTGCATGTCGCCGGGCAGCCGGTCGAAGTACGGCACCAGGCCGTCGGAGAATCCACGGGCGGCAAAAAGGTGCGGAATGTCCGAGTAGCAGGCATGCGTGTACTGCGAGCCCGCGCCCCTGAACCAGGCCCAGTTGTAGCAGGGCAGCTTCTGCACCATGCCCAGCGCGAACATCCCGAGGGCCACCAGCGCGATGGCACCCACCGGCGTGAGGGCCGTGCTGCCGAGCCGCGTCCAGCGCCCCGACCGCCCGCCGATCAGCTCACTGCCGGCCGCGGCGACCTCGTCCTGATGCGTGGGCCGTACGACCGACTGTTCCTCGTGCTGCTGCACACTCGTGTCTTCTGCGCTTGGCATGCCGCTCATCCTGCCGTACGGCGCTGAGGAAACGACGAGGGCCGCCGCACCGTGTGGTGCGGCGGCCCTCATGACCGGGTCGGCCCAAAGGCCGCGCGGGCGCTATCCGGCCGGCCCGCCGAAGAATCCGCCGTCGCCGTTCCCGCCGTTTCCGCCGTTACCGTTCCCGCCGCCGTTCCCGTTGCCGTTCCCGTTCCCGCCGGTCGGCGGATCGGGGGTCGTCGACGGATCGGGGCCACCACCGGTGTCTCCGCCGTTCGCACCGGCGTTGGTCCCGCCGTTGTTGTGCTGGCAGTCCCAGTCCCACGTGCCGCAGGTCTGGGTGGGGTCCGGCGACGGCGGGGGCAGAGTCTCCGAGGGCGACTCGCTCACCGTCATGGACGGCGAGGGGGTGTCCGGCGCCGTGGGCGTCGGCGTGGGGCTCTGCGCACCACCGCCGTAGACCTTGTCACCGATCGGGCCGGGCTCCGGGAAACTCAGGACCGGCTTCCCCTTCAGCGCGCCCACCATGTAGTCGTGCCAGATCTGGGCGGGGAACGACGCACCGTGGATCGTCCGCTCGCCACCCGTGCCGTACATCTTCTCGAACTTACGGTCCTTGTTGGTCGCGTCGTCGTCGAGCCGGTACATGCTGATGGCCGTGGACAGCTGCGGCGTGTAGCCGACGAACCAGGCCGACTTGTTGTCGTCCGTCGTACCCGTCTTGCCCGCCACGTCCCGGCCGGGAATCTGCGCGGGAGTACCGGTGCCCTTTTCGACGACGTTCTTCAGGACGTCGGTGACGTTGTCGGCGATCGCGGCGTCGAAGGCGCGCTTGGCGACATCCTTGTGCCGGTAGACGGTCTTGCCGTCGTACTTCGCCTCGGAGACCGAGAAGGGCTCACGCTGCTGGCCGCTGGCCGCGAAGGTAGCGTACGCGCCGGCCATCCGGATCGCGCTGGGCGAGGACGTACCGATGGAGAACGACGGCACGTGCGAGTCCGCCATCTGTTCGTCGTCCTTGAGCCCCGCGGCTATGGCGATGTCCTTCACCTTGTCGGTGCCGACGTCCATGCCGAGCTGCACGTACGGGGAGTTGGCGGACCACTGCATCGCCTCGCGAAGGGTGATGTTGCCCTTCGACTCATGGCCGTCGTTGGCCTGCAGCCACTCCTTGCCGTTCTCGTCGGTCCAGACCTCGCCGTTGTACTTCTTGATCTTCAGCTTGTCGTCGGCGTTGTAGATGCTGAGCGGTGACACCTTCGTACGCTCGGACAGGCCCTGGTCCTCCGAGAGCGCCGGGTTCCGCTTGCCGTACTCCATCGCCGCCGCCAGCACGAACGGCTTGAAGGTCGAACCGACCTGGGCACCGGTGGGGTTGGCGTTGTTGGTGAAGTGCTTGGTCGCGTCCTGGCCGCCGTAGATCGCCACGATGGCCCCGGTCTTGGGATCGACCGAGCCGCCGCCGAACTGGACGTGGGTGTCCGTCTTCGGACGTTCCTTCGGCTTGATCTTGCTGTCGTAGACCTTCTTGACCGCGGAGTTGAGCTCCTTGACCTTCTTCTTGTTGAAGGTGGTGCGGATCTGGTAGCCACCCAGGGCCAGCTTCTCCGCCGTGATGCCCTGGTCGTTGTTGCTGAGGAAGTACTGCCTGGCGAGTTCGACCAGGTATCCGGTCTGGCCCGCCAGCTGGGCGTTCTTCTTCGGCGGATCGGGCATCGGGAACTCGGTGTACTTGGCGCGCTCCGTCGGTGAGAGGCGCTTGTCCTTCACCTCTTCGTCGAGGATCCACTTCCAGCGCTTCTTGGCCCGTTCGGTGTTCAGCTTCTCCGTCGCCTGCACGGGGTCGACGTCGGTGGCACCCGCCGGGTCGTAGTAGGACGCGCCCTTGAGCAGCGTGGCCAGGAACGCGCACTCGCTCGGGTCCAGGTCGACGGCGTCCTTGCCGTAGTACGTACGGGCCGCAGCCTGGATCCCCGAAGCGCCTCGCCCGTAGTACGAGACGTTGAGGTAGCCCGCCATGATCTCGTTCTTCTTCATGTCGTTGCTGACCTTGAGCGTGATGAAGAGTTCCTGGAACTTCCGGCTCAGGGTCTGCTCCTGGGACAGACGCGAGTTCTTCACGTACTGCTGGGTGATCGTCGAACCACCCTGCGTCTCGCCTCCTGTCGCCATGTTGAACAGGGCTCGCGCGATACCCATGGGGTCGATGCCCCGGTCATGGTCGAAGGACTTGTTCTCGGCCGAGATGACGGCGTTACGCATCGCTTCGGGAATCTGCTCGAAGTCGATGATCTGGCGGTTGACCGCACCGCCCGTGGCGATCATCTGCGTGCCGTCGTCCCAGAGGTAGACGTTGTTCTGCGCCTCCGCGGCTTCGTTCACCTTGGGCTTCTCGACCATCGCGTACGCGATACCGGCGACGCCCATGAGCAGGCCGAGGAAGCCGATGCAGAGGCTGGAGACCAGCTTCCACGACGGGACCCAGCGCCGGAAGCCGTACTTGCCGGCGCGCGGGTAGTCGATGAAGCGTTTCTTGGCAGGGCGCTGGGAGCCCCGGCCCCGCCCGCGACCCGGTCCTTCGTGCCCGCCGTCGCCGCCACCGCGGCGACGGCCCCCGCCCCCGCGGCCCGCTCCGCCACCCTCGGCGCGACGGCTCCCGCCGCCCCGCTGGGCGGCACGTCTGGCCTCGGCGCGGCCGCCGTACGGGCTGTCACCGCCGTGCGAACCGGAAGGTGACTCGGAAGTTACTCCACGTGACGGGGCGGCGCGGCGTCCTGAGGACTGCTGGGCGGCTCGTCTGGCCGCTGCACGCCCACCACCTTGTGGTTCCGGCGTTTTGCGACGGTGCTCGCTCATCGAACGACTACTCCTCGGGCAGGCGAGAGCGCCTGGAAGCGGCAGTTGAGATCCGGTCCCCCCGAATTACGGACAAGCCTTGCGACGGGCTCGTCCGTCATGCGTCCGGCTGGTCCGCGAAGACTGACGCGCGGGTGCGTCACGCGGTTCCCGGTGGTCTGCATGCCGCACAGACTACGCACGGTCAAAACCCTCCTAGCGCCGAACTTCACCCCAAACAACGCAAGTCGGTGCCTACGAATTCACGATGTGACGCCGTTCACGATGGCCCCTCTTGTCGCATCGCGGCGACCGATCTATCGTCGTGATGTATCGAGTCGATACATCAGCTCGGTACATCGGCCCGGCACCGGGCTCCAGCAGGAGCACTCGGACCCACGCGGAGACGGAGGAGGCGAAGTTGAGCAGACGCTCCGGCATCCTCGAATTCGCCGTTCTCGGCCTGCTCCGTGAGTCCCCGATGCACGGCTACGAGCTGCGCAAACGTCTCAACACCTCGTTGGGGATCTTCCGCGCCTTCAGTTACGGCACCCTCTATCCCTGCCTCAAGACGCTGGTCGCCAACGGCTGGTTGATCGAGGAGCCGGGGGCGGCCCCGGTCGCCCAGCCGCCCACCACCGGCCGTGCGGTCGCCCCCGCCTCCTCACTGGCCGGGCGCCGCGCCAAGATCGTCTACCGGCTGACGGCGGAAGGTAAGGAGCACTTCGAGGAGCTGCTCTCGCACACCGGCCCCGACTCCTGGGAGGACGAGCACTTCGCAGCCCGCTTCGCCTTCTTCGGGCAGACGGAGCACGAGGTGCGGATGCGGGTGCTGGAAGGCCGGCGCAGCCGGCTGGAGGAGCGGCTGGAGAAGATGCGGGCCTCGCTGGCCCGCACCCGTGAGCGCCTCGACGACTACACACTTGAGCTGCAGCGACACGGCATGGAGTCCGTGGAGCGCGAAGTGCGCTGGCTGAACGAGCTCATCGAGAGCGAGCGGTCGGGACGGGATCAGCGACGATCCTCGCCCGGGAGCGAAGCTCAGCAGAACACCGCAGGAGAGACGGACGGCCTGCCCCGGCGCCGGGGTGACACCCCGCCGGATCCGTCCGACGACACCGCAAAGTGAGGTCCCCGCAGATCCGCGGGGCCTTCATCGGGAACATCCAAAACACACAGGGAGCAACCGGAATGGGTTCGGTTCGCGTAGCCATCGTCGGCGTGGGCAACTGCGCCGCCTCGCTGGTCCAGGGCGTCGAGTACTACAAGGACGCCGATCCGGCCGGCAAGGTGCCCGGTCTGATGCACGTCCAGTTCGGCGACTACCACGTGCGGGACGTCGAGTTCGTCGCCGCCTTCGACGTCGACGCGAAGAAGGTCGGTCTCGACCTCGCTGACGCCATCGGTGCCAGCGAGAACAACACCATCAAGCTCTGCGACGTGCCGAACGCCGGCGTCACCGTCCAGCGCGGCCACACCCACGACGGTCTCGGCAAGTACTACCGCCAGACCATCGAGGAGTCGACCGAGGCCCCGGTCGACATCGTCCAGGTCCTCAAGGACCGCAAGGTCGACGTCCTCGTCTGCTACCTGCCCGTCGGCTCCGAGGTCGCTGCGAAGTTCTACGCGCAGTGCGCCATCGACGCCAAGGTCGCGTTCGTCAACGCTCTCCCGGTCTTCATCGCCGGCACCAAGGAGTGGGCGGACAAGTTCACCGAGGCCGGTGTCCCGATCGTCGGCGACGACATCAAGTCGCAGGTCGGCGCCACCATCACGCACCGCGTGATGGCGAAGCTCTTCGAGGACCGGGGTGTCATCCTGGACCGCACGATGCAGCTGAACGTCGGCGGCAACATGGACTTCAAGAACATGCTTGAGCGTGAGCGTCTGGAGTCCAAGAAGATCTCCAAGACTCAGGCCGTCACCTCCCAGATCCGGGACCGCGAGCTCGGTGCGGACAACGTCCACATCGGCCCGTCGGACTACGTGGCCTGGCTGGACGACCGCAAGTGGGCCTATGTGCGCCTTGAGGGCCGTGCCTTCGGTGACGTTCCGCTGAACCTGGAGTACAAGCTGGAGGTCTGGGACTCCCCGAACTCCGCCGGTGTCATCATCGACGCCGTCCGCGCCGCGAAGATCGCCCAGGACCGCGGCATCGGTGGTCCGATCCTCTCCGCGTCGTCCTACTTCATGAAGTCCCCGCCGGTCCAGTACTTCGACGACGAGGCCCGCGAGAACGTCGAGAAGTTCATCCGCGGCGAGGTCTCCAACTGACGCAGCCGGACACGGCACGTCCACACGGCCGGGTGCCGAGCGGCAACGCTCATCCCGTTCCGTGCTGTTGAGGGTCCCCGGGCATCTGCCCGGGGACCCTCAACGTATGTGACTCTTGATCACATGGCCGTCGTGGGTGATCTGCGCGTTCTTCTGCGCCTTCGGAACTTCCGTCGTCTGCTGGCCGTACGACTCCTCTCCCAGTCGGCCGACGGTGTCTTCCAGGTGGCGCTGGCGGCTCATGTCGTCTTCTCGCCGGAGAAGCAGGCTTCGGCGGGTGCCATCGCCTCCGCTATGGCGGTACTGCTGCTGCCGTACTCGCTCATCGGCCCCTTCGCCGGTGTCCTGCTGGACCGCTGGCCGCGCCGTCAGGTCTTTGTGTACGGAAACCTGCTGCGTGCCGCGCTCGCCTGCTGCACGGCGCTCCTCATCCTCGGCTCCGCACCCGACTGGCTCTTCTACGCCTCGGCGCTGTGCGTCACCGCGGTCAACCGCTTCGTACTGGCCGGGCTCTCGGCCGCGCTGCCGCGCGTCGTCGACAGCGACCGGCTGGTGCTGGCCAACTCGATCTCGCCGACCGCCGGGACGCTCGCGGCCACGGCGGGCGGTGGCCTCGCCTTCGCCGTGAGACTGCTGGTCGCGGACTCCGATGCCGTGGTGGTGCTGCTGGGGGCGGTGCTCTACCTCACGTCGGCGCTGGCTTCCCTGTCTCTTGCCACAGGGCTCCTCGGACCGGACCGGGACGGACACCGGACCGGGCTGCGGGAAGCCCTGACCGCCACCGCGCGGGGCCTGTACGACGGGTTGCGCCATCTGGCACAGCGGAAGCAGGCCACCCGGGCGCTGGCCGCCATGACCGTGATGCGCTTCTGCTACGGAGCGCTGACCGTCATGGTGCTGATGCTGTGCCGGTACGCCTGGACCGACAGCGAATCCGAAGGCCTGGCGCTTCTGGGGCTGGCCGTGGGGGTCTCCGGTGCGGGATTCTTCACGGCGGCCGTACTGACGCCCTGGGCCACGGGCCGGCTCGGCCGACTGCGATGGCTGACGGTGTGCGCGGCAGGGGCAGCCGTCCTCGAACCCGCACTTGGGCTGTGGTTCGTCCCCGCCCCCATGCTGGTCGCGGCGTTCGTCCTCGGGCTGGCCACGCAGGGGGCGAAGATCGCGACCGACACGGTGGTGCAGACCTCGGTGGAGGACTCCTTCCGCGGCCGGGTGTTCTCCCTCTACGACGTGCTGTTCAACGTCGCCTTCGTGGGAGCCGCCGCAGTCGCCGCCCTGATGCTGCCCCCTGACGGGCGATCGACCGTGGTCGTGGTCGGGGTGGCCGCCCTCTACACGATCGTCGCGGTGCTGATGTTCCGGTGGAGCCGCGTCGGAGAAGCTGTCTAGCGTCAGCGAGGGGTCGTTGTTTCACGTGAAACAACGACCCCTCGGCCTGTCGGAGTGCGGCACCGGAGGCCGGCCATGTTTCACGTGAAACATGGCCGGCGCTTCCGCAGGATCGGGCTCAGCCCTGAGCGGCCCACCACTCCTTGAGCTTCTCGACAGCCGCGTCATGCTCCATCGGGCCGTGCTCCAGGCGCAGCTCCAGCAGGAACGCGTACGCCTTGCCGATCACCGGCCCGGGGCCGACACCCAGGGTCTTCATGATCTCGTTGCCGTCCAGGTCGGGGCGGATGGCATCCAGCTCCTCCTGCTCCTGCAACTGCGCGATGCGCTCCTCCAGCCCGTCATAGGTCCGCGAGAGGGCGGCGGCCTTGCGCTTGTTCCGCGTGGTGCAGTCCGAGCGGGTCAGCTTGTGCAGCCGCTCCAGCAGGGGGCCGGCGTCCCGCACATAGCGACGGACCGCGGAGTCCGTCCACTCCCCGTCGCCGTATCCGTGGAAGCGCAGATGCAGCTCCACCAGCTTCGAGACGTCCTTGACCATGTCGTTGGAGTACTTGAGCTCGGTCATCCGCTTCTTGACCATCTTCGCCCCCACCACTTCATGGTGATGGAACGAGACGCGCCCGTCCTTCTCGAAGCGTCGCGTCCTCGGCTTCCCGATGTCGTGGAGGAGCGCGGCGAGGCGCAGGACCAGATCCGGGCCGTTCTGCTCCAGATCGATGGCCTGCTCCAGAACAGTCAGCGAATGCTCGTAGACATCCTTGTGACGGTGATGCTCGTCACTTTCCAGCCGCAGTGCGGGGAGCTCCGGCAGCACCTGCTGCGCCAGTCCCGTGTCGACGAGCAGCGCCAGGCCCTTGCGGGGGTGCGTGGAGAGCAGCAGCTTGTTGAGCTCCTCCCTGACCCGCTCGGCGGAGACGATCTCGATGCGCCCGGCCATCTCCGTCATCGCGGCGACCACGTCGGGAGCGACGTCGAAGTCCAGCTGGGCCGCGAAGCGTGCGGCGCGCAGCATCCGCAGCGGATCGTCCGAGAAGGATTCCTCGGGCGTTCCGGGGGTGCGCAGAACGCGCTCCGCCAGGTCTTCCAGGCCTCCGTGCGGGTCGACGAACTCCTTCTGCGGAAGCGCGACGGCCATCGCGTTGACCGTGAAGTCACGACGGACCAGGTCTTCCTCGATGGAGTCGCCGTAGGACACCTCGGGTTTCCGCGAGGTCCTGTCGTACGCCTCCGACCTGTAGGTGGTGACCTCGATCTGGTAGCCGTCCTTCTGTGCGCCCACCGTGCCGAAGGCGATCCCGACCTCCCACACCGAGTCCGCCCACGGCCGGACGATCTTCAGTACGGCCTCGGGACGGGCGTCGGTCGTGAAGTCCAGGTCGTTCCCGAGCCTGCCGAGAAGTGCGTCCCGGACCGAACCTCCGACCAGCGCGAGACTGAACCCGGCGTCCTGGAAACGGCGAGCGAGGTCGTCGGCGACCGGGGACACCCGCAGCAGTTCGCTGACTGCGCGGTGCTGCACCTGGGTCAGGGCACGGGAGCTGTCTTCATTGGCGTTCGACACAACAGAAAAGGGTACGTGCCCGGACCGGCCCGGTCGCCCTGGTTTCGGCCCGCCCTGCAAGACTCTTCCGATCATGTAGCGAACTCCCCAGCACTTGGCACCCGCGCAGATCGTTACCATGCGTGGACGCAAGAACCGACAACCATCGACACCAGCTGACGACGACGAGGGACGGGTAGCGCGTGGCCGAGGCGGCAGACATCCAGGGGATCGGTCCCTCTCCTGCCCGCCGGTGGCTGCGGCGCACAGCCGCCCTGATCATCGGGGCGCCGCTCGTCGCGGCGCTGCTGGCCGGTCCGGCCGCACCTGCGGCGCAGGCCGGCGGGACCGGCAAGGCGCCCACCGGGTCCGAAACCGTGGACGTGGCCCTGAACACCCTGGCTCCGAGCGCGCCGGTCAAGGGGGACACCCTGACCGTCTCGGGCACCGTGACCAACCGGGGCAAGGAAGCGATCACGCAGGCCGTGGTCGACCTGCGGGTGGGCCCGAAGCTCGACAGCAGGACGGAGATCGACACCGCCGCCAGGCGCACCGGGTATGTGCTCGGCAGCGACCCCGCTCCGATCGGCGGCAAGTACACGGTGAAGTTCGCGAAGCTGCCCTCCGGGATCAGCCAGGACTTCACGCTCTCCGTCCCGGTCGGCAAGCTGGAGCTCGGCGACGACGGCGTCTACCAGCTCGGCGTCTCGCTGACGGGACAGACCTCCCGGGTCCAGTACGACCAGGTGCTGGGCATCGAGCGCACCTTCCTGCCCTGGCAGGAGGAGGAGCGCGACTCCCGGACGAAGGTCACCTACCTCTGGCCGCTCATCGCGCCGGCCCATGTCACCGCCGAGACGGGCACCGACGATCAGCAGACGCCCGTGTTCGCGGATGACGACCTGGCCGCCGAGCTGGCTCCGGGCGGACGGCTCGAACAGCTGGTATCGCTGGGCAGCCGACTGCCCGTGACCTGGGTGATCGACCCGGACCTGCTGGCCAGTGTCGACGCGATGGCGGGGAACTACCGCGTCAAGTCCGGCGACACCACTGTCGCGGGCAAGAACCAGGCCGTCGCCAAACAGTGGCTCACCGCGCTCGAAGCCGCGGTGACGGACGGGAAGGTCGTCGCGCTGCCGTTCGCCGACCCCGACCTGGCGTCCATCGCACACCGGGGCAAGAACGTCTCCGGCACCCTCAGCCACCTTCAGACCGCCACCGAAGTGGCCGGGACGACGGTACAGACGATCCTCCATGTGAAGCCGTCGACCGACTTCGCGTGGCCCGTCGACGGGGCGATCGACCCGTCGGTCGTCGATGTCGCCACCTCGGCCGGGGCCCACAAGGTGATCGCCCGCAGCGACAGCCTCCAGGAGACCGGTGGACTGACGTACACACCGACCGCTGCCCGGCCGATCGGCGGCGGAACCACCGCGGTCGTCGCCGATGCCCGGCTCTCCACGGCCTTCCAGGGCGACATGTCGAAGGCGGGGAAGTCCACCCTCGCCGTGCAGAAGTTCCTCGCCCTGACGCTCGCCCTGACCGAACAGGACACGGACACCGAGCGGAGCATCGTCGTCGCACCGCAGCGGATGCCCACCGTGGCCCAGGCCCAGTCGATGGCCCGCGCCCTGCACGGACTCGACGACGGGCGCTGGACACAGCCCCTCGGACTGGTGGACGCGGCCGGGGCGAAGCCCGACGCGGACGCGACGACCAGCGTCCCGGGGGCCTCCCAGTACCCGAGGAAGCTCCGCAGCCAGGAGCTGCCCACCCAGGCCTTCCAGGACATCAAGTCCACCCAGGTGTCGCTGAACAGCTTCCAGGTCATCCTCGCCCGCCCCGAGCGGGTGGTGACCCCCTTCGGCAACGCGCTCAACCGTTCCATGTCGACGTCATGGCGCGGCAGGCCGCTGGAGGCCCAGCAGTACCGGGACTCGGTCCGCGGCTATCTGCAGGACCTCGTCGGCGAGGTCCAGCTCATCTCGAAGTCGGACGTCACCCTGTCCGGCCGCAGTGCCACGATCCCGGTGACCGTGCAGAACAGGCTGCTGCAGGGCGTGGACCATCTCGTTCTCCGGCTGAAGTCGGAGAATGCGACCCGCCTCAAGCTGAACGACGGCGGGGCCGTGGCGGAGCAGCCGATCCGGATCGGTGCCGGCCACAGCCAGTCCGTGAAGTTCGACGCGGCTGCCAACGTCAACGGCCAGGTGCAGATGACGGCGCAGCTCTACACCGAGGACGGCACACCGTACGGCGGAGCGATGACCTTCACCGTGAAGGTCTCCGAGCTCACCCCGACCGTACTGCTGGTCATCGCCGGCGGCCTGCTGCTCCTGGTTCTCGCGGGCATCAGGATGTACACCCATCGCAAGCGTGCCAACGCGGGCGGCGCGGGCGGCCCGACCGGCGAAGACGGCGGCGAACCCGAGCAGCCGAGTGACCCGACTCCGGACACCGGTCCGGAAAGCGGGGAGCCGTCGGACTCGGGTGAGAAAGTGGAACGTTGAGCGATGTCTGTCGTGGCCGGTCGGCCGGGGACGATGAGGTGGGGTTTCGATGAACGCGCCGTACGACGGTGACCGCGGTCAGGGTGCGGGCGGAGCCGGGTCTTCCGGCGGGCCCCCGGGACCTGGCCAGGTCCCGCCGATGCCCGATCCGTACCTGCAGGACGCCTACGACCACGATCCCTACCGAGCCCAGGACCTGTCCGTCCAGGACCCGGTGACCGAGGCGCTGTACGACCGGGCCGCGCACCCGCCGCCGTCTCCGGGCACCTACCAGCAGCCCCAGCCCCTCTACCAGCAGCCGCCCGCGGCCCAGTACCCGCCGGATCCGCGTATCTGGGCGCAGACTCCGCCGCCCGAGCCCGGTGGTCCATCGCGGCACCTGCCGTACGGCGACGATCCGGCGACCACCCAGTTCGTCGGGGTGGACGACCTCGTCAGCCAGGCGTCCCGGGACGACGAGCAGCCGGACGCCTTCGCCCACCTCTTCCGGGACCAGGAGGGCCCGGCAGGGTCGGCCCCCGTCCCCGCGGAGCCCGAGCCCGCCCCGGCGCCCGCCCCGCCCAAGTCCGGCGGCCGGGCCGCCGGAATACTGAAGTCCAGCGCGCTGATGGCGGCCGGCACGCTCGTGTCCCGCCTCACCGGCTTCGTGCGCACCCTCGTCATGACCGCCGCGCTCGGTGCGGCGCTGCTCGGCGACAGCTTCACCATCGCGTACACCCTGCCCACGATGATCTACATCCTCACCGTGGGCGGCGGCCTGAACTCGGTCTTCGTTCCTCAGCTCGTCCGATCCATGAAGGACGACGAGGACGGCGGCGAGGCCTACGCCAACCGGCTCCTCACGCTCGTCATGGTCGCACTCGGCGTGATCGTCGCACTCGCGGTCTTCGCCTCTCCGTGGCTGATCCACATGATGTCGCCGACGATCGCCAATGACGCGGCCGCCAACAGCGTCGCCGTGACCTTCGCCCGGTACTGCCTGCCGACCATCTTCTTCATGGGCGTGCATGTCGTCATGGGCCAGATCCTCAACGCCCGCGGAAAGTTCGGCGCGATGATGTGGACCCCGGTCCTCAACAACATCGTCATGATCTTCACGTTCGGCATGTTCATCTGGGTCTACGGAACGTCCGCCGAGTCCCAGATGGGCGTCCAGACCATTCCGCCGGAAGGCGTCCGGCTGCTCGGTATCGGCACGCTGCTCGGTCTCGTCGTCCAGGCCCTGGCGATGGTCCCGTACCTGCGCGAGGCCGGGTTCCGTTTCCGGCCGCGCTTCGACTGGAAGGGACACGGGCTCGGCAAGACGGTCAAGCTGGCCAAGTGGACCGTCCTGTTCGTCCTCGCCAACCAGGCAGGTGTGATTGTCGTCACTCAGCTCGCGACATCGGCGGGCAAGCTGTCCGGCAAGGACGGCACCGGCTTCCTCGCCTACTCCAACGCCCAGCTCATCTGGGGCATGCCGCAGGCGATCATCACCGTTTCCGTCATGGCGGCCCTGCTGCCGCGCATCTCCCGCGCCGCCCACGACGACGACCCGGGCGCCGTCCGTGACGACATCTCCCAGGGGTTGCGGAACTCGGCTGTCGCGATCGTGCCGGTGGCCTTCGCCTTCCTCGCCCTCGGACTGCCGATGTGCACCCTGCTGTACGCCTCCGCCGGCACCGAGGCCGCCCGCTCCATGGGCTTCATCCTCATGGCCTTCGCACTCGGTCTGATCCCGTACTCCGTTCAGTACGTCGTGCTGCGCGGCTTCTACGCGTACGAGGACACCCGCACGCCCTTCTACAACACGGTCATCGTCGCCGCGGTCAACGCGGCCGCCTCGGCCCTCTGCTACGTGGTTCTGCCCGCCCGGTGGGCCGTGGTCGGGATGGCCGCCTCGTACGGGCTCGCCTACGCCGTCGGCGTGGGCATCGCCTGGCGGCGGCTGCGCAACCGCCTGGGCGGGGATCTGGACGGCTCCCACGTCGTGCGTACGTACGCCCGGCTGTGCCTGGCCGCGACCCCGGCAGCGGTACTCGGCGGCGGTGTGGGCTTTGCCGTTCTCCTGGGTCTCGGCGAGGGTGCCTTCGGCTCGCTCGCCGCTCTGATCTGCGGCGGAGCCGTACTGCTCGGCGTCTTTTTCGTCGCCGCCAAGCGGATGCGGATCGAGGAGATCAACGGCATGGTCGGCATGGTCCGAGGACGACTCGGTCGCTGAGAATCAACCACCGCACAACCATCACCACCCCTTGCGTGTCGTGCATAGCGCCGGAGTGTGGGCACAATTGGCGTGACTGTGCAGAGCTGGCTGGCATCGCGCAACGGATGGGGAGGCAGGAACGACGGTGGCGGAACGTAGCACGGCTGCCGTCGACGTGGCCGACAACAGCGGCGATGAGCCGCTGACCGCCAAGGCGGACGAGGCCACGACCGACGGGACGGCAGAAGCTCAGGACACCAAGGGCGAGAAGCCGCAGGACACGGATGGTGAACGCATCGGTTCCGAGGTCACCCTGCCGACCCCTGACCTGCACAGTGGGCACAAACTTGCCAGACGCTACCGGCTGGAGGAGTGCGTCACCCGTCTGGACGGCTTCAGCAGCTGGCGCGCCGTCGACGAGAAGCTGCGCCGCGCGGTAGGCGTCCATCTCCTTCCGGCCGACCACCCGCGTGCCCGCTCCGTGCTGGCCGCGGCCCGCTCCTCCGCGCTGCTCGGTGACCCGCGCTTCGTGCAGGTCCTCGACGCGGTGGAGGAGGACGACCTCGTCTACGTCGTCCACGAATGGCTCCCCGACGCCACCGAGCTCACCTCCCTGCTGGCCTCGGGGCCGATGGAAGCGCACGACGCGTACCAGCTCGTCAGCCAGGTCTCCCAGGCCATGGCGGCGGCCCACCGGGAGGGCCTCGCGCATCTGAGGCTCACCCCGGGGGCGGTGCTGCGGAGCTCGACCGGGCAGTACCGGATCCGCGGCCTCGCGGTGAACGCCGCCCTGCGGGGCATCACCGCCGACAGCCCCCAGCGTGCGGACACCGAGGCCATCGGCGCTCTGCTGTACGCCGCTCTGACCCAGCGCTGGCCGTACGAGAGCGACGCGTACGGCCTGGCCGGGCTGCCCAAGGGTGTGGGGCTGATCGCCCCCGATCAGGTGCGCGCGGGCGTCCACCGCGGCCTTTCCGAGCTCGCCATGCGCGCCCTCGCCAATGACGGCGCGACTGCCTCCCGGCAGGAGCAGCCGTGCACGACGCCGGACGAGCTGGCCAGAGCCGTTGCCGCGATGCCCCGCATCCGTCCTCCGGAGCCCGCCTTCACGGCGCCGCCCGAGTATCAGCGCACGACCTATCAGCAGGGTTCCTACGGGCGCCCGCCCGCCCGTCCCGGCGCACCCGTGGCCAAGCCCGTGATGGTCGTACCCCCGGCGCCGCTCCAGAGCCGCACCGGCAAGGCCCTCAAATGGGCCGTTTCCGCATTGCTGATCGCAGCCCTGGGCCTCGGTAGCTGGCAACTGGCCGAGACACTGCTCAACAACGAATCGAGTGACCCCGGCAGCACGCAGACCGACCCGAAAAACGGTGACGCCGGCAAGAAGGAGCCCACGGGCCAACTGCTCACGGTCAAGGACGCGGTCGAGTATTTCCCGGATGGAAAAGCACAGCATCCCGACGACGTCCACCTGACGTACGACGGCGACAGCTCTACGTACTGGCGGTCCAAGAGCTTCATAGGCGGCCCCAAGCTGGCTCCCTTCAAAGAGGGCGTCGGCATCGTGTATGAACTCGATTCCGCTCAGTCCATTTCGTCAGCCTCCGTAGGCCTGCAATTCGGTGGCGATCACACCACCGCCTCGCTCTACGCGACCGACTCACTCAACTCGTCAACGCCTCTGTCGTCGATGACGAAAATCGCAACGACCGAGACGGTCGGCACAGAAGCGAAACTGCAGACGAAGAAGCCGGTAAAGACCCGGTTCGTACTCGTATGGCTTACCGACATGCCGAAGTCGGCTGCCGATCGCTACAGCGGAGCCGGCTACAAACAATCCATCACCGAAGTTAAATTCATGGGCTGACCACCGGCTCGCGAGTCATCGCACTCGCCCCCTTTCACCGATGCCGCGCGTTCTCCACGAAGCCGATCGTGTCGGTGAGGATGCCCCCGCTTCCTGCCGACGATCTTCTTCCCGGCGTCGAGGTCGTCCACCGCGTCGGCTCAAGGGCCTACGGCAAGGCAGCCTGCCGGGCCCTGCCCGACGCGGTGCGGGTAGGCGACCGCCGGTACATCCGGGACGACCTCTGCCCGGGATCCGCTCCCACATTTCCTGCTGACAAACTGCGGGACAAGAACACCGCGCTCCGGCGGCACCTCACCACCGCCGGAGCCGCGAACAGTCACATCGCCAGCGCGAAACAGACCACCGCCTGCGGCGTCAGCAGCCGAGTGCGCGGGCCAGAACGGCCGCACTCGGCGACCACCCGGGCCGTCGGCTCCGGCGAGAACGTGCCTGCCGGCAGTCATTGGTATTGTTCAGCCTCGATATCGGCACCGACTTCCACACCTACAACCTCGACCCGGGTCACAAGAGCCGCGACCTCGTCCGTCGGCTCAAGGCCCTCGGCCACGGCGTCCCCTCGTCCCGGCAGCCGCCCGACAACACCCGCCACCGGGGGGTTACTTGGCCGTGCCCACCTGACCAGGGAGTTTTCCGATCAGGGGCACTTACCGCGTTCCTGCTCAAGCCTTGGACGACCCACTCCGCGAAAGCCCGAGGGCAAGGCTACTTTTAGGCATTTAGGGGTATCGCGTGGTTGCTGAATCCTTAGAACCCGACTCTAGCGACTCAGAACTCCTCGCTCGCCATGTGGCCGGTGAACCGGACGCTTTCGGTGAGCTCGTACGGCGCCACCGCGACCGGCTGTGGGCCGTGGCGATACGGACCCTGGGGGACCGCGAGGAAGCCGCAGACGCCGTCCAGGACGCCCTTGTCTCCGCCTTCCGAGCAGCCCACACCTTCCGTGGTCAGTCCGCTGTCACCACCTGGCTGCACCGCATCACGGTCAACGCTTGCCTCGACCGGGTCCGCAAGGCTGCCAGCCGCAGGACCGCGCCGATCAATGACACCGAACGGTTCGAGCAGCTCCTGGAACCGCACGAATCCGCGGAAGCACCGGCCGAGCGTCAGGACCTGCACCGCGAACTCCTCGCCGCGCTCGCCACACTGCCTGCCGAGCAGCGGGCCGCGCTCGTCCTCGTGGACATGCAGGGCTACCCCGTGGCCGAGGCAGCACGCATCCTCGATGTACCGACAGGCACCGTGAAGAGCCGCTGCGCTCGGGGGCGGGCCCGGCTGGCGCCGCTGCTCACTCATCTGCGCAGCGAGGTCGCGGGGGCCGACGAGTCGGCCACAAGGAACCGGACGCCGCATACATCCGTCCCACCGGCATCGGGGCCGAGAGATGCGGCCACCACAAGCGATCCCGCTTCAGTGAAGGGCGGAGGTGGGCGCACATGACGTCAACGGCCGACACGACCCAGCATCCGGATGTCACGGAGATCTCCGACCTGACGGAGGAACTGCTCCCACCATCACGGGCAGCAGAGGTACGCGACCATGTGGACGGCTGCGAACTCTGCGGTGAGGTCCATGCCTCTCTCATGGAGATCCGCGAACTGCTCGGCACCGTGCCGATGCCGCAGCACATGCCGGACGACATCGTGGACCGCATCGACGTCGCACTCGCCGCTGAAGCGGCTCTCGACGCCACGCCGCCATCCGACTCGCTGCATGTTTCACGTGAAACAGAGCCGCCCGCAGCGGAGAAGCCGAACCCGGAACCCAACCCCTCGGACCGTCCCGCAGGACGCCCCCGGGCGGCCACCGGACCCGGCCGCCGGCCGCTCCGACGCCGCCGTCGCACAGCCGTGCTCGGGGCCGCTTTCGGCGCGGCCGTGGTCGGCCTGAGCGTCTTCCTGCTGCAGAACCTCCAGTCGTCCGAGAACTCCGGGAGCCTCAAGGCAGCGGACCGTAGTTCCAGCGCCGAGGAGAGCGGTGGAGGGGCGTTCTCGGAGTCCACACTTGAGGGCCGGGTACACGCGCTTCTTCTGAGCACCAGCTCGAAGCCGTCGAAGTCGGCGGACGGTGTGGGGGCCGAGGAGCAGTCTCCGTCCACCGGGGCGCATTCGACGCCCAAGTCCGCTTCCGCCGGATCTGATTCGCCCCAGACTCCGCTGCGCGCGCCCACCGTGCCCGTCCCGCCCTGCGTGGAGCAGGGCACCGGACGTGATACTGCCGCCCTCGCCGTGGAGGAGGGCACCTACGAAGGCACGAATGTCTTCCTCGTCGTTCTCCCGCACCCGTCCGATGCTGCACAGGTGCAGGCGTACGTCGTCGATGCGGCCTGCGTCCAGGCGGAGCCCGCGGGCAAGGGTGAACTCCTGCTGACCCGTACCTACCCGCGCCACTGAGAATCCCCCGGAAGCTTGCCTCGGCACGTCGGGGAATGCATGCCCCGTAGGATCCGTTGGGTGGGGTGAGAGTCGTTGAACCGGCCCCAGTAGGCGTGGACAGTAGGCAGTCTGCAGAGACGAGGAAGAAACCCGTGAGCGACGTCCGTAATGTGATCATCATCGGCTCCGGCCCTGCGGGCTACACGGCCGCCCTTTACACCGCACGCGCCTCGCTGAAGCCGCTGGTGTTCGAGGGCGCCGTCACCGCCGGTGGCGCGCTGATGAACACCACCGACGTGGAGAACTTCCCGGGCTTCCAGGACGGGATCATGGGCCCCGAGCTCATGGACAACATGCGCGCCCAGGCCGAGCGCTTCGGCGCCGAACTCGTCCCTGACGACGTCGTCTCCGTGGACCTCACCGGAGACATCAAGACGGTCACGGACACGGCCGGTACGGTGCACCGCGCCAAGGCCGTCATCGTGACGACCGGCTCCCAGCACCGCAAGCTCGGCCTGCCCAACGAGGACGCCCTTTCCGGACGCGGCGTCTCCTGGTGCGCCACCTGCGACGGCTTCTTCTTCAAGGACCAGGACATCGCCGTGGTCGGCGGTGGCGACACCGCGATGGAGGAGGCGACCTTCCTTTCCCGCTTCGCCAAGTCGGTCACCATCGTCCACCGCCGGGACACGCTGCGTGCCTCCAAGGCCATGCAGGAGCGGGCCTTCGCCGACCCGAAGATCAAGTTCGCCTGGGACAGCGAGGTTGCCGGAGTACACGGCGAGCAGAAGCTGTCCGGTCTGACCCTGCGGAACACCAAGACCGGCGAGACGTCCGAGCTCGCGGTAACCGGCCTGTTCATCGCGGTGGGCCACGACCCGCGCACCGAGCTCTTCAAGGGCCAGCTCGACCTCGACGAAGAGGGCTACCTCAAGGTCGACGCCCCCTCGACCCGGACCAACCTGACCGGTGTCTTCGGTGCCGGTGACGTCGTCGACCACACCTACCGGCAGGCCATCACGGCCGCCGGCACGGGCTGCTCGGCCGCTCTCGACGCGGAGCGCTTCCTGGCCGCACTCGCCGATGACGAGAAGGCCGCTGCGGCCACCGTCTGACTCACGACTCTCACCCCACACACCCCAAGAAGTTAAGGAGGCCGCCGTGGCCGGCGCCCTGAAGAACGTGACCGACGACTCCTTCGACGAGGTCGTCCTGAAGAGCGAGAAGCCCGTACTGGTGGACTTCTGGGCAGCCTGGTGCGGTCCGTGCCGCCAGATCGCCCCGTCCCTGGAGGCCATCGCCGCCGAGCACGGCGACCAGATCGAGGTCGTCAAGCTCAACATCGACGAGAACCCGGGCACGGCCGCCAAGTACGGCGTCATGTCCATCCCGACCCTGAACGTCTACCAGGGCGGCGAGGTCGCGAAGACCATCGTCGGCGCCAAGCCGAAGGCCGCGATCGTCCGCGACCTTGAGGCCTTCCTTGGCTAGGCACACCGCACGCCGATGTTTCACGTGAAACGGGTCCGTCCCTCGGGGGATGGACCCGTTTCACGTTGCCAAGGGCTCTCGGATCGTCATGGTTCCCCGAGCGTCCCGCGATCCCGGATCACAGCGGCCTGAGTGCCGGCTCCTTCTGCACCGCGCCCAGCAGCCGGTCCAGTGCCAGCTCAACGTCTTCCTTCCAGGACAGCGTCGTACGCAGTTCCAGTCTCAGCCTCGGATGGACAGGATGCGGCCGTACGGTCTTGAAGCCGACCGCCAGCAGATGATCTGCGGGAAGCACACAGGCCGGCTCCTTCCACCGGGCGTCACCGAACGCCTCGATCGCCTTGAATCCCCGGCGCAGCAGATCCTTGGCGACGGTCTGCACCATCACTCGGCCCAGCCCCTGCCCTTGGTAGCCCGGCATGATCCAGGCAGTAATCAGCTGTACGGCGTCGGAGGAGACGGGGCTGGTGGGGAACGCGGTCGAACGCGGCACATAGGCGGGCGGGGCGTAGAGCACATAGCCCACCGGCACATCGTCGACATAGACGACCCGGCCGCACGACCCCCACTCCAGGAGAACGGCCGAGATCCAGGCCTCCTTCTCCAGTCCGGGCGTCCCCGCCTTTACCGCAGCTTCCCCACTGACCGGATCAAGCTCCCAGAAGACACAGGCACGGCATCGTCTGGGGAGATCGGAAAGGTTGTCCAGTGTGAGCGGTACGAGCCGACGCCCCATGAAGGCTGTTCCTCGCTTCCTTCGCCCGCCGCATCGCGTACGACGGTCAGTGCACTCCGTTCGAGGAGCAGGCTGCCGACGAACCCGCCGACCGCCCCCAGGCCCAGCCCGACTGTCATCAGCCGGCTGCGGCTCACTGATCGCATGACCCTCCCTGCCGAGGCGGTCAAGCCGGATGTGCCATACCAGAACGCATCGTATCCACCCAGGAATGAAGCCGACACCGAGAAAGAGCAAAGGGCGGGGCGGGGGGGGGGGGCCCCCCCCCCCACCCCCCCCCCCCCCCCGCCCCAACCCGCCCCCCCCGAGAAGAACCAGGCGAACCCGCCCAGGGGGGCGGAGAAGCACACACACCCCCCCCCGCGCGCGGCGGCGCG
>NZ_JBIDCA010000001.1:316708-848334 GCF_043204345.1 Streptomyces sp. NPDC047917
CTATCCCAAAAACCAACAAACACACACCCACCCACACCCCGCCCCCCCCCCCCACCAAACCCCCCGGGGGCGGGGCCCCCCCCCCCCCCCCCCCCCCCCCCCCCCCCGCCCGACAACCTCAGAAGGGGTCAGCCCTCGTCTTCCTCAGCGGACTCCTCGGACGGTGCCTGATCCAGCACACGCCCCTCGCCCGGTGCCAGGCTGCCGAGAATACGGTCCAGATCCTCCATCGATGCGAACTCGACGACGATCTTCCCCTTCTTCTGGCCAAGGTCGACCTTCACCCTGGTCTCGAAGCGGTCCGAGAGCCGGGTGGCGAGATCGGACAGGGCGGGCGACACCCGGCCACCGGCCCGCGGCCCCCTGGCCTTGGCAGGGCTCGTGGGATTGGAGCCCATGAGCCGCACGATCTCCTCGACCGCCCGCACCGACAGCCCCTCGGCCACAATGCGATGAGCCAGCCGGTCCTGCTCCTCCGAGTCGTCCACGGACAGCAGAGCCCGCGCATGACCGGCCGAAAGTACCCCGACCGCTACCCTCCGCTGCACCGGAGCCGACAGCTTCAGCAGACGCAGCGTGTTGGACACCTGCGGCCGGGAACGCCCGATCCGGTCGGCCAGCTCGTCGTGCGTGCACTCGAAGTCCTTGAGCAGCTGGTCGTACGCGGCTGCCTCCTCCAGCGGGTTCAGCTGAGCCCGGTGAAGGTTCTCCAGGAGTGCGTCCAGGAGCAGCTTCTCGTCGTCCGTGGCCCGGACGATGGCCGGGATCCGCTCCAGGCCCGCCTCGCTGCAGGCCCTCCAGCGCCGCTCGCCCATGATGAGCTCATAGCGCTCCGGCCCCACCTCCCGCACGACGACGGGCTGGAGGAGGCCCACCTCCTTGATGGAGGTCACCAACTCCGCGAGGGCGTCCTCGTCGAACACGTCGCGGGGCTGGCGGGGGTTCGGAGTGATGTCGCCGATAGGAATCTCGGCGAAGTATGCCGCGGCAGGTTCCACCGAAGCGTTGGCCGCTCCGGCCCCCGACACCGGCGCGCTCGGCTCCGGCACGATCGGAGCGCCCGTGCGAGCGGCCACCTTTGCCGCAGCCACCCCCCGCTCCGCCGTCAGTACAGGATTCGCCCCCGCAGAGGTCGATCCCATCCCCATGGACGGCACCTGCTTCTCCTGCGGAGCGGCGGGGATCAGGGCACCCAGCCCACGCCCCAACCCTCTTCGACGCTCGCTCACTGAATCCCCTCCGAAGTGCTCTGCTGGCTGTTCCCCATGCCCGTCCGGGCATGCTGGGGCTCGTAGTGGATCCCGACACCCCGCAGGGCGATCTCACGCGCCGCCTCAAGGTACGAAAGCGACCCGCTGGAACCCGGGTCATAGGTCAACACGGTCTGCCCGTAACTGGGCGCCTCCGAGATCCTCACCGATCGCGGAATGTTCGTCCGCAGCACCTCCTTGCCGAAGTGGCTGCGCACCTCCTCCGCGACCTGAGACGCGAGCCTGGTCCTGCCGTCGTACATGGTGAGCAGGATCGTCGAGACATGGAGATCGGGGTTGAGATGCCCCCGTACCAGGTCCACATTCCGCAGCAGCTGGCCCAGCCCTTCCAGCGCGTAGTACTCGCACTGGATGGGGATCAGCACCTCGGCCCCGGCGACCAGGGCGTTGACCGTCAGCAGACCGAGCGAAGGCGGGCAGTCGATGAGGATGTAGTCCAACGGCTGCTCATACGCCTGAATCGCCCGCTGCAGTCGGCTCTCCCGCGCCACCAGCGACACCAGCTCGATCTCCGCACCGGCGAGATCGATGGTGGCGGGGGCGCAGAAGAGGCCTTCGACGTCCGGTACGGGCTGAACCACTTCGGAAAGCGGCCTGCTCTCCACCAGGACGTCATAGATGGAGGGGACTTCAGCATGGTGATCGATACCCAGAGCCGTAGAGGCATTCCCCTGCGGGTCAAGGTCGACCACCAGAACACGGGCGCCGTGAAGCGCGAGCGAAGCAGCAAGATTGACCGTCGTGGTCGTCTTGCCCACTCCGCCCTTCTGGTTGGCCACCACCATGACGCGCG
The DNA here is from genome assembly GCF_043204345.1 of Streptomyces sp. NPDC047917. Classification (NCBI taxonomy): domain Bacteria; kingdom Bacillati; phylum Actinomycetota; class Actinomycetes; order Kitasatosporales; family Streptomycetaceae; genus Streptomyces; species Streptomyces sp. NPDC047917. The sequence goes on from NZ_JBIDCA010000001.1 coordinate 318,773, forward strand.
TCCGGTCAGGACGGGGCAGGCCCTCGCCGGCGCGGCCAAGGGCCTCAACCGCCAGCTGGGCCGCGCGACCGATGGGTGTGTCGTCCATCGGCGGCGGTGTTTCACGTGAAACACCATCCCCCGCCGATTCGGTTCGGGGACCGGGGACCGGATCGGTCATCGGTCCCGCGATGTTGGCGTCGGACCGCAAGGATTCACTCTCCTCGACTTCAGGCTCGCAATGAGCAGAGCCTGCCATGCTTTCGGGGTCGTGAACCAGCGAGGCCCGCTCTTCTGTGGATGAATCCACTTCTGTGGACAACTCCGTAGCCCTAACGGGCCTGCGATGCCGCGGCGCGGCAGCCGCGCGACCGCGGCTGATGATTCCATGCAGCAGAGAGCGACGTTTCACGTGAAACACGATGCCCCCGCAGCCTGGCTACGGGGGCACGACACTCCGTATGGGTGCATACAGTCACGTACCGGACCCGCGACTGACAGACGACATGCATCGCACGCGCCACTCGGTTCCGCGGAGTGAAGCGGAGTGAAGCGGAGTGAAGCGGAGTGAAGCGGAGTGAACGGAGACGTCAGCGACGACGCCTCGTGCGGCTCGTCCTGGCGGCCTTGGCTCGCTTTGCGGCGAACCTCACACCACCTGGGCTCTCGCCGACCACCACACGCACCACCGTGGACATCGGGTCGACAACGCCTTCCCCAACGTGCAGCACCTCGGTCTCCACCACCCCGAGCTTGCCCAGGGCCGCACGTGCCCCGGCGATCTCCTCCTCGGCGGTGTCCCCCTTGAGGGCCAGCATCTCCCCGTACGGACGCAGCAGCGGAACACCCCAGCCGGCCAGCCGGTCCAGCGGTGCCACGGCCCGAGCGGTCACCACATGCACCGGCTGGAGCGAACCCAGAACCTCCTCGGCCCGACCACGCACCACCGTCACATGGTCCAGCCCCAGCAGCTCCACCACTTCCTGGAGGAAGTTCGTGCGCCGGAGCAGGGGCTCCAGCAAGGTGATCTTGAGGTCGGGGCGCACCAGCGCCAGCGGGATGCCGGGCAGGCCGGCTCCCGAGCCCACATCGCAGACCGTGACACCCTCGGGCACGACCTCGGAGAGCACCGCGCAGTTCAGCAGATGCCGCTCCCACAGCCGCGGCACCTCACGCGGGCCGATCAGCCCCCGCTTCACTCCGGCGTCCGCCAGCAGTTCCGCGTACCGGACAGCTTCCGGGAAGAACTCGCCGAAAACCGCCCGCGCCCCTTCGGGCGCCTGGGGAAGCTCTACTTCCGCCGTCACGGGAACCGTCCTTCCATACCGCACTACCGCACTGTGGGTGGCTGATCTATCAGGCTGACAAAGATCGGCCCCGCCTGCGAACAGACGGGGCCGACAGAACTAGGGTCCGGTCAGGCCGGGAGGACGACGACGAAGCGCTCCGGCTCCTCGCCCTCGGACTCGCTGCGCAGGCCGGCGGCCGCAACCGCGTCGTGCACGACCTTGCGCTCGAACGGCGTCATCGGGTCCAGCTTCACCGGCTCGCCGGTGCTCTTGACCTCATCCGCGGCCTTGGCACCCAGCTCGGCGAGCTCCGCCCGCTTCTTGGCCCGGAAGCCCGCGATGTCGAGCATCAGCCGGCTGCGGTCCCCGGTCTCCCGGTGAACGGCAAGCCGCGTCAGCTCCTGGAGCGCCTCCAGCACCTCACCGTCGCGGCCCACGAGCTTCTGCAGATCACGTGCCGAGTCGCTGATGATCGAGACCGCGGCCCGGTCCGCCTCGACATCCATGTCGATGTCGCCGTCGAGGTCGGCGATGTCGAGCAGACCCTCAAGGTAGTCCGCTGCGATCTCGCCCTCCTGCTCAAGGCGGGTCAAGGTGTCGCTGCCCTCAGCGGCCGTGGAGGTGGTGCCTTCCGTCACGGATGGACTCCTTCTTACTTCTTGGACGGGTGCTTGGGCCGCTGCGGGCCCTTGCGCTGTCCGGACTTGGCTTGGCGTGAGGAGCCGGACGCGGACTTACCCGCCGGCTTGGGCTTTTCGTCCTGTGCGGCATCCCGCTTCTGCAGGGAGGTCTTGGAACCCGACTCGCTGGAGTCGGCGTCCTTGCCCCCCGCCTGCGCGGTACCGGTCTGGCGCTGGGACTTGGTCTGGCGCTTGGGCTGCTGACGCCGCTGTGCGGCTCCGCCCTCGGCCTCGGCGGCAGCGGTGTCGCTCTTGACCACGGTGCCGTCCTCCTGGGCGGCGAGGCCCAGCTTGGCCAGCCCCGTGATGAACTTCCGCTCGATGTCATTGCGGTCCGGGCCCTTGGACACGATCCGCTTGACGGTGTTGCGCCGGGTCTTGCCGCGCACCTCGCCGTGAGTGGTGACGCTCTTCAGCAGACGTCCGAGGTACTGGTCCTGCGCCTTGCTGCCCGGGGTCGGGTTCTGGTTGATCACGTACATCTGCTGACCCATGGTCCAGACGTTGGTGGTCAGCCAGTAGACGAGGACACCGACGGGGAAGTTGATACCCATGACGGCGAAGATCACCGGGAAGATGTACATCAGCATCTTCTGCTGCTGCATGTACGGCGTCTTGACCGTCAGGTCGACGTTCTTCGTCATCAGCTGGCGCTGGGTGAAGAACTGCGACGCCGACATCATCACGATCATGATCGCGGTGACGACCCGGACGTCGGTCAGAGAGGCACCGAGCGCCTGGACCTTCTCCGCGCTGTCCATGAACTTGGCAGCGAGCGGAGCACCGAAGATGTGTGCCTGACGAGCGCTGTCGAGCAGCGACTGGTCGATGACGCCGATCTTCTTGTTCGAGGCGATGGCCGACAGCACGTGGTACAGGGCGAAGAAGAACGGCGACTGCGCCAGGATGGGAAGGCACGAGGAAAGCGGGTTGGTACCCGTCTCCTTGTACAGCTTCATCATCTCTTCGGACTGACGCTGCTTGTCGCTCTTGTAGCGCTCCTGGATCGCCTTCATCTTCGGCTGGAGCACCTGCATGTTGCGGGTCGACTTGATCTGCTTGACGAAAAGCGGGATCAGGCAGATCCGGATCAACACCACCAGCGACACGATGGACAGGCCCCAGGCCCAGCCGGTGTCAGGGCCGAAGATCGCCCCGTACATCTTGTGGAACTGGACGATGACCCATGAGACAGGCCAGGTGATGAAGCTGAACAGACTGGCAATCGTGTCCACTAATCAGGCTCCTTGAGCATTGGGCGAAGTCTCTGCGGCCTGGCTCGGGGGTTCGGAGGCCGATCCCCGGACAGGCACATCAGCGGCGGAGTCCCCGCCCTTGCCACCGCGCATGGCATTACGCAGCAGTTCATGCCAACGCGGACGTTTGCGTGGTGGAACATGGTCCACGCCGCCGGGTGACCACGGATTGCACCGAAGGATGCGCCAGGCGGTCAGCGCGGTTCCCTTGATCGCTCCGTGCCGGTCGATCGCCGTATATCCATAGTGGGAACACGACGGGTAGTAACGGCAGACAGGCCCGAGGAGTGGGCTGATCGTCCACTGATACAGCTTGATAAGAGCCAGCAGCGGGTACTTCATCGCGCGCCCCCTCCCAGCAGCCGCTGCAAAGCGGCGTCCAGGTCTCGGGCCAGCTGTTCATGGTCGGCGTCGCCCGCGCCGGGCAACGCTCGTACGACAACCAGGCTACCGGGGGGCAGCAGGGCAAGCCGTTCGCGGACCAGGTGGCGAAGCCTGCGCTTCACCGCTGTGCGCACGACCGCTCCACCCACAGCTTTGCTGACAACGAAACCCGCACGCGGCGGGGGAGCATTCTCCCCAGTCACGTGCGGGTCCGTTGCACCGCTGCGTAGATGTACGACGAGTAGCGGGCGGCCGGCCCGGCGTCCTCGGCGTACTGCGGTCGCGAAGTCCTCGCGCCGCCTCAGCCGATTCTCGGTAGGCAGCACGTCATGACCTGTAAGCGATCAGGCGGACAGGTTGGCGCGACCCTTGCCACGGCGGGACGCGAGAATCGCGCGGCCGGCACGGGTGCGCATACGCAGCCGGAAGCCGTGGGTCTTCGCGCGGCGGCGGTTGTTCGGCTGGAAGGTGCGCTTGCTCACTAGGGGGCTCCAGAAATGACTCGTGTGTTGGCGGGACATCGCCTGGCTGTCACCGTGCGCCCACGAGAGACTCGCGTAAACGCTCTAGTGCACCGCTTCACAATCACAGATCGTGATCTTTGCCCATCGGAGGCAGGCGGCAGCAGCCATCGACAACTCGACCTGGTCACGGTACGCGCGGCTACGCCATCCGGTCAAACCGGCTCCACAGCACCCCCCGCTGTGCACAGGCTGTGGACAACAACTTGAACCACGCGGGTCGCCCTGACTACCGTGGCTGAGCTCCGGTTCTTTTCTTACTGCCTGCCGGTCCTCACCCGTCCCGACCCATCCCGTCCCGAGAACCACACATTCGTGGGACCAGCGAGAGAGCGTGCCCTGTGGCTGACGTACCTGCCGATCTTGCCGCAGTGTGGCCGCGAGTGCTGGAGCAACTCCTCGGGGAGGGCCAGCAGGGGATCGAGCCGAAGGACAAGCAGTGGATCGAGCGCTGCCAGCCGCTCGCCCTGGTCGCCGACACGGCGCTGCTCGCGGTACCCAATGAATGGGGCAAGCGCGTCCTGGAGGGCCGGCTCGCGCCGCTCATCAGCGAGACGCTGAGCCGCGAATGCGGCCGCCCGATCCGCATCGCGATCACCGTCGACGACTCCGCGGGCGAGCCGCCGAGCCCGCCCGCGCCTCCGATGCACCAGTCCCAGCAGCCTCAGCAGCACCGCTACCAGGGACCGCAGCACGACGAACGGCAGCACAACGACGCGTACGACGGGTACGGACACCGGCCCTCCGACGACGGCATGCCGACCGCCCGGCCGGCCTACCCCGACTACCAGCAGCAGCGCCCCGAACCCGGCGCGTGGCCGCGCACCCAGGAGGACCTCTCCTGGCAGCAGCCCCGGCTCGGCGGGTTCCAGGACCGCGAGGCTCCCGCGGAGCAGTGGCGCGAGCCGTACGCCGGCGGCCGCCAGCAGCCGCAGCACGACTACCGGCCGCAGCCGCCCGAGCGCCAGGGTTACGAGCAGCAGCGCCCCGAGCACCACGACATGCAGGAGCCCCAGCACCAGCCGCAGCACCGGCAGGGCGGCGCCGGTACCGGACGGCCCGGCGGCGCCCCCGGGCCGATGGGCCCGCAGCCCACTCCCACGCCCGGCCCCGGCGAGCCGGCGGCCCGGCTGAATCCGAAGTACCTCTTCGACACGTTCGTCATCGGCGCGTCCAACCGGTTCGCGCACGCGGCTGCGGTCGCGGTCGCCGAAGCCCCCGCCAAGGCGTACAACCCGCTCTTCATCTACGGGGAGTCCGGGCTCGGCAAGACCCACCTGCTGCACGCCATCGGGCACTACGCCCGCAGCCTCTACCCGGGCACCCGGGTGCGGTACGTGAGCTCCGAGGAGTTCACCAACGAGTTCATCAACTCGATCCGCGACGGCAAGGGCGACACCTTCCGCAAGCGGTACCGGGACGTGGACATCCTGCTCGTCGACGACATCCAGTTCCTGGCGAGCAAGGAGTCGACGCAGGAGGAGTTCTTCCACACCTTCAATACGCTCCACAACGCGAACAAGCAGATCGTGCTGTCCTCCGACCGGCCGCCCAAGCAGCTGGTGACCCTGGAGGACCGGTTGCGGAACCGTTTCGAGTGGGGCCTGACCACCGATGTGCAGCCGCCGGAGCTGGAGACGCGGATCGCGATCCTCCGTAAGAAGGCGGTGCAGGAGCAGCTCAACGCCCCCCCGGAGGTGCTGGAGTTCATCGCCTCCCGCATCTCCCGGAACATCAGGGAGCTGGAGGGGGCGCTGATCCGGGTCACGGCCTTCGCCAGTCTCAACCGGCAGCCGGTGGACCTCGGACTGACCGAGCATGTGCTGAAGGACCTGATCCCGGGCGGCGAGGACTCGGCCCCGGAGATCACGGCGACGGCCATCATGGCCTCGACCGCGGACTACTTCGGGCTCACGGTGGACGATCTCTGCGGAACCTCGCGCAGCCGGGTGCTGGTGACGGCCCGCCAGATCGCCATGTATCTCTGCCGGGAGCTCACCGATCTCTCGCTGCCCAAGATCGGTGCGCAGTTCGGTGGACGTGACCACACGACGGTGATGCACGCGGACCGGAAGATCCGCGCGCTGATGGCGGAGCGGCGCTCCATCTACAACCAGGTCACCGAACTCACCAACCGCATCAAGAACGGCTGACGCGCCGCCGCCGACGGACGCGCCACACGCGCCGGCAGGGCGCCCGAGCAATCCTCAACAGGGTTCCTCGGGCGCCCTTTTCGCTGCCCGGAGGACGCCCGGAAGCGGACTTGAGCGGGCTCGGGAACGGCTCCGAGTCGACTCAGGAGCGGTCCGGGGCGGTCAATGAGCCGGGCCCGAGCCGCTCCTGCACCGGGCCCGGCCGAGTCCTGAGCCGGCCCCGTGCCAAGTCCTGAGACCGCCTGAACGCTCCCTGGACGGCTCCTGAATGCTCCCTCGAAGCCGTCCGCGGCCGCCCCGGGCCTCGTCGCGGGGCCCGCCCCCGACCCGCTGCCGACGTTCCGGCGCCACTGCGGTGTTCGAATACCTGCCGCTGACCGCCTGTTCTCCACAGATCTGGGGAGTTTTCTCCCTCCACAGCCTGGGGATCCGGAAGTTGTCCATATTGCTTCCACAGGGGCGACTGCCGATACTCCATCAGGCCAGGTCAAGGGGTTGGGGATTTGTGGTCAACAATGATCCACAGCCTGTGGACAAAATATTCGTCCACAGGGCGTGGATGAAGTTGTCCACCGGCGGCCCACAGGCCGGGCCGTCTTGTCCCCAGCTTCCCGCCGCTTCTCCACACCTCTGTCCACTGTTCGGCAACGCGGCACCGCCTTTCACCGCGCCGAGTGAAAGGCGTCACACCAAGAGGGTCGGTTGGGCTGTGGGGAACCTGGGTAAAGCTGGGGACAGCCCTGGGGAGAAACCCCCCTGTCCTGTGCATCGGGTGTGCAGAACTTTCCTGTGTCCACAGAAACGCCGTGTTGTCCACCGGTGCCACCCACAGGGGCAGTGGATAAAAAACAGGACCTGACCTGCGGAAACGACGTTATCCACGGTTTCCACAGGCCCTACTACTACTGCCACATAGAGTTAGCCCGGAATCCGCTTCGAAGTGGGGCCTGTGCACAACTCGGCGCCGGAGCTCTCCGAACCTCTCGTCGCGACTTGACCCCGAGCAGCACCGAGTGTCGGTGCCGTACGTCAGACTGGTCCCCGGCGTCCTCGCTGCCTCGGCGGCAAAGGACGCGATCAGACGACGAAGGCCAGCAGGGCGAGCGAGCAACAGCAGGAGGCGGTTCCGGTGAAGATCCGGGTGGAGCGCGATGTACTCGCGGAGGCTGTGGCCTGGGTGGCCCGTAGCCTCCCGGCCCGTCCGCCGGCGCCCGTTCTTGCGGGCCTTCTCCTGAAGGCTGAGGACGGCGCCCTCAGCTTCTCCAGCTTCGACTACGAGGTCTCGGCCCGGGTCTCGGTGGACGCCGAGGTCGAGGAGGACGGCACGGTGCTGGTCTCCGGCCGGCTCCTCGCCGACATCTGCCGCGCCCTCCCCAACCGCCCGGTGGAGATTTCCACAGACGGTGTACGGGCGACCGTGGTCTGCGGCTCCTCGCGATTCACACTCCACACCCTTCCTGTGGAGGAGTACCCGGCACTCCCCGAGATGCCGACCGCGACCGGCACGGTGCCCGGCGAGGTCTTCGCCTCGGCCGCCGCCCAGGTCGCCATCGCCGCGGGCCGCGACGACACGCTGCCGGTGCTGACCGGTGTGCGGATCGAGATCGAGGGCGACACCGTCACCCTGGCCTCGACCGACCGCTACCGCTTCGCGGTCCGCGAGTTCCTCTGGAAGCCGGAGAACCCGGACGCCTCCGCGGTCGCCCTGGTGCCCGCCAAGACGCTGCTGGACACCGCCAAGGCCCTGACCAGCGGTGACACGGTCACCCTGGCGCTGTCCGGCTCAGGTGCCGGTGAGGGTCTGATCGGTTTCGAGGGCGCGGGCCGGCGTACGACCACGCGGCTGCTCGAAGGCGATCTGCCGAAGTACCGCACGCTCTTCCCCACCGAGTTCAACTCGGTCGCGGTCATCGAGACGGCGCCGTTCGTCGAGGCCGTCAAGCGCGTGGCCCTCGTCGCCGAGCGGAACACCCCGGTGCGGCTCAGCTTCGAGCAGGGCGTGCTGATCCTGGAAGCCGGTTCCAGCGACGACGCACAGGCTGTGGAGCGGGTCGACGCGGTGCTGGAGGGCGACGACATCTCGATCGCCTTCAACCCGACCTTCCTGCTGGACGGACTGAGCGCGATCGACTCCCCGGTCGCCCAGCTCTCGTTCACGACGTCCACCAAGCCCGCGCTGCTCAGCGGCCGCCCGGCCGTGGACGCCGAGGCGGACGACGCGTACAAGTACCTGATCATGCCGGTCCGCCTCTCCGGCTGACCCGCTTCTCCGGCCGATCCCGCCGATCGGCCGATCCGGTCATCGGTCCTGTCACGGCGGTTCCCGACGGGCACGCTCAGTGCCGAGCATGCCCGTCGGTCCGTCCCCGGCCGGGCGTAGGCTCGTCCTCGGGTACGAATCGGCACAACGCTTAAGGAATCTCTGATGGAGCTCGGTCTCGTCGGCCTCGGCAAGATGGGCGGCAACATGCGCGAGCGCATCCGCCGCGCAGGCCACACCGTCATCGGTTACGACCGCAACCCGGACGTCTCCGATGTCCACAGCCTCGAAGAGCTTGTGGGCAAGCTGAAGGGTCCCCGGGTCGTCTGGGTGATGGTTCCGGCCGGCGCGCCGACCCAGGCCACCATCGACGAGCTCGCCGGTCTGCTCTCCCCCGGAGACATCGTCGTGGACGGCGGGAACTCCCGCTGGACCGACGACGAGAAGCACGCGGTCGAGCTGGGCATCAAGGGCATCGGCTTCGTCGACTGCGGCGTCTCCGGCGGCGTCTGGGGCCTGGAGAACGGCTACGCGCTGATGTACGGCGGCGACGCCGAGAACGTGGCGAAGGTCCAGCCGGTCTTCGACGCGCTGAAGCCCGAGGGCGACTTCGGCTCCGTCCACGCGGGCAAGGTCGGCGCCGGCCACTTCGCGAAGATGGTCCACAACGGCATCGAGTACGCCATGATGCAGGCCTACGCCGAGGGCTGGGAGCTCCTGGAGAAGGTCGACTCCGTCACCGATGTGCGCGAGGTCTTCCGCTCCTGGCAGGAGGGCACGGTCATCCGTTCCTGGCTGCTCGACCTGGCGGTCAACGCGCTGGACGACGACGAGCACCTCGACAAGCTGCGCGGCTTCGCCGCCGACTCCGGCGAGGGCCGGTGGACGGTGGAGGCCGCGATCGACAACGCGGTGCCGCTGCCCGCGATCACCGCGTCGCTCTTCGCGCGTTTCGCCTCGCGCCAGGAGGACTCCCCGCAGATGAAGATGATCGCCGCGCTGCGCAACCAGTTCGGTGGCCACGCGGTCGAGAACAAGAAGTAACGCAACGGGAAGCGGGCCGGGCCACGGCGGCCGGTCCGCTCCACGAGGCACGGAGCAGGAAGCCGGGAAGGTCGGCGTACACCCATGCATGTCACGCATCTCTCGCTGGCCGACTTCCGCTCGTACGCCCGGGTCGAGGTACCTCTCGAACCGGGCGTCACCGCTTTCGTGGGGGCCAACGGCCAGGGCAAGACGAATCTGGTCGAGGCGGTCGGCTATCTCGCGACGCTCGGCAGCCACCGGGTCTCCTCCGACGCGCCGCTGGTGCGGATGGGCGCCGACCGGGCCGTGATCCGTGCCGCCGTGACTCAGGGGGAGCGTTCGCAGCTGATCGAGCTGGAACTCAATCCCGGTAAGGCCAACCGGGCCCGTATCAATAGATCGTCGCAGGTCAGACCACGTGACGTGCTGGGGATAGTGCGTACGGTGCTGTTCGCGCCGGAGGACCTGGCGCTGGTCAAGGGCGACCCCGGGGAGCGCCGGCGCTTCCTCGACGAGCTGATCACGGCCCGTTCGCCGCGGATGGCCGGGGTGCGCTCGGACTACGAGCGGGTGCTGAAGCAGCGCAACACCCTGCTGAAGTCGGCGGCGATGGCGCGCCGGCACGGCGGCCGGTCGATGGACCTGTCCACGCTCGACGTGTGGGACCAGCACCTGGGCCGGGTGGGCGCGGAGCTGCTGGCGCAGCGGCTGGATCTGATCGCCACCCTTCAGCCGCTGGCGGACAAGGCGTACGCGGATGTCGCGCCGGGCGGCGGCCCGCTGGCGCTGGAGTACCGCAGCTCGGTCGGGGCGGGTGTGGAGTCCGCGCGTACCCGTGAGGAGCTGTACGAGCAGCTGATCGCCGCCCTTGCGGAGGTACGCAAGCAGGAGATCGAGCGGGGCGTGACGCTGGTCGGGCCGCACCGCGACGATCTGCTGCTGGGGCTGCGGGGCATGCCGGCCAAGGGGTACGCGAGCCACGGCGAGTCCTGGTCGTACGCGCTGGCGCTGCGGCTGGCCTCGTACGATCTGCTGCGCAGCGAGGGCAACGAGCCGGTGCTGGTGCTGGACGACGTCTTCGCGGAGCTGGACGCCCGGCGCCGGGAGCGGCTGGCGGAGCTGGTGGCCCCGGGCGAACAGGTGCTCGTGACGGCCGCGGTGGACGACGACGTTCCGGGGGTGCTGGCGGGGACCCGGTTCGCGGTGTCCGCGGGTGAGGTGGAGCGGCTGTGAGCGGCCGGGGCGACGGAGCCGGGGAGCCGGGTCAGGAGCGTGCCGGCGGTGGCAGGGCGCCGGAGCCCTCGGGAGTCGATCTGGCTCGGGTCGCCCTGCGGGCGGCGAAGGAGCAGGCGCGGGCGCGCGGCGCCGCCGCACAGCAGAAGAAGCAGGCCCGGCGGGGCGGCGGGCTGCGGTCGGGCGCGCGGGCCGACGGGCGTGACCCGCAGCCGCTGGGTTCAGCGATCAACCGGCTGATCACCGAGCGCGGCTGGGAGACCCCCGCGGCGGTGGGCGGGGTCATGGGGCGCTGGCCGCAGATCGTGGGTGAAGATCTGGCCAAACATTGTGTGCCTTTGAAGTACGACGAGGACCCGGACGAGCGGGTGCTGACGGTGCAGTGCGACTCGACGGCATGGGCGACGCAGCTGCGGCTGCTGGCGCCCCAGCTGGTGGCCCGGCTGAACGCGGATCTGGGGCAGGGCACGGTCCGGATGATCAAGGTGCTGGGGCCCGGTGGTCCGCAGCGCAGGTTCGGTCCGCTGCGCGCACCCGGGAGCACCGGCCCGGGCGACACATACGGCTGACCTGCGCTTTTCTCCTGGACGACCGGCATCCGGGCTGTTCCCGGGCATTGCCCGGTCCCTCTTCCCGGCTCTGCCGCGGCTCCGTGCCTGCCGCTCGGGGCGCCTGTCGGCGGGTCCGTGTTGTGCGGGTCTGTGGTGGTTGCGGCCACGCGGTGAGAGTGGGGCGTCCCTCACGGTAGCGGGCGGTTGACAGGTAGAAGCGCTCAAGGCCCGCGTGAGCCTCCTGAGGGCCCTCCCTGAATATGGGGAGTCGTCAGCCGCTCATTCAGGGCGGCACATGCGTACTCAGGTACCGGCAAACCCCCATTCATGTCGGCGCTACCGGTAGACTGGTGAACAATCCCGCGTCCTTGCGGGAGTCGTCGATACAAGCCGAACGACGCAGCCGCTCCCGTTTGCCCGGAGAACGGCCTGTGCTGTGCCAGAAAGGGCGCTTCGTGGCCGATTCCGGCAACCCCAACGAGAACATTCCGTCCACACCCGGTGAGAGCGCCGAGGCTGTCGCCGCGGGCGCGGGCGAGGTCACGGCCTCGTACGACGCCAGCGCGATCACCGTCCTGGAGGGTCTGGACGCGGTCCGCAAGCGGCCTGGCATGTACATCGGTTCCACCGGTGAGCGCGGCCTCCACCACCTCGTGTACGAGGTCGTCGACAACTCGGTCGACGAGGCGCTGGCAGGGCACGCGGACACGATCGACGTCACGGTCCTCGCCGACGGCGGGGTCCGCGTGATCGACAACGGCCGAGGCATCCCGGTCGGCATCGTGCCGTCGGAGAAGAAGCCCGCGGTCGAGGTCGTGCTGACGGTGCTGCACGCCGGCGGCAAGTTCGGCGGCGGCGGCTACGCCGTCTCCGGCGGTCTGCACGGTGTCGGTGTCTCCGTGGTCAACGCGCTGTCGTCGCGGGTCTCGGTCGAGGTCCGGACGGACGGATACCGCTGGACCCAGGACTACAAGCTCGGTGTGCCCACTGCCCCGCTGGCCCGCAACGAGGCCACCGAGGAGACGGGGACGTCCGTCACCTTCTGGGCCGACGGGGACATCTTCGAGACGACCGAGTACTCCTTCGAGACCCTGTCGCGCCGCTTCCAGGAGATGGCGTTCCTCAACAAGGGCCTGACGATCAGGCTCACCGACGAGCGCGAGTCGGCGAAGGCGACGCTGGGCGCGGACGTCGCCGAGGTGGCCGAGGCCGGCGAGGCGGAGCAGGCCCGCACGGTCACGTACCACTACGAGGGCGGCATCGTCGACTTCGTGAAGTACCTGAACTCCCGCAAGGGCGATGTCATCCACCAGTCGGTGATCGACATCGAGGCCGAGGACAAGGAGCGTCTCCTCTCGGCCGAGATCGCCATGCAGTGGAACACCCAGTACAGCGAGGGCGTCTACTCCTTCGCGAACACGATCCACACGCATGAGGGCGGTACCCACGAGGAGGGCTTCCGCGCCGCGCTGACCACGCTGGTCAACAAGTACGCGCGCGAGAAGAAGCTGCTGCGCGAGAAGGACGACAACCTCACGGGCGACGACATCCGCGAGGGTCTGACGGCGATCATCTCGGTGAAGCTGGGCGAGCCGCAGTTCGAGGGTCAGACGAAGACCAAGCTGGGCAACACGGAGGCCAAGACCTTCGTCCAGAAGGTCGTCCACGAGCAGCTCACGGACTGGTTCGACCGCAATCCCAACGAGGCGGCCGACATCATCCGCAAGGGCATCGCGGCGGCCACGGCCCGCGTCGCGGCCCGCAAGGCGCGCGATCTGACCCGCCGCAAGGGGCTCCTGGAGAGCGCCTCGCTGCCGGGCAAGCTGAGCGACTGCCAGTCCAACGACCCGACGAAGTGCGAGATCTTCATCGTCGAGGGTGACTCCGCCGGTGGTTCGGCGAAGTCCGGCCGTAATCCGATGTACCAGGCGATCCTGCCGATCCGCGGCAAGATCCTGAACGTCGAGAAGGCCCGGGTCGACAAGATCCTGCAGAACACCGAGGTCCAGGCGCTGATCTCGGCCTTCGGTACCGGGGTCCACGAGGACTTCGACATCGAGAAGCTGCGCTATCACAAGATCATCCTGATGGCGGACGCCGACGTCGACGGCCAGCACATCAACACCCTGCTGCTGACGTTCCTCTTCCGCTTCATGCGACCGCTGGTCGAGGCCGGCCACGTGTACCTGTCCCGCCCGCCGCTCTACAAGATCAAGTGGGGCCGCGACGACTTCGAGTACGCGTACTCGGACCGGGAGCGCGACGCCCTGGTCGAGCTGGGCAAGCAGAACGGCAAGCGGATCAAGGAAGACTCGATCCAGCGCTTCAAGGGTCTCGGCGAGATGAACGCCGAGGAGCTGCGCGTCACCACCATGGACGTCGACCACCGGGTTCTCGGCCAGGTCACGCTGGACGACGCGGCGCAGGCCGACGACCTCTTCTCGGTGCTGATGGGCGAGGACGTCGAGGCACGGCGCTCGTTCATCCAGCGCAACGCCAAGGACGTCCGCTTCCTCGACATCTGAGTCGGCCGTACCAGCAAGCCGCCGCCCGAAAGGACTTTGACCAGCAATGGCCGACGAGAACACCCCTGTGACACCCGAAGAGGAGCCCGCCGCCGCGGTGGGCATGCGTGTCGAGCCCGTGGGGCTCGAAACGGAGATGCAGCGCTCCTACCTCGACTACGCGATGTCCGTCATCGTCTCGCGTGCGCTGCCGGACGTACGGGACGGCCTCAAGCCCGTCCACCGCCGGGTGCTGTACGCGATGTACGACGGCGGCTACCGGCCCGAGAAGGGCTTCTACAAGTGCGCCCGTGTCGTCGGTGACGTCATGGGTACGTACCACCCCCACGGTGACTCGTCGATCTACGACGCCCTGGTGCGGCTGGCACAGCCGTGGTCGATGCGCATGCCGCTGGTGGACTCCAACGGCAACTTCGGTTCCCCGGGCAACGACCCGGCCGCCGCCATGCGGTACACCGAGTGCAAGATGATGCCGCTGTCCATGGAGATGGTCCGGGACATCGACGAGGAGACCGTCGACTTCCAGGACAACTACGACGGCCGCAACCAGGAGCCGACGGTCCTGCCGGCGCGGTTCCCGAACCTGCTGGTCAATGGTTCGGCGGGGATCGCGGTCGGTATGGCGACCAACATCCCGCCGCACAACCTGCGCGAGGTCGCGGCCGGTGCGCAGTGGTACCTGGAGCACCCGGAGGCCTCGCAGGAGGAGCTCCTGGAGGCGCTGATCGAGCGGATCAAGGGCCCGGACTTCCCGACCGGCGCGCTCGTCGTGGGCCGCAAGGGCATCGAGGAGGCGTACCGCACCGGCCGTGGCTCGATCACGATGCGCGCGGTCGTCGCGGTCGAGGAGATCCAGAACCGGCAGTGCCTGGTCGTCACGGAGCTTCCGTACCAGACCAACCCCGACAACCTCGCGCAGAAGATCGCCGATCTGGTGAAGGACGGCAGGGTCGGCGGGATCGCGGACGTCCGTGACGAGACGTCGTCGCGTACCGGGCAGCGCCTGGTCGTCGTGCTGAAGCGGGACGCGGTCGCCAAGGTCGTGCTGAACAACCTGTACAAGCACACCGACCTGCAGTCGAACTTCGGCGCCAACATGCTGGCGCTGGTCGACGGGGTGCCGCGCACGCTGTCGATCGACGCGTTCATCCGCCACTGGGTGACGCACCAGATCGAGGTCATCGTCCGGCGTACGAAGTTCCGGCTGCGCAAGGCGGAGGAGCGGGCGCACATCCTGCGCGGTCTGCTCAAGGCGCTGGACGCGATCGACGAGGTCATCGCGCTCATCCGGCGCAGCCAGACGGTCGAGGTGGCGCGCGAGGGCCTGATGGGCCTGCTGGAGATCGACGAGATCCAGGCGAACGCCATCCTGGAGATGCAGCTGCGTCGGCTGGCCGCGCTGGAGCACCAGAAGATCACCGCCGAGCACGACGAGCTCCAGGCGAAGATCAACGAGTACAACGCGATCCTGGTGTCGCCCGAGCGGCAGCGGAAGATCGTCAGCGAGGAGCTGGCGGCGATCGTCGAGAAGTTCGGCGACGACCGGCGTTCCAAGCTGGTGCCCTTCGACGGTGACATGTCCATCGAGGACCTGATCGCCGAGGAGGACATCGTCGTCACGATCTCGCGCGGCGGCTATGTGAAGCGCACCAAGACGGACGACTACCGCTCGCAGAAGCGCGGCGGCAAGGGCGTGCGCGGCACGAAGCTCAAGGAAGACGACATCGTCGACCACTTCTTCGTGTCGACGACGCACCACTGGCTGCTGTTCTTCACGAACAAGGGCCGGGTGTACCGGGCGAAGGCGTACGAGCTCCCGGACGCCGGCCGCGACGCCCGCGGTCAGCACGTCGCCAACCTGCTGGCCTTCCAGCCGGACGAGCAGATCGCACAGATCCTGGCGATCCGCGACTACGAGGCCGCGCCCTATCTGATCCTGGCCACGAAGGGCGGTCTGGTGAAGAAGACCGCGCTGAAGGACTACGACTCGCCGCGTTCCGGTGGCGTCATCGCGATCAACCTCCGTGAGATGCCGGACGGCGCCGAGGGCACCGCCGACGAGCTGATCGGTGCGGAGCTGGTCTCGGCCGAGGACGACCTGCTGCTCATCAGCAAGAAGGCCCAGTCGATCAGGTTCACCGCGACGGACGATGCGCTGCGCCCGATGGGCCGTGCGACCTCGGGTGTCAAGGGCATGAGTTTCCGCGAGGGCGACGAACTGCTCTCGATGAATGTTGTCCGGCCGGGTACGTTCGTGTTCACTGCCACCGACGGTGGTTACGCGAAGCGGACCCCCGTCGACGAGTACCGGGTTCAGGGCCGTGGCGGTCTGGGCATCAAGGCTGCCAAGATCGTCGAGGACCGGGGCTCGCTGGTCGGCGCGCTGGTGGTCGAGGAGACGGACGAGATTCTCGCCATCACGCTCGGCGGTGGTGTGATTCGCACGCGAGTCAATGAAGTCAGGGAGACGGGCCGTGACACCATGGGCGTCCAACTGATCAATCTGGGCAAGCGCGATGCCGTCGTCGGTATTGCCCGTAACGCCGAAGCCGGTCGTGAGGCCGAAGAGGTCGAGGGGTCCGAGGACTCCGAGGCCGCTGCGGCGGAGGGTGCCGAGAGCACGGTCGAGGGCAATGTCGAAGGCACGTCGCCTTCGGCAGGGGAGCACGAGGAGTAGAGCGTGAGTGGAGCCACGGGCGCCGGTTCGGCCGCTTCCGGAGCAGGAGCGAACGGTGCCCGTGGCCCTGCCACGGACTCCCAAGGGGGCATTGTGACGGATACCCGGGGGCCTCAGCCCCAGTACGAGGGCTACGCGACCGGGCCGTTGCCGGGTGAGCGGGAGCCCGCGCAGGGGCAGGCGAGCGGGCCGTACCACCCGCCGCAGGCATACCCCTCGCCCGCGGGCGGGACCCAGGGCGGCCGGCCGCAGGGCACCCAGGGCGGTGCGCAGGGCGTCGGCGCCGCGCAGGCGGCCCGGCGGCCGCGGACGGGGGCGCGGACGACCCCGCGTACCCGCAAGGCGCGGCTGCGGGTGGCCAAGGCCGATCCGTGGTCGGTGATGAAGGTCAGCTTCCTGCTCTCCATCGCGCTCGGCATCTGCACGGTGGTGGCGTCGGCGGTGCTGTGGATGGTGATGGACGCCATGGGCGTCTTCGAGACCGTGGGCGGCACGATCAGCGAGGCCACCGGCTCGAACGAGGGCAACGGCTTCGATCTCCAGTCGTTCCTGTCGCTGCCGAGGGTCCTCATCTTCACCTCGGTCATCGCGGTGATCGACGTCGTCCTGGCGACCGCCCTGGCGACGCTGGGCTCCTTCATCTACAACTTGTCGGCGGGTTTCGTGGGCGGTGTCGAGCTCACGCTGGCCGAGGACGAGTAGGGCGCCGGGTATCGATTTTGGGACTGGCCCCGACGTGCGCTAATCTTCAGAAGTCAGCGCAGCAGCGCGGCGGGGCTATAGCTCAGTTGGTTAGAGCGCATCCCTGATAAGGATGAGGCCACAGGTTCAAATCCTGTTAGCCCCACCAGCACGAAGGCCCCTCACCGGAAACGGTGGGGGGCCTTCGGCATTGTGGCGGGGAGTGCGGCGGGAATTTACGGCTGACGGCCATGACCGGCGTAAGTAGGTTGGCCGCATGTCCTCCGTACTTGTTGTCGGTTACGACCCGCAGGCACTGCCCGGTACTGACGCGGAGACCGTGCGCGCGGCTCTCGACGGGGAGCTGAAGCGGTTCGCGGAGATCGGCGTCGAAGCGGCCATGACGCTGGTCGTGTCCGACGGGTCCGCCGAGCCCGCACTCGTCGCGTCGCTGACCGGGCGTCCGTGGGACGTGGTGGTCGTCGGGGGCGGGATCCGCAAGACCGAGCAACTGCTCCCGCTCTTCGAGCAGATCGTGAATCTGATCCACCGCCATGCGCCGCAGGCCGCCATCGCGTTCAACACCGGTGCCGCCGACACCGTCGAGGCGGCGCTGCGCCGGCTCGGGTAGCCGGGAAGGCCGCTGAGGGCACGGAGAAGCCCCCGTCCGGTGTGAACCGGCCCGGGGGCTCAGCAGGTCAGTGGAGCGGCTCTCAGGGTGGCAGCAGGGACGCGTCCCCCGCCGGGGCGCCGTGGCTGGTGCGGGCGGCGTTCCTGGTGTCCGTGGTGTCCGTGGCGTCCACGGACAGATGGCGGGTGGCGGGCGATGAGCCGTGTGCCTCGGCGCGGATGCGCTGCTTCATCGTGGGTGGCAGTGCCCGGTCGCGCGGAAGGGTCCATCGCACCGACGGGGTGGTCGCGGTTGCCGCGGTCGCTCCCGTGTGCTCCTGGTTCGTGGTGGTCGGCTCCGTGGCGCTCTGCTCCGTGGCCGCCGCCGGGGTGCTCATGAATCCCAGCGCGGTGAGCAGGGCGAAAAGGGCGGTGACGAAGGCGGTCCAGATGCTCTTGGGCTTGAAGGTGCTCATGGCCCCTCGCTTTCGGGTGGTCCGGTTTGCTTACCTTTCTGATGATGTGGATGTGGCCCCCGATTTCATGGACCGACGCCACCGATCCGCCGATCTTCGGATGAACACCACTCGTATGGTTCAACCGGACTCGACGGACTCGTACCGGGCCGCGTACCGGGGTCCGTTCCGCCGGCCGGAGCGCTCCTCGGAGGAGCGCTCTTCCCCGGGCGCCAGTTGGGTCGCGGGCAGGTCACCGGTTGATATCGGCCGGTGTGTATAGTCGGGCGGCAGAAGTCCCCTACGTCAAGGAAAGACGAGGTCGCGCGGTGAAGAAGCTTCTCCTGGTCGCACTGGCCGCCATCGGCGGGCTCCTCGTGTACCGCCAGATCCAGGCGGATCGCGCCGAGCAGGATCTGTGGACGGAGGCGACTGACTCCGTGCCCGCAGGTTCGGGTGTGTGAGACAGAACAGCCTGATTGCGGGCCCCGGTCGCTGAGCGGCCGGGGCTTCGTGCTGTTGCGGGACCGTGACACCTGTGCTCTTGAGTTCACCCGAGCAAATCAATACGTTGCGTAAGCAAAATTGCCGGGTGGATCGAGGGGGCACGGGTGAAGGCACGGGACCGGTTTCGCAGCGCAGTCGCGGGGGCGTGGATCGGCGGGGCGCTGCTCGCCCTGATCGCGGGCGGGCCGCCGGCCGTGGCGGCGCCCCCGGGCGGTGCGGCCGCCGGGCCGGAGCCGTCCGGGGCCGGCCGGAGCGGCGGCCTGGTCATGGTCCTCGACTCGTCCGGCTCCATGGCGGGCGACGACGGAACCGGGCGCTCCCGCATGGAGAGTGCCCGTGCGGCCGTCGGGACCGTCGTCGACGGTCTTCCCGACGGGTACCCGACCGGGCTGCGGGTGTACGGAGCCGACCGTGCCCGGGGCTGCACGGACACCCGGCTGGTGAGGCCGGTGCGCGGACTCGACCGGGCGGCCCTGAAGCGGGCCGTGGCGGCCGTACGGCCCCGGGGTGACACCCCCATCGGTCTGTCGCTGCGGAAGGCCGCCGAGGACCTTCCGAGGCCCTCGGCCGGTGCCGTCGGCACGCGCACGATCCTGCTGGTCTCCGACGGGGAGGACAACTGCGGAGCGCCGGGGCCCTGCGAGGTCGCCGAGCGGCTCGGCAAGGAGGTCACCGGGCTGCGGATCGACACCGTGGGCTTCCAGGTGAGGGGCGCGGCCCGCGAGCAGCTCGAATGCATCGCTGCGGCGGGCAGCGGCCGCTACTACGACGCACCGGACGCCGATTCGCTGGCCCGACAGCTCCAGCGGGCCTCACAACTCTCCGCGGACGGCTACCGGTTGCGAGGCGAGCGGGTCACGGGCACGGCGACGGCCGCGGGGGCGCCCGTGCTCGTACCGGGGCAGTACCTCGACACCATCGGACCGGGCGAGAAGCGGTACTACGCGGTGGACCTGGACGACGTCTCGACGGCGGACTTCTCGGTCACGGCGGTGCCGCAGGCCGGGGCGGCCGTCGACACCTTCGACGCGATGCGTACCAGCATCGCGTACGGCACCGACAATTCCTGCGGAACGGAGACCGCGCGCTTTCTCCAGAAGGAAGGGGCGACCCCGCTGACCTCGGCAATCGCCCGTATCCCCTCGGCCCGTGGCACGGGCCCCTGCGACCGGTCCGGGCGGTACCGGCTGGTGGTCGAGCGGGAGAGCAGGAAGGGTTCCGACGCCGCGCGTTGGCCGCTCGAACTCGTCCACGGGGTGGAGCGGCCCCTGGAGAAGGGCGTCGTGCCCGCCCAGTCGCAGCCGGAGTACGGCAAGGGCGGCGAGGACGCCGTGCTGCCCTCCGGCGATCCGCGCGACGTGCGGGGCGGCACCGGCTTCAACGACGCCGAGGAGATCGGCCGGGGCGTGTGGCGCGACCGGATCCTCCCGGCGCAGACCCTCTGGTACAAGGTCCCGGCCGGCTGGGGCCGGCAGGTGCGCTACGACGTGGAGTTCGCGAACGAGCCCACGGTGGAGCGGGGCGGCTCCACGTACTCGTACGGGGCGACACAGCTGTTCACCCCGGCCCGGTTCCCACTCACCGGGGGCGGCGAGTTCAACCCGACGACCATGTACAGCGGCCGGCCGGCGGCGATCGCGATGGGCGGCGTACCGGTCGCCTGGACCAACCGCTACGAGAACGCCCCCCAGGTCCGGCCCGTGCACGCCGGAGGCGACTTCTACATCTCGGTGACGCTGGGGGCGCGGGCCGCGGACATCGCGCGGAACGCGCGGATCGGTGTGGTGCTGCGGGTGGCGGTGCTCGGCGACGAGTTGGCCGGACCCGAGCACAACGCCCCTGCCGCAGCCGGGAAGCCGGGCGGGCCTGTGGACAAGAATGCGGACAACAAGGGCAATTCGAGCAGTGCCGGAGACAGCGGCGGTACGGGCGGGGCAGGATGGACCGGCATTGCGGCCGCTGCCGGGGCGGGCGCCGTGGTGGTGGTGATCGCGGGGCTCGTGTTCGTGCGCGGGCGTCGCGGGCGGACCGCACAGACGACGAGGGGGAGCGCGTGATGAGGCAGCGCAGCAGGGGCCGGGTGGCGCTGGCCGCGGTCGCGGCGATGTGCGCGGCGGCGGCGCTGCCGGGGCAGGCGTACGCGGCCGGGGAGCCCGCCGTGTACACCTTCGATCCCGGGGCGAAGAAGGTCGACGGTGCGGAGGCCAGTACCGACGCGTCGGCGCTGACGCCGGGATCGGTCTACCGGAGTTCGATCAAGCCCGGCCAGAAGCTCTACTACCGCCTGAATCTCGACGCGAGGACGAACGGCTACGTCTCGGCGGTGGCCGTGCCCAGGGGGGCCGGCCAGGTCGCCTACGGGGACGGCGTCACGGTCAGCATCCGCGACAGCTCGGACCTCCAGTGCAGTTCGGAGGACGCGCGGTTCGAGTCGGCGGAGTTCCCGCGCCCGATCGCGGCGTACGCCTACCGGACCGTGGCGAAGGACAGCAGTTCCTGCCAGGAGGCCGGCACCTACAACGTCCTGATCGAGCGGGAGAGCAAGGAGACCTCCGCCCCCGGCGAGTGGGACCTGGAGCTGCGCTACGAGTCGGAGCCGCAGCTGAAGTCGGCCGGTTCGATGCCGACCGACGCGCCGGAGAACTGGCCGTCGGCCTCGCCCGTGCCGCCCACCACCGCCCCGCAGAAGCGGTCGGGCGGCAGCGGCTACTACGACGCGACCGGCCTGGAGACCGGCGAGTGGAAGGAGGAGGGCGGCATCAGGCCGGGACAGACCCTCTTCTACCGGGTGCCGGTGGACTGGGGTCAGCAGGTCTTCGCCACCGCCACCCTCAGCAACAACAACGCCTCGGACGAGTACATCGGCAACGCGCTCGCGCTGTCCCTGGACAATCCGGCGCACGGCCACGTCGACTCCGCGACGCCGCTGTCGTACTCCGGGAAGCCCACCTCCGTCTCGCTGGATCCGCTGCCCCCGGTGGCGTACGAGAACCGGTACGACTCCGCCGGCAGCGTCAGCGCCATGCGGTTCGCCGGCTGGTACTACCTGTCGGTGACGCTCAGCCCGCAGGTCGCGAAGTCGTACGGCAAGAACGGGATTCCGCTGACCATCAGGGTCAAGGTCGAGGGGACGGCCGGGAAGTCGCCCTACGCGGGGGACGCCGGGGTCTTCTCGGTCACACAGGACGACAGGGACATGGCGGAGAAGGGCCTGAGCGGCCCGCAGGCCGTAAAGAGCGGCCGGATGAAGGTGATCGGCGCGGCCGGGATCGGCGCGGGATCGGTGCTGGTGCTCGGGCTCGGGGTGTGGACGCTGCTGGCCCGGCGTCGCGCGGCCGCCGCCCCGGCGGTCCCGTCCGGCGGCAGCCGGCCGTACGGGGGCCCGCCGCAGGCCTGGTAGCCGGGCAGGGGCGGGACCCTGTAGGACACGGCCCCGGGCCCTGTACGGAACGGACCCGGGACGGTCGACGGGATCAGCTCTGGGTCAGCGCCCAGATGCCCACCGCGAAACAGATCAACGCGACCACCAGCACCGGGACCGCCACCTTCGGGGACGGTCCCGGACGCCTCTGCGGGGTGGGCGTGTGCGCCGGTGCGGGCGCTGGTGAATGCGCCTGCGCCGGTGGTTGTGCCTGTGGCTGTCCGGCGGTGTACGCGCGGGTGAGCGCCGGTTCGTGCTGCACGGCCGCCGTGGGCGCCTGCGAGGCATCCGGGACGGGAGCGGCGTACGGGGACGCGGCGGGCGCCGGGAACGGAGTGTGCGGTGTGACCGGCTGGGCCGGCTGAATCTGCTGGGGCGACGGTGTGGGCTGCTGCGGAGGAGGCGGGAGGTGGAAGCTGCCCGTCTCCGACATCGGGACCGGTGGCTGGGCGTAGGGCTGTTGTGCGCCCTGCGCGTGCTGCGTTCCCTCCGTGTGCTGCGTGCTCTGCGTGCTCTGGGGTTGTGCGTGGGACGGGGCCGGTCCATCGGGGCCGAAACCTGCGGGCAGCGGCCCGATTTGGTCGAAGACCTCGACCGGCTCGTCCTCGGCCCCGGGCTCCGGCAGCATCTCGACCGCGGCCGTCAGCGCCTTGCGCGCACCCGTGGCCGTACGGAACCGGGCCTGCGGATCCGGCTGCAGCAGCCCCGCGAGGACCTGCCACAACGGCTCGGGGATCCCCTCCGGTGCGGCGGGCGTGCCGTACGAGGCGAAGTGCTCGACGAGCGCCTGCGCGTCGGGCTTCTTGCCCTGGAGCAGATACAGCGCGACGAGTCCGACCGCGAACAGGTCCGCGGGGAAGTCGGGTTCAGCGCCCATCATCTGCTCGGGCGCGAAGTAACCGGGCGTACCCACCACGTAGTTGGTCTCGGTGAGGCGCGGCTCCCCCTTGCGCATGGAGATGCCGAAGTCGGACAGCCGCAGATGCGGCCGTCCGGTACCGGTCGCCTCCATCAGGATGTTGGCCGGCTTGATGTCCCGGTGCACGACGCCCTCCGCGTGCACCGTGGACAGCCCGGACAGCAGCTGGTCGAGGAGCGTGCAGACGAACCGGGGCGGCAGCGGTCCGTAGTCGCCGATGACGTGCGCCAGCGAACCGCCGCTCACCAGGTCCATGGTGAACAGGACCTTGTCGTCGTCCGCGGCCCAGCTCGCCGGGGCGAGCACATGCGGATGCTCGATCCGCAGCGCCTGCTCGCGGACGAAGCGCAGCAGCGTGTGCGCGTCGCTCTGCTGGAGGACCTTGGCCGCCACGTAGCGACGGCGCCGATGGTCCCAGGCCCGCCAGACGGCGCCGACCCCACCACGTCCGATCGGATCGATCAGTTCGTACCGACCGGCGAAGACCTCACCCATTGCGCTGTGCCCGCTCCCAGTTCCTTTTTCGGCCCACGGCCGGCTTTCGGGGGACAGTGCCCGGCCCGACCCGGACGGATGGTCCTAGCTCTGGTGTCCCTCGTAGTGCGCCACCGCGTCCGCGGTGCGCCCGGCGCCGTACACCCTGAGGAACTCTGCCAGTTCCGGATGGGTCGGGGCGAGGGAGTCGGCGGCATCGATGATGTCACCGGCCGCCGCGACCGACCGCATCAGCGACTGGATCTCGCGGACCACGCGCCGGACGGTGGGGGCGCCGCCGGTGTGCGAGGTCTGGCCGGTGCCGGTCAGGACGGAGCCGCCCTGCGACTTCTTGATCTCCTCCATGCGGTCGGTGGCCTCGCCCGCGCTGACGCTGCCGTCCGCGACCTGACCGGCCAGCTCCTGGAGCGCCTGGACCCGCTGGACGACCGCCGGGTTGCCGATCTTCGCCCGCTGGCCGCTCATCAGCTGGGAGAGCATGGGGGCGGACAGCCCGAGGACGGCGGCGAGCCTGGCCTGGTTCAGGCCGAGATCATCGATCAGCCGGCGGAAGAGCGCACCGAGGGGTTCCCCGTACCAACTGCGCTGAAGCTCCCTGGCTCTGGCCGTTGCCTCTTGCTGCGCTGCGTCCATGGCGTCTCCCCTTCGCTGCGGCTTCGCTGCTGCGAACCTCGACGTGCATCTTACGGAGAGTGGTCGCCGACCGGGAGCCCCCATCTTTTTTGCAGGATTCCGGGGAGTACCCGGTACTGTTGTCTGCGGCGGTGGCCGGAACGCTGGGGCGTTCGGGGCTGTTCGTTGTTCGGGGCCTTAGCTCAGTTGGTAGAGCGCTGCCTTTGCAAGGCAGATGTCAGGAGTTCGAATCTCCTAGGCTCCACACCGAGAAAATGCCCTCCGATCTGCGGAAACGCAGATCGGAGGGCATTTTTCGTGCCTGGGAGTTCGCGTGCGGAGGGCGGGTCCGCAGGCCCTGAGCGCTTCGGCCGGTGCCGGGCGGGGGTTCTGCCGGCGGGTCCCTGCCGGTCGCCGTGCCGTCGCTCGGCTCAGCGGCGGTCGTCCGGGCCGGAGCCGTTCACGCCCTCCGGGCCGTCCGTCCCGTCGGTCTCCGTCCCGGCCTGCTTGGCCCGGACCTCGGGGTCGAGCGAGGTCGGGCCGCTGCCGTCGACCGAGGTCAGGGGTGCGCGGTCGGAGACCTCCGTGGCGGCGGGCGGCTCGACCAGCCAGTCGGGGTTGGCCTGCTTGTCCCACCACCGCCAGGCGGCGTAGGCACCGCCCACCACGAGGCCGGCCACGGCGAGCCCCTTGAACAGCCAGCCGGCCCTCGCCCGCCGCTCGTGCTTCCTGACCAGCTGCTTGATCTCCTGCGCGGTGACCTGGCCGCGCAGTGCGGCCAGCGCGGCGGCGCTGCGGGCCGAGGCCTCCTCGGCCACCGGCTGGGCGACGGCCATCGCGTGCTCGACGCGCGGCACCGTGTAGTCCGCGGCGGTCCGGGCCGCCCGGCGGGTGCGGAGCGCGGCGCGCCGGCCGACCTCGTCGACCTTGGGGGGCACATGGGTCAGGGCGAGTTCGATACGCGGTGCCAGATGCGCGTCGTACTGGACGCGGGCCTGCTGGGCCGCCTTGGACACCTTCGGCGCGAGCCGCGTGCGGGCCTCGTGCGCGAGATGTGCGGCCTGGTCCTTGGCCGTGTCGGCATAGGGCGCCACCACTTCCGCGGCGTGCTGCACGCTGTCCTTCGCCGAGTCGGTTGCGGCGCGCACGCTGTCGATGCGGGTCACGGGATCCTCCTCCTTGGTGGCGGGTAGACACTCCGCCTTTCCACCCATTTCGAGATCATGCCTGCCTCATTCCGGTATGGCATGCGGGGCGGGCATCCGGGTCATTCAGGTCATGAGTGACACCTTGGGCAATGCGGTGCAAGGGGAGCTTGTCGATGACAATGCCACGGTTCGTCCCGGCCCGCGCCGGTACGTCACGCACTTGGCCGCATTTGTTGCTGCGGACCGCGGAATGCGGAATGCGGAATGGGGCAGGAAGGTGAGTGCCATGTGCCCGACGGTGGTGGCCGGGCGCCGGAACGTACGGTCCGTGCGAGGATCGGTGGCGTCACTGAGACGCAACGTCACCGAAGAAGACTCAGCGTCACCGAAGACTTACGGAAGGCAGATCGTGGCCGAGCAGCTTTACGCCACCTTGAAGACCAATCAGGGCGACATCGAAATCCGGCTCCTGCCGAACCACGCGCCCAAGACGGTCAAGAATTTCGTCGAGCTCGCCAAGGGTGAGCGCGAGTGGACGCACCCCGAGACGGGTGAGAAGTCGACGGACAAGCTGTACGACGGCACCGTCTTCCACCGTGTCATCAGCGGCTTCATGATCCAGGGCGGCGACCCGCTCGGCAACGGCACCGGTGGCCCGGGGTACGAGTTCGCGGACGAGTTCCACCCCGACCTCAGCTTCAACAAGCCGTACCTGCTGGCCATGGCCAACGCCGGACCGGGCACCAATGGTTCGCAGTTCTTCGTGACCGTGTCGCCGACCGCCTGGCTGACCGGCAAGCACACCATCTTCGGCGAGGTCGTGGACCCCGCCAGCCAGAAGGTCGTGGACGCCATCGCGGGTGCCCAGACCAATGCCCGTACCGACCGCCCGGTGCAGGACATCGTGATCGAGTCGGTCGTCGTCGAGACCCGTTGATCACCAAAGGTCGCCGGTCGATCACACGCTGATCTCCCTTCCGGGAACCAACCGCCCTGCCCGTCCGTACTGATACATAGCGGACGAGCAGGGCGGCGTCGTGCGTGCCGTGCCCGTCATGACCAGGACCGAAGGGACCGGCAAGCGATGGGACCGATGGACCGGCAGCCGCCGGAGGGCAGTGACCAGTCCGCCGAGGCGGACGGCTCGCTCAGCTGCTACCGCCACCCCGGTCGCGAGGCGAACATCCGCTGTACCCGCTGCGAGCGCCCGATCTGCCCCGAGTGCATGATCGACGCCTCGGTCGGCTTCCAGTGCCCGGACTGCGTCCGCCAGGGATCGGGTACGGGACACGGGCCCGCCGCCGGCCGGCCGCGCACCGTCGCGGGCGGCAGCATCACGGCCGATCCCCGCCTCGTCACCAAGATCCTGCTCGGCATCAATGTCGTGGTGTACCTCGCGGTGCTGGCGAGGGGCACCGCGCTGGTCGACGACCTGATGCTGCTCGGCCGTGCCCCGACCTATTACGGCGGCCCGCCCGAAGGCGTCGCGGAAGGCCAGTGGTACCGGCTGGTGACGTCGATGTTCCTGCACCAGGAGATGTGGCACATCGCGTTCAACATGCTGGGGCTGTGGTGGCTCGGCGGGCCATTGGAAGCGGCGCTCGGCCGCGCCCGCTACCTCACGCTCTACCTGGTGTCCGGGCTGGCCGGCAGTGCCCTCACCTACTGGCTCTCCACCCCCCAGCAGGGCTCGCTCGGAGCTTCCGGGGCGATCTTCGGACTGCTGGGCGCCACCGCGGTGCTGATGCGCCGGCTCAACTACGACATGCGCCCGGTCTTCGCGCTCCTCGCGGTGAACCTGGTCATCACCTTCAACCCCTGGGGCGGGATCGCCTGGCAGGCGCATGTCGGCGGACTGGTCGCGGGCACGCTGATCGCGATCGGCATGGTGCACGCACCCCGGGAGCGGCGCGCGCTGGTGCAGTACGGCACCAGCGCCCTGGTCCTCGCGGCCGTGATCCTCGTCGTCGTCATCAGGACGGCCGCGCTCACCTGAGCGGATATCGTCCCGGGGCCGCACGTCCACAGCCCTGGTTGTCCACAGCGGGTGCCAGATCTTGTGCATTCTGTGGGAACAACTGTGCCCCTTGTCGCTGAGCTGGGTTTTTCCAGCAGGGACAAGGGGCGTGTCATCCCCCGATGGGGGAGACTGCAGTCACATCGGCGTCAACCGTCAGGGAGTTATCCACAGATCGTCTGACCTTTTCCCCTGCCTGTGGATAACGCTGTGGGTAACTCGGGGCAAGGGTTGCGGGACGGGGCCCCGCTGTGCAGAGGGCAACGCGACCATGAAGGCCGCGTGCCGGCTCCGCCGCGGTACTACTTGCGTCGCTGTGCTACTTCTGTCGTCGTGCTACTTCCACTGTGTGGAGACGCCGAAGCCGCCGGCGATGAAGCCGAAGCCGACGACGATGTTCCAGTTCCCCAGGTCCTTGATCGGCAGGTCGCCGTCCGTCACATAGAAGACGACGATCCAGGCCAGACCGATCAGGAAGAGCGCCAGCATCACCGGCGCCACCCAGCTGCGGCTGGTCAGCTTTATGTTGGTTGCCTGCTTCGCCGGAGGGGGCGTGAAGTCGGCCTTCTTGCGGATACGTGACTTCGGCACGAGGAACTCTCCTGTCGATGCGCTGCGTGACCGCGCAGGGAACTGTGGCTGGCGCCGGGGCGGAGCTCGAGGAGAATGCTGCCTACCTCGGGCGTCCGTTAGCGTAGTGCTTCCCTGGCGCCGAAGGAGATAAGGGTACGTTGAGCAATTCTGCCGACTCCCCCCAAGGCCCGGTCCGGCGCACCTTCCGGCACCCGGCCCGTGTGCTCACCGCTGCCGTGTTCGCCCTGGCCGGACTGATCTTCGTCACCAGCGCCAACACGGCCAAGGGCACCAACATCCGGACCGACTCCTCGCTGCTGAAGCTCTCCGACCTCATCCAGCAGCGCAGCAACAAGAACGCCCAGCTGGACGAGACCACCGCGGCCGTGCGCGACGACATCGACGCCCTCGTCCGGCGGGACGACGGCAGCACCGAGGCGGAGGAGGCCCGGCTCAAGGAACTGGAGCGGGCCGGCGGCACCACGAAGCTCACCGGCCGGTCGGTGTCCGTCACCCTCAACGACGCCCCGCCCAACGCCACCGCCAACCCCGGTTACCCCGACCCGCAGCCCAACGACCTGGTCATCCACCAACAGGACCTCCAGGCGGTCGTCAACGCCCTCTGGCAGGGCGGCGCCCGGGGCATCCAGGTCATGGACCAGCGGCTGATCTCCACCAGCGCGGTGCGCTGCGTCGGCAACACCCTGATCCTCCAGGGCCGGGTCTACTCCCCGCCGTACAAGATCACCGCGGTCGGCGACCCGGGCAAGCTCAAGCAGGCGCTCAGCGAGTCCCCGGCGATCAGCAACTACCTGCTGTATGTGAAGGCTTACGGGCTCGGCTGGAAAGTCGATGAGCACGAGGCGGTGACTCTTCCCGGCTACTCGGGCACAGTGGACCTCCACTACGCGGAGCCCGTGGAGCAGTAACGGGCGGCCGCGAAGCTGTGAATCGGCGAGCGGCTGTGGGGAGGCCGGCCAGGTGTCGGTGCGACTGATCGTCAGGACGTTCAGCGAACTCTGCGTCACCGTCGGTGCCCTGATCGTTCTCTTTGTCGTGTACGTGCTGTTCTGGACCGGGGTGAAGGCGGCCGACGCCACCGAGGGGCAGATCGACGACCTGCGCAGCCGGTGGGCGCAGGGCCCGGTGTCCGCACCCGCGCCGCAGCCCACCCCGACGCCGAGGACGCCGGACGGGCGGCCTCCCGCTCCCGCCGCCTACCGGGACGGCAAGCCGTTCGCGATGCTGTACATCCCCCGCTTCGGCAAGGACTGGGAGTGGCCCGTCCTGGAGAACACCGGGGTCCGGACCCTGCAAAAGGGCCTCGGCCACTACTTGGGGACCGCCCGCCTCGGTGCGACGGGCAATTTCGCGGTGGCCGGACACCGCCGTACGTACGGCGACCCGTTCAAGGACTTCCCGAAGCTGCGTCCGGGCGACGCGGTGGTGCTGAGCGACGGCACGACGTGGTTCACGTACCGCATCGACAAGCCGCCCTACCGGACCGTGCCGAGCGACATCGGGGTCATCGACCCCGTCCCGCGCAAGTCCGGATTCGACGGGCCCGGCCGCTATCTCACGCTGACCACCTGCGACCCGGAGTGGGGCAGCAGCCACCGGCTGATCGCCTGGGCCCACCTCGATGCCACCCGGCCGGTGTCCGAGGGCGAGCCGGCGGCTTTCCACAGCTGACCCACGCTTCTGCCCCGGCCCTTTAGTCTGGTCTCGTACCGAATGGAGGGGACAACATGTACGGCTGGATCTGGCGGCATCTGCCGGGCAACGCATGGGTGCGTGCGCTCATCTCGCTCGTGTTGGTACTGGCTGTTGTCTACGCGCTTTTCCAGTACGTCTTCCCCTGGGCGGAGCCGCTGCTTCCGTTCGGAGATGTGACGGTCGACGGCTCGACCGGGACGGAGGGCGGACAATGAGTGCCCGCATTCTCGTCGTGGACAACTACGACAGCTTTGTCTTCAACCTCGTCCAGTACCTCTACCAGCTCGGCGCCGAGTGCGAGGTGCTGCGCAACGACGAGGTGACCACGGCACACGCCCAGGACGGCTTCGACGGCGTCCTGTTGTCGCCCGGTCCCGGCACCCCGGAGCAGGCGGGCGTCTGTGTCGAGATGGTGCGCCACTGCGCGGCCACGGGTGTCCCGGTCTTCGGGGTCTGCCTCGGGATGCAGTCGATGGCGGTGGCGTACGGCGGTGTCGTGGACCGCGCTCCCGAGCTGCTGCACGGCAAGACCTCGAAGGTGACCCATGAGGGCACGGGCGTCTTCGCCGGCCTCCCGTCCCCCTTCACCGCGACCCGCTACCACTCGCTCGCCGCCGAACCGGACACCGTTCCGGCGGAGTTGGAGGTGACGGCGCGGACGGCCGACGGGATCATCATGGGACTGCGCCACCGTGAGCTGCCGGTGGAGGGCGTGCAGTTCCACCCGGAGTCGGTGCTGACCGAGCACGGGCACCTGATGCTGGCCAACTGGCTGGTGCAGTGCGGCGACACGGGAGCCGTCGCACGGTCGGCGGGGCTCGCACCGGTGGTGGGCAAGGCCGCCGCGTGACTTCGCACCGCCCCGAACCCGATGCCGGCCAGGACGGCCCGTACGAGCCAGGGGCGTACGGGGCGGCCGGAGCGTTCGAGGCGGCGGTCGACCGGCTGGCCGACCCGTTGAACGATCCGCTGCCGGGGCCTCGCACCTCGCCGTGGTTCAGGTCCGGCGATGCTCCGACCGGGCCGACCGGGCCGACCGGGCCGACCGGGCCGACCGAGGCGCCGGCGGCCGGACGGGGACAGCACCGTGCCCCGGACGGACCGGCACAGCCGCAACAGGGGCCGCCCCCGACACAGGCGTCGTACGGGGCACAGAGCCCCCGGAGCGCCCCGCAGGAGTGGTACGACCCGGAAGGGTTCGCACGGGACTGGTACGGCCCGCAGGCGGCGGCTGCACCGGCATCCGTGCCGACGCCCGTCCCGGAGCAACAGACGAGGCCCGTGCCGCCGCCCATGGCGCAGCAGCCGGTTCCGCGGCAGCCCGTGCCGGAGGAGCTGACGCAGCCCCTTGCCGTCGCCTTCCCGGTCGGCGACGAGGCGGTCGGCCCACGGACGGCCGGCGCCCACCGGTCGGACGGCCGGGCGGCGACGGCCGGCCGGCCGGTTCCGGACCCGGATCCGGTGGGCGACACGCAGATCTTCGCCGAGGTCGCTGAGGCAGCTGGAGCAGCGATACCGGCGGCGGACCCCGACTCGTACTCCGCGATTCCGCGCTCCGCGTCGGACCCCGGTGAGGGCTCCGACGACACCGGTGCGGAGCCGCGTACCGGAGGCCGTGCCGAGCGCCGTCGCGCCGCCAAGGGCCGGGGCCGGCGCCGTGCCGATCAGCGCCCGGAGGCCGCGTCGACCGCCGCCACGCAGCCCGACAGGCCGATGTCGCGCGTCGAGGCACGGCGTGCGGCACGTGCGGCCAAGGACAGCCCGGCCGTGGTGGCCAGCCGGGTCACCGGCGAGCTGTTCATCACGCTCGGCGTGCTGATGCTGCTGTTCGTCACCTATCAGCTGTGGTGGACGAATGTGCGCGCCGACCAGTACGCCGGCAAGGAGACGCACAAGATCCAGGACGACTGGGCGAAGGGCGACCGCAGCCCCGGGGAGTTCGAAGCGGGGCGGGGGTTCGCCATCATCCACATCCCCAAGCTGGATGTGGTCGCTCCGATCGCCGAGGGCATCAGCAAGGAGAAGGTCCTCGACCGGGGCATGGTCGGCCACTACAGCGAGGGCACGCTCCGCACCGCGATGCCCTCCGCCAAGAAGGGCAACTTCGCCCTGGCCGGGCACCGCAACACGCACGGCGAGCCGTTCCGTTACATCAACCGGCTGAACCCCGGCGACCTGATCGTGGTCGAGACGCAGGACGCGTACTACACGTACGAGACGGCCAGGACCCTGCCGCAGACATCGCCGTCCAACGTCTCGGTGATCGACCCGGTGCCGCGCGATTCCGGGTTCAACGGGCCGGGCAGGTACATCACTCTGACGACCTGTACGCCGGAATTCACGAGTACGTACCGTTTGATCGTCTGGGGCAAGATGGTCGACGAACGACCGCGCAGCGAGGGGAAGCCCGACGCGCTCGTGGGCTGAAACATCATCACGACAGGGACGGGTGCGGTGACAGCGAGGACCGAGCACGAAGAGCGAACCGGCGAGTCCGCGCCCCCGCCCCGGCGCAGGGGTCGCCATCCCGTCGCGACCGCGGTCAGTCTCTTCGGTGAACTCCTGATCACGGCGGGCCTGGTGCTCGGACTCTTCGTCGTCTACTCCCTCTGGTGGACGAATGTGCTCGCCGACCGTGAGGCCACCAAACAGGGCCACACCATCCGCGACCGCTGGGCGGACGGGCCGGGCGCGCTGGACACCAAGGACGGCATCGGCTTCCTGCACGTCCCGTCGATGAAGAACGGCGAGGTGCTGGTCAAGAAGGGCACCGACACCGAGAACCTGAACGACGGAATCGCGGGCTATTACACGGAGCCGGTGAAGTCGGCCCTCCCGTGGGACAAGAAGGGCAACTTCACCCTGGCCGCCCACCGTGACGGGCACGGCGCCAAGTTCCACAACATCGACAAAGTGAAGACCGGGGACGCTGTCGTCTTCGAGACCAAGGACACCTGGTACGTCTACAAGGTCTTCAAGGAGCTTCCCGAGACGTCGAAGTACAACGTCGACGTGTTGCAGGAGGTGCCGAAGGGGTCGGGCGCGAAGAAGCCCGGCCGCTACATCACGCTGACGACCTGCACGCCGGTCTACACGTCGAAGTACCGCTACATCGTGTGGGGCGAGCTGGTGCGTACGGAGAAGGTGGACAAGGACCGTACGAAGCCGGCGGAGCTGCGCTGACAGCTGTCCCGCAGTTCCCGCCGGACGCCTGACGGACACGGCTTTCGGCAGGCACCGCATTCGGCAGGCAGGGTCTCCGGCGGCCAGGGTCTCCGGCAGGCACGGTCTTCGGCGGGCACGTGGTGGGTACGACGAAGGGCCCCGGTCGCCGTGTGGCGCCGGGGCCCTTCGGGGCGGTGTATCGGTGTCAGCGCCGTCCGCCGGACGGGCCACCGAAGATGTTCCCGTTTCCGCCGCCCGGCATGGTCACCACGTTGACCGCGCTGTTCTTGTCGACCGGCTGGTTCGCGCCGGGCTGGAAGGTGACGACCTTGGCGTTGTCGTCGTTCGGCCCCTGCACCTGGCCGAGTTGCAGTCCGGCCGCGGTGAGCAGGCCCTTGGCCTCCCCGAGCGTCCTGCCCTGGAGATCCGGAACCGTGGTCTGCTCGGGCTGCTGCGGGCCCTTGGAGACCGTCAGCACGATCTGGGTGGTCAGCGGCTGCATCGAGTCGGGGGGCGGCGTCTGGCTGATCACCTGGTTCGCCGGCTTCTCCGAATCGACGTCGGTCCTGGAGACGTTGGTGAAGCCCAGGCCGTTGAGCTGGGCCACGGCCGCGTTGTAGTCACGGTCGGCCACGTTCGGCACCTTCTGGGTGGCCTGCTTGGCGACCGTGATGGTGACTTCGGAGTTCTTCTCGGCCTTCGTGTTGCCCTTGGGGTTCTGGTTGATGACCGTACCGGGGGTCTTCTCGGACTCGACCGAGGTGACGTTCACCGTGAAGCCCTTGGCTTCGAGGTCCTTGCGGGCCGTCGCCTCGGTCTTCTCCACGACGTCCGGGACATCGATCTTCGGAGCCCCGGTGGAGACGACGACCGTGACGGTCTCCTTCTTCGCCATCGTCTCGTCGTCGGTCGGGGTCTGACTGCAGATCTTGCCCTTGGGCTGGTCCTCGCACGGCTTGGACGAGCCGATCTTCAGGACGATGCCGGCGTTGTCCGCGAGCCGCTCGGCCTCCTTCACGGTCGAACCGACCATGTTCGGCACATCGATCTTGTCGCCGTCGCTGTCGCGGTTGCTGAACACCGACTGGCCGATCAGGATCGCGCCGATCAGCACCAGGACACCCGCCACGATCAGCAGGATCGTCGAGGTGTTGCTCTTCTTCTGGCGGCGGCGGTCCGGGCGGTCGTCGTAGCCATAGCCGCCGTCGTCCGGGTTGACCGGGGGCAGCATCGACGTCTGCGCGCCGTTCTGGTCCGCGGCGCGCAGCGCGGTGGTCGGCTGGTCGTTGCCGTATCCGTCGTAGCCGCCGTAACCGGCCGCGCCCATCGCAGCGGTGGCGGCGACCGGCTGGCCGTCGAGGCAGGCCTCGATGTCGGCGCGCATCTCGTCGGCCGACTGGTACCGGTAGTCGGGGTCCTTGACCAGGGCCTTCAACACGATCGCGTCCATTTCGGGCGTGATCTCGGGGTCGAAATTGCTGGGCTTCTGCGGTTCTTCCCGCACGTGCTGGTAGGCGACCGCGACCGGTGAGTCACCGATGAACGGCGGCCGTACCGTCAGCAGCTCGTAGAGCAGACAGCCGGTCGAGTAGAGGTCGGACCGCGCGTCGACCTGCTCGCCCTTGGCCTGCTCCGGGGAGAGGTACTGGGCGGTGCCGATGACGGCGGCGGTCTGGGTCATCGTCATTCCGGAGTCGCCCATGGCGCGGGCGATGCCGAAGTCCATGACCTTGACCTGACCGGTGCGCGTCAGCATGACGTTCGCCGGCTTGATGTCCCGGTGGACGATCCCGGCGCGGTGCGAGTACTCCAGCGCCTGGAGGATGCCGACGGTCATCTCAAGGGTGCGCTCGGGCAGCAGCTTGCGGCCGGAGTGCAGTAGCTCCCTGAGCGTCGACCCGTCGACGTACTCCATCACGATGTACGGAATGGAGACCCCGTCGACGTAGTCCTCGCCGGTGTCGTAGACGGCGACGATCGCCGGGTGGTTGAGCGAGGCGGCGGACTGGGCCTCACGGCGGAACCGGGCCTGGAAGGACGGATCGCGGGCCAGATCGGCGCGGAGCGTCTTCACAGCTACGGTGCGGCCGAGCCGGGTGTCGTGTGCGAGGTAGACCTCGGCCATGCCACCACGGCCGAGCACCGAGCCCAGCTCGTACCGGCCGCCGAGGCGACGCGGCTCTTCCATAACTGTTTCAGCCCTCTCCGTCAGTCCCGACCGCACCGGTGTGTGGTCCGGCGGTGTGCTGCTCGCGCATACGCTACCGGCCGCGCACTACCTGATCGGCCCGGAGTCCGGACCTGATACCTGACCGGTATCCCGATGTGCAGGTATGGCACCCAATGTGATGGGCGTCACTTCTTGCTGTCGATGACCGCCTCCATCACGGCCCGCGCGATCGGGGCGGCCAGGCCGCCGCCGGAGATGTCGTCGCGGTTGGCCTGGCTGTCCTCGACGACCACGGCGACGGCGACCGGGGAGCCGCTGTCGGTCTTGGCGTACGAGATGAACCAGGCGTACGGGTTCTCACTGTTGTTCAGGCCGTGCTGGGCGGTACCGGTCTTGCCGCCGACAGTGACGCCGTCGATGAGGGCCTTGGTTCCCGTGCCGCTCTTGACGACCGTTTCCATCATCTGCTGGAGCTTCTGCGCGTTCTCGCCCGAGAGGGGCTGGCTGAACTGCTCCTTCTCGTGCGTGTAGATCGCGTCCAGGCTGGGGGCCTGGCGCTCGGCGACCATGTACGGCTGCATCAGCTTTCCGTCGTTGGCCACGGCCGCGGCGACCATCGCCATCTGGAGCGGGGTGGCGCGGTTGGACGCCTGGCCGATGCCGGCCATGGCGTTCTGCGGACGGTTGTCCTTGGGGTAGACGCTGGCGTCGGCCCGGACCGGGGTGAAGATCTCCTTGTTGAAGCCGAACTTGCCGGCCTCGTCGATCATCTTCTGGTTGCCGAGGTCATCGCTCATCTTGCCGAAGACGGTGTTGCAGGACCACCGCAGCGCTTCCCGGAGCGTGGCGTTCTCGCACGGGATGTTGCCCTCGTTCGCGAGGTTGCCGGTGGTCAGGGGGAGCCGCCAGGGCAGCGGGGAGTCCGTCTTGTCGTCGATCCCCTTGTACAGCCCGTTCTCCAGGGCCGCGGCGGCGGTGACGACCTTGAAGGTCGAGCCGGGCGGGTAGGTCTCGCGCAATGCCCGGTTGAGCATCGGCTTGTCCTTGTCCTTCAGGAGCTGCTGGCGGGCTTCGGCGTCCTTGAGGGAATTGCCCGCGAAGACCGACGGGTCGTACGAAGGGGTGCTGACCAGGGACAGGATGGCGCCGGTCTGCGGGTCGAGCGCGGCCACGGCGCCCTTCTTGTCGCCGAGTCCCTTGAAGGCGGCCTTCTGGGCGGCGCCGTTGAGGGTGGTGACGATGTTGCCGCCGGTCTTCTTCTTGCCGTTGAAGAGGGACAGCGTGCGGTCGAAGAACAGCTGGTCGCTGTTGCCGGTGAGGATTCCGTCCTCAAGGCTCTCCAGCTGCGAGGCGTCGAACGCCTGCGAGGAGTACCCGGTGACGGGTGCCCACATGGGGCCGTTCTTCCAGACCCGCTTGTACTTGAAGTCGCTGCCCTTGGTTTCGACGGACCCGGTGATGGGGGATCCGTCGACGATGATGTTGCCGCGCTCGTGGGCGTACCGCTCGATCTGGACACGGCGGTTGTGCTCGTTCCCGTTCAGTTCGTCGGCGCGGACGTACTGGAGCCAGTTGACGCGAACCAGGAGAGCGAGGACGAGCAGTCCGCAGAAGAGCGCAATCCTGCGAAGGGGCTTGTTCACGGTCGGACCACCTGGGTCATCTCGGCATCGGGCGAGGGCGCTGGGGCCGGGGCGGGGCGGCGCGCGGTGTCGCTGATCCGGAGCAGGATGCCGATCAGGGCCCAGTTGGCGATGACCGACGATCCACCTGCCGCGACGAACGGCATGGTCATACCGGTCAGCGGAATGAGCCCCATGACACCGCCGGCGACGACGAAGACCTGGATGGCGAAGGAGCCGGAGAGCCCGATCGCGAGGAGCTTGCCGAACGGGTCGCGAGCGGCGAGGGCGGTGCGGACGCCGCGCTCGACGATGAGGCCGTAGACGAGCAGGATGGCCATCATCCCGGCGAGGCCGAGCTCTTCGCCGACCGTGGCGAGGATGAAGTCGGAGTTCGCGGCGAAGCCGATCAGGTCGGAGTTGCCCTGACCGAGCCCGGTGCCGAGGGTGCCGCCGGAGCCGAAGGCCATCAGGGACTTGGCCATCTGCTCGCTGGCCGCCAGCTTGCCCCAGCCGTCGAACGGGTCGAGCCAGGCGGTCACACGCTGCTGTACGTGGGGTTCGAACGTGGCCACACCGACGGCGCCCGCCGCGGACATCAGAAGACCGAAGACGATCCAGCTGGTGCGCTCGGTGGCCACGTACAGCATCACGACGAACATGCCGAAGAACAGCAGGGACGAGCCCAGGTCCGTCTCGAAGACCAGGATCAGGATCGAGAAGGCCCAGACCATGAGGATGGGGCCGAGGTCACGGCCCCGGGGGAGATAGAGGCCCATGAAGCGGCGGCTGGCCAGGGCCAGCGCGTCCCGTTTGACCATGAGATAGCCGGCGAAGAACACCGCAATGATGATCTTGGCGAATTCTCCCGGCTGGATCGTGCCGACGCCGGGGATCTTGATCCAGATCTTGGCGCCGTTCACCGCGGGGAAGAACATCGGAAGGATCAGCAGGAACAGCGCCACCAACATGGAGATGTAGGTGTAGCGCTGCAGGATGCGGTGGTCCTTCAGGGCCAGCAGAACCACGACCAGCAGCGCGACGCCCGCGGCCGAGAACAGCAGCTGCTTGGAGGCGGCGGGTGCGAAGTTCTCGGTTGCCTGGAACCGCGGGGACTGGTCCAGACGCCAGATGATGGCCAGTCCCAGCCCGTTCAGCAGCGTCGCCAGCGGTAGCAGCAGCGGGTCCGCGTACGGGGCGAATCTGCGGACGGCGAGGTGGCCGATGCCGCCGAGCAGGGCGAGTCCGAGCCCGTATCCGAGCATGCCGGAGGGCAGTTCGCCGTTGAGGGCGAGTCCGACGTTGGCATAGGCGAACACCGAGATGGCGACGGCGAAGACCATCAGCATCAGTTCGGTGTTGCGGCGGCTCGGTGCGTCGATCGCGCCGATCGTGGTCGTATTGGTGACAACGCTCATGGTGCTGAAGGCCCCCTACGGCTTTACTGCTTACCGCACTGCGGGACCAGCTTTTTCTCTTCCTCCGAGAGGCTGGGACCAGGAGTGGGAGTTTTGGTCGGCTTGGTCTTGGCGGCGTCGGACGTCTTCGCGCCACTGGTGGTCCCGGTGGACTCCGTGTCCGTACCCGGTGCCTGGGCCTCGTCGGCGCCGGCCTTCTCGGCGGCTCGTCGTTCGGCGTTCTTCTTGCAGGCGGACGCCTGGACGGAGAGTTCGCCGATCTTCTCGCGGGCGGCGGAGATGTTGCCCTCGGCGATGGTGGCCTCGACCTGCTTGCGCTGGTAGGGCGGGAGGTACTTGAGTTCGATCTCGGGGTGGTCCTTCTCGACCTCCGAGAGCGAGACCCAGGCCAGATCCTGGCTG
The DNA here is from genome assembly GCF_043204345.1 of Streptomyces sp. NPDC047917. Lineage (NCBI taxonomy): Bacteria > Bacillati > Actinomycetota > Actinomycetes > Kitasatosporales > Streptomycetaceae > Streptomyces > Streptomyces sp. NPDC047917. The sequence goes on from NZ_JBIDCA010000001.1 coordinate 357,237, forward strand.
ATGCCGCGGAACAGCGCGACGTGCTCGTTCTTCGCGCCGACGTAGAACTGGCTCTGTGTCCAGCGGTAGCCGCCGTAGAGGCCGCCGCCGACGACGGCGAGCGCCAGCACGGTGTACAGGGACCTCTTCAGCCACTTGCGGCCGCCACCGGGCTTGACGAAGTCGTCGTCGGTGTACGCGTCGAAGGAGCCGTCGGGCATCCCGCCGTAGCCGCCGTCGTCGCCGCTTCCGGGCGGGCCGAAGCCCCCCGAGGGCGGCGGTACGGACCGGCCGAGGCCGGCCGCCCGTCCGGCGGGGGTCTGCATGGCGGCCGTGCTCTCGGCGTCGCTCATCTGCGCCGCCTGGTTCTCGGCGACCGCGCCGACGATGACCGGGGTGTCGTTGAGCTGAGCGGCCAGGGTGTCGTTGCTGTCGACGTCGAGGACGTCGGCGACGATGCAGGTGATGTTGTCGGGGCCGCCGCCGCGCAGGGCGAGCTGGATCAGGTCCTGGATGGTCTCCTGCGGACCCTGGTAGCTGGCGAGCGTCTCTTCCAGGGTCTGGTGGGAGACGACGCCGGACAGCCCGTCGGAACAGATCAGATAGCGGTCGCCGACCCGGACCTCACGGATGGAGAGGTCGGGCTCGACGTGCTCGCCACTGCCCAGTGCCCGCATCAGCAGGGCACGCTGCGGGTGGGTGGTCGCTTCTTCCTCGGTGATCCGGCCCTCGTCGACCAGCCGCTGCACCCAGGTGTGGTCCTGGGTGATCTGGGTGAGCACGCCGTCGCGCAGCAGGTACGCGCGGGAGTCGCCGACATGGACGAGACCGAGGCGCTGGCCGGTCCAGAGCAGGGCGGTGAGCGTGGTGCCCATGCCCTCCAGCTGGGGGTCCTCCTCGACCATCACGCGCAGCTGGTCGTTGGCCCGCTGGACCGCGGTACCGAGCGAGGTGAGGATGTCCGAGCCCGGGACGTCGTCGTCGAGCTGGACGAGCGTGGAGATCACCTCGGAACTGGCGACCTCACCGGCTGCCTGGCCGCCCATGCCGTCGGCGATCGCGAGAAGGCGCGGCCCGGCGTAGCCGGAGTCCTCGTTGCCCTCCCGGATCATGCCCTTGTGCGATCCGGCGGCGAAGCGCAGGGAAAGACTCATGCGCACCTCTCCCGTCGGCTCGGGGTATAGCCGGTCTCGAGCCACACTGCCCACCCTCCGGTCGGGAGCCGGGCGGGGGCCGTTGCCCGGACCGCCGCGGCTCGCTCGCTCCGCTCGCTCATTGTCGTACTACTTCCGCAGCTCGATGACGGTCTTGCCGATCCGGATCGGCGCGCCCAGCGGAACGGGTGTCGGGGTGGTGAGCCGGGTCCGGTCGAGATACGTGCCGTTGGTGGACCCGAGATCCTCGACGATCCACTGGCCGTCACGGTCGGGGTAGATCCTGGCATGCCTGCTGGACGCGTAGTCGTCGTCCAGCACGATTGTTGAATCGTGCGCCCGGCCCAGCGTGATGGTCTGCCCCTGGAGCGCCACCGTGGTGCCGGTGAGGCTGCCTTCGGAGACGACCAGCTTCGTGGGTGCCCCCCGGCGTTGCCGGCCCGGCTGCTGGCGTTGCTGCGGCGGCGCCGCAGCATTCTGGCGTGCCTGTGGAGGCCGTGCGTCGTTCGCAGTGCGGCGTGAGCCGCGCTGCGTGACGCGCGTTCCGAACAGGTCACTGCGAATGACCTGAACGGCCACGATCACGAACAGCCACAGAACAGCCAGGAAACCTAGCCGCATGACCGTCAGGGTCAGCTCTGACATTGCCCCCGCTTCACCCTTCGGCTTGCCGGTAAACGATGGTGGTGCTGCCCACGACAATCCGCGAGCCGTCGCGGAGCGTAGCGCGGGTGGTGTGCTGCCCGTCCACCACGATGCCGTTGGTGGACCCGAGATCCTGGATCGTCGAGGGCGTTCCGGTCCGGATCTCACAGTGCCGGCGCGATACGCCGGGGTCGTCGATCCGCACGTCGGCGTCGGTGCTGCGTCCCAGCACCAGCGTCGGGCGGGAGATCTGATGGCGGGTGCCGTTGATCTCGATCCAGCGTCGCACCTGCGCGTTCGGCAGGGGGCTGGGCCCGGCCGGCGGGTGCCGGTCGGTGCTGGGTGCGCCGGGCCTGCCGGTGCCCGGCGGCGGGGCCGCGGGCATGGGCGGGGCGGGGCTGGGCGGGTATCCGTAGCCGCCGGTGGGCTGGGCGGACCGGCCGGGACCCGGGTGGGGAGGCTGGCCCTGCAGTCCCTGGCGGCCCTGGGGGTCCTGCTGTGACGAACTCGACGCCAGGGTGCGGCTGCGTACCCGGTAGAGCCCGGTGTCGAGGTCGTCGGCCTTCTCCAGGTGGACCTTGATGGGGCCCATGAAGGTGTACCGCTGCTGCTTGGCGTAGTCGCGGACCAGCCCGGAGAGCTCGTCGCCCAGCTGGCCCGAGTACGGGCTGAGCCGCTCGTAGTCGGGGGTGCTGAGCTCGACGATGAAGTCGTTGGGGACGACGGTCCGCTCGCGGTTCCAGATCGTCGCGTTGTTGTCGCACTCGCGCTGGAGGGCTCCCGCGATCTCGACCGGCTGGACCTCGGACTTGAAGACCTTGGCGAAGGTGCCGTTGACCAGACCTTCGAGACGCTGCTCGAAACGCTTCATGACTCCCATGGGGCACCTCCTCCGTTGTAGTCGTCCCTGTACTGCTTACTGATCGTATCCACGCGTAGGGAAATCGGCTGGTTCCCCTTGTCTGCCCTGTGGATGAGTGTCACCTCTCACACGGATCGTAGAGGTGGCCTCCTCACAGTGTCCCGCACGCGGGGTGCACAGAGGAGGAGTGGGGGCGGCCGCTCGGCGTTCCCGGTTCCCTCTGGTCGGTCGGTGAAACAACGGATGTGAATCCACCCTGTCCAGCGTGCTAATCTTCCGGATGTCGCCAGGCGCTCGCACCAAACAGTGAGAGAGAGTCTGGAAACACCACTCTTGCGCGAGTGGCGGAACGGCAGACGCGCTGGCTTCAGGTGCCAGTGTCCTTAGGGACGTGGGGGTTCAAATCCCCCCTCGCGCACAAGTAGGAAGCCCCACAGGCCAACGGTCTGTGGGGCTTCTTCGTTCCCGGATCCGGTCGCGCACTTTTTGCCGGTTCGCGCCCGGATTCTTGTTTCACGTGAAACGTCTGGTTTGAGACTTCCTGTGGTCCGATGGGGCCGAAAGATGCCGATGGCGTCGACGGGACCACCCGGTCAGGATCGCGGCGCCTGGGTGGTGGTCGTGGTGGTGTTGCCCGCCGAGTTGTAGCGCAGCAGGTACTCGGCGAACCGGGCGAGATCCTCTTCCGTCCAGTCCGCGAGGCGTTCCTGGTAGGCCGTGCGACGGCTGGCCTGGGTGGAGGCGAGGGCCTGGGTTCCGGCCGCGGTGGGATGCAGCACCTGGATCCGGTGGTCGTCCGGGTCCGGGTGGCGCTCGACCAGTCCCAGCTTCTCCAGGGTGGCGATCTGCCGGCTGACCGTCGATTTGTCCAGCATGTAGTGGGCGGCGAGATCTGTCGCACGGCAGCCGTGCCGGTCCTCGATGTGTGCCAGCAGCGTGTACGAGACCAGCGGAAGCTCCGGGTGGAGGCGGGCCGCCGCGGCTCGGGCGCGGCGCGCGAAGGCGGTCAGTTCCCGCTGGATGACATCCAGCGACTCCTCGCGGTCCTCGGGGGTGCCTGGCACTGTTCCGCCTTCCGTTTCGCGGCTCTCGACTTTCAGTTGTATAGTACAACGAATTAGGAGTTGTAAAAGCCAACCATTGGAGTGTTCCGCATGTCCGCAGGCCCGAGTGCCGCCCCCGGTTCCACCGCCGCAGCTCTCCGTCATGTGCTGGGCCATTTCGTCACGCCGCTGCTGATGTGCATCGGTATGGGGCTCGCCTACCTCGGGGCCTTCCACGCCCCGGAGCCGCATGATCTCCGGGTGGACGTGGTCGGTTCGGGGCCGAGCGCGCAGGTGCTCGCGCAGACACTGCAGGACAGGGGCGACGGGGCGCTGAGCGTACGTACGGTTCCCGACCGCGCCGCGGCGGTGGACCACCTGAAGACGCAGGCGAGTTACGGCGCCTACCTGCCGGGGAAGCACCCCGAACTGCTCGTGGCCGGCGCTTCCTCGGACACCACCGCCACGGTGGTCGAAAAGGTGTTCACCAAGGTTGCCGCCGGACAGGGCGACCCGCTGAAGGTGACGGACACGGCACCGACAGCGGATGGCGATCCGACCGGCCAGGGCATTTTCTTCCTGCTGGTCGCGGTGAGCATCGGCTCGTACGCGTCGGTCGCGGTCATCGGTGGCGCGGGTGCCGTGCTGGCGCTGCGGATCAGGGCCGCACTGGCCGTCGCCGCTTCGCTGGTGGTGAGCGTGATCGGAGTGGCGTTCGCGGGGCCGGTGTTCAGCCTCGTGGACCATGGGCTCGGCGGTCTCTGGGCGATGGCCTGGCTGTACTCCGCGGGCATCCTGCTGATCGGGGTCGGACTGCACACCTTCCTCAAGCGGTGGACGACGCTCAGCCTGATGGTGCTGTTCGTGATGCTCAACTTCACCAGCTCCGGCGGCATCTTCCGGCCCGAACTCCAGTCCGGCTTCTTCGCCTCGCTGCACTCCTTCTGGAACGGTGCGGGCTTCGTCGAGGGCGTACGCAGCCATGTGTACTTCGGCGGACACGCGCTCGGCGGACACGTGCTGGTGCTCGCCCTCTGGTTCGTGGTGGGCATGGCCCTGATCGGTCTGGCGGGCCTGGCCGAGTCGAAGCGACGGAGGGCCGCGGTGGAGACGGCGGCCGACGCCGCCGCTGTCGCGGGTTCCGCCGAGGCCGGCGGGGCGCACGGGCCCGGGCACGCCGCCAGGACCAGGGCCGGGGCCCGGACCGAGGCGGGCGACGCGCAGGAGATCGAGGAGGAGTTGGAGGAGACCGTCGGCGTCTGACCAGGACGGATCGTTGTCCACAGGTCGCAAGATGGGTTTTCCACAGGGGCAGACGGCTTTCGGCCGACGGCGGTACCTTCGTCGCAATTGATTGATCTGCTGATCTGCGACAGGGCGCCGGGCCAAGGCGCAGGGCGAGAGCGGGGGAGGCTGCGCGCCATGGGTGACATCGAAGCGACAGTGCCGGTCCAGCGGGCCGTGACAGGTGATCGGCGGATTCCGGTCGTGCCCGGATTCGCGCGACGGGCGGCTGCGGCGGGCGGGGGTGCGGCGCAGTCGCCGAAGGCGACGGGCAAGGGGATACGGGAACGGGTGCCCAGGGCCTCGCACGCGTTTGTGGACCTGCCGGCCGGGCGGCCCGACGCGGTGCGGGCGGTCGAGGAGTCGAGCCTGGGCAGAGTGCCGGCTCTCGCCCCGATCAGGGTGGGGCGGATGGCTGCCACACCCTTCGCCTTTCTGCGCGGTTCGGCCGGGCTGATGGCCCATGACCTGGTGGGCACACCGGTCAGCGGGGTGGGGGCCCAGCTCTGCGGCGACGCGCACGCGGCCAACTTCGGACTGTACGGCGATGCGCGGGGCAGCCTGGTCATCGATCTCAACGACTTCGACGAGACCGTGTACGGCCCCTGGGAGTGGGACCTCAAGCGTCTGGCCACCTCGTTGGTGCTCGCCGGGCGCGAGGCCGGGGCGGACGAGGACACCTGCCGGCAGGGCGCGTACGACACGGTGGGCGCGTACCGGCGGACGATGCGGCTGCTGGCCAAGTTGCCCGCGCTCGACGCCTGGAACGCCATCGCGGACGAGGAGTTGGTCTCGCACACCGATGCGCGGGATCTCCTGGGCACCCTGGAGCGGGTCTCGGAGAAGGCGCGCAACAACACCAGCGCCCGCTTCGCGGCCAAGTCCACCGAGGACGCGGGGAACGGCGGACGCCGCTTCATGGACGCGCCGCCGGTGCTGCGGCGGGTGCCGGACGAGGAGGCCGCGGCGGTCGCGGCGGGGCTCGGCGACTATCTGGGCACGCTCTCGGAGGACCGGGTTCCGCTCCTTGCTCGGTACGCGATCCACGACGTGGCGTTCCGGGTCGTCGGTACCGGGAGCGTCGGCACCCGGTCGTACGTGGTGCTCCTGCTCGATCACCGCGGAGAGCCCCTGGTGCTCCAGGTGAAGGAGGCTCGTCCCTCCGTGCTGGCGCCGTATTTGCCGGCGGTCGGCTTCGAGGTGCCGGAGGTGGCGCACGAGGGGCGCCGGGTGGTGCTCGGGCAGAAGCGGATGCAGGTGGTCAGCGACATCCTGCTGGGCTGGGCGACGGTGGACGGGCGCCCGTTCCAGGTCCGGCAGTTCAGGAACCGCAAGGGCAGCGTGGACCCGGCGGCGCTGGCGGCCGACCTGGTCGACGATTACGGCCGGATGACCGGGGCGCTGCTGGCACGGGCCCACGCGCACACCGCCGATCCCCGGTTGATCGCGGGCTACTGCGGCAAGAACGAGGAACTGGACGAGGCGGTGGCGGCGTTCGCGGTCACCTACGCGGACCGTGCGGAGGCGGATCACGCCGAGCTGGTGCGGGCCGTCGGATCGGGGCGGATAGCCGCCGAACTGGGCGTCTGAGGGGCATCGGGCCGACCGCGTGTCCTGGAGACGTGGGCGGTGGCCATACGCTGGACGGGTGACCCACGAAGCCGCCGGGGTGCCGACCACCCGGAACGACGATGACCGGCAGGACAGCGACCGGCAGCGCGCGCAGCATGCCCCGAACGAGCCGCTTGGGCAGCAGGGGCAGGGCGGGCCGTCCGAGCAGTACGGACCGGCCGGCGCCGGTCCGGAGACCGGTGCTGACGGTGGTTCCGGTGCTGCTGCGGGCAGCGCCGGGGGCGGGCCTGCCGATGCGGCTGCAGACGGGTCGGCAGACGGGGAAGCCGGCGGACCGGCGGGCGGTGACGCCGATGGCGGGACGGACGGCCGTGCTGAGGGGGAGCGGCCCGAGGCTCGGCTCGCGAGGGCGGTTCGGGCGGCGGAGCAGGCGCTGATCGAGTTCGAGATCGCGGTGGAGACCTTCCGGGTCGAGGTGGAGAACTTCTCCCGGCTGCACCACCAGAAGCTCGGGCCCATGTACACCCGCCTCGATGAGCTCGACGCACAGATCGCGGAGGCCCGGGCCGCCAGGACGGGTGACCCGGAGGACATCCGCAAGGCGCAGGAGGCCCGGGCTGTCGTGATGCCGATGCCCGGCGTCGAGGAGCTCTTCCACGACTGGATCGACTCCGACGGGCTCTCCCCCGAGGCTGCGGCGATGCTGACCGAGCAGCCGGTCCGGCCGCCCAAGCGGGTCCGGCCGACCGAGGAGGCGCGCAAGCTCTACCGCGACCTGGCGCGCCAGGCCCACCCGGACCTGGCGCAGGACGAGACGGAGCGGGCCCGCCGGGACGAGTTCATCGCCCGGGTGAACGCCGCGTACGGGCGGGGGGACGAGGCGCTCCTGATGGAGCTGGCGCAGGAATGGGCGGCGGGCCCGGCGGCCCCGGAGACGGAGCTCAGCGAGAGCGAGGAGCTCTACGCCCGGCTGAACTGGCTGACCCAGCGCAAGGAGCTTCTGACGGTGCTCGCCCAGGAGCTGGAGGAGAGTGCGATCGGGTCCATGCTGCGGATGGCGCCGGACGATCCGGACCGGCTGCTCGACGAGATCGCCGAGCAGCTCCTGGGCGAGGTCTCGCAGCGCGAGGCGGAGCTTGCGGGGATGGTGCAGTAGCGTTCCGGGTGACTCTGGAGCGTACGTACGAGAGAAGGCATGACCCATGAATTTCGCCCCGCTGCCCTCGGTGGACGTCGCGGCGGTGCCGTCGGACGGCTTCGTGCTGGACGTCCGTGAGGACAACGAATGGGCGGCCGGGCATGTCGAGGGCGCTCTGCACATCCCGATGAGTGGCTTCGTGGCCCGCTTCGGTGAGCTGACCGAGGCCGCCGACGACGGTCGGCGCGTGCACGTCATGTGCCGGGTCGGAGGCCGGTCGGCCCAGGTCACGCAGTACCTGGTGCAGCAGGGCATCGACGCCGTGAACGTCGACGGCGGGATGCTCGCCTGGGACGGTGCCGGACGCCCGATGGTCACGGACAGCGGCGACCCGGCCTTCGTGCTCTGATCCGCAGAGCTGTGCCCGGCCGCTGAGCCGTATCGGGCCGGGGCGCTCCTGACCGGGGCGGCGTCGGGCGGGACGGCCCTGTTGCCGGTCGGCTGTAGGCCGGCTGCCGGGTGGCTGTCCGACGTTCGGCCGACGCCGGCCGGGCAGGTGCTTCGACCGGGGTCAGCCGAGCAGGTGTGCGGCCAGAAGGTCGCCCAGTGCCTCCTCGTGGGCCGCCGCCGGGCCGAGGGACAGTTCGATCTGCTTCGCCCAGGCGTGAAAACGGTGCAGTGGGTAGTCCGTGTCCGCGCCGAAACCGCCGTGAAGGTGCTGTGCCGTCTGTACGACCCGCCGGATTCCGTCCGATGCCCAGATCTTCGCCACGGCGATGTCGCCCTCGGCAGGCAGTGCCCCGTCGGCCCCGGTGGAGATCCGCCAGGCCGCCTGCCAGAGCGTCACTTCCATGGCGCGCAGGTCGATGTACCGGTCCGCCGCCTGTACCGCGACGGACTGGAACGTCGCCACCGGGAAGCCGAACTGTTCGCGTTTGCCGGTGTATTGGCTCGTCATGGCGAGCACGGCCTCACCCAGGCCCAGCGCCAGCGCGCACGTCCCGGTGGTGAGGAGCGCGCGCAGCCACTCCCAGGCCCCGGCGCCGTCGATCAGCGCGCGGTCGTCTATACGTACCGACTCCAACCGGACCTCGGCGAACCGTTCGCCGCTGGTGGAGACCTGCTCGGCCAGGGTGACGCCGTCCTGGGCGGACCGGACCAGGGCGACGACCGCCCGGCCCTCGTCCGTGTGGGCCGGAATCGCGATCCAGTCCGCCGCCTGCGCCCATGGCACCGCCGACTGCATCCCGTCGAGCACCCAGCCGACAGAGGCATCGGCAGGGGTGGCTGCGGCCCTGCCCGGGGCCGTGTCCTTCCCGGAGGTCCCCGTCCCCGCCTTCCGGCGGGCCTTGACCGCGAGTTCGGCCGGATCGTGGCCGGAGCGGCCGTTGGACCCGGCGGTGAGGACCAGCTCGCCCCGGCCGATCCGGGGCAGCAACTCGGCGGCCAGCCCTGGGTCTCCGTACCGCTGGAGCGCCATCGCGACTGCGCACGTCTCCAGCAACGGCACCCTCGCGAGCACCTTGGCGGACTCGCGCAACACCAGGCACAGCGCGACGAGATCGAGCCCGGCACCGCCGTGTTCGGGCAGCAGCGTCAGGCTCAGCAGGTCGCTCGACGCGAGCCCGGCCCACAGCGGGCGGTCGATGTCCTCGGCCACCGCGCCCGGCACCAGAGCGGGGCTGGGAACCCCGTCCGGTACGACTCCCGAGAGGACCGCGCGCGCTGCCTCCGCGGCCGCCTGCTGTTCCTCGGTGAAGGTGAAGTCCACTGTCCTGGCCTCCCGTTGACCGGTGCCACCCGAATGCCCGCCCGGATCTGACGGATCGTCAAGATAGAACAGGTTCTATGAGAAGGGAACACGGGAGGAGCGGCGACGGGGTCGGTCAGCGGTCGAAGTCGAGCTCCACCTCCGGCGTGACGGGATGGGACTGGCACGCCAGCACATAGCCCGCGCCCGTCTCCTCGGGCTCCAGCGCGAAGTTTCGGTCCATCCGCACCTCGCCCGAGACCAGGAACGCCCGGCAGGTCCCGCACACCCCGCCCTTGCAGGCGTACGGTGCGTCGGCGCGGCTGCGCAGCACGGTCTCCAGCAGCGATTCGCCCTCCTCCACGGGCCAGGTGCCGGAGCGGCCGTCCAGGGTCGCGGTGAGCCTGCTGTGGGCCGGTGATTCGATCCGGGGACGGGTGGACGCGCTCGGGCCGTCGTCCACGTGGAAGATCTCCTGGTGGACGCGGGTCCGGTCGACACCCAGACCGCGCAGCGCCCGGTCCGCCGCCAGGACCAGCCCGAACGGCCCACAGAGGTACCAGCCGTCCACCTCGGCCGTCGGAAGCAGCGCGGGCAGCAGCTCGGTGAGCCGGTCCTGGTCCAGCCGGCCGGAGGGAAGGCCTGCCTGCTGCTCCTCCCGGGAGAGCACCGTGACCAGCTGGAACCGGTCCGGATAGCGGTCCTTGAGGTCGGCGACCTCGTCCAGGAACATCGTCGACAGCGCTGTCCGGTCGCTGCGGATCAGGCAGAAGTGGGCGTCGGGCTCCCGCGCCAGCAGCGTGGCCGCGATCGACAGCACCGGCGTGATCCCGCTGCCCCCGACGATCGCCGCGAAGCGTCCGGCGCGGGGCTCCAGCACGAAGCGGCCCATCGGAGACATCGCCTCGACCACGTCACCGACGGAGAGTTCCTTCAGGGCGTACGTGGAGAACGCGCCCCCGTCGACGAGCCGGATGCCCACCCGCAGTACCGGACCGGCCGGTTCCTCGACTGCCGGGGAACAGATCGAGTACGAGCGGCGGATCTCCTCGCCGTCGACCGTGTACCGCACATTGAGATGCTGGCCGGGCTTGTGGCGGAAGGTCTCGCGCAACTCGGGCGGCACGGCGAGGGTGACGGCCACCGAATCGTCCGTGAGCCGTTCGACGGCGCGGACCCGGAGCGGATGGAACATCTACAACTCCTTGAAGTGGTCGAACGGTTCGCGGCATGTCACGCAACGCCGCAGCGCCTTGCACGCGGTGGAGGAGAACCGGCTCAGCAGCTCCGTATCGGTCGAGCCGCAGTGCGGGCATCGCACCGAGAGCGTGAGCGGCACCGGGCCGCCCGCGGGGGCCGTGACGTCGTGCGGGCGTGGGGGCGCTATGCCGAACTCCGCCAGCTTGCGCCGTCCTTCCGCGCTGATGTCGTCCGTGGACCAGGCCGGTGAGAGCACCTTGACCACGGAGACCTCCGGTATGCCGTGGTCGTGCAGCACCCGCTCGATGTCCGCGGACATGGCCTCGATCGCGGGGCAGCCCGTGTAGGTCGGGGTGAGGCGCACGGTGACCTTGCCGGGGGCGAGGACGTCCACGCCCCGGAGCACACCCAGCTCGTCCAGGGTCAGGACCGGAAGTTCGGGGTCGGGCACGGAGCCTGCGATGCGGTGCAGCTCCTCCTCCAGGAGTGTCTCGGTCACCATGACGCCCCCGGGTGGCTGCGATGCAGATGCTGCATCTCGGCGATCATGCGGCCGAAGGGTTCCGTGTGGATGCCCTGGCGCCCCGCACCCGCCGTCCACGCCCCGGACCGCGGGCCGGACGGCAGCGTCAGCGTGGCCCGGTCCAGCACCGCGGAGACGGACTCCAGCCAGTCGCTCCGCAGCGACTGCCAGTCGACCTCCAGGCCCTCGACCGGTTCGAACAGCTCGCCGGTGAACCGCCAGAGGGCGTCCACGCCGCGCTGCATCCGGGAATGGCTCTCGTCCGTGCCGTCGCCGAGCCGCAGCGTCCAGTGCTCCGCGTGGTCCTGGTGGTACGCGACCTCCTTGACGGCCTTCGCCGCCAGACCTGCGAACGCGCTCCTGCCCGAGGCCAGCTGCTCGTACAGCGGCCGCTGGTAGGTGGAGAAGTAGAGCTGGCGGGCGATGGTGTGGGCGAAGTCGCCGTTCGGCTGCTCGACCAGCTGGACGTTGCGGAAGGCACGTTCCTCGCGCAGGTACGCCAGCTCGTCCTCGTCCCCGGCCATGGAGAGCAGCAGCCGGGCCTGGCCCAGCAGGTCCAGGGCGATGTTGGCCAGGGCCACTTCTTCTTCCAGCACGGGCGCATGGCCCGCCCACTCCCCCAGCCGGTGCGAGAGCACCAGCGCGTCGTCGCCCAGGGCGAGGGCCGCGGTCACAGGTGCTTCACCCCTTCCGGGATCTCGTAGAACGTCGGATGCCGGTACGGCTTGTCACCGGCCGGCTCGAAGAAGGAGTCCTTCTCGTCCGGTGAGGAGGCCGTGACCTGTGCGGACGGGACCACCCAGATCGAGACGCCCTCGGAACGGCGGGTGTACAGATCGCGCGCGTTGCGCAGGGCCATCTCCGCGTCCGGGGCGTGCAGGCTGCCGGCGTGGGTGTGCGAGAGACCGCGGCGGGAACGCACGAACACCTCCCACAGTGGCCATTCGGTCGAGCTGCTCATGCTGTCGCCTCCCCGTTCCTCGCTGCTGTGTGTGTTGCTGTGTGCTTCCCGGCGTAGGCAACCGCCGCGTCCCGGACCCAGGCGCCCTCCTCGTGTGCCCGGCGGCGCTGGCTGAGGCGCTGCTCGTTGCACGGGCCGTTGCCCTTGAGGACCTCCTGGAACTCCTTCCAGTCGATCGCGCCGAAGTCGTGCTGTCCGCGCTCCTCGTTCCACCGGATGTCCGGGTCGGGGAGGGTGAGCCCCAGCGCCTTCGCCTGCGGGACACAGATGTCCACGAAGCGCTGCCGCAGCTCGTCGTTGGAATGCCGCTTGATCTTCCAGGTCATCGACTGCGCCGAGTGGGCCGAGGCGTCGTCCGGCGGGCCGAACATCATCAGGGACGGCCACCACCAGCGGTTCACCGCGTCCTGCGCCATCTCGTGCTGAGCCGGGGTGCCGTTGCTGAGGGCGAGCAGCAGCTCGTAGCCCTGACGCTGGTGGAAGGACTCCTCCTTGCAGATGCGGACCATCGCCCGCGCGTAAGGACCGTAGGAGCAGCGGCACAGCGGCACCTGGTTGGTGATCGCGGCGCCGTCGACGAGCCAGCCGATCGCGCCGACGTCAGCCCAGGTCAGCGTCGGGTAGTTGAAGATCGATGAATACCTCTGGCGGCCCGCGTGGAGCTTGTCGAGCAGCTCCTCGCGGCCGGTGCCGAGGGTCTCCGCCGCGCTGTACAGATAGAGCCCGTGGCCCGCCTCGTCCTGCACCTTGGCCATGAGGATCGCCTTGCGGCGCAGCGAGGGCGCACGCGAGATCCAGTTGGCCTCCGGCTGCATGCCGATGATTTCTGAGTGGGCATGCTGGGCCATCTGCCTGACCAGCGAAGCCCGGTACGCATCGGGCATCCAGTCGCGTGGCTCGATGCGCTCGTCCGCCGCCACGGCGGCGTCGAACGCCGCCTCCAGGGCCCTGTCCGCCCCTTCGGGCCTGTCCGCTCCCGCCTGCGCTGTCTGGTCCGCAGTCACTGCCGCCATCCCGGGCTCCCTACCGACCGATCGTTCGGTTCAATGTCTTCAATGGTGAGTCGGTGGCCCGTAGGGTGTCAACCCTGTGGATAACTGACCGGGGATCGACGGGGATCGGGGCGGGATGGATTCGTACGACGACAGGGGCTCCGAGAGCGGGAACGGGAGCGTCGAGCCGGGGCCGGATCGACGCGAGGGAGAGCCCTCCGGCGCTGGTCAGGCCCTGGAATCAGGTCCTCGTGCCGGGATGGCCGCCCTGTCCCTTCCGTACCAGATCGTTGCCGCGGTCGCACTGTCGGTCATCGGACTGGTCGCCTGTGGACAGCTGGTCATGGTGTTTCTTCACGTCGCCCCGTCCAACACCCTGACCAAGCAGCACGGCGAAGCGGTCGACGAGTGGGTCTATCCCGAGTTCGAGCAGAACTGGAAGCTGTTCGCCCCGAATCCGCTCCAGCAGAACGTCGCCGTCCACGTACGGGCCGAGATAGCCGGCGCGGACGGCCGCCGCACCACCCGTTGGATGAGCCTTTCCAACGAGGACGGCAAGGCGATACGCGGCAATCTCCTCCCCAGCCACGTCCACCAGAACGAACTGCGCCGCGGCTGGGACTTCTACCTCAGCTCCCACGACAACGAGAACCGGGCCAACGGCCTTCGCGGACAGCTCTCCGAGCGTTACATCCGCCGCATCGTGATGCTGCGCCTCGGCGAGCACGACTACGGCGGCACCGTCGAGCGCATCCAGGTCCGTTCCGTGGTGCGGTCCGTCGCCGCGCCCCCATGGAGCGAGGAGAAGATCAGTACGCGGCCGTCCTACCGAGTACTGCCGTGGTGGACGGTCACTTCCGATGACCTTCCCGAGAGCGCCGAGGGGGCGGACAAGTGAGCACTTCCGTCCTCGACCGCAAGGCCGACCACAAGGTCGCCCGCGGAATCCAGCGCATCACCTCCACGGCCCTCGGCCGGTACCAGAGCGCCGTCATCAGGATCGGCTTCTCGGCCACCTATCTGTTCTTCCTGCTGCGCGAGCTGCCGCACCGCCACGAGATGTACGGCCCCGACGCCCCGTGGCGCTGGGACATGGCGCAGCAGCTCATATCCGGCAACCAGTCGTTCACCGCGCTCATGTGGTCGGACAGCACGGTCTGGTTCGAGACCGTGTACGCGGTCGCGCTGATCTCCGCGGCGCTGCTGATGGTCGGCTGGCACACCCGTGCCATGTCGGTCCTCTTCATGGCCGGAGTGCTCTCCCTGCAGAACCGCACCATCTTCATGGGCGATGGCGGCGACAACGTCATCCACCTCATGGCGATCTATCTGGTGCTCACGCGCTGCGGACGGGTCTGGTCGCTGGACGCCCGGCGGGCGGCGCGGCGGGAGCGGGCGGAGGCGGACGGGCAGCGGAGCCCGGTGTGGGAGAACGTGGCCGGTCCGGTCCTCTGGGTGGTGCTCGGCCTCGTCCTGATCGTGGCCAGTGTGACGGACGGGCTCGGCGGTACCTGGTGGCTGCCGACCCTGCTCTGGTTCCTGTGGGTCGGAGAGGGGGCCTGGTGGGCCGTGAACCGCTTCGCACCGCGGAGCCAGTCGCGGATCCTGCTCGATGTCGTCGCCAACCTCGCCCACAACGCGACCCTCGTGGTGATCATGGCCGAGGTCTGTCTGATCTACGCCACCGCGGGGTGGTACAAGATCCAGGGTTCCCGCTGGCAGGACGGCACGGCGCTGTACTACCCGCTCAAGCTCGACTACTTCACGCCCTGGCCGTGGCTGTCGGACATCCTGGCCTCCAACGGCGTCATGGTGATGATCCTCACGTACGGCACGGTCATCGTGCAGGTCGCCTTTCCGTTCACCCTCTTCAACCGGCGGGTCAAGAACGTGCTGCTCGTCGCCATGATGGTGGAGCACGCCGGCATCGCCCTGCTGCTCGGGCTGCCCTTCTTCTCCATGGCGATGATCGCCGCCGACTCCGTCTTCCTGCCGACCGTCTTCCTGGTCTGGCTCGGCGGCCGGGTGACCCTTGCCCGGGGGCTGCTGTTCCCGGGTCGGAGCAGGGTGCCCGGGCCGCGGCGTGGCGAGGATGACGAGCAGGCCCCGCAGCACAGTGACGACGGGGGCCATACGCTCGTCGGGTGAGCAGTGAGAGCGGCAGTACGGGCAGCGCAGGCAGTGGCGGCGGGGAATCGTCGATCGAAGGGGCCACCGGGCTTGAGATGCCCGTCGTGTCGGGGGATCCCGGGGCAGAGGCGGCACCGGCGGGGCCCGGTGCGGACGCGGCACCGGTGGGGCCCGGTGCGGAGGCGGAACCGATGCAGTACGACGACGGGTTCGGGACGGAGATCGGCGTCGGGCCGCACCCGCTGCCCTGGCCCGTGGACGAGCGGTACGATCCCGAGCTGCTCGCCCACGGCGACCGGCGCAATGTGGGCGACGGCTACCGGTACTGGACCCGGGAGGCGATCGTCGCCGATCTGGATCTGCGGCGCCACGACTTCCACGTCGCGGTCGAGAACTGGGGCCACGACTTCAACATCGGCTCCGTGGTGCGTACCGCGAACGCCTTTCTCGCCAAGGAGATCCACATCGTGGGCCGGCGGCGCTGGAACCGGCGCGGTGCGATGGTCACCGACCGGTACCAGCATGTGCGGCACCACCCCGATACGGAGTCGCTGACCGCCTGGGCCGAGTCCGAGGGCCTGCCGATCATCGGGATCGACAACCTGCCGGGAGCGGTGCCGCTGGAGCGGACCGAGCTGCCCCGGCGCTGTGTACTGCTCTTCGGACAGGAGGGGCCCGGGCTCACCGAGGAGGCCCGCAAGCACGCGGCGATGGTGTGCTCCATCGCGCAGTTCGGTTCGACGCGGTCGATCAACGCGGGGGCCGCGGCCGCCATCGCCATGCACGCGTGGGTGCAGCGGTACGCGGAGATCCCCGGGGCGGGACAAGGCGGCTAGGGTCTCCCGCTCGGACGGGCCGCCGGGTTTTGGACGGGCCGACCGGTCCAGGGCCCCGGCTCCTCGCTTCCCGGGCCCCGCTCCCCGGGCGCCTTGGAGGCCGAGGGGGAGCGGGGACGCGGGGCGCGGCTATGCCTGGCGGCGAACCTCCACCATGCGGAAGCGGTTCGATACGAAGGCTCCGTCACACAGCGCCGCGTTCGCCGCTGGGTTGCCGCCCGAGCCGTGGAAGTCGGAGAAGGCCGCGGTCTGGTTGACGTACACCCCGCCGGTCAGATTCAGCGACAGCTGGGCCGACTCGTCCAGGCAGACATCTTCCACCGCGCGCTCCACCTCCGGTGAGGTGGTGTACGCGCCGACCGTCATGGCGCCCTGGTCGCGGACCGTACGGCGGAGCAGCTCCACGGCGTCGGCCGTCGAGTCGACCGCTACCGCGAAGGCGACCGGACCGAAGCACTCCGACAGGTAGTGCTCCTCGTCGTCCGGCTTGGTGGCGTCCAGCTTGACGACGACGGGGGTGCGGACCACGGCGTCGGGGAACTCCGGGTTGGCCACCTCGCGGGAGGGCAGGGCGACCTCGCCGAGATCCGCGGCCGCCTCCAGGCGGGCCTTCACATCGGGGTTGACCAGGGCGCCGAGCAGCGCGTTCGCCCGGGCGTCGTCGGCCAGCAGGCCGGTGACCGCGGCGGCGATGTCGGCGACCACTGCGTCGTACGTCTTGTCGCCGGCGTCGGTGGTGATGCCGTCCCGGGGGATCAGCAGGTTCTGCGGGGTGGTGCACATCTGGCCGCTGTACAGGGACAGGGAGAACGCCAGGTTGGACAGCATGCCGCGGTAGTCGTCCGTGGAGTCGAGGACGATCGTGTTGACCCCGGCCTTCTCCGTGTAGACCTGGGCCTGGCGGGCGTTGGTCTCCAGCCAGTCGCCGAAGGCGGTCGACCCGGTGTAGTCGATGATCCGGATCTCGGGCCGGAGGGCGAGGGTCTTCGCGATGCCTTCGCCAGGTCGTTCGGCGGCCAGGGCGACCAGATCGGGATCGAAGCCCGCCTCGGCGAGCACCTCGCGGGCCAGCTGCACCGTGAGCGCGAGCGGAAGCACGGCGCGGGGGTGCGGCTTGACCAGGACGGGGTTGCCGGTGGCCAGGGAGGCGAAGAGGCCCGGGTAGCCGTTCCACGTGGGGAAGGTGTTGCAGCCGATCAGGAGCGAGATGCCGCGCGGAGCCGCGGTGAACGACTTCTGCAGCCGGAGCGGGTCGCGCTTGCCCTGCGGCTTGGACCAGTCGGCGCTCCGCGGGGTGCGGATCTGCTCCTCGTACGCGTACGCCACCGCCTCCAGGCCGCGGTCCTGGGCGTGCGGGCCGCCCGCCTGGAACGCCATCATGAAGGCCTGGCCGCTGGTGTGCATCACGGCGTGAGCGAACTCGTGGGTCCTGGCGCTGATCCGCGCGAGGATCTCCAGGCATACCAGGGCCCTGGTCTCGGGGCCGGCCGCACGCCAGGCGGGCATGCCCGCCCGCATCGCCGGAAGCAGGACGTCCAGGTCGGCGTGCGGATACTCGACGCCGAGCTCCGGCCCGTACGGCGAGACCTCTTCGCCCGTCCAGCCGTCGGTGCCGGGCTGGCCGAGGTCGAGCCGGGTGTTCAGCACGGCGTCGAACGCGGCCTTGCCCTCGGCGGCGCTCAGGCTGCCGGGGGCGCCGCCCTCGCCGTAGGCCTTCGGATGCTCGGGGTGCGGGGACCAGTAGGCGCGCGTACGGATCGCGTCGAGGGCCTGGTCGAGCGTGGGGCGGTGCTTCTCGGACAGCAGTGGCGGGGAGAGCTCGGCGGCCATGACGGACCAACTCCTCATCGAGCTGGGCAGGGACGGGCGGACAGAGTTAGAGTAACCGAACGATCGGTCGGGACAAGGGGGCCCGCCAAACCTGTGGACAACTCGTAGGGGAGGATCGCGGACATGACCACGGCCAAGCGGGACACGTACACCCCGGAGACTCTGCTCACCGTTGCCGTCCGTGTCTTCAATGAGCGCGGCTACGACGGCACGTCCATGGAGCACCTCTCCAAGGCGGCGGGCATCTCCAAGTCGTCCATCTACCACCACGTCGCGGGCAAGGAGGAGCTCCTGCGCCGCGCGGTCAGCCGTGCGCTGGACGGGCTCTTCGGAATTCTCGACGAGCCGGGGGCGACTCAGGGGCGTGCGATCGAGCGGGTCGAGTACGTCACCCGCCGCACCGTCGACGTGCTGATAGCCGAACTGCCCTACGTCACGCTGCTGCTGCGGGTGCGGGGCAATACGAAGACCGAGCGCTGGGCCATGGAGCGGCGGCGCGAGTTCGACCACCGGGTGACCGATCTGCTCAGGGCCGCGGTCGCGGACGGCGACCTCCGCTCCGACGTGGACATACGGCTGGTGACCCGGCTGCTCTTCGGAATGGTCAACTCCCTGGTGGAGTGGTACCGGCCGCTGCCCGACGGCGGGGCAGACGGCGAGCGCCTGGCGGACACTCTCGTCCGCGTGGCCTTCGAGGGGATGCGCTCCAGTCGTTGAGTCGTTGAGTCGTTGAGTCGTTGAATGGTTGACGGTCGCGGGGCGGCCGTGCGCCGAGGCGACAGGGCTTCGGCGCACGGACCGATTCTCCGGTGGCTGCGGGGTGACGGGCTCAGGTCAGCTCGGTGGGCCTGTCCGTGCCCGGGGTCAGATCCGTCTCCTCGAACACCAGGAGCGTGCGGGTGGAGAGCACCTCGGGGATGGCCTGGATCTTCGTCAGGACCAGTTCGCGCAAGGACCTGTTGTCCTGGGTGTGCACCAGCAGCAGGACGTCGAAGTCGCCGCTGACCAGTGCGATATGGGTCGCCCCCGGCAGCGCCTGGAGCTCCTCGCGCACCGTCCGCCAGGAGTTCTGGACGATCTTGAGGGTGATGTACGCGGAGGCTCCTTGCCCCGCCCGCTCATGGTCCACGCGCGCGGTGAAGCCGCGGATCACGCCGTCGTCGATGAGCCGGCTGATCCGGGCGTAGGCGTTGGCCCGGGACACGTGGACGCGGTCGGCCACCGATCGTATCGAGGCGCGGCCGTCCGTCTGGAGCAGTCGCAGGATGCCGCGATCGATGGCGTCGAGCGGCCGCGCGGGCGGCAGCCGTACGGGATCCTCGCCCCCGTCGGCCATTTGTTCAGCTGACATGTGCCCCCGCCTCCCTGTCCTGGACGACCTGCCTCTATCCCAGGCTGTGGAGAACCGTTTGTCCACAGGCTGAAGGTGCCTGTAGCCAAAATGCGCTCGCGACCGAACAATCGGTAGGTGAGGCGCCCCGCATTCGTGCCTCGGACAGCGCTCGACATTTCGAAGTATTTCGACACCCCTCGGCATCGGGCGATCCCCCGACGCCGACAGACGCCGCTCGAAAACCCTCGATGCCAGGAGGTGCTTGTCATGACGGTCCAAGAGCTGCCCGGCGCGGCTGCTTACCGGCCCACGCCGCCCCCGGCCTGGAAGCCGCTCACCGATCCCGCGCCGCTGCTCCCGGACCCCGAGCCGTATCGC
This sequence comes from Streptomyces sp. NPDC047917, assembly GCF_043204345.1. Classification (NCBI taxonomy): domain Bacteria; kingdom Bacillati; phylum Actinomycetota; class Actinomycetes; order Kitasatosporales; family Streptomycetaceae; genus Streptomyces; species Streptomyces sp. NPDC047917. The sequence continues at coordinate 376,847 of NZ_JBIDCA010000001.1, forward strand.
GTGCTCGGTACGGACGCCGTGGCCGATGCCGACCCCGAGCTGCTGCTGAGGCTCTACGCGGAGCTGGTCCGCGGCCGTCGGTACAACGCGCAGGCCACCGCGCTCACCAAGCAGGGCCGGCTCGCCGTCTACCCGTCGAGCACGGGGCAGGAGGCCTGCGAGATAGCGGCCGCGTTGGTGCTGGAGGAGCGGGACTGGCTCTTTCCCAGCTACCGGGACACTCTTGCGGCGGTGGCGCGCGGCCTGGACCCGGTCGAGGCCCTGACACTGCTGCGCGGCGACCGGCACACCGGTTACGACCCGCGCGAGCACCGCATCGCGCCGCTCTGCACGCCGCTGGCCACCCAGCTGCCGCACGCCGTCGGTCTTGCCCACGCGGCGCGCCTCAAGGGCGACGACGTGGTGGCGCTCGCCATGGTCGGCGACGGCGGGACCAGCGAGGGCGATTTCCACGAGGCGCTGAATTTCGCGGCCGTCTGGCGTGCCCCGGTCGTCTTCCTCGTGCAGAACAACGGCTTCGCGATCTCCGTACCGTTGGCGAAGCAGACCGCCGCCCCGTCCCTGGCGCACAAGGCCGTGGGGTACGGGATGCCGGGCCGGTTGGTGGATGGGAACGACGTGGCCGCGGTGCACCAGGTCCTCGGTGAGGCGGTGGCGCGGGCCCGGAGCGGCGGCGGGCCGACGCTCGTCGAGGCGGTGACGTACCGCATGGACGCCCATACGAACGCGGACGATGCCACCCGTTACCGCGTCGACAGCGAGGTGGAGGCCTGGCGCGCGCACGATCCGATCCGGCTTCTGGAGCGGGAGCTGACCGGTCGGGGGCTGCTCGGCGACGAGGAGATCGAGGAGGCGCGCGTGGCCGCGGAGCGGATGGCCGCTGCGCTGCGCGAGCGGATGAACGCCGATCCGGTGCTGGACCCGATGGACCTGTTCGCCCATGTCTACGCGGAACAGACCGCACAACTGCGGGAGCAGGCCGCCAGGTTGCGGGTCGAGCTGAATGCCGAGCTGGACCAGCACGGCCAGGACGACGTGGAGGAAGGGCGATGACCACCGCAGCGGTGAAGGCCGGAGAGCGGACGACGAAGGCCAAGCCCGCCACGATGGCACAGGCGCTCGGACGGGCGCTGCGCGACTCGATGGCGCAGGACCCGACCGTGCATGTACTCGGTGAGGACGTCGGCACGCTCGGCGGGGTCTTCCGGATCACCGACGGCCTGGCCAGGGAGTTCGGCGAGGATCGTTGCACGGACACCCCGCTGGCCGAGGCCGGCATTCTCGGGGCGGCCGTGGGCATGGCGATGTACGGGCTGCGGCCCGTGGTGGAGATGCAGTTCGACGCCTTCGCCTATCCGGCGTTCGAGCAGCTCATCAGCCATGTCGCGAAGATGCGGAACCGGACGGCCGGCGCCATGCCGCTGCCGATAACGGTCCGGGTGCCGTACGGCGGCGGGATCGGCGGGGTCGAGCACCACAGCGACTCGTCGGAGGCGTACTACATGGCGACGCCCGGCCTTCAGGTCGTCACGCCCGCCACGGTCGAGGACGCGTACGGGCTGCTGAGGGCCTCGATCGCCTCCGACGATCCTGTGGTGTTCCTGGAGCCGAAGCGGCTCTACTGGTCGAAGGCGGACTGGTCGCCGGAGGCGCCGGTGGCCGTGGAGCCGATCGGCCGGGCCGTGGTCCGCCGGCCGGGCCACAGCGCGACGCTCATCACGTACGGGCCGTCGCTGCCCGTCTGCATGGAGGCGGCGGAAGCGGCCGTCGAGGAGGGCTGGGACCTGGAGGTCGTGGACCTGCGCTCGCTGGTGCCGTTCGACGACGAGACCGTTGCCGCTTCGGTCCGGCGTACGGGGCGTGCGGTCGTCGTCCATGAGTCCTCCGGGTTCGGTGGTCCGGGCGGTGAGATCGCGGCCCGGATCACCGAGCGTTGCTTCCACCATCTGGAGGCCCCGGTGCTGCGGGTCGCCGGGTTCGACATTCCGTATCCGCCGCCGATGCAGGAGAAGCACCATCTCCCCGGTGTGGACCGGGTGCTGGACGCGGTCGCCCGCTTGCAGTGGGAGGCGGAGAGCTGATGCCCCAGGTACTCGAATTCAAGCTGCCGGACCTCGGCGAGGGGCTCACCGAGGCGGAGATCGTGCGCTGGCTGGTGGAGGTCGGCGATGTCGTCGCCATCGACCAGCCGGTCGTCGAGGTCGAGACGGCCAAGGCGATGGTGGAGGTGCCGTGCCCGTACGGGGGCGTGGTGACGGCACGGTTCGGTGAGGAGGGCTCGGAACTTCCGGTCGGGGCACCGCTGTTGACGGTGGCGGTCTCGGTGGGGACGGATCCCGGGTCGCCCGAGGAGGGGGCGGGGGCTGCCCCCGGTTCCGGTTCGGGTGGTGCTGGGGTCGGTTCCGGTTCGGGTGTGACAAGGGCCGGCTCCGGTACGGGTGGGCCCGATCCGGGTTCTGGTCCTGGTTCCGGTCCTGGTTCTGGTTCCGCTGAGGTGGAGTCGTCCGGCAATGTGCTGGTCGGTTACGGGACGGGCGCACCGGTGGCGCGTCGTCGGCGGGTCCGTCCCACAGCTGTGGCCGCGGCCGTTCCGGCACGGGTGCCGGTGGCTCCGGTGGTTCCGGTCGCGGCTTCCGATCCACTGCCGGACGCGGTGCCGGGTCCGGTGGCCGTGGTGTCCCCGCTGGTACGGAAGCTGGCGCGGCAGCATGATCTGGATCTGCGGAAGCTGGCGGGTTCCGGACGGGACGGGCTGATCCTGCGGGCCGATGTCGAATCCGCGATCAGGGCGCTGGCGGAGGGTACGGCAGCCCCGCTGCCGGCCGGGGCTGCGGCGCCGGTGGTCGGGGCGGCTCCGGAGCCGGAGGCCGTTCCCGTATCGGTGGTGCCGTCGGTCGGCCGTACGGCGGCGGGCTCGGCCGCACAGCGGATTCCGTTGCGCGGTGTACGGGGCGCGGTCGCCGACAAGCTCTCGCGCAGTCGGCGGGAGATCCCCGACGCGACGTGCTGGGTCGATGCCGATGCCACCGAGCTGATGGCGGCCAGAGCCGCGATGAACAGCGCCGCCGGTCCGGCTGCCGGGCCCAAGGTGTCGGTGCTGGCACTGCTGGCACGCATCTGCACCGCGGCGCTGGCCCGGTTCCCCGAGCTCAATTCCACGGTGGACCTGGAAGCGCGGGAGATCGTGCGGTTGCCGGAGGTCCATCTCGGGTTCGCGGCTCAGACCGAGCGGGGACTGGTCGTCCCTGTGGTGCGGGACGCGCAGGCCAGGAATGCCGAGTCGATCGGGGCGGAGATCGCCAGGCTGACCGAGGCTGCGCGGGCCGGGCGACTGACTCCGGCGGAGCTGACCGGCGGGACGTTCACGCTGAACAACTACGGAGTGTTCGGAGTCGACGGCTCGACCCCGATCATCAACCACCCCGAGGCAGCGATGCTGGGCGTCGGCAGGATCGTGCCCAAGCCCTGGGTACACCAGGGGGAACTGGCCGTACGACAGGTGGTCCAGCTCTCGCTGACCTTCGACCACCGGGTCTGCGACGGCGGCACGGCGGGTGGCTTCCTTCGCTACATAGCCGACTGCGTGGAACAACCGGCGGTGCTGCTGCGCACGTTGTAGGCGAGAGCTGCCGCGGGCTTCCGTCTCCTCCCCCCGCTGGGTCCGGTCGATCGGCTCGATCGCCGACCGGGCGGATCGACGGAAGCCTGCGGCCCGCATACTCGGATGCATGACCGCGTATGACGCCATCGTTCTTGCCGGAGGGGCCGCCAAGCGGCTCGGCGGCGCCGACAAGCCGGGGATCCGGGTCGGGGGCCGTGCGCTGCTCGACCGGGTGCTCACTGCCTGTGCCGACGCGTCGACGACGGTGGTGGTGGGCGGGCGCCGGACCACCGTGCGGCCGGTCATCTGGACGCATGAAGAGCCCCGGGGCGGCGGTCCGTTGGCCGCGCTCGACGCGGGGGTCCGGCAGACCACGGCGCAACGGGTTCTCGTGCTCTCCGCCGACCTGCCGTTCCTCGGGACGGGGACCGTCGCAGCGCTGCTGGCCGCCGCCGGGGAAGGGCAGCGGGACGGGGCTGTGTGCACGGACCAGGAGGGCCGCGACCAGCCTCTCGTCGCTGTCTACCGTGCCGAGCCGTTGCGCCGTGAGCTCGCGCTGCTCGCCACCGAGCACGGCGGCCTGTCCGGGCTCCCCCTGCGCCTGCTGACGCATGAACTCGACCTGGCCCGGGTGGCGGCCGACCCTCTCGCCTCCTTCGACTGCGACACCTGGGAGGACATTGCGTCGGCGCGGGCCCGCATCAGAGAGCATGGGACCGTGCTCGATGAATGGATCACCGCAGTCAAGAACGAACTCGGCATCGAACTGGACGTCGACACCGGCGTCCTGCTCGACCTCGCCCGTGACGCCGCCCACGGTGTCGCCCGGCCCGCCGCGCCGCTGACCACCTTTCTGGTCGGGTACGCGGCGGCCATGGCGAGCAGCGAAGGCGACGGTGACAGCGCCACGGCGGTGGCCGAGGCCGCCCGGAAGGCTGCCGCGCTCGCCGTTCGCTGGGCGGACGAGAACGAGACGCAGTGACTGCCGGTGGCGGAGGGACCGACCGGCCTCCGGCTGCGGACGCCGCTTCGGCGGTCTCCGGGCCCGCGCCGGTCTCCGGGCCCGCGCCGGTCTCCGGCCCGTCGGCGGATACCGGGACGGTGGCGGACGTGGGGCCGGTGGCAGGTTTCGGGTCTTCGGCACGTGAGCGGCCTCGTGGTGGGGAGCGGTGCCCGACTCCGGAGGAGGTACGGGCGGCCGAGGAGGAACGGGCCGTCGAGCAGGCCCTCGCACTGGTCAGGAGCCGGCCGTCCGGCGAGCACCGCCCGGCGGGGCGGCCCCGATCCGAGGAGTGGCCTCACGTGACGGACCGGCCGTGGTCCGCAGAAATGGAAGCCGGTATCCCGCGCCATCGGCCGCATCCTTCGGAGGCACCCTGCCCCGAGAGCGAACTCACGACCGAAGCCACGGCCGAAGCCACGGCCGAAGCCACAGCCGAACCCACAGCCGAACCCACGGCCGATCCGATGGCCGATCCGGCGGCCCATCCAGCTGCCGAGCCCATTGCTGTGCCTCGTTCGTCGGCCCCGGATCGGGGCTCCCGCACCGCCCCCGGGCAGGGCCGGCACGAGCACGGGCACGGTCAGAGGCGTCGGCAGGGGCATGGGCCAGCGACCTCCTGGCCGGAGGCCCGTGTACTGGCCGCCCGGTCGGGGAGATCCGGGATGTCGCGGAGGTACGGGCAGTCCGGCTCGGCCGCCAGGGCCATCGGGACCGGTGGCGGTCGGCTTCCTCTCGGCCAGGCGCTCGGGCACGTACTCGCCGAGCCGCTCGTCGCGCTCACCGACCTTCCGCCCTTCGATACCTCTGCCATGGACGGCTGGGTCGCCTCCGGACCGGGGCCCTGGAACGTCCGCGAGGTCGCCGGGGCCGGGGCCGGGGCCGAGGCGTGGGCCGGGGCCGGCTCGAACCGGGACCTGGGCATCCTCGCCGGGCGGAGCACACCCGCCACGCTTTCCGACGGCGACGCCGTACGGATCGCCACCGGCGCCCGCATTCCGGCAGACGCCAACGCCGTGATCCGCAGTGAACACGCCCGCGTGGACAGGATCACGGGGCTGCTCCACGCGGAACACCAGGTGCTTCCCGGACAGGACATCAGGCCCCGTGGCCAGGAGTGCCGGACCGGCGATCGGCTCATGCCCGCCGGAGCGTTGGTGACGCCCGCCGTTCTCGGTCTGGCCGCCGCGGCCGGGTACGACACGCTCGTCGTGGTGCCCCGGCCCCGCGTCGACGTCCTCGTGCTCGGCGACGAACTGCTGACCGGCGGCCTGCCGCACGACGGGCTGATCCGTGATGCGCTCGGCCCGATGATCGGCCCCTGGCTGCGTGCGCTGGGCGCCGAGGTCTCGGCCCCGCAGCGGCTCGGTGACGACGCGGCCGCCCTGCGGCATGCCCTCACCACCTCCGACGCCGACCTCGTCATCACCACCGGCGGTACGGCGGCGGGCCCCGTCGACCACGTCCACCCGGTCCTTGCGGAGATCGGGGCGGAGTTGCTGGTCGACGGAGTCGCCGTCCGCCCCGGCCACCCGATGCTGCTGGCCAGGCTCAGGAAGGACGAGGAACCGGTGGACGGTTCGGCGGGCAGCCGGGACGAGGTGCGGAACGGGGGCCCGTATCTCGTCGGGCTGCCGGGCAACCCCCTGGCCGCCGTCTCCGGGCTCCTGACCCTCGCCGAGCCCCTCCTGCGCGGGCTGGCGGGCCGGGAGCCGGAGGCGCCGTACCGGGTCGCCGTACGCGACGACGTGCACGGGCACCCGCACGACACCCGGCTGGTGCCAGTGGTCCACCGGGCGGGCAGCGCGGCTGACGGCCGGTCGGTCAGCGGGTACGGCAGCGGCGGCGAAGGTATCGGCAGCGCGGGAACCGGGAGCGGTGTCGAGTACGTCGTACCGCTGCGATACAACGGTCCGGCGATGCTCCGTGGGATCGCTGCCGCCGACGGGCTGGCCGTCGTACCGCCCGGCGGGGTACGGTCCGGCACCGAAGTGGAGATCCTCGATCTACCGTGGGCCTCGGCGATGCCGTGGACGGAAGGGTGTTTCACGTGAAACTTCCCGGCCACGATGCGATGGCCAGGCGCGCTGACGAGCATGTCCTACCCACACGGGTGCTGCTCCCGCGCAGAGTCGTCGACGGACCGGCGCGGCAGGTCGCCAAGCGGCTGATGATGGCGCTGCTGGTGCTCGCCGCGACGGTGCTGATCGTCTGGATGGACCGTGGTGGCTATCACGATGCGGCCGACGGCAACGTCGATCTGCTGGACGCGGTGTACTACGCGACGGTCACCCTCTCCACCACCGGCTACGGCGACATCACTCCGTACGGGGACGCCGCCCGGCTCACCAATGTGGTGCTCGTGACGCCACTGCGGGTGCTCTTCCTGATCATCCTGGTCGGCACCACTCTTGAGGTCCTCACCGAACGGACCCGCGAGGACTTTCGGCTGAAGCGTTGGAGAACCAACTTGCGTGATCACACCGTTGTCGTCGGCTTCGGGACGAAGGGCCGTTCGGCCATCCAGACCCTGTGTGCCACCGGCCTGAAGAAGGAACAGATCGTCATCGTCGACCCGGCGACCAAGGTGATCGAGATCGCCAACGCCGAAGGGTTCGTCGGTGTGGTGGGCGATGCGACGCGCAGTGAGGTGCTGTTGCGTGCCGAGCTCCAGAAGGCGCGTCAGATCATCATCGCGACCCAGCGCGACGACACGGCCGTGCTGGTGGCGCTGACGGCCCGACAGCTCAACCGTGGCGCGAAGATCGTCGCGGCGGTGCGCGAGGAGGAGAACGCCCCGTTGCTCCGGCAGTCCGGTGCCGACGCGGTGATCACCAGTGCGAGTGCGGCGGGCCGACTGCTGGGTCTCTCGGTCCTCAGCCCCAGCGCGGGCACGGTGATGGAGGACCTGATCCAGCAGGGCAGCGGGCTCGATCTCGTCGAACGGCCGGTGATAAAGGCCGAGGTGGGCAAGAGCGTCCGGGAGACCGATGATCTCGTCGTCAGCGTGCTGCGGGGGCACCGACTGCTGGGATACGACGATCCGGCGGCCAGCCCGTTGCAGTTGACGGACCGTCTGATCACCATCGTGCGCGCCTCGAACCCATCGCCGTCCGACGGCCCGTCCACCGGCCTGCCGCGCCCACGGGACTGATCCGGCCTGCCGCGCCCGCGGGGCTGATCCGGCCGTCCTGCCTCGCGTCCGGCGGCGTCCCGCCGCACGTCCGGCTCACCTTGCCCCACCTCGCGTCCGGCCGGTCTCACGCCCGGTCGAACCCGCACCACGCCCGTCCCACATGCGGTCCGCCTCGTTCCGTGCGGCGTCTTCCGTGGTCCTCCATCTGCCACGGAGTAGCCTCGCGCCATGTATGCGATCACAATCCCTGAACCGGGCGGCCCCGAAGCACTCGTCTGGGCCGAGGTGCCCGATCCGGTAGCCGGCGAGGGCGAGGTCCTCGTCGATGTCGTGTCCAGCGCGGTCAATCGCGCCGACGTGTTGCAGCGGCAGGGGTTCTACAACCCGCCGCCCGGCGCGTCCCCGTACCCCGGCCTCGAATGCTCGGGCCGTATCTCGGCGATCGGACCCGGTGTCACCGGCTGGGCGGTCGGCGACGAGGTGTGTGCGCTGCTCGCGGGCGGCGGCTACGCGGAGAAGGTCGCGGTGCCGGCCGGGCAGCTGCTGCCCGTGCCGGACGGCATCGAACCGGCCCTGGCCGCGGCGCTGCCCGAGGTGGCGGCCACGGTCTGGTCCAACGTCTTCATGGTGGCCCATCTGCGCCCCGGCGAGACGCTGTTGGTGCACGGTGGGTCCAGCGGCATCGGCACGATGGCGATCCAGCTCGCCAAGGCCGTGGGCGCGCGGGTCGCGGTCACCGCCGGGGGGCCGGAGAAGCTGGCGCGCTGCGCGGAACTCGGGGCCGACATCCTGATCGACTACCGGGAGCAGGACTTCGTCGAGGAACTGCGCAAGGCGACCGACGGGACCGGTGCGGATGTCATTCTCGACATCGTCGGCGCGAAGTACCTCGACCGGAATGTGCAGGCGCTCGCCGTCAACGGCAGGCTGGCCATCATCGGTCTTCAGGGTGGCGTCAAGGGCGAGCTGAATCTGAGCGCCCTGCTGAACAAGCGGGCCGCCGTCACTGCGACCTCGCTGCGGGGCCGCCCGCTCGCCGAGAAGGCCGCCATCGTCGCCGCCGTGCGCGAGCACGTCTGGCCGCTGATCGCGGACGGGGTCGTGCGGCCGGTCGTGGACCGCATCGTGCCGATGCCGGACGCCGCCGAGGCCCACCGGGTACTGGAGTCCAGCGCGCATGTCGGAAAGGTGCTGCTGCAGGCCCCGACGGGCTGATGCCCGGGTCTGGCGGCCTGACGGGGTGGTCTGCGGCTGGTGTCCGGGCCTGGACCCCGGCCCGTCCGTCCCCCGGCCCGTCCGTCCCCCGGCCCGGCCCGTCCCGGCCCGTCTCGCTGGCCGCTCCGTCCCCCGGCCCGCTGGCTGCCTCGTCGCCCCGCCCGCCCCGCCCGCCCTCCGCTCCTGTCCCGGACCGCCCCGCAGCGCGTGGAAAGGCCCGGCGCACAGGTCGTCGACCATGTGTGCCGGGCCTCGGTGTCGCTCGCTGTCAGGTGCGTACGGCCAGGTGTCCCGCGGGTGCGGGAACGGGGGGTCTAGAGGTACGGACCCGACCGGATGGCCCCGTGCGGGTCACCGCTGCCGTCCTCTTCCTCATGGACGCTGCCCGGCGGGAGGGCGCGGCGCATCTGTTCCAGCTGGGCCCGGGCCGCCATCTGCTGGGCGAACAGTGCCGTCTGGATGCCGTGGAACAGGCCCTCCAGCCAGCCCACCAACTGTGCCTGGGCGATCCGGAGTTCCGCCTCGGAGGGCACCGACTCCTCGGTGAACGGCAGAGAGAGCCGCTCCAGCTCCTCCACCAGCTCCGGCGCGAGGCCGTCCTCCAGCTCCTTCACCGAGCTGGCGTGGATCTCCTTGAGCCTGACCCGGCTCGCCTCGTCGAGAGGAGCCGCCCTGACCTCCTCCAGGAGCTGCTTGATCATGCTGCCGATGCGCATGACCTTCGCGGGCTGTTCGACCATCTCCGTCACCGGGACCTCACGCGATTCGTCGTCAGTGCCACCGCCGCCGCCGATCGCCATGCCGTCCTGCCCCACCACGAGGACTTGGGGGTGCTCCTGCGACCGTTCATTCCTCGGCATCTCCATGGCGCCATTGTCTCGCACAGCTGCCGTACGACACTGTGGTGCCCCCGTAAACGGTTGATCCACCGTCCACGGGGGCACCGAGTCAGCCGGTCGGCCCACCCGACCGCGCCGCCCACGGCAAGCACGGCACCGTCTCTGCCGTCGTCCGGCCTGCCGTCGTCCGGCTCGCCGTCAGCCGGCTCTCCGTGCCAGCGCGAGGCGTGAGCGGGTGAGTGCCGCCGCGAGCAGACCGGCCAGCAGCGGGACGCCCACCACCAGCAGGGCGAGCGTGGCCCAGGGCAGCTCGATCGGTGTGTACGCCGACTCCGTGGGCTCCAGCCGCATCTCTTGCAACGCCAGGCGCAGATCGACCAGCCGCAGCGCCACCGCCGGCACCAGTCCCGCCAGCGTGCCGAGGACCACACCCGTGAGCGCCACCACCACGCACTGGAAGCCCGACAGCTTCCGTCGCACACCCGGGGGCGCACCCACCGCGCTGAGCGTGTTGAGGTCGGCCTCCGCGTCCGCCTTGGCGAGCCCCGTCGTGATCGCGGCGGCGCCCAGCGTCACCATTCCGGCGAACAGGGTCAGGATCAGCAGCATGGCGTCCACGCGCCCGTCGGGGCCGGACTCGGACTGCACCCAGGCACCGCCGCCGGCCTGCTCGATCGCGCCGAAGGCCTGCTGCTGCTCGGCCTCGGTCGGCGCGTGCGCGACGGAGTACACGCTGCCGCTCTCCGCAGTGTGCAGGCCGAGCCGTTCCGCGGTCTGCCGCGGGAGGATCATGTTGATCCCGGGGGTGGCGGCGTACTTCGCGGGTGCGACGTACGCCTTCAGCTTGTCGGTGGTGGTCCGGGCCTTTCCGGGGTGCAGCTTCCAGTTCTTCTTGTCCTCCTTGTTGTAACGGTGGGCCGCCTTGATGCTGACCTCGCCGTTCTTCGCGAACACCTCGTTGAGCAGTACCGGTGTGCCCGCCGCCAGTGCCTCGGCGGCCGCGGGGTCGTCGAGCTTCACATAGGTGCTGAGTATGTCCTCGTCCGCCACGACGATGCCGTTCTCACCGGTGTTGAAGACGCCCGACGTCCCGCCCGCGAGGCAGGCGGGGGAACGCATCAGCTTCCTGTGCTCGTCGGAGGAGAGCCGGGCGGCGAGCTGCTTGGCACCCTTGTCGGTGAGCGGGCAGACGCGGTCCTTGCCGGGGGGCCTGACCAGTTCGAGCGAGCCGCAGCTGTTCTCGTCTTCGCCGTAGATGTCGCAGTCGCTGCCCGCCCAGACCCGCCGGAAGTCGGCGTGCCCGCCGGTGACGGCCATGCTCCGTTCGACGGCGGCCCGTGCCTGCGGGATCTGGATGGCCTTCTCGGTGTTGTAGGAGGAGACGGAGAGGACGACGGTTCCCTGGGTCAGGGTGGGGGAGTAGTCGAACTCGGACTCGGCCTTGGTGCTCGACATGTACGTGGCGATGGCGACCGATCCGGCGACCGCCGCCATCACGGCCGCGACCGCGGGGGCGGTACGGCCACGGTTGCGGGCCGCGTCGCGCAGCGCCAGCCGGGGGGAGAGCGGAAGCCCGCGGCCGAGCCGCCCGAGGAAGCCGACGATCACCGGGATGCAGGCGAGCAGCCCGAGCTCGGCGGTCACCGAGCCGCCGGCGACCAGCGAGGAGTTCCCGCTGGTGCCGCCGTAGATGGCGACGGCGCATCCGACGGCCAGTACACAGGCGCCCAGGACCGGCATCACGCGGGAGGAGCGGCGGACGCCGCGGCGTCCGGTGAGCGACTCCAGCACGGACTGCCGGCTCGCCACGATCGCCGGGGCGAAGGCCGCGAGAAGGCCGGTGACCAGGCCGATCACCGCGATGAGCAGCATCTCCATCGGGTCCAGGGTGAGGGAGCCGAAGCGGCGCCCGGCCCAAGCCTCGATCATCGGGCGGAACACCGTGGTGGCCACCAGCCCGACCACCACACCGGTCACGGCTCCGATGGTGCCGAGCACCAGCCCACCGCCGAGCACCACGGCCCGGACATGGCGCCGGTCCCCGCCGCAGGTCCCGAGCAGACCGAGCTGACGGCGTGATCGGCGCGCACCGACAGCGAAGGCCGGGCCGGCGAGCAGCACGATCTCCAGGACCGCCATGGCGATCACGGTGATGAGCGGCGCGCTCGGCTCTCCCTCGGAGCTGTCCTGGTACGGTTCGACGCCCTTCCTGGCCAGCGGGACCTCGGAGTCCGGCGGCGGGTCGAGGACGAGCTGACGGGAGGTGACGACGACGCCGGACTTGTTGGCCGCCATGACGTCGGGCCAGGTCACCCCCACTCCTTCGGGGCCCTTGACCAGCCAGTCCTTGGTACGGGTGTTCGGCGGCAGCACCTTCTTGTCGTGGTCGGCCTTGGCCTGCCACGGGGCGATGACCGCTCCCGGGTCGGCGTAGAGCGCCTTGGTGTTGAGCGAGTCGGGCTGCTCGACCACACCGGTGATCCGGTACTTCATGCCGAAGTTGCGCACGGTGGTCACCGACCCGACGTGCAGGCCGGTCGACTTCAGGAACGGTTCGGTGGCCGCCAGCTCGTTCCTGCCGTGCGGGAACTCACCGCGTACGAGTTCGATCCTGCCGCGGGCCAGCTCGTCCGAGGTTTGGAACTCGTTGATGTCGGTGTCGGCGATGCCGTACTCGGTGGTGACGCTCGCCGGGACGGACTGGATGCTGATCGCGCGCGAGCCCTTGGGGAACGTGGTGCTCATGTCGATCGGCGGGGCGTTCTCGTCCAGCGGCGCGTTCTCGTCGACCTGCTCGTACCGGTCCCCGGCGGGCAACTGCTCGATGGGGCCGATCTCCGCATCGCTGTAGAGCGCGTCGGCGGCGCCCATGTCTGCCGTCAGCTGCTCGGCCGTGGTCGGTGACACGCTGTTGTACGTCACGTCGAGGGCGGTGACGCCGACCACCGGTACGGCGATCATCGCGACCACCAGTGCGCTGCGGCCCTTGAACCGCATCGCGTCGCGCCGGGCTATCCGCAGGGCGGCGCGCCAGCCGGTGAAGACGTTCACTTCGCGGCCTCGGAGGTGAGGAGCGAGTCGGCGTCGGCGGTGAGCGTCTGGTCGACGATCGAACCGTCCCGGAGGAACACGACCCGGTCCGCCCAGGCCGCGTACCGCGGCTCGTGCGTCACCATCACACCGGCCGCGCCCTGGTCGCAGCGGTTGCGCAGCAGCGCGAGCACCTTCTCGCCGGTCTCGGAGTCGAGCGCTCCGGTCGGCTCGTCGGCGAGCACCAGACGCCGGTCCCCCACCAGCGCGCGGGCGATCGCGACCCGCTGCTGCTGGCCGCCGGACATCTCGTCCGGGAAGCGGTCCGCGATCTCCAGCAGCTTCATCTCCTCCAGCGCCGCCCGGGCCTCCTTGCGGGCCTTGCGCACGGAGACGCCGTCCAGCTCGCGCGGCAGGGCGATGTTCTCGGCGGCGGTGAGCGCGGGGATCAGGTTGTAGTCCTGGAAGACGTAGCCGACGCTGCGGCGGCGCAGGGCGGCGATGCCCTTGCGGCCGAGCCCGGAGATGTCCTGGCCCTCGATGACGACCTGGCCGCTGGTAGCGGTGTCGAGACCGCCCGCGATGGTCAGCAGGGTCGACTTGCCGGAACCGGACGGGCCCATCACGGCGACGAGCTCACCGGCGTGCACGGCGAGGTCGATGCCGCGCAAGGCGTGTACCTCGGCGATGCCGGAGCCATGGGTGCGGGTGAGCGCCCGGAGTTCGAGGACCGGTGCGCCGGCCGGTATGGGTGCGCCGGTCGGCGCCGCGGATCGGGGCGGGACGTGCGAGGACATGGTGAGCGGTTCCCCCTCGGAACGGGTGTGTGGGGCGACGGAGTCGGTACGGCCGAGCGGTCCGTGGCGGACCGTGCCGGTGTCCGGTGCGTACGCGGGTGGCCTGTGGCCCGGATTCCGCGCCGGCGGTGGTCGGTGCCGGCTGCGGTGTGCGGCGGGCGGAGTGCGTGTGCGTTCGGCGCCTGCTGCGATGTGGTGCGTGGTGCGTGGTGTGCGGTGTGCGGCGTGTGCTCAGCGCCGGCTGCGCGGGAGGGCGAGGCGGGCCGTGGTGCGTCCGGTCGTACGGACTTCGGGGTCCGGCTCCGTGGCGGCGGCGTCGGCGAGGCGGATCAACCGGGTCTCGCAGTGGTCCAGCCAGCGTGCCTCGGCCTCCGCCTGGAAGATCAGCTGTTCCAGCACCAGCAGCCAGGCGACCTCGTCCCGGTTGGCCGGGACGTCGCTGAGCGACTGCGCCTTGAGGCGCGTGTAGTCCTGCATCGCCTTCAGGGTGTGGTGGCGCTGGGACTGGATGACGGCACGGATGTCGACCCCGGGCGCGCCGACCGCCATGGCGAGCTTGATGGCCAGCTCGTCGCGGGGCGGGTTGCTGCGGTCGACGGGCGTCTCGAACCAGCTCCGCAGCTCGGTGCGTCCGTCGTCGGTGATCGCGTAGAGGGCGTGCCCCTGGTCGTCCTCGTCGTCCTGGACGACCAGGCCGTCGCGCTCCAGCCGACTGAGTGTCGTGTACACCTGGCCGACGTTGAGCGGCCAGGTGGAGCCGGTGCGCGACTCGAATTCGGTACGTAGCTGGGAGCCGTATCTGGGCCCCCGCTCCAGAAGGGACAGCAGCCCGTGGCGGATCGACATACTCAGTATGTATACCGAGTATGTCGCTTCACGCAAATCCCTCCGAGGGGTGCGCGGGCGCTGGTGACACGGCCCGGGACGGCTCAGTCGGCCCGGCGCATGCGGAAAGCCAGGAAGCCCAGCCCCATCCCGATCAGCGCGATTCCCGCGCCCAGTGAGACCTGTTTCACCCGGCGCACGGTCGGCGTGTCCAGGGCCTGCGGCGTGAGCGGGTCGGCGCCGGCGGATGTACTCACCCCGGGTGTCTCCGCCGGTACCGGCACGGACGCCGGATCGCTGGCGGCCGGGGACGCGTCGGGCCTCTGGAACGTACCGTCCGTGTGTGCGAGCTCCCACGGTGAGAGCTGTCGCCCGGGCCGCGACCGCCCCTCCCCGGCCTCCCGCCCAGCCAGTGGGGACTCCGCGTCGGCGACCGGCGGCTCCGCGTCGGAGCCTGAGCCCGAGTCGTCGGACGGGGCGGGGGTGGCGGAGGCCGCCGTGGAGTCCGAGCCGGGTTCGGGGTCGGCAGGGGAACCGGAGGCCGGGGCGGACGGCAACGCAGACCCCGGAGGCGCGGGGGCGGCCGATCCGCCGTCCGGGGGAACGGCCGTCGACGCGGTCGAGGGCGTGACCGAAGGGGCAGCCGACTTTCCGTCCGGTTTCCCGTCCGGTTTCCCGTCCGACTTGTCGTTCGACTTGCCGTCCGACTTGTCGTGCGGCTTCGTGTCCGACTTCCCGGCCGGCGGACCGGCACCCGGATCGCCGGAGGCCCGCGCCGAGGGCCCGCCCGAGGTGTGCGCGGGCGGCGCCACCGGGGCACTGAACTGCCCCACCGCCCCACCCGGCACCCGCTGCCCGGCCTGTACCTCGCCCGCAGCGGCCCCCAGTGCCGCGCCCGCCGTCAGTACCAGGCAGGCCACGCATCTCGTGGGGTGTGAAGACAGAAGCCCTGGAGACATGGGCTCAGCGTCACATGTGACGGTATGTCCGGCATCTCGATGCCCGGACCCCCGGAGCACGGCCCTCACCCGGCGCGCGACGTCCGGAAAATCGGCCCCCCACACCTGTCGACCCGTCACTCGGCCACCGCACGAGCCACGGCTCATCCCTCGTACGAGCCCGTCACCTCAGCCACCGCACGAGCCCGTCACCACGGTCACCGCACGAGCCACGACTCATCCCCCGCGCGAGCCACGACTCATCCCTCTCACGAGCCACGGCTCATCCCCCGCGCGAGCCCGGACCTGTTCCTCGTGCGAGCCCGTTCTTCGCCCTTCGCCCCCGGTACGAGCCTGGATCAGGCCGGGTCGCCCGTGGCGATGCGCAGCTCGAAGTGGGCTCCCTCTTTCGGCACCGCGGTACCGGTGGTCGGGAACTGGTCGATGACCTGGTCCTCCGCGTAGGTGTTCCCCGGTACCTTGATCGGCTTGATGGTCCAGCCCGCCGCGTCCGCGCACGCTCGCGCGGAGAGGATGTCCTTGTACAGGAAGTTCGGTGCGTCGACCTTGTTCGGGTCGTCGCTGTCCTCCATGGCGTCGGTGCACTTCTCGGTCTTCATCGTCCGGTTCCGCTCCGGATCCTTGTGCTCGCCGGCGGGGGACTGGCCGGCCGTGGGGTCGTCCTTCTCGTCCGAGCCCTTGAGGGAGAGGACCGTGATCAGTCCGCCTATCGCGATCAGGGCGACCACGATCGAGCCCACGACGACCGGCATGCTCCGCTTGGAGCCGCCCCCGCCCGAGCCGGCGTGCGTCTGCGGCTGGGTCTGCGGGGAGATCGTGTAGGGCGGCGGGGTCTGCTGGGCCGGGACCTGGCTCTGGTACTGCTGGGCCGACTGCGGGTAGCCGTACGACGGTGCCGGCGTGGGAGCCGGGGTCGCCGGGCCGTACGGGCCCGACTGGTACGGGCCGGGCTGGTAGGGCGTCTGGACGCTCTGGGGCATGCCGCCGGACTGGTCGACCGGCGGGAAGACCGCCGAGCCGACGCCCGAGCCGCTGTTCGCCGGGGCGCCGCCGCCCGCGACGATCACCGGAGCGCCCGTGGAGCCGCTCGCGGCCAGCACGCGGGCGATCTCGTCCTGCATCGCCGCCGCGCTCGGGAAGCGCTCGTTCGGGTTCTTCTTCAGCGCTCGGGCGACCAGCGCGTCCATCGCCGGGGTGATCGACCGGTTGATGGTGGAGGGCGCGACCGGCTCCTCCTGGACGTGTGCGTACGCGATGGCCAGCGGGGAGTCCGCGTCGAACGGGATCCGCCCGGTCAGCAGCTGGAAGAGCATGATGCCGACCGAGTACAGGTCGGAGCGGGCGTCCACGCCGCGGCCGAGGGCCTGCTCGGGGGAGAGGTACTGCGGGGTGCCGACGACCATGCCGGTCTGCGTCATCGACGTGACGCCCGACTGCATGGCGCGGGCGATGCCGAAGTCCATGACCTTCACGACGCCGCGCTTGGTCATCATCACGTTGCCGGGCTTGATGTCGCGGTGGACCAGGCCCATTTCGTGGCTGGTGTCCAGCGCGGCCAGCACGTCGGACGTCACCTTCAGCGCCCGGTCGGCCGGCATCGCGCCGTGGTTCTGGATGTCGGTCTGGAGCACGGAGCCGAGCGGCTGCCCCTCCACGTACTCCATGACGATGTACGGCATCAGCGCGCCGCCGAGCTCGTCCTCGCCGGTGTCGAAGACCGAGACGATGTTGGTGTGCTGCAGCTTGGCGACGGCCTGTGCCTCGCGCCGGAACCGCTCGCGGAAGGACTGCTCGCGCCCCAGCTCCGTGTGGAGTGTCTTGATTGCGACCTGGCGGTCCAGGGCGGTGTCGTACGCCAGGTATACGGACGCCATCCCGCCCTCACCGAGCAGGTCGCGAAGCTGGTAGCGTCCGCCGGCGACCGAACCGCCCGCATAGCGACCCTGAGCGCCGTGTGCGCCGTCCTGGCTCATGACTTGCTCCCCCTCGGCGCGCGACTCACGCGATCATCCATTACGCGCCAAGTCTGCCCGAGGGGTACGACACGTCAAGCCGGGTGCCCGTTCCGTGACCGTACGCACAAGAAGCGTCTCGGAAGCGTTACAGGACCCGCATGAAATTTGCGTGGACGGCACGCCGGGCGGTTGGATGACCGGTCCCTCTCGGAAACGGTGTGTCCGGAAGAGGCTGTAGCGTGATGTGGCAATGCAGCTAGGCACCGTGAGAACCCGCGGACGCGCGGACAGATACGACGGCGAGGACTGATGGCACCCGATTCCGAAGCAAACGGCGGCGGAGTTTCGGATGGCACCGACTCCTGGGGCATCGGCGGTGTTGTCGGTGACGGGCGCTACCGGATGACCCACCGCCTCGGCCGGGGCGGAATGGCGGAGGTCTTCGCGGCGGAGGACGTCAGGCTCGGGCGCACGGTCGCGGTGAAGCTCCTGCGTTCCGATCTTGCCGAGGACCCGGTCTCCAAGGCCCGGTTCACGCGCGAGGCGCAGTCGGTCGCCGGGCTCAACCACCACGCGATCGTCGCCGTGTACGACTCCGGCGAGGACGTCGTGGGCGGGGCGACCGTCCCCTACATCGTGATGGAGCTGGTCGAGGGCCGGACCATCCGCGACCTGCTGATCAGTGCCGAGGCGCCGCCGCCCGAGCAGGCCCTGATCATCGTCTCGGGTGTGCTGGAAGCGCTCGCGTACTCGCACCAGCACGGCATCGTGCACCGTGACATCAAGCCGGCCAACGTGATCATCACCAACTCCGGTGCGGTCAAGGTGATGGACTTTGGCATCGCCCGTGCGCTGCACGGCGCGCAGTCGACGATGACCCAGACCGGCATGGTCATGGGCACGCCGCAGTACCTCTCCCCGGAGCAGGCGCTCGGCAAGGCCGTCGACCACCGTTCCGACCTCTACGCCACCGGCTGCCTACTGTACGAACTCCTGGCCATGCGGCCCCCGTTCACGGGTGAGACGCCGCTCTCCGTCGTGTACCAGCACGTCCAGGACATTCCGGTCCCGCCGTCCGAGGTCCTGGGCGCGGTGCCGCCGGAGCTGGACGGGATGGTCATGCGCTCCCTCGCGAAGGACCCGGACGACCGGTTCCAGAGCGCCGAGGAGATGCGCGGCCTCGTCCAGTACAGCCTCCAGATGCTTCAGGTGCAGGGCGGCCACACGGGTACGTGGAACACCGGCCCGGTCGCGATGCACGAAGGCGGACACACCCCGGCCATGGGCATGGCCGGGGGCACGATGGCGATGGGCCACCCGCCGCACGGGGACACCTCGCAGGGCCCGATCCTGCCGCCGATGAACCCCGACGACGGCGGTTACGAGGGCGGGAGCAACGGCGGTGGCGGCCGCGGCAAGCTGTGGCTGTTCATCGTGCTCGCGCTGATCGCGATCGGCACGGGTGTCGCCATCGCGGTCAACGCCGCGAACGACACCGGCTCGAAGCCCGAGGAGAAGCCCGACAAGGTCTCCAGTTCGCCGTCCCCGGAGAAGAGCTCGTCCGGGCCGACCGACGAGGAGAGCCAGGAGACCGAGCTGCCGGGGAACTCCACCGGCAACCAGCAGGACACCCCGCCCTCGCGGACCTACTCCCCGTCGACCACCCCGACCCAGCCCTCCCCGCCGCCGTCGAACAAGCCGTCCACCCCGGCCACCGGAGGCACGGAGGACGGCGGCACGGGCACGGAGGACGGCGGTACCGGTACGGAGGACGGCGGTACGGGTAACGAGGACGGCGGCACCGGCACGGAGGACGGCGGCACGGGCACGGCAGACGGCGGCACCGGCACGGCCGACGGTGGTGCCACCACCGGTACGTCCGCGGCGGCCGGAGCGTCCGCGGCGGCCGGTACGGGCGCCACCCCGTGATCAACTCCGTGATCAACCCCGTGATCAACCCCGTGATCAACCCCGTGATCAACCCCGTGATCAACCCCGTGATCACCCGCTGACTCGGCCGTTCACGGGCGCGCTCAGTCCGTGAACGCCTCGCGCACCCTCTCGTACTCGCGCGTCCACCAGACCGCCAGGGCCGACACCGCAGGGAACTGCGGGTCGGCCCTTCGGTCGTCCAGGCAGTACCGCCAGCGCAGTATCCAGAAGTCGTTGAGCCGCTCCCACCACACCCGGTGCACCGCGGCGGCCAGTTCGGCCGCCCCGGCCCCGGCCGCCAGCCGGTAGGCCCGCGCGTACGCCCGTACCTTCTCCAGCTCCAGCTCCCCGGCCGGCAGTACGAAGAAGATCGCCGCGGCCCGTACCGCCTCCTCCGCCCTCGGCTGGACCCCCAGCCGGTCCCAGTCGAGGATCGCGACCGGGTCGGTGCCCCGGTACAGGACGTTCAGCGGGTGGAAGTCGCCGTGCACCCAGCCCGTGGCCGGGGCGCCGGGGGTGGGGGGTCTGCGGTCGGCGTGACGTTCCAGCAGGGTGCGCCGCTCCAGCAGGCGGTGCTCGGCCAGCTCGTCGAAGCAGTCCCGGGGGCGGCGCCGGCGGGTGGCCGTCAGCAGGTCGTCGATGAGCGCGAAGGTGTCGCCGGGATCGGCGCTCCGGTGACCGCAGGTGGGGTGCGCGGGTCCGGTGCACGGGCCCATGACCTGTTCCAGCCCGGTGTGCACCGTCCCGAGCAGCGTCCCGAGCCGCTCCGACTGGGCGGTGGTGAGCTGGGCGCCCGCCCGGTGCAGTCCCTCCACCCAGGGGTGCAGGGCGTAGCACCGGCCACCGATCTCCGTGACCGTGTCGCCCTCCGTGTCCTGCACGGGCGGGGCGACGGGCACGCCCAGCGACTGGAGCCGTTGGGTGGCGCGGTGCTGGCGGACGATCGTGGCGCGGTCGCCGGTGGAGTCGTCGAGGTGATGCTTGAGGAAGTACGAGCCGCGGGTGGTGGAGACGCGGTAGCCGTGGTTGAGCAGGCCCTTGGTGATGGGCTTGCAGCTCAGGGGTTCACCGGCGTCCGGGTAGTGGCGCAGCACCTCGTTCACGGGTGGCACCGGCGGCACGGGCGGCTGCCGTGGCACGGACGGGAAGCGGGCCCGGTCGACCGGGGACACGGGCGGCGGTGGTGCGGAGGGGAACAACGCCCGGTCCACCGGGGAGACGGGCGGAACGGGCACGGAGGGGAACAACGCCCGGTCCACCGGGGAGACGGGCGGAACGGGCACGGAAGGGAACCGGACCCCGCCGGCCGGCGAAGCGGACGGAAGGGTGACAAATGAGCGCAGCACTCACCAGATGTTAGATCACGCTGTGTGGCCGATCGTCTGACTTGCGTTGAAGTCCAGAGTGTGCACAGAGACGAAGTGAGGCTCGATCCTGAGGTACGCCGGGTCGAAGGGCTCCCCGTTCACCCGGGCGGGACCCTCGCCGAACAGTTCGCGCCGGTCGGCCGAGGGGTGCACGATCTCGGCGGTGCCGGTGAACTGCACGGCCCACAGGTCGTTGCCGGCCCCCTGGGCGGCGGTGTCGAAGTTGTCCGCGCCGTACGCCACGACCGTGCCGTCGCACGCGTTGTGATACCCGAAACCGCTGTGCATCCGCAGGACCACATGCCCGTCGATCACGACGTGCCGGGCCACCGACAGAAAGGGAAGGGCCCGCATGCTGGTCGCCAGCCGGCCGTACCGGACACGGCCGAGAAGTTCGATCGCCTGGAGTTCCTCGGAGGACATGACCTCCACTCTCCGCCACCGGGGAGGTCGCGGAAAGAGGCTGCGGCCCCGGTTGATCCGGGACCAAAGTCCCGAAGATCACCGGCTTCCCGGCGCTCCTCGGCCCCTCGGTGATGTGCTCCTCAGCGCTTCTCCGCCTGGAGCCTGGCCACGTACGCGGCGGCCTGCGAGCGCCGTTCCATGCCCAGCTTGGAGAGCAGGCTGGAGACGTAGTTCTTGATCGTCTTCTCGGCGAGGTGCAGCCGTTCGCCGATCACCCGGTTCGTCAGGCCCTCGCCGATCAGGTCGAGGATCTTGCGCTCCTGCTCGGTGAGGCCGGCGAGCTTGTCCTCGCCCCGGCCCTTCTTGCCGTCCCGCAGCCGCTCCAGCACCCGCGCGGTCGCCACCGGGTCCAGCAGCGACTTCCCGGCCGCCACGTCACGTACCGCGCTCAGCAGTTCGTTGCCCCGGATCGCCTTCAGCACGTATCCCGACGCACCCGCCATGATCGCGTCGAAGAGCGCCTCGTCGTCGGCGTACGAGGTGAGCATCAGGCACTTGATGTTCTCGTCCCTTGAGCGGACCTCGCGGCAGACCTCCACCCCGCTGCCGTCCGGCAGCCGTACGTCGAGCACCGCCACGTCGGGCCGGGTCGCGGGGATGCGGACCAGTGCGTCCGCCGCGGTGCCGGCCTCGCCGACGACCTCGATGTCGTCCTCGGAAGAGAGCAGTTCATGGACTCCGCGCCGGACGACTTCGTGGTCGTCCAACAGAAAAACGGTGATTTTTCCTTGTTCGCTCACAAAACGCAGTCTCACACACTCACCTCTTCCCTGCCGCCGAACGGCGGGATAACGTGCCGTTGTTCCGGCGGCCTGCGAGGCTGTTACCAGTGCTGTGACCAGCGAGAGTTCCCGACTTTTTCGATTTACTTGGAAATCCAAGCAAAATCGCAGGTCAGATAGGGTTTCGCAGTTCTGCGGCGTACTGGGTAACGTGCATTCGGCAGGGCGCTCGCCGGGGCACCTGTCACGCCTGTTCCCGGACCGAGCGGCACCCACCCCGTGCACGGGTACGGACACAGGCGAGCCGCACTGGCTTCCCGGCAGACCCCGGGGGCCGGACCGACGGAGGAGCACGCACGTGACCGTGGAGAGCACTGCCGCGCGCAAACCGCGACGCAGCAGCAAGCGGACCAGCGCCGTGAAAACGACCGCGAAGACGTCCGCGAAGACGCCACAGAGTTCCGAGCCCGAGCTCGTACAGCTGCTGACGCCCGAGGGCGAGCGGCTGGAGCATCCGGACTATTCGATCGACCTGACCGCGGAAGAGCTGCGCGGCCTGTACCGGGACATGGTCCTGACCCGCCGCTTCGACGCCGAGGCCACCGCCCTCCAGCGCCAGGGCGAGCTGGGCCTGTGGGCGTCGCTGCTCGGCCAGGAGGCCGCCCAGATCGGCTCCGGCCGGGCCCTGCGGGACGACGACTACGTCTTCCCGACCTACCGCGAGCACGGCGTCGCCTGGTGCCGGGGGGTCGACCCGACCAACCTGCTCGGAATGTTCCGCGGCGTGAACCACGGCGGCTGGGATCCGAACACCAACAACTTCCACCTGTACACGATCGTCATCGGCTCGCAGACCCTGCACGCCACCGGCTACGCCATGGGCGTCGCCAAGGACGGCGCGGACTCGGCCGTGATCGCGTACTTCGGCGACGGCGCCTCCAGCCAGGGGGACGTCGCCGAGTCCTTCACCTTCTCCGCGGTCTACAACGCCCCGGTCGTCTTCTTCTGCCAGAACAACCAGTGGGCGATCTCCGAGCCGACCGAGAAGCAGACCCGCGTCCCGCTCTACCAGCGTGCGCAGGGCTTCGGCTTCCCCGGTGTCCGGGTCGACGGCAACGACGTCCTCGCCTGCCTGGCCGTGACCAGGTCGGCGCTGGAGCGGGCCCGCCGGGGCGAGGGGCCCACGCTCGTCGAGGCGTTCACCTACCGGATGGGCGCGCACACCACCTCCGACGACCCGACGAAGTACCGGGCGGACGAGGAGCGGGCCTCCTGGGAGGCCAAGGACCCGATCCTGCGGCTGCGCAGGTACCTGGAGAAGGAGGGCGCCGCCGACGAGGCGTTCTTCACCGCGCTGGACGAGGAGAGCGAGACCCTCGGCAAGCGGGTCCGCGAGGCGGTACGGGCGATGCCCGACCCCGACCCGATCGCGATCTTCGACAACGTCTACGCGGACGGGAACCCCCTCGTCGACGAGGAGCGCGCCCAGTTCGCCGCCTACCAGGCATCGTTCGCAGACACCGCCGAGGAGGGCAAGTAGCCATGGCCATGGAAAAGATGTCCATTGCGAAGGCTCTCAACGAGTCGCTCCGCAAGGCGCTCGACACCGACCCCAAGGTCCTCATCATGGGTGAGGACGTCGGCAAGCTGGGCGGTGTCTTCCGGATCACCGACGGGCTCCAGAAGGACTTCGGCGAGGACCGGGTGATCGACACCCCGCTCGCCGAGTCCGGCATCGTCGGCACCGCGATCGGCCTGGCCCTGCGCGGCTACCGGCCCGTCGTGGAGATCCAGTTCGACGGCTTCGTCTTCCCCGCGTACGACCAGATCGTCACCCAGCTCGCCAAGATGCACGCCCGCGCGCTCGGCAAGATCAAGCTGCCGGTCGTCATCCGCATCCCGTACGGCGGCGGCATCGGCGCGGTCGAGCACCACAGCGAGTCGCCCGAGGCGCTGTTCGCGCACGTCGCGGGGTTGAAGGTGGTCTCGCCGTCGAACGCGAGCGACGCGTACTGGATGATGCAGCAGGCCGTCCAGAGCGACGACCCGATCATCTTCTTCGAGCCGAAGCGCCGCTACTGGGACAAGGGCGAGGTCGAGACCGACTCCATTCCCGGCCCGCTGCACAAGGCCTCGGTGGCCCGTACCGGCACCGACCTCACGCTCGTTGCGTACGGCCCGATGGTGAAGGTCTGCCTGGAGGCGGCCGCGGCCGCGCAGGAGGAGGGCAAGTCGATCGAGGTCCTGGACCTGCGCTCGATGTCCCCGATCGACTTCGACGCCATCCAGAGCTCGGTCGAGAAGACCGGCCGGCTCGTCGTGGTCCACGAGGCGCCGGTGTTCTACGGCTCCGGGGCCGAGATCGCCGCCCGGATCACCGAGCGCTGCTTCTACCACCTGGAGGCACCGGTGCTTCGGGTCGGCGGCTACCACGCCCCGTACCCGCCGGCGCGGGTGGAGGACGAGTACCTGCCGGGTCTCGACCGTGTGCTCGACGCCGTCGACCGCTCGCTGGCGTACTGAGGACTGGGACGTGACAACGATGACCGACACTTCCAACGCTGCTCGCTTCCGTGAGTTCAAGATGCCCGACGTGGGCGAGGGACTGACCGAGGCCGAGATCCTCAAGTGGTACGTCCAGCCCGGCGACACCGTCACCGACGGCCAGGTCGTGTGCGAGGTCGAGACGGCGAAGGCGGCCGTGGAGCTGCCGATCCCGTTCGACGGCGTGGTGCACGAGCTGCGCTTCCCCGAGGGCACGACGGTCGACGTCGGCCAGGTGATCATCGCGGTGGATGTGGCCCCGGGCTCTGCTCCGGAGCCGGCCCCCGCTCCGGCCCCGGCGGCTCGGCCCGAACCGGAGCCCGAGGCTCCGAAGGGCCGCCAGCCGGTCCTGGTCGGGTACGGCGTGGCCGAGAGTTCGACCAAGCGGCGGGCCCGCAAGGGCGCGGCCACTTCCGTACCGGCTGCCGCTGCGGCGATCCAGGGCGAGATGAACGGCCACGGCGCCGTGGTCCCGGAGAGCCGGCCGCTGGCCAAGCCGCCGGTCCGCAAGCTGGCCAAGGACCTGGGCATCGACCTGGCGACGGTCGTCCCGACCGGCGAGGGCGGGATCATCACCCGCGAGGACGTGCACGCGGCGGCCACGCCCGTACCGGCGCAGGCCCCGGCGCCGACCGCCGCTCCGGCGGCGGCCGGGACCGCTCCCGAGGCCTCGGTTCCGGCCGTCGTCACCACGGTGGGCGCCCGCGAGACCCGCATCCCGGTCAAGGGCGTACGCAAGGCCATCGCCCAGGCCATGGTCGGCAGCGCGTTCACGGCTCCGCACGTCACCGAGTTCGTCACCGTCGACGTGACGCGCACGATGAAGCTGGTCGCGGAGCTCAAGGAGGACAAGGACATGGCGGGGGTGCGGGTCAACCCGCTCCTGATCATCGCCAAGGCCCTCCTCGTCGCGATCAAGCGGAACCCGGAGGTCAACGCCGCCTGGGACGAGGCGAACCAGGAGATCGTGCAGAAGCACTACGTCAACCTGGGCATCGCCGCCGCGACCCCACGCGGACTGATCGTGCCGAACATCAAGGACGCGCACGAGCAGACGCTCCCGCAACTGGCCGCGTCCCTGGGCGAGCTGGTCTCCACGGCCCGCGAGGGCAAGACCTCCCCCGCCGCGATGGCGGGCGGCACGGTGACCATCACCAACGTCGGTGTCTTCGGCGTCGACACGGGCACCCCGATCCTGAACCCGGGCGAGTCCGCGATCCTGGCGGTCGGTGCGATCAAGCTCCAGCCGTGGGTCCACAAGGGCAAGGTGAAGCCCCGTCAGGTCACCACGCTGGCCCTGTCGTTCGACCACCGCCTGGTCGACGGCGAGCTCGGCTCCAAGGTCCTGGCGGACGTCGCCGCGATCCTGGAACAGCCGAAGCGCCTGATCACCTGGGCCTGACGGTCCTCCGGTCACACCTCACCGACGGGCCCGCGCACATTGATGCGCGGGCCCGTCCGTGTGCGGGGGCGATGACGAGGGAGGTGCCTGGACGGGCGCAGGACCAGGACAACGCCCGTGCAACGACTGCGCTTCCGAAAGCGCGACAGTTGGGAGCGGACGACATCGCCAAGACCACCCGGGCAATCCTGGACGCACCCGAACGCACCCGAACGCGCCCTCCCGATCCGGGGCATCGCCGACAGCCCGATTCTGCCCGGAATTTGAAGCCGCCCTGGCGGGCGTCGACGACCTGCCGGTCTACTCGGACACCCGTTGTTCCCCGGTGATGTCACTTTCGGCGGTGATCCATTGCAGACGGTCCCAGATTTGCCTGTGGGTCTTCGAGACAACGATCCTGCGTTCCTTGAACATGTCCGCCCAGCGCTTCCCGAAAGGCCATGACTTCTTATCCTTGAAGTGGCTTTCTATGTGGTTCCGGATGTAATTGGGGCCCGTCTTTTCCGCAGCGTTTTTCTTTAGGCTGTCTGTCGTCAGGTTTTTCAGATCCGAAGCTTCGGGCAGCCCCTCCAGCAGGCGGCGCAGGAAGGCGGAGTCCGCCGGTGTGACGATGAAGTTATTATTCAGCTTGCCGGCGCCGTATTGGTTGTCCACGACGCTTTTCAGTGCCTCCGCGTCTTCGGCGACCAGCGGGGCAGCCCCCTCGTCCATCCGCTTTCTATTGATTTCTTTTTCCAGCACATTTTCGTACTGCTTCGAGTCTTGCAGCTCTGGTGCGAGGAAGGGAACTCCTTCCTTGTCCCCTGTCAGTTCGCGGGGCAGCTCGACTTTGGCGGGGTGAATGTCCACGTCCACGTAGACTCCGCCCTCGCGGTACAGGATTCCGTAGCGTGCCACGTCTGAAGCCAGCGTGAAGACCTTCTTCCCTAATGCTGTCTGCATCACCTCCTTGGCCTTTGAATGGTCCTTGTCGAAAATCTCTGCATCCACGGTTTCGATGTCCACCGATCCCTTGTCGAGCAGTTTTCCGTAGAACTCCTGGTTGGCATCTCTTGCCGATGCGTTGCTCCACACCTTCAGCCGCCATCCGCTGGCCGCCGCCTTGCCCTGCCATGCTT
The DNA here is from genome assembly GCF_043204345.1 of Streptomyces sp. NPDC047917. NCBI lineage: Bacteria > Bacillati > Actinomycetota > Actinomycetes > Kitasatosporales > Streptomycetaceae > Streptomyces > Streptomyces sp. NPDC047917. The sequence continues at coordinate 403,754 of NZ_JBIDCA010000001.1, forward strand.
CGAGGTTGGTGCGCGCCGTACCGCTGAGGCCGCCGCCACTTTTGCCGCTCTTTTTGCTCTCCAGGTAGGCGTCCATTTCGGGACCCAGCCAGATGGCATGCACAAATTTCGCCACGGCGTCTTTACCCTCGTCGCCCAGAACCGACTGATTGGACTCACGCAGGTTGATGTGGGCGAGGCGGCCTTCATCCCGCGTGGCGGGGTGGGGGTCATCGCGGCTCGCGGCTCGACTGTCGAAGGAGAAGTGATCGGGGGCAACCGTGGGCGCCAGCGTGTTTTTACGCTCCTTGAGCGAATCGCGAAACTTCGTCTCGACCGCGGAGGCGCGTTCCTTTCCAGTTTCTTCTGCCTGGCTTCCGCGGCCGGGGAGGCGTGAGCCGTTTCCGTATCCGACCACATTGATATCAGGAACCGGACGCCCTTCCGCCGCGGCCTTCAGGCCCTCCCTGACTGCGGCATCGACAGCATTTTCGATCGCCTTCCTGGCGTCGGACGACAGTCCCTTCGACTTTTTGGCGAACGGAATCTGCCAGCTGCTCTCCTCCAGATTCTCCCCGCTCGGCAGGGCATCCGGGGTCTCGCGGGCGGAGCGCTGCGCAACGGGCTGCTCGATACCGGCGGACTTCGTCCGCAGAGGCTCAGGCTCTGTGTCACCCTGGACTTCGGAATGCCCGGCCCGGCGAAGCATCTGTACAACAGCAGCATTGCCTATTTCGCTTTGCAGTGCGAGAAGGGAATCCGGGGCTTCATCCGCATGTCTCAGGGAGTTCGCGTGGATACGGCTTCCTTCGCCGATGTTTTCGCTGACATTATCCCGGTTGATTCGCTTTAAATAATTCTGGTGACGCACGCGTTCTCCCTCATGTCGCCTACAGTCCTGACCATGGTTGCAAGCAGGAGACGCCGGGCGCCAGCCTCGGTTTTGGACGGTTCTCGCCCGCAGGGCCGATGCTTTCTCGTCCACTGAGACGAGCAGTCCACCCGGTCGGAACCGGTAGACGCGGCGCCAGGTTCCGCAAAGCGGCCATCGCTCGCGGTGCGCTGCCGGTGCGGGTGCCGGGTGACTTCGTTGTGGGGCAGGCAGGCAGGCCGACCCGATGAACTCGCTGTCGGCCTGTGCCTTTTGGAAGTACGCGACGAAGGCGGATGTCGCCGTCATCCTGAAACAGCCGAAGTGCCTGATCACCTGGGCGTAGCTGTACGAGATGGGCCCGTGCGAAGTCTTTCGCGCGGGCCCATCGGCATGTCCGGCCCCTGCCGCAGGGCGAGTTCGGCGAACACGGTCTTGCCGACAGTGCGCGGCTCGGTGCCCCAGCGATCCGCGATCCGCGCGACGATCAGGAGTCCCCGCCCGTAGCACTCGTCGTCCGCGGCCTCGCGCAGACCGGGCAGCCGTTCACCGCGCGGGTCACTGACCGCGATACGCAGCGTGGCCGTGCCGAGCGTGAGGTGGACGCGGAAGAGCCGCCCCCGGACGGCGCCGTGCAGTAACGCGTTGGTCGCCAACTCGCTGACCAGCAACGCCGCGTCGCCGGCCAGCCCCGGATACCCCCACTCCCGTACGAGCCGCGCGGTACGGCGCCGGGAGAAGGTGACGCTCTCAGCGGTCGGGGTGAAGTCGAGCCGGTCCTCGCGGAGGATGGGTTCGGGGACGGGGGGCTTCTCCTGGGGTGAGGTCATGGTCGCGTACCTCTCGATGAGGGGGCGGTGGCGATGCCGAGCCTGCGGGGCGCCGATTTCGGCGCGGGGCAGGGCGGTGCACTTCCGCCGTGGCGGTACCGCGTTGTGAGCGGCTCGGTACCGAAAGTAGCGACTTGGAGTGCCGCACACAATCTCTCGGGGATAAATATCCCCATCGGAGTGATTGTGAGGTTCCCGCCGCCGGTTGGAGACTGTCACCGACCACAGGAGGTGTTGGGCTGTGCCGAAGTCGCCAGCAGACAGGGGAAACCGTGTATCCACGGTCCTTGCAAGGCAGTTGGGCGGTCGGCTTCTGAGCTTCAGGGAAGCTGCCGGGCTGAACCAGACGCAGGCCGCGGTGGCCCTCAGTTCTCAGGCCGCCAAGGTCGCCAAGATGGAGCATGGCTGGGTTCCGTTCCGGGACCCGGATGTCGTGGCGCTATGCGCGGCGTACGGAGTTGACAGCCCGGACACGGTGGACGATCTGCTTCGGCTGGCAAAACTGGACCGGGAACGGCGGAGGGCGAAGGGCTGGTGGGCCACCTCGCTGACGCAAGGGAGCCTGCGCGAGTACATCGCCATGGAGGACGTGGCACTCAGGCTGCGCACTTGGCAGCTTGCTCTGATCCCAGGCTTGTTCCAGACGCCCGAGTACATGAGGGCCCTCTCGGTCGCAGCCGTCTCGCCCGACCGGATCGACGAAGTCGAGCGCCTGGTCGACGTGAGAGTGCGCCGTCAGCGGCGCCTGCATGGTGGCAACCCGCTGCGGGTGCATGCGGTGATCTGGGAGGCGGCGCTGCGGCAGATGATCGGCGGCCCGCAGGTCATGAGGCAACAACTTGAGCACCTGTGCTCGCTGGCCGAGATGCCCAATATCGACGTACAGGTGCTCCCGTTCAGGGCAGGGGTGCACTTGTGCGGTGGTGGGCCCTTCAACATCCTGTCGTTCGTCGAGTCCGGTGCTCTGGATGTGGTGCACATGGACGGACTGCGCTCCACCAACTGGGTTGAGGGGGCCGAAGAGAGCGCTGCCTACACTGAGTTGTTCGCGCGCACCTGCGCCACGAGCCTGTCACCGTACGACTCGTTGCGGGTCGTGGAGAGCATTGCCAAGGGGATGAACGAGTGACCGAGTTCCGCTACAGGAAGTCCAGTTACAGCGAGCCGAACGGCGAGTGCGTCGAAGTCGCCCGCAACATCCCCCACGCCGTCGCGGTCCGCGACTCCAAGCACCCCGGCGGCCCCGTCGTCGTCCTCGCTCCCGCCGCGTGGGACACCTTCCGGGCTGAGCTGCGTCGACAGCCGTAGTGCGGCGGAGTTCGCCACCGACCGAGTTGCGCACTATGGCTCCCGGCATCCTTGGAGGAATGGGCGAGTGAGTGGATTTCGCTTCAGGAAGTCCAGCTACAGCAGCGGCGACGGCGAGTGCGTCGAAGTCGCCCGCAACATCCCCCACGCCGTCGCCGTCCGAGACTCCAAGCACCCTGACGGCCCCGTCGTCGTCCTCGCTCCCGCCGCGTGGGACGCCTTCGCGACGGGCCTGCGCCGGCAACCGTAGGCGCGGCGGTGGAACGGCGAGGGCGAGGAGGTTGCCTGCGATATCCTCCGCGCCGCCGCCGTCCATGACTTCGGGATGTCTATTCGGCCCACACCGCCGTGTTCTGGCAGGCGTGCAGCAGCCACCTTCCGTCATCCTGCTTCGTCATGACGTAGAGCGGAGCGCCTTCCGTTTCGCCCTCCGGCGACCGGTAGACCTGCCGGACCTTGACGGCCGCCACGTCGGGCCGCAGGAATTGCGTGTGCACTGCCTCGTAGGTGACCTCGCCCTCCCAACTGGCCGCGGGCAGCACGGTACGGGTGAATTCGGCGATCGCGTCGAAGCCGATCAGGACCTTGCCGTGGCCGGTCGTCCAGAGGGCGTCGGGGTGGAAGAGCGCGAGGAAGCCCTCGACGTCCTTGGCGCGCTGAGCGCGCTCGACGGTGGCGACGACCCGTTCGATGGCTTCGATGTCTGCGGGTTCGGTGTTCATGCAGATCACTCTGTGATCTCAAGCGGACTTGAGGTCAAGGGCCGGCCAAGGCCTGTCCCGTAATGATCTCCGACGCATCCGGACAGTGGTCGCTACCGGCGGGACCAGACGCCCGGTCAGGCCTTGCGGACTCGGGAGTGCAGATGCATGTCGTGCCAGCCGTCGGCGTGGAGCAGCGCCTGGCGTCGTACGCCTTCCAGGGCGAAGCCGGTCTTCTCCGCGATGCGGCAGGAAGCGACGTTCACCGTTGAGTGGCCGAGTTCGAGCCGGTTGAAGCCGGCTTCCTCCAGTGCCCAGTTCGCCACTTGGGCGACTGCCCGGGAGCAGACGCCCTTGCCACGGGCCTCCGGGGTCGTCCAGTAGGAGATCTCTGCCTGGCCTCCGGCCATGATGATGGACTGGAGGGAGACCCGCCCGAGAAGCGTGTGGTCGTCGGCATCGACCACGGCCCAGTGGCAGGCAGTCTCCGTCTCCCAGCCACGTCGCCACTGTTTGATCCACTCCTGGGCTTCGCCCTCGGAGTCCGCCTTGCGCAGGTGCCAGCGTTGGATCGCCCGGTCCTGGAAGGCTCGGGCGACGGCGGCTGCGTCGGAGGGCCGCCACGGCCGCAGCAGCAAGTCGTCGTCGATCGGCAGCGTCGGCTGGGCAGCGGCTCTGAGGACGCCGGGGGACATGACTGGAGTGACCAGTGAAGGCATGGTCGACATCATGGCAAGCCCGGCCCTGTGCCCGCGGGTAATCGTCCAGACGCGCGGGTCAGCAGTGTCGGGGGACGCTCCGCCGGTAGGTCCACATCTCGGCCGGAACGTGCGGGCTCAGCCCGCCGTCGCTGTCCGAACCCCAAAGGCGACCAGCACGGCTCCCGCCAGACGACTCGTCCCACGCCGGAACCGAGGTGTGTCGATTGCCGTGCGCGCGACGGCGACCACCGAAGCCCAGAAGAGCAGCCACACCAGCACGACCACTATGTGCGCGACCGCGAGCGTGGCGATCTGTGGCGCGATCGAGCGGCTGGAGGTCAGGAACTGCGGGACCAGGGTGAGATAGACCGACGCTGCCTTCGGATTGAGGGCGTTGGACCACATCCCCTGGCCGAAGCACCCGAGTTGAGCCCACGGCAGGCGCCATCGCCTGCGGGCCTTCGGCTCGACGCCTCGACGCGCTGAACGCCACGTGGCCACGCCCAGCCAGATGAGATAGATGCCGCCCACGAGCTTCACCACGGTGAGCGCGCGAGCCGACGACATGACCAGGGCGGACAGGCCCACCGCGGCGAAGGCCGCGTGGACCAGGAGCCCGCATGCCGAGCCCAGGGCGGCGCGTACGCCGTCGGACCGCGAGCCCGCGATCACGTGCTGCGTGACCAGCGTGAAACTCGTACCGGGAATCAATGTCAGGGGTGTGACCGCAGCCACGAAGCCGAGTACCGGATGCCACTGCACGCAACGAGCCTATGCAACAGGCGGGCGCCGAACCGGCAGTTGCCCCGACCGTTTCGAGGCAAGCCCGACCGGGACAACCCGCAGCTGCACCGACTTGGAGATCGTTCACGGGGCGGCCCTCAGCGCTGCGGCTCCTCCGGCCTCCCCGGCACCAGCAGGGCGAGGGTGCTGCGCGCTTCGCGCCGCAGGGTGCGGCGGCGGGCGAAGGTCGCGGTGAGGGCGAGGACGGAGACCGTGCCTCCGTAGAACACGGCGGCGATCGTGGAGAGGAGCCCGACGGACACCGGGCACGCACCTTTCTTCCCCCGCTCGGCCCGCCCGGATCGGAGTCCGGGGCGGGCGTTGATGCGTTTCCTCCCCATCGTACGAATGCCGTCAACTCCCTGTGCGGGCGGCAGGGGCGGCGGTGTCCGATTGCCGGCCAACGTGTCGATATCCAGCGGTGGTTATTGGGCTGAGGCCCGCTGTCGGCCGCTGTTAGGGTGGCCGAATGGCATCGGTGAGGAAGATCCAGATCACTTTCGACTGTGCGGACCCCGAGCGCGTCGCTCGTTTCTGGTGCGAGGTGCTGGGGTACGTCGCGCCTCCGCCGCCGGAGGGGTTCGACTCCTGGGACGCCTACAACGAATCGCTGCCGGCCGAGGAGCGGGGGGCGTGGTTCGCGTGCTCCGACCCCACGGGTGAGGGCCCGCGCATGTACTTCCAGCGTGTCCCCGAAGGCAAGGTCGCCAAGAACAGGGTGCACGTCGACGTGCGGGCCGGCACCGGGCTCGTGGGTGCGGAGCGGCTGGCCGTGCTTGAGGCCGAACGTGATCGGCTGGTGGCGCTCGGCGCCGTGTGCACGAACGTGCTGTACGCCGACGAGGACAACGAGTCGTGCATCAACATGCAGGACATCGAGGGCAACGAGTTCTGTCTCGACTGAGCATCCGCCGGACGGCGGGCCTGTCAGTGGCCTCTGCCATGCTGCGCCCGTGGCATTTCCTGGCTCTCGTACGAAGACGACCCATGTGTGGCTGCTGCCCGAGGACGAGCGGGACGTCGGGCAGTGCATCGGTGAGGCCCTGCCCCGGTCCGGCTGGCTGTGCAGTCAGCCGGGACCGAAGGGTCTTCACGAGGTGCACCTGCATCCCTCGCTCGTCGAGGCCCTGGACTGCGGTGGCCGCCAGGCGTTCCTGCTGCTGCCGGAGGGGGCCGGGGCGCCCGAGGACGTCCTGGTGGCCGAGGGAGCTGTCTCCCGTTCCGGTCTTTCGCGCTCCGCCGTGCTGCAGTTCCTGTGCTCGCGCCGGTTCCGGGACGGTGCGGGCGAAGTCCTCGAAGCAGGCCGCCTCGCGGTGCGCTGGGACGAACCGGAGGTCGGGCCGGAGCGGCATCGGCTGCTGACCGAGCAGACGCGGCTGGCCTGGCGGGCCCTCCGGTCGGCGACCCGTCCGGCCCATGTCGAGACCGCGCACGGTGGGCGGGTTTCCGGCATGAGGATCGGCCCCGCGGCGTACGACCTCGTGACCGGCACCGGGATGCCGCTGACCCGGGGCGGCTCCCCACGGCTGCGGCCGGCCGGAGCAGCGACGCGGTAGCCGAGAGGGGCCCCGCTCGGCGCGGGACCCCTCCGTGTGTGTGCCGGGACCGGGACTACTTCTTGAAGGAGTAGTCCATGATCTTCTTCATGTCCGCGCTGCGGTTGGCCGCCGACGTGGAGGCGAGCACCGTACCGATGACCGTCTTGCTGCCGCGGGTCGCGGCGAAGACCAGGCAGTACTTGGCCGACGGGCCGGAGCCGGTCTTGATGCCGATGGCGCCGCTGTAGCTGCTGAGCATGGTGTTGGTGTTGGACCACGACATGTAGCGGTAGCCGCCGGACTTCGTGGTGACCTTCTGCTTGGTCGACTTGGTCTTGACGACCGAGCGGAAGGTGGAGCTCTTCATCGCGCTGCTGGCGAGCTTCGTCAGGTCGCGCGGCGTCGAGTAGTTGGAGCCGTTCCCTATGCCGTCGAACGAGTCGAAGTGGGTGTTCTTCAGCCCGAGGGACTTGGCCTGGGCGTTCATCTTGCCGATGAACGACTTCACGCGGGCCGCGCGGGTGGAGCCGGAGCCGAACTTGTCGGCCAGGGCGTAGGCGGCGTCGCAGCCGGACGGCAGCATCAGGCCGTACAGCAGCTGGCGGACCGTGACCTTGTCGCCCACGATGAGGCGGGCCGACGAGGCGCCCTTGGAGACGATGTAGTCGCTGTACGCCTTCTGGATCGTGACCTTGGAATCCAGGTTCAGGTTCTTCTGCGACAGCACCACCTTCGCCGTCATGATCTTGGTGGTGGATCCGGTGGAACGACGGGTGTCCGCGGTCTTGGCGAACAGGGCCTTCGAGGTGCCGTTGTTCATCACGAAACCGCCCGCGGCGGTGATCTTGGGGTTGGGCAGCGTGGCGGCCTGCGCGGTGGAGGCGAACGCGCTGCCCGTGATGACGGCACCTGCCGTCAGGGCCACGGTGGCAGTGGCGGTGGCGCGGCTTATGCCCTTAATGCCGATTTTCAACTTGAATGCTCCAAATGCCCCTGGAATGCGGCCACATGAAGGTGCCGCTCGGTGATGAGACTCACGGGAGCAGGGGATGGATGTACTGATTCCTGGGGCAATTTCGGGGCTACGGGTGATTCCGGCCGGGGGTGGGGTGGGTGGCGCCGATGGGATCCCGTCCGGATGCCGGAATGGTTTCATCATGTACGCATCTTGTATCTATGCTGTGTGCATGCCTGCCGCACCCCCAGCCGTGAAGCCTGTCGCGAAGTCGTCCGCCAAGCCGTCGGCGAAGTCCGCCGTGAAGTCCCCCGCCAAGCAGCCGGCCGCCGCCGAGCGCGTGTACGCCCATATCAAGGAGGCGGTACTGGGCCGCCGTTACGAGGGCGGCACGCTCCTGACCGAAGGCGATCTCGCGGAGGCCGTCGGCGTCTCCCGCACCCCCGTGCGCGAGGCGCTGCTGCGGCTGGAGGTCGAGGGGCTGATCAAGCTGTATCCGAAGAAGGGCGCGCTCGTCCTCGCCGTCTCCGCGCAGGAGATCGCGGATGTGGTGGAGACCCGGCTGCTGGTCGAGGAGTTCGCGGCCCGCAGGGCCGTGCCCGCCTCCGCGCAGCTGATCGGCCGGCTCGAAGAACTCCTGGAGGAGCAGCGGCAGCTGGCCGAGGCCGGGGACCTGGCGGCGGTGTCGGTGAAGGACCGCTGCTTCCACGCCGAGATCGTGCGGAACGCGGGCAACGACATCCTCTCGCGCCTCTACGACCAGCTGCGCGACCGGCAGTTGCGGATGGGCGTCGCCGTGATGGAGGCGCACCCGGGGAGGATCGCCGCCAACATCACCGAGCACGGTGAGCTGCTGGAGGCGATCAGGGCCGGGGACGCGGACGGTGCGGCGCAGGTCGTACGGCGCCATGTCGGCCGGGTCAAGGTGCTGGTCAGGGGTGAGGACCGGTGAGTTCTGCCGCCGCTCCCACCCTGTCCCTGCCCGGCGATCCACCCGGCGGCCGGCGTGCCGCGTGGGTCTGGGGCATCGGCGTCGCCGTCTACTTCGTCGCCATCATCTTCCGCACCAGCCTGGGTGTCGCCGGGCTGGACGCCGCCGACCGTTTCGACGTCAACGCCTCCGCGCTCTCCACGTTCTCCATCCTTCAGCTGCTGGTCTACGCGGGCATGCAGATACCCGTCGGCCTGATGGTCGACCGGCTCGGCACCAAGAAGGTCCTCACCTTCGGGGCCGTTCTGTTCACCCTCGGACAGCTCGGCTTCGCGCTCTCCCCCTCGTACGGCATGGCACTGGCGTCCCGGGCGCTGCTCGGCTGCGGTGACGCGATGACGTTCATCAGCGTGCTGCGGCTCGGCGCCCGCTGGTTCCCGGCCCGGCGCGGACCGCTGATCGGGCAGGTCGCGGCCCTGTTCGGAATGGCGGGCAACCTCGTCTCGACGCTCTTCATCGCACGGGCCCTGCACGGGTTCGGCTGGACCACCACGTTCGTCGGCAGCTCCGTCGCCGGAGTCGTCGTCCTCGTCCTTCTGCTGCTGTTCCTGAAGGACCACCCCGAGGGCCATGAGCCGCCGCCCGCCGAGCACGCGGGCGCCGCCTATGTGCGCAAGCAGATCGCCGCCTCCTGGCGGGAGCCCGGCACCCGGCTCGGTATGTGGGTGCACTTCACCACGCAGTTCCCGGCCATGGTGTTCCTGCTGCTGTGGGGACTGCCGTTCCTCGTCGAGGCGCAGGGGCTCAGCCGGTCCACCGCCGGTGAGCTGCTCACCCTGGTGGTGCTCTCCAACATGGCCTTCGGGCTGGTCTACGGGCAGATCATCGCCCGCCACCACGCGGCCCGCGCCCCGCTGGCCCTCGGCACGGTCGCGGTGACGGCGCTGCTCTGGGCGTCGGCGATCTTCTACCCCGGCGACCATGCGCCGATGTGGCTGCTGATCGTCCTGTGCGTGGTGCTCGGCGCCTGCGGCCCGGCCTCGATGATCGGCTTCGACTTCGCCCGGCCGGCCAACCCGCCGGAGCGTCAGGGCACCGCGTCGGGCATCGTCAACATGGGCGGCTTCATCGCCTCGATGACCACGCTGTTCGCCGTCGGCGTGCTGCTGGACGCGACCGGCGACAACTACCGGATCGCGTTCGCCTCGGTCTTCGTGCTGGAGGCGCTCGGCGTCGTGCAGATCCTGCGGCTGCACTCCCGGGCCACGCACCGCGAGCGGGACCACCACGTGGTCAGCCGGGTGGAGGCCGTGCACGTACCCGCGTGACCGCGGCCCGCGCCGGGCCGGCGGCGCGCCCGTCCTCAGCTGCGACGGGCGCCGCCGGTCATGGCGTCATGACGGCATGGCGCCGAAGAGCCACGGGGTCACGGAGCCGGGCGTCACGGAGCCGGGCGTCACGGGGTCACGGCGAAGTTCTGCAGGATCGCCGTCGCCAGGTCCTGGTCGCCCTCGATCTTGACCCGGTCCGCGACCGCGCCCGCGCGCACCCGCCCGCAGGCGAGCAGGAAGTACGTCTCCCAGTCCATCGCCAGCGTCACCACGGGCCCGAGCGACGGCGAACCGTCCACCGAACCCCGGCCCTCCGCGTCGACCCTGACGGTGCGCAGGAACTCCAGCGGCCCGTGCACATCGAGCACGATCGCCGAATTCGCCGGCGCCCCCGCGTCCTTGGCGACCACCTTCGGCAGCGCCTCCAGCAGGGTGTCCCGGACGACGGTCGCGCCGGGGGAGTCCAGATTGCCGGGCCGGCCCAGCGTCGCGCGCAGATCCTGCTCATGCACCCAGACGTCGAAGACGCGCATCCGCAGCGCCAGTTCGAGGGTCTGCTCGGCGCCGAGCGGCGCGCGGACCATGGTCTCGGGGTCACGGGTCTCGTTGCGGAGCTGACGCGCCCGGCGGATGATCGTGTACTCCAGCTCGGAGGTCATCTCCGGCGAGGTGTGGTGCCGCCGCACATCGACCTGCATCTCCATGTAACGGGCGAAGTCGCTCTGTACGTGGTAGAGGTCGCGGGGCAGGGAGTGGATCGGGCGCGGGTCGCCGAGCTGCTCGCACTCCATGCCGATGATGTGCGAGACGATGTCACGCACCGACCAGGCGGGGCACGGCGTACGGCGGTTCCACTCTCCCTCGGCGAGCGGCTTCACCAGCTCGGCTATCGACTCGATGGAGTGGGTCCAGGCATCGGCGTAGGTCTGGAGGCTGGGATGGACGGTCACGGGACCCCTCGTGCGGTTCTGCGGTGCATGGGCTGGAGAGCTGGGCGCGGGCGGCGGGCTGCGGTCTGCGGGCGGCGGTCTTCGTGGGAGGTTCGGTCGCTAAGTTACGCTGCGAGCAGGCACCCCGGCAGTGCTTTCGTGTGACGATCGTAGGCCCGTGTTGACGGCTCGAATGCCAGGACGGTGGTAGTGTGCGCGCCTCCCTCATCCAGATCGCAGTAGACCCGGACGAATCCGTCAAGGCCCGCAGGCAGCGCGCGGCTTCGCTGATCGCCGCCCAGCGCGGCGCGGACCTGGTGGTCCTGCCGGAACTCTGGCCGGTCGGCGCCTTCGCGTACGCCGCCTTCGAGGACGAGGCCGAACCGCTCCAGGGGCCCACCCACGACATCATGGCGAAGGCCGCCGCCGACGCCGGGGTCTGGCTGCACGCGGGCTCCTTCGTCGAGCGCGCCGCGGACGGCACCCTCTACAACACCTCGCTGGTCTTCACGCCAGAGGGCGAGCGGGCCGCCGCGTACCGCAAGATCCACCGCTTCGGCTTCGACAAGGGCGAGGCGGTCATGATGGGCGCCGGCGAGGAGTTGGTCACGGTCGCTCTGCCGCAGACCACGCTCGGCCTCGCCACCTGCTACGACCTGCGCTTTCCGGAGATGTTCCGCGGCCTGGTCGACGCGGGCGCCGAGACGCTGATCGTCTCGGCGGGCTGGCCCGAGCGGCGCCGCGCCCACTGGACGCTGCTCTCCCGGGCCCGCGCGGTCGAGAACCAGTCGTACGTCCTGGCCGTCGCCTCCGCGGGCACCCATGCCGGGGTCGAGCAGTCCGGGCACAGCATCGTCGTCGACCCGTGGGGCGAGGTGCTCGCGGAGGCGGGCGCGGGCGAGGAGGTGCTCGCCGTGGAGTTCGACCCGGCGAGGGTGGCGACGACCCGCGAGCAGTTCCCGGCCCTCAAGGACCGCCGCCTGGGGCTGAACCCGCCCTCGTAGGGCATGCACGCCCCGCTGTTTCACGTGAAACAGCGCCGACGGCTCAGCCCTCGTGCTCCTTCTCCGCGAGCACGATGACGCAGACCGACACGGCGATGAGCAGCGCCACATCGGCGTCCTCCCGTACGACGTCGATGCCGTAGGTGTCCCGTACGGTCAGCCAGCGCCGCGAGACCTGGGCCAGCAGCTCCCCGTCGTAGTCGACGGCGAACTCGCGGTCCAGGATCTTGCCGCTGACATCGAGTTCGGTGCCGTCGACCAGCGTGACCCGGTAGTGGTTGCGCAGCAGCGACAGCCGCTTGCGCTTGATCCTGGCGAGCTGCTCGCCGTCCCGCTCGATGAGCATCGTGTCGCGCAGGCTGAGCAGCTTCTGCCGGATCTCGACCAGGATCCGGCCCTGCGCGTCCTTCAGCTCGAAGGTGTCCCGCACCCGCATGGCCTTGCCGTCGACGAGGAACACCTTGCGGCCGTCCGCGTCCTCGATCCAGTAGTCGTCACCGACGGCGAAGAGTCGTTCACGCACCAGGAATCTCATGGCTCACAGGTTCCCCGAGGTCCCTGCGGAATGCGTGGACGCCACGGTGATGTTGACTGTTCACATGGCAACACGTGCGCGCGTAAGGGCCCCCGAGCTGGTCGGCAAGGGCGGCTGGCTCAATACAGGCGACCAGCAGTACACCCTCGCTGACCTGCGAGGACGCATTGTGGTCCTGGATTTCTGGACCTTCTGCTGTGTGAACTGTCTGCATGTCCTCGATGAGCTGCGCGAGCTGGAGGAGAAGCACCGCGACACCCTGGTGATCATCGGGGTGCACTCGCCGAAGTTCGTCCACGAGGCGGAGCACCAGGCCGTCGTGGACGCCGTCGAGCGGTACGGGGTCCACCACCCGGTCCTCGACGACCCGGAACTGGCGACCTGGAAGCAGTACGCCGTACGGGCCTGGCCGACGCTCGTCGTGATCGACCCCGAGGGCTATGTCGTCGCCCAGCACGCCGGTGAGGGCCACGCGCACGCCATCGCGAAGCTGGTCGAGGAGCTGGAGGCCGAACACGCGGCGAAGGGCACGCTGCGCCGCGGCGACGGCCCCTACGTCGCGCCCGAACCGGTCGCCACGCATCTGCGCTTCCCCGGCAAGGCGCTGCTCCTGCCGGACGGCGGCTTCCTCGTCTCCGACACCACCCGCCACCGGCTGGTCGATCTCGGGCCCGACGGTGAGACGGTGCGCCGCCACATCGGCTCGGGCGAGCGGGGGTTCGGCGACGGCGGGCCGGAGGCGGCCCGGTTCTCCGAGCCCCAGGGTCTCGCCGCGCTGCCGGACGGCCGGATCGCGGTCGCGGACACCGTCAACCACGCCATCCGCGCCTTCGACCCCGCGACCGGGGAGACGACCACACTGGCCGGCACCGGCCGTCAGTGGTGGCAGGGCTCGCCGACGTCCGGACCGGCCCGCGAGGTCGACCTCTCCTCTCCCTGGGACGTCGCCTGGTTCGCGGACCGGCTGTGGATCGCCATGGCGGGCGTGCACCAGCTGTGGACGTACGACCCCGCGACCAGGACGGTGCGGGTCGCCGCCGGCACGACCAACGAGGGCCTGGTCGACGGGCCGGCCGACGAGGCCTGGTTCGCCCAGCCGTCGGGGCTGGCCGCCTCCGCGGACGGCGAGCGGCTCTGGGTCGCCGACTCGGAGACGTCCTCCGTGCGTCACGTCGAGCGCGACGGCACCGGCTTCGCCGTCCGCACCGCTGTGGGCACCGGGCTCTTCGACTTCGGGCACCGCGACGGCGCCGCCGGACAGGCCCTGCTCCAGCACCCGCTCGGGGTGACCGCGCTGCCCGACGGGTCCGTCGCCGTCTGCGACACGTACAACCACGCGCTGCGGCGCTACGACCCCGCGAGCGGCGAGGTCACCACCCTGGCCACGGATCTGCGCGAGCCCAGCGACGCCGTGCTGGTCGACGGTGATCTCGTCGTCGTGGAGTCCGCCCGGCACCGGCTGACCCGGCTGCGTCTGCCCGAGGAGGCCGTACGCGTCACCGACCGGGCGCACCGCACGCAGCGGGCGGCCACCGGGATCGCCCCGGGCACGCTCCGGCTCGATGTGGTCTTCCAGGCGCCCGCCGGGCAGAAGCTGGACACCCGGTACGGTCCCTCGACCCGGCTGCTGGTCTCCGCGACGCCGCCGGAGCTGCTGGCACAGGGCGCCGGGCCGGGGACGGACCTGTTCCGTGACCTGGTCCTGGCCGACGACGTCACCGAGGGCGTCCTGCATGTGTCGGCGATGGCGGCGTCCTGCGACGACGACCCGGCGAACGAGTACCCGGCCTGCCATGTCCACCAGCAGGACTGGGGCGTCCCGGTCCGTGTGGGCGCCGGTGGAGTGTCCCGGCTGCCGCTGGTGCTGGCGGGAATGGACGAGCAGGGCTGACGCCCCGGGGGGCCGGGCGGGCTCAGCCGTCCTCGGTGAGCCGGCGGACCGCCTGTTCGTACCGCTTGAGGTACTCCGGCTCCGCCGTCACCCGCAGCAGTGCCTGGAGGGCCCGCACCGCGCCCTCGTCGTAGCCGGAGTTCTCCGCCTCCCCGGCCGCCAGGTCCAGCAGCCGGATGCCCTCGTCCTCCTCGCCGAGCGACAGCCGGGCCTCGCCGCTGATGGTCAGGAGCAGGACCCTGCGGGCGATCTCCTCGTGCTCGGGCCCCAGGTCGAGTGCGGTCCGGACGGATTCGAGGGCCTCGTGCGGCCGGTTCGCGGTGAGCTGCATCCGCGCGAGGTGCTGGAGCGCCAGCATCTCGGTGTGCGCGTCCCGCTCCTTTCGGGCCAGTCCGACGGCGCGCCCGCAGTCCTCCAGCGCCGTGTCGAGTTCCCCCTGCTCGGCCTGGACCACGGCGAGGTTGATCAGCGCGGTCGCCTCGCCGAGCCGGTCGCCCGCCTGCCGGGCCAGCGCCGGCGAGCGCTCCAGCAGGGCGACGGCCTCGGCGGTCCGGCCCTCCTCGGTCAGCACCCAGCCCAGCAGGTTGAGCACCCGCGACTCGGCGTACGCGTCGGCGCGGGCGCGGGCGGAGTCCAGCGCCAGTTCCAGCAGCGGGGACCAGCTGTCCCGCACCCGCCACACCACCTGGGGCCACTGGAGCAGGATGATCCGCCACGCCCGGTCGTGGAACCCGGCGGTACGGGCCGCCACGGCGGCCAGCGCGAGGTCGTCGCGTTCGGTCGCCAGCCAGTGCATGGCCGCCGGCCGGTCCACGAAGTCCCGTACGGCGACGGGGCGGTGGTAGTCCTCCGGCAGGACGAAGCAGGGTTCGCCGCCGGGCTCGGCCGTGTCGGCGGCGGCGAGCGCGGTGGCGATGTAGTGGTCGAGCACCCCGATGAGCGCTTCGGGGCCGCCCTCGGGGGCCATGCCGCGGGCGTAGAGGCGCACCAGGTCGTGCAATATCCAGCGTCCGGGGCCCGTCTCGGTGACGAGATGGGCGGCGGCGAGCCGCTCCAGCGCCGCCGTGGCGACGACCGGGTCGGTACCGGCCAGTGCGGCCGCCGTGTACGGGTCGAAGTGGCTGCCGGGGTGGTGGCCCAGTCGGGCCAGCTGGTGGACGGCGTCCTGCGGCAACTGCTGCACGGTCAGCCGCAGGGCGGCCGAGACACCGGTGTCGTCCACGTCGAGGAACGTCAGCCGGCTGCGCTCGTCGGCCAGCTCGTCGGCGAGACCGGCCAGCGTCCACGTCGGCCGCCCGGCCAGCCGGGCCGCGGTGACCCGCAGCGCGAGCGGCAGCCCGCCGCAGAGTTCGGCGAGCCGACGGGCCGCGACCGGCTCCGCGAGTACCCGGTCCTCACCGAGCACACCGGCCAGCAGGGCCGTGCTGTCCGGCGGTTCGAGCACGTCCAGCGGTACGGGGCGGGCCGCGTCCGAGGCGATGAGGCCCTCCAGCCGGTGGCGGCTGGTGACCAGCGTGACGCAGTCGGTGCCGCCCGGCAGCAGCGGCCGGATGATGGCGGAGTGCCGGGCGTTGTCGAGCACGACGAGCAGCCGGCGCCGGTCGGTCAGCGAGCGGAAGAGCGCGGCCGCGGCCGCGACGGACTCCGGGACGCGGCGGGGTGCGACGCCGAGCGACAGCAGGAACTCGCGCAGCACCTCGATGAGCGCGGGCTCGCCGGTGTCGCTGAACCCGCGCAGATCGGCGAAGAGCCGTCCGTCCGGGAAGGCGGCCTGATTGCGGTGCGCCCACTGGAGGGCCAGCGCGGTCTTGCCCACCCCGGCCGGTCCGGTGACCAGGCACACGGGTGCCTCGCCCGCCGCGGCCCGGGTCAGCGCGGCCAGCTCGGCGGTCCGCCCCTGGAAGCCGCGGGGTGCGCGGGGCAGCAGATCGGTGGGGTGCGGCTCACCCGCGAGGGACGGCACCGGGAGCGGGCGGCCCGGCGCGGGGCCGGGGCCGTCGGCCGCACCCCGTGCCGTACCGCCGCTCCTGGCGCCGGGCTGCTCGGCCGGCCGGTCTCCCGGTCCGGCCGCGGTCCCGCCGTCCGGTCCGGTCCGCCGGTCCGCCGCCGGACGGGCCGCGGGCCCGGGCCCGGTGTTGTTGCCGTTGCCGCCCGGGCCATCGGGGCCGCCACTGCCACCGCTTCCGCCGGCCCGGACCGGGCCGCGTGCCGCAGGCCGGTGCCCGTCGGGCGCGTTCCGGCCGGTGTCCGGCCCGGGGTCGCCGCGCAGGATCAGCGCGTACGCGTCGGCGAGTTCGTGTCCCGGGTCGATGCCCAGCTCATCGGCGAGCAGCCGGCGCGTGCGGTGGAACCAGTCCAGCGCCTCCGACTGGCGCCCCGCCCGGTACAGCGCCGTCATCAGCGCCGCCGCCAGCGACTCCCGCATCGGGTGCGCGACGGCCTCCGCACGCAGCACCGCCGCCGCCCGGTTGTGCTCCCCCAGCTCCGCGTAGGCGCGCGCCAGCTGCTCGACCGTCGCCAGCCGCGACTCCTCCAGGGAGTGCGCGGCGGCCTGGAGCGGCCGTCCGGCGAACGCGCCGCTGAGCGCCGGGCCCTGCCACAGGGACAGCGCCTCCTTGAGCATCAGCACCGCGTCGGCGGGGCTGCGCTGCCCCCGCGCCAGCATCAGCAGTTCCTCGAACCGCTGCGAGTCCAGCAGGGTCTCCGGCAGCCGCAGCACATACGCGTCGCCGAGCGTGACCAGCTCCACCCCGTACGCCTCCGCGTCCGCGCCCACCAGCAGGGCGCGCAGCCGGGACACATGGCCCTGGATGACGCTGCGGGCGTGCAGCGGTGGTGTGTCGTCCCACAGGGAGTCCGTCAGCCTCGCGATGGTGACGGGGGTGTTGGCTGACAGCAACAGCGCGGCGAGCAGGCTGCGGCGCTTGGCGGGACCGAGCGGCAGCGGCCCGGTGAACGTGTCGACGGAGACGGTGCCGAGCAGCCGGAACTCCACGGGGGCTTCCCTTCCGGGCAGGATGCGCCCGGAGTCGGGCACGGGAAAGTCCCAGGATATCGGGGGTGCCGTGGAGCCGACGACGGGTCACGCCGGTCGCGACCCGGCGGACGCCGCGGGTCAGGGGTAGCGGCGCTCGTCCTCGGACACGACCGTGGTGCTGGGCGGTACGAGCATCCGGCGGCGCCGCGCGATGCTTGAGTAGACGATGACCCCGATGATGCCGACGATCATCATGATCCAGCCGACCAGGTCGACGTTGACGGTGTCCATTTTCCAGTCGGTGGCGAAGGCCAGTATCGCCCCGGCTCCGATGAGGATGATGCATCCTCCGAGTCCCATGAATCCCGCCTCCTCGACGGCCCGGCGGCTCCGGGCCGGTGTACGGATCGCGTACCCGGCCCGGCGACGACCATGCCCGGGGGACGGCCGGGGCGCGGCGGCTCAGCCCGCCAGGAACGACACCAGTGCGTTGGCCAGCAGGTACGGGTCGTCCGCCCCGCACAGCTCACGGGCGCTGTGCATCGACAGGATCGCGACGCCGATGTCCACGGTCTGGATGCCGTGCCGGGCGGCGGTGATCGGGCCGATCGTGGTGCCGCACGGCATCGAGTTGTTGGAGACGAACGTCTGCCACGGCACGTCCGCCTTCCGGCACGCCTCCGCGAACACGGCCCGGCCGCTGCCGTCGGTCGCGTACCGCATGTTGACGTTGACCTTGAGGATCGGTCCGCCGTTGGCCACCGGGTGGTGGGTCGGGTCGTGGCGCTCGGCGTAGTTGGGGTGGACCGCGTGACCGGTGTCGGAGGAGAGGCAGATGGTCCCGGCGAAGGCCCGCGCGCGGTCCTCGTACGTGCCGCCCCGGGCGAGGACGGAGCGCTCCAGGACCGTGCCGAGCAGCGGTCCGTCGGCGCCGGTGTCGGACTGCGAGCCGTTCTCCTCGTGGTCGAAGGCGGCCATGACGGGGATGTACGGAAGCTCGGCGTCCGGCTGTCCGGCGACGGCGGCGAGCGCGGCGGTCGCCGCGTGCACGGAGAGCAGGTTGTCCATCCGGGGCCCGGCCAGCAGCTCGCGGTCCCGGCCCAGGTAGGCGGGCGGCTCGACGGCGTGCGGCATCAGGTCCCAGCCGGTCACGTCCTCGGCGTCGACGCCCGCCTCCTCGGCGACGAACCGGATCAGGTCGCCCTCCTCGACGTCCCCGAGCCCCCAGATCGGCTGCATGTGCTTCTGCCGGTCGAGCTTGAGACCGTCGGGGTTGGCCGACCGGTCCAGGTGCACGGCCAGCTGGGGCACGCGCAGCAGCGGCCGGTCGATGTTCACCAGCCGGTGCGTGCCGTCGCGCAGCGAGATCCGGCCGGCGAGACCGAGGTCCCGGTCGAGCCAGGTGTTGAGAAGAGTCCCGCCGTAGATCTCCACAGCGACCTGCCGCCAGCCGTACGCCCCGGTGTCGGGCAGCGGCTTGACCCGCAGGTTCGGCGAGTCGGTGTGCGCACCGACGATCCGGAACGGGGTGTGCGCCGAGGCGCCCTCCGGCACGTACCAGGCCACGATCGCACCGCCGCGCAGGACGTACTTCCCGCCGCTGGTCCCGTCCCAGGCCGCGGTCTCCTCGACCTGCCGGAATCCGGCCTTCTCCAGCCGGGCGGCCGCGGTGGCCACGGCGTGGTACGGGGAAGGGGAGGCCATCAGGAAGGCCATCAGATCGTCGGTGTGCCCGCGGTCGAAGCGGAGGGAGGAACTCATGTTCCTCACTGTAACGAGACCGGACCGGACACCTTCACCGCCGTCGGCCGGTCCGTGCGCTCAGCTCGCCGGCAGGGCAGCCGAGGGCTTCTCGCCGTTCTGGGCCTGCTGCGCCCGCTCGGCGAACATGGCCGCGAACGACTCGACCTCCTTGTCGGGGACGACCGCCCTGCCCGTGGTGCCGGTGCTGATGCCGAGGACGGTCGTGCCGACCCGGATCTGCGTGATCGTGGCCGGTCCGGCCATGGTGCCGACCGCCGCGCGGTTGGCCTCGCGCTCGGCGCCGGGGCTGCCGATCTCCACCTTCTCGGCGTTCTGGCCGACCCGGTCCCCGCCGTACCACTCGATCAGGACGTCGTACGCGGCGTCCGCGGCCTTCTCGTCCTTGTAGGCGAGGGCCCAGAAGTTGAGTGTGGTCGCGTCCGCCTTGCGCACGAAGGCCGAGGCGCCCCAGGACGTGACCGGGGCGCAGGCCGTGTCCCGCTGCTTCTTCGTCCTGGCCACGCAGACCGTCGGCGGGTAGTCGGGCACCGGCTTCTGGGCCTCCGGCTTCACGTAGTTGCGCCAGCCCGGCACGGCCTTCGCGTCCGGCAGCACCGAGGCGACCTGCCCCTTGTCGAGCGCGGCCGCTTCGGCATCACCGCCCCCGCCCCCGCAGCCCGCCAGCAGCAGCGCCACCGCCCCGACCGCCACGAGCCGCCCCCGCACCGCGCGCGTACCCACGAAACCCTTGTCACCCATGAGTGAACCCGCCCCCTCCGGTCATCGGACGTCCGATCCTAGAGCGGCCCGCTCGACGGCGCCCGATACTGCGGAACCGCCGCCCGGAGCGACTCCGGGCGGCGGTTCCTTCGATGCGTGGGGGAAGGCTAGAACGCGGCCTCGTCCAGCTCCATCAGCGAGTTGTCGACGGACTCGGCGAGCGCGCGCTCGGCCGAGACGCCCGGCAGGACGTTCGCGGCGAAGAACTTCGCGGCGGCGATCTTGCCCTGGTAGAAGGCGACGTCCTTCGCGGTCGCGGTCGGCAGCTTCTCCGCCGCGACGGCCGCGCCCTTGAGCAGCAGGTAGCCGACGACGACATCGCCGGAGGCCATCAGCAGGCGGGTGGTGTTGAGACCCACCTTGTAGATGTTCTTGACGTCCTCGCCGGTCGCGGTGAGGTCGGTGATCATCGTGCCGACGATCGCCTCCAGGTCCACGGCCGCCTTGGCGAGCGAGTCCAGCGCACCGGCCAGCTCCTCGTTGCCCTGGGCGCCGGCGAGGAACTTCTTGATCTCCTCGGAGAGGGCGTTCAGCGAGGCGCCCTGGTCGCGGACGATCTTCCGGAAGAAGAAGTCCTGGCCCTGGATCGCCGTGGTGCCCTCGTACAGCGTGTCGATCTTGGCGTCACGGATGTACTGCTCGATCGGGTACTCCTGGAGGTACCCGGAGCCGCCGAAGGTCTGGAGCGACTGGGCCAGCTGCTCGTAGGACTTCTCGGAGCCGTAGCCCTTCACGATCGGGAGCAGCAGGTCGTTGAGGCCGTGCAGCGCCTTCGCGTCCTCGCCCGCGGCCTCCTTCTCCTGGATCGCGTCCTGGACGGAGGCGGTGTACAGGACCAGGGAGCGCATGCCCTCCGCGTACGCCTTCTGCGTCATGAGCGAGCGGCGCACGTCGGGGTGGTGCGTGATGGTGACCTTGGGGGCGGTCTTGTCCATGAACTGCGACAGGTCCGTGCCCTGGACGCGCTCCTTGGCGTACTCCAGCGCGTTCAGGTAGCCGGTCGACAGGGTGGCGATGGCCTTCGTGCCGACCATCATGCGGGCGAACTCGATGATGCGGAACATCTGGCGGATGCCGTCGTGCTTGTCGCCGATCAGCCAGCCCTTGGCGGGGTGCTGGTCGCCGAAGGTCATCTCGCAGGTGTTGGAGGCCTTGA
Organism: Streptomyces sp. NPDC047917; assembly: GCF_043204345.1. Lineage (NCBI taxonomy): Bacteria > Bacillati > Actinomycetota > Actinomycetes > Kitasatosporales > Streptomycetaceae > Streptomyces > Streptomyces sp. NPDC047917. Next base: position 424,697 of record NZ_JBIDCA010000001.1, read on the forward strand.
GGCCCATCTTGTGCTCGACGTTGGTCGCGTACACGCCGTTGCGCTCGCCCAGCTCGCCGGTGGTCCAGTCGAAGTGGAACTTCGGGACCATGAAGAGCGAGAGGCCCTTCGTGCCGGGGCCGGCGCCCTCGGGGCGGGCCAGCACGTAGTGGAGGATGTTCTCGGACATGTCGTGCTCGCCCGAGGTGATGAAGCGCTTCACACCCTCGATGTGCCAGGAGCCGTCCTCCTGCTCGACGGCCTTCGTGCGGCCCGCGCCGACATCCGAACCGGCGTCCGGCTCGGTCAGCACCATCGTCGAGCCCCACTGCTTCTCGACGGCGATCTCGGCGATCTTCTTCTGCGCCTCGTTGCCCTCCTCGAAGAGGATGCCGGCGAACGCCGGGCCGGAGGAGTACATCCACACGGCCGGGTTCGCGCCGAGCAGCAGCTCCGCGTAGCCCCAGATCAGGGAGCGCGGCGAGGTGGTGCCGCCGATCTCCTCGGGCAGGCCCAGACGCCAGTACTCGGAGTCCATGAACGCCTGGTACGACTTCTTGAAGGTCGCCGGGACCGGCGCGGTGCTGGTCTCCGGGTCGAAGACCGGCGGATTGCGGTCGGCGTCCGCGTAGGAGTCGGCCAGCTCGTTCTCCGCGAGGCGGTTGACCTCGTCGAGGATGCTCTTCGCCGTCTCGACGTCCATCTCGGCGAACGGGCCGGTGCCGTACGTCTTGTCGCGCCCGAGGACCTCGAAGAGGTTGAACTCGATGTCGCGGAGATTCGACTTGTAGTGCCCCATGGAAGGCTCCGTAATCAATAGCAGTGGCGCGCAACGCCCCGGGGATGGGGTGTGGGCCGGGTGGGCGACGAGCTGGCGGTGCGTATATCAGCTGACCTCTACGATGATGCTACCCGTCAGTAATAAGACGCAACCCCTCAAGGCCCGGATGTGTCCGATTACTCTTTGCGGTATGTACGGCTACGACCAGAACCCGGGTGCACAGCAGCAGATGGGTGGCGGCTACGGCGAGCAGCCGCTGTATCCCGAGCCCTCGCCGCCGTCCCTGGGCGACGCGGTGCGGGCCTTCACCACCGGCTCGCTGTCCGCCGAGGACTTCCAGCAGATCTTCGCGACGTCGAAGGTCTACTGCCCGCGTGGCGACAATCCCGGCTTCCTGGCGCTGCACAACACCCAGCAGCCGGTGATCCCGATGTTCACCACGCTCAAGGAACTGCGGCTGTACGCGGGCAAGGAGTCCAAGTACTTCGTGATCACCGGGGCCGAGGTGATCGACCTGCTGCCGACCGGCTACGGCTTCGTCCTCGACATGGAGGGTGAGCACCGCATGGTCTTCGACGCGAAGGCCGTGGAGCAGATGGTCGACTTCGCGATGCGCCGCATGTACGGCTGACGCCGGAATCGTTCGGGAAGGGCCCGCACCGCTCGGTGCGGGCCCTTTGTGCTGCCCTCTTCCGCTGCTCCGGACGGGTGGGAAACGCGGGGGGAATGAAGTGAGCCTTGCAAGATGTTCACCATTCAACTAAATTGAAGGCAGGACGATCCCGGAGGTGGCTCCCATGCCCGCAGTGACTGTCGAAAACCCGCTGACCCTGCCCAAGGTCGCCGCATCCGGCGACGCGGCGGCCCGCCCCGTGCTCGCCGTCACCACGGCGCCGAGCGGATTCGAGGGCGAGGGCTTCCCGGTGCGCCGTGCGTTCGCCGGGATCAACTACAAGCACCTCGACCCGTTCATCATGATGGACCAGATGGGCGAGGTGGAGTACGCGGCCGGCGAGCCGAAGGGCACCCCCTGGCACCCGCACCGCGGCTTCGAGACCGTCACGTACCTGATCGACGGAACCTTCGTCCACCAGGACTCCAACGGCGGTGGCGGCACCATCCAGAACGGCGACACCCAGTGGATGACCGCCGGTTCCGGGCTGCTGCACATCGAGGCCCCGCCGGAGTCCCTGGTGATGTCGGGCGGCCTCTTCCACGGCCTCCAGCTCTGGGTGAACCTGCCCAAGGCCGACAAGATGATGGACCCCCGCTACCAGGACATCCGCGGCGGCCAGGTCCAGCTCCTCGCCTCCCCGGACGGCGGCGCGCTGCTCCGCGTCATCGCCGGTGAGCTCGACGGGCACCAGGGCCCCGGCATCACGCACACCCCGATCACGATGATCCACGCCACGGTGCGCCCCGGCGCCGAGGTGACCCTGCCGTGGCGCGAGGACTTCAACGGACTCGCGTACGTGCTGGCCGGCCGCGGCAGCGTCGGTGCGGAGCGCCGCCCCGTCCACATGGGGCAGACCGCGGTCTTCGGGTCCGGTTCCTCGCTGACCGTCCGCGCGGACGAGAAGCAGGACGGCAACACCCCGGACCTGGAGGTCGTGCTGCTCGGCGGCCGTCCGATCCGGGAGCCGATGGCGCACTACGGGCCGTTCGTGATGAACAGCCAGGCCGAACTGAAGCAGGCCTTCGAGGACTTCCAGGCCGGCCGCCTCGGCACCGTGCCCGCGGTCCACGGGATGTGACCGCCGCCGCTTGACGGACCGTCACCCGTACGGATCCGCAGGCGGGACACGGCCCCCGCGCCGTGATCGGGTGGGAGGGTGCAGACCGACAAGCCCCTCCTGCCCGACGGCGCGCGCCGTGCCGCCGCCTGGTGCGGCGTGGTCCTCCTCGTCACCGGGGTGGCCGCGGTCGCCATCTGGCTGTGCATCGTCCTCAAGACCGCGGTCACTCCCGTGCTGCTCGGGCTGCTCGGTACGGCGCTGCTCGGGCCGGTGCACCGCTGGCTGATCGCCCGGGGACTGAAGCGCTCGCTCGCCGCGGGGCTCACCTGTGTGCTGCTCGTCGCGGTGGTCGGCGGCGCCGGGTACATCGTCGTCACCGCGCTCGTCGACACCGGCGACCAGATCGTCCGCTCCCTGAAGGACGTGGCCCAGTGGATCGTCGACCACTTCGGGATCGGCAGGAACACCAGCGTGGACGACCTGGTGGCCAACGCCCAGAAGCTCGTCGAGAAGTTCGGTGCGAGCGCCGCGGGCGGGCTGCTGTCCGGGCTCAGCCTGATCGGCTCGCTCATCGCCACCAGCGTCCTCGCGCTCCTGCTGACCTTCTTCTTCCTGCGTGACTCCGACCGGGCCGCGGGCCTCGCCCACTCGATCGCCCCGCGTGGTACCGGGGACCTGGTCGAGGCGATGGGGAGGCGGGCCTTCGAGGCCGTCGAGGGCTTCATGCGCGGCACCACGTTCATCGCGCTGATCGACGCCGTCTGCATCACCGTCGGCCTGCTGATCCTGCGCGTCCCCGGCGCGGTGGGGCTCGGGGCGCTGGTCTTCGTCGGGGCCTACATCCCCTACCTCGGGGCGTTCATCTCGGGCGCGGTCGCGGTCCTGGTGGCGCTCGCCGACCGGGGGTTCGTGATCGCGCTCTGGGCGCTGGGGGTGGTACTGGCGGTGCAGGTGCTGGAGGGACACGTGCTGCAGCCGGTGATCCAGAGCCGTACGGTGCAGATGCACCCCGCCATGATCATGATCGCGATCACCGCGGGCGCCAGTGTGGCCGGTCTGCTGGGCATGCTGCTCGCGGTCCCGGTCTGCGCGGCGGCCTTCGGCGTCCTTGGTGAACTGCGCGGTGACCGGCCGGGGCCGGGGCCGGCGCCCGGGGAAGGGCCGCGTCCGGGGCCGGCCCCGGAGGGCGCCTGATACCCGGCTCTCCGGCCCCGGAGGGCGCCCGGTTCGGCTCTCCGGCCTCGGAGGGCGCCCGGTTCGGCTCTCCGGCCTCGGAGGGCGCCCGGTTCGGCTCTCCGGCCTCGGAGGGCGCCCGGTTCGGTTCTATGGCTTCGGAGGGCGCCCGGTGGAGGGGTGCCCGGTTCAGCTCTCCGGCCCCGACTCGTACAGCTCGAACCAGATCGACTTCCCCGCCCCGCGCGGGTCCACTCCCCACGCGTCGGCGAGCATCTCCATCAGCACCAGCCCGCGCCCGCTGGAGGCCATCTCCCCGGGGCGCCGCTTGTGCGGGAGTTCGTCGCTGCCGTCGGACACCTCCACGCGCAGCCGCCGCTCGCCGTGCTCCCCCGTCGCCTGAGCGAGCATCAGCGCGTCCCCGTCCGTGTGGACGAGGACGTTGGTGGCCATCTCGGAGATCATCAGCACCGCCGCGTCGACCTGCTCCGGATCCGCCCAGTCGTGCAGCAGGTCCCGCATCTGCTGCCGGGCCGCCGCGATCCGCTCCGGTTCGGCCTGCGCGATGGTCAGCGCGGTGCGCCGGGGCGCCGGCCGCCGCCGCGTCCCTCCGTCGCACCGGAGCAGCAGCAGCGCGATGTCGTCCTCGCGGCGGTCCGCCAGCGGGCCCGTCGTGTAGTGCGACGTCGGCCCGTGCACGGCCTGCACGAGGGCGTCGGCGAGCTTCTCCAGGTCGGCGGTCTGCTGCTCCAGGACCGGCCGCAGCCGGTCCCAGCCGGAGAACATGTCGTGGCCGCCGGTCTCGATCAGCCCGTCCGTGCAGAGCATGATCGTTTCCCCCGGCTCCAGGGTGAGCCGGCTCGTCGGATAGTCGGCGTCCGTCTCGACGCCGAGCGGCATTCCGCCCTCGGCCTGGTGGATCATCGCCGTCCCGTCGGCGGTGATCACCACGGGGTCGGGGTGGCCGGCCCGTGCGATGTCGAGCGTGCCGGTCTCCGGGTCGGTCTCCGCGTACAGGCAGGTGGCGAAGCGCGGTCCGGTCTCCTCGCCGTCCTCGTACGCGTCCGTGAGCCCGGACAGGAAGCGGGACGCCCGGGAGAGCACCGCGTCCGGGCGGTGTCCCTCGGCGGCGTACGCGCGCAGGGCGATCCGCAGCTGTCCCATCAGCCCGGCGGCCCGCACGTCGTGGCCCTGGACGTCACCGATGACCAGGGCGATCCGGCCGTTGGGGAGCGGGATCATGTCGTACCAGTCGCCGCCGACCTGGAGTCCGCCGCCGGTCGGGATGTAGCGGGCGGCGACCGTCATCCCCGGGATGTCGGGTCCCAGGGTCGGCATCATCGAGCGCTGGAGCCCCAGCGACAGCTCCCGCTCGGTCTCGGCGACCCCGGCCCGGGCCAGCGCCTGCGCCAGCATCCGGGCCACGGTCGTCAGCACGGACCGCTCGTCCGGTGTGAACGACACCGGGTGCTTGAAGCCCGCCATCCAGGCGCCCATGGTGCGCCCCGCGACGATCAGCGGCAGGAAGGCCCAGGAGCGGCGCCCGAACCGGCTGGCGAGCGGCCAGGTCACCGGGTAGCGGCGGCCGTAGTCCTCGGGCGACGGCAGATAGATCGCCCGCCCCGTCCGCACCACCTCGGCGGCCGGGTAGTCGGTCTCCAGCGGCATGTCGGTGAACGGGTCCTCGTCGCCCACGCTGTGCCCGTGGTGCCCGATGACCGTCAGCCGCTCGCCCGCGATGCCGAAGACCGCCAGGCCGTCCGGCGAGAACCCCGGCATGGAGAGCGAGGCGGCGACCCGCAGCACCTCCTCGGTCGACCGGGCCTCGGCCAGTGCCCGGCCCGCGTCCAGCAGGAACGCCTCGCGGGAGCGGCGCCAGTCGCCGGTGACGGTCGCGGGCGCCCCGGTGGCGCCCGGGTGCGGCTCCGGGACCTCCTGGAGGGTGCCGAGCAGTACGTGGCCCGCCCCGCCCGGCCGCTCGGGCGGGAACGGCTTGGAGCGGCTGCGTACGGTGCGCAGCACCCGGCCGGTCCCGTCCACGATCCGCAGCCGGGCCTCGGCGAGGGTGCCCTCGGTGAGCGCGAGGTTCACCACCCCGTAGATCTCGTTCCAGTCGACGGGGTGGAAGCGGGAACGCACCGCGGAGTCGCGGAAGACACCGCCCCCCGCGGGCAGCTCCAGGAGCCGGGCCGCCTCCGCATCGAGCGTGAAGGTCCCGGATCCGCTGTCCCAGCGCCACAGACCGGTCGCGGTCGCGGCCAGGATGTCCTCGGTGCGCATTGCCCCACTTTAAGAAGACTTGCTCCGTGAACGCCACCGAGGAACGGGCCCTCCCGCCCCTCGGAGGGCCCCGGATGATCTTGAGATGTCAATGTCAATGATTCGGTGCGGGTGCGGGCGGTAGCCTGGGGAGGCTGAATCCACCCCGAACCGCGAAGACTGGATGAACGACGATGCATCGGTACAGGTCCCACACCTGCGGCGAGCTCCGCGCCTCTGACGTCGGCACCGACGTCCGGCTGAGCGGCTGGCTGCACAATCGCCGAGACCTGGGCGGCATCCTCTTCATCGATCTGCGCGACCACTACGGTCTGGTGCAGCTCGTCGCCCGCCCCGGCACTCCCGGCAACGAGGCGCTGGCGAAGCTCACCAAGGAGACCGTCGTACGGATCGACGGCAAGGTCTCCGCGCGCGGCGCCGACAACGTCAACCCGGAGCTCCCGACCGGCGAGATCGAGGTCGAGGTCACCGAGGTCGAGGTGCTGGGCGAGGCCGCCCCGCTGCCCTTCACGATCAACACCGAGGACGGGGTCAACGAGGAGCGGCGCCTGGAGTACCGCTTCCTCGACCTGCGCCGCGAGCGCATGCACCGCAACATCATGCTGCGCTCGGCGGTCATCGCCTCGATCCGCGCCAAGATGGTGGCCCTCGGCTTCAACGAGATGGCGACCCCGATCCTCACCGCGACCTCCCCCGAGGGCGCCCGTGACTTCGTCGTCCCGTCGCGTCTGAACCCGGGCAAGTTCTACGCCCTGCCGCAGGCCCCGCAGCAGTTCAAGCAGCTGCTGATGATCTCCGGCTTCGACCGCTACTTCCAGATCGCGCCGTGCTTCCGCGACGAGGACGCCCGCGCGGACCGTTCGCCCGGCGAGTTCTACCAGCTCGACGTCGAGATGTCGTTCGTCGAGCAGGAGGACGTCTTCCGGCCGATCGAGAAGCTGATGACCGAGCTCTTCGAGGAGTTCGGCAACGGCCGCCACGTCACCTCGCCGTTCCCGCGCATCCCGTTCCGCGAGTCGATGCTGAAGTACGGCAACGACAAGCCCGACCTGCGGGCCAAGCTGGAACTGGTCGACATCTCCGATGTCTTCGCCGACTCGGAGTTCAAGGCGTTCGCCGGCAAGCACGTCCGTGCCCTCCCGGTCCCGGACACCGCCGGTCAGTCCCGGAAGTTCTTCGACGGCCTCGGCGACTACGCCGTCCAGCACGGCGCCAAGGGCCTGGCCTGGGTCCGGGTCGGTGAGGACGGCACCCTGGCGGGACCGATCGCCAAGTTCCTCACCGAGACCGACATCAAGACGCTCACCGAGCGGCTCTCCCTCGTGCCGGGCCACGCGGTCTTCTTCGGCGCCGGCGAGTTCGACGAGGTCTCCAAGATCATGTCCGCCGTCCGCGTCGAGGCCGCCAAGCGCGCCGGCCACTTCGAGGAGGGCGTCTTCCGGTTCTGCTGGATCGTCGACTTCCCGATGTACGAGAAGGACGAGGACACCGGGAAGATCGACTTCTCCCACAACCCCTTCTCGATGCCCCAGGGCGGCCTGAAGGACCTGGAGGAGAAGGACCCGCTGGACATCCTCGCCTGGCAGTACGACATCGTCTGCAACGGCATCGAGCTGTCCTCCGGCGCCATCCGTAACCACGAGCCCGAGCTGATGCTCAAGGCCTTCGAGATCGCCGGTTACGACCGTGAGACCGTCGAGCACGAGTTCGCGGGCATGCTGCGCGCCTTCCGTCTCGGCGCTCCGCCGCACGGCGGCATCGCCCCGGGCGTCGACCGCATCGTGATGCTGCTGGCCGACGAGCCCAACATCCGCGAGACGATCGCCTTCCCGCTCAACGGCAACGCCCAGGACCTGATGATGGGTGCCCCGACGGAGCTGGACGAGACCCGGCTGCGCGAGCTGAACATCCAGCTCCGCAAGCCGGCGGCGACGGTGAAGGAGAAGGCGGACGCCAAGGACTCCGTGGCGAGGGACACCGGCGCGAAGTAGGCGCCACGGTCCCGCTTCGGTTCCACGTGAAACATCCCCCGGCCGGGGTCGGCCGGGGGATGTTTCACGTTTGCGGCAGGCTGCCTCAGGTCGCGTTCAGGGCCACCGTCGGATGCAGCCGGGAGGCGCGGATCGCCGGATAGAGGCCCGCGACCACACCGATCAGGAGGGTGGCGGCCAGGCCGCCCGCCAGCGACCAGGGCGGGACCACCGCAGTCCACCCCTGGACCCGCGCGAAGCCGTACGTCGCCGCCGCGCCCAGCAGCGCGCCCGTCGCCCCGCCCAGCGCCGACAGCAGCAGTGACTCGGTCAGGAACTGGAGCCGGATCGCGCCCCGGGTCGCGCCCAGCGAGCGGCGTAGCCCGATCTCCTGGCGGCGCTCCAGGACGGAGATGACCATGGTGTTGGCGACGCCCACCCCGCCGACCAGCAGGGCCACCGCGCCCAGGCCGAGCATCAGACTGGTCAGGCCCTTGTCGGTGGCGGCCTTCGCGGCCAGCGCGTCCGAGGGCCGGGAGACCTTGATGCCGACCTCGTCGCCGGGGCTGATGGTGCGGGCCAGGACTGCCCTCACGTCCTCGACCGAGGCGTCCGTGGAGCGCTCGAAAACGGTGGTCGGGTGGCCGTCGAAGCCGAAGTGGCTTTCGGCGGCGGGGAATCCGACCATGGCCACCCGGTCCAGGTTGGGGACCAGTTCGAGCGGTTCGAGGATGCCGACGACGACCACCCGGGTGTCGTTCATCATGATCGTCTCGCCGGTGCGGGTGATGCCCAGGCGCTCCGCCGCCACCGCGCCGAGCACCGTCACCGGGAGGCGTTCGCCGGCCGGGCTCAGCCAGACGCCCTTCGCGACCCGGCCGCCGAGCGTGGACAGCAGGTCGGTGCGGGCCGCCTGGGCGGTGACGCCGGCGGTGCGTTCCTCGGGGACCACATCGCTGCGGCGGATGCGGGCGTCGATGTCGGCACTGGCCGTGGCGTGCCGCACCGGGCCGATGCGCTCGACCATCGCGACCGCGTTCTTCGGCAGCCGGACCGGCTGCCCCAGGGCGTCCTCGCCCGCCTCGGCGGTGAGGAGGTTGGTGCCGAGGCGGTCGAGCCGGGCCATGAGATCCGCGCGGCTCGACTCGGACAGGCCGACGACCGCGACCATGGTCGCGATGCCGATGGCGATGCCGAGCGCCGAGAGCACCACGCGCGCGCGACGGGCGCGCAGGCCGACCGCGCCGACACGGAGGACGTCGCCGGGGGAGAGCCGGGCGGGTCTGAGGTCGTTCTTCATGAACCGGCCCCTTCCGTACGCGGGTCCGAGGTCACCCCGGAGCGCGTGTCCGAGACGATCTCGCCGTCCCGGAAGCGGACCCGGCGCGGCAGCGAGTCCGCGATCTCGTTGTCGTGGGTGATCACGCAGACGGTGGTGCCGGACGCGTTCAGCTCGTGCAGCAGCTCCATGACGAGCTCGCCGGACGCGGTGTCCAGCGCCCCGGTCGGCTCGTCCGCCAGCAGCAGCCGGGGACTGCCCACCAGGGCGCGGGCGATGGCCACCCGCTGCTTCTCACCGCCGGACAGCTCGTTCGGCGTGTGCGAGCGGCGGTGGTCCAGCCCGACCCCTGCCAGTGCCTCCCGGGCACGCCTGCGCCGCTCCTTCAGCGGCACGCCCGCGTACAGCAGCCCGTCGGCGACGTTGTCCACCGCGTCGCGTCCCGCCGCCAGGTGGAAGTGCTGGAAGACGAAGCCGATGTGGCGGGCGCGCAGTGCGGAGAGCCGGGAGTCGGAGAGCCCGGACACGTCGTACCCGGCTACCTCGACGGTGCCCGTGGTGGGCTTGTCGAGGGTGCCCATGATGTTGAGCATCGTGGACTTGCCGGAGCCGGACGGGCCGACGACGGCGAGCAGTTCGCCCTCCTGGACGGTGAGATTCACTTGGCGCAGGGCGTGGACACCGCCGGGGTACGACTTGGTGGCGTTCCGCAGTTCGATCACCGGGGCCGGTGTCATGACGCGGCCGCCCCGACCTTCAGACCCTCGCGCACCTCGGGGCCGCTGACCTCGATCTGCCCGTCGGCGGTCATGCCGGTCTCCACCCGGATCATCCGCGAGGTGGTCCCCCGGACGACCTGGAGCCCGTAGCCGCCGTTCTCGCCGCGCAGCGCGACGACCGCCTCGACGGGGACCGCGAGGACCCCCTTGCGCGCCTCGCTGACGAACTTCACGCTCACCGGCTTCCCGGTGTCCTCGCCGGCCGCGGCGCTCGCCCCGCCGTCCAGGACGACCTCGACGACGATGCCGTCCTGGGCGCCCGCGTCGGCCCCGGAGGCTGCCGCCTCGGGGCGCACGGTTCCGGCGACCTTGCCGGCCACGGCCTTCCCGCTCGGCAGGGTGACCTCGACCCTGGTGCCCTTCGAGGTGAGCGCGCCGTCGCTCTGTTCCAGTTCCGCCCGTACGACGGGCCGGGTGGAGGCGATCGTCAGGACCGGCTCGTCCGGGCCGACCTGGTCGGCGAGCGCCGCGTCGGCGGAGACCACCTTGACCCGGTCGGGCTGGAAGACGACGTCGCCTCGGCCGACCCGGCCGGTGGTCTCGCGGTTCAGCGACTTCTGCCACTGCTTCACGGCGGCCTCGGTGTCCTTGTCGTACCGCGTGTCGACGTACAGCTGAGAGCCGTACCCCAGGTCGCGCAGATTGCGTTCCAGCTGGAGCACGTCACTGCCCCGGTCGCCCGCCTTCATCTCACGGAACATCGGGACCGGCCCGTAGAGGAGGGTGACGGGCTTGTCGTTCAGTTCGTACAGCGCCTGCCCCATGGCCACCGTCCGGCCCTCGGGGGCGGCCACCGTGACGGTGCCCTCGACGGCGGACCTGACGGTGCGGCGCTGCGAGAAGTCGAGCCTGCCGTCGACCGTCGTGGACCGTACGAGGTCGGTGCGTACGACGGTCGCGGTGGCGGGCGGCAGGTCGCCGCCCCGCCCGGAGGCGCCCGCGTCGTCGCCTTCGCCGAGGAACAGGACGCCCCCGGTGACGGCGGCGGCGAGGGTCAGCGCACCGAGCGTGAGGAGGGTGGCGCGGCGCTTCACTGCATGCCGTCCAGACCGTAGAGCAGCTTCGACTCGCACGCCTTGCGGGCCTTCTTGTACGCCGGTGAGTCGGTGTCGATGGACGGGGACGCCGGGTTCGGGTCGCCGCCCGGCTGGGCGTTGCCGCCGCTCATGGTCGGGTTGGTGAACCGGGAGACGCCGTTGTCCCGCATGCACTTGGCGTGCGCGAGCATCGACTCGTAGGACTTCTGCTGGTCGCGTTCGGGCTCGGCGTCCATGGCGGCCCGCAGCTCGGGCACACAGGCACCGTTCCTGCCGCCCTTGATGCCCTCGTTGCGGCCGGGCTGCGAGCCGATCTCGTTGACCTTGTCCCAGTCGAGGTAGCCGCTGAGCTTGGGGTCGGGGAAGTCCTTGTAGCCGCCCTTGACGCGCATGCACTGGACGTACTTCAGCTGGGCGTCGTAGAAGGCGCTCTTGCCGGCGGGCGGGGCGCTCGGCCCGCCCGCGTCCTTCGTGGTGCCGGCCGTCGGCGTGCTCGGCACGTCGGCGACCGCGTCGCTCCTGGTGCCGACGGCACTGTCGTCCCCGCCGCAGCCGACGGCGAGGGCGAGCACGGGCAGGGCCACGAGGGCGGTCACGCGCAGCCGGGCGGTGGTGCGGGGGCCGGTGCGGGGGCCGCGGGGGTTCGTCCTGGGAAAGGTCATGCGCCGCACACTGGCCGCCCCGGATGATGGCCTCTCCATGGCCACATGATGGGAACGTAACAATGCCCCCGGCCTGCGCTTCCGGCCCTGTCCGGGGCAGACGCGGGCGGTCCGGGCATGCACATAATCGGCTCCATGCCGCATGTGTTGCTGATCGAGGACGACGCGTCCGTACGGGACGGGATGGAGCTCGTGCTGCGCCGGCACGGGTACGGGGTGGAGACCGCCGCCACCGGCGAGCAGGCCCTCGCCCTGCTGGCCGGGGAGCGGGGCGCGCGGGTGGAACTGGCCGTCCTGGACCTGATGCTGCCCGGCATGGACGGCTTCGAGGTGTGCCGCCGCATCCGCGCCCGCTCGGCGACCCTGCCCGTCATCATGCTGACCGCACGCGGCGACGACTCGGACATCGTGACCGGTCTGGAGGCGGGCGCCGACGACTACGTCGTCAAGCCGGTCACCGCCCCCGTCCTGGAGGCCCGCATCCGGGCCGCGCTGCGGCGGGCGGAACCGTCCGGGCCGGTGCGCGGGGGAGCCGGCGACCTTGCCGGGCTGGTGATCGACCGCGCCGGACTGACCGTCACCAAGCACGGCACCCCGGTCCCGCTGCCGCCCACCGAACTGCGGCTGCTGCTGGAGCTGTCGGCCTCCCCCGGCCGGGTCCTGAGCCGCGAACAGCTCCTGGAATCCGTCTGGGACCACACCTTCCTCGGCGACTCCCGGCTGGTGGACGCGGCGGTCGGACGGCTGCGGGCCAAGCTGGAGGACGTACCGGCCAGGCCGAGGTACGTCCAGACGGTGCGGGGCTTCGGCTACCGCTTCGGACCGCTGTGAAACGTACGGAGAAGGCCGCTTTGAAACGTACGGAGAAGGCCGCCGCGAGCCGTGCGGACGGCACGCCCGCCGCGAGCCGTACCGGGAAGGCCGCCGCGAGCCGTACCGGGAAGGCCGCCGCGAGCCGTACGGAGAAGGCTTCCGCGAGCCGTACGGGCGGTGGCGGAGGCGGGCGCGGCGCCGCCCCGGATCGGCGCTCCCGGCGGCTCGTCGGCGGGCTGCGTCTCCGGCTCGTCGTCACCTTCGTCGTCGTCGCGCTCATCAGCGCGGTGACCGCGACCGCCCTCGCCTACCGGGACGCCCGCACGGCCGTGCTCCAGCGCACCCAGAACACCGCCGTGAACGACCTCCGGGAGCGGGTCACCGCGGTCGCCGCCGACTTCGACGTACCGCCCGACCAGCAGTCGCTGTCCCGGTTCGCGGCCCGGGTGTCGGAGGGGCTCGGCGGGAACATCGTCGTCGCCCGCTACCAGGACCTCTCCGCCGTCTCCGACTCGCTCGCCGACACCAGGGCCCGGATCACCACCGAGCTGCGGACCGCCGTGATGACCGGCGGCGGAGCCCGGTTCCAGCGGGTGCGGTGGCGGGACGATCCCTACCTGGTCGTCGGTACGCCCGTCACGTTCGCCGACGGGGACCGCCGCACCTCCGGCCTGGAGGTCTTCGCGATCACCGATCTGCGGGCCGAACGCGACGACACCGCCGCCCTGCTGGACTCCGTACGGACGGGCATGGTGCCGGTGGTGCTGCTGGCCGCGGTCCTGGCGCTGCTGGCCGCGGGGACGGTCCTGCGTCCGGTACGGAAGCTGGGCCGGGCCACCCGTGAGCTGGCGGCCGGGGACCTCGGCAGCCGGGTCGCCGTCTCCGGGCACGACGAACTCGCCGATCTGGCCCGGACGTTCAACGAGACCGCCGACGCGCTCCAGGCCTCCGACACGGAGCTGCGCGAGCAGGAGGCGAAGGCACGCCGCTTCGTGGCGGACGTGTCCCACGAGCTGCGCACCCCCCTCGCGGCGATGACGATGGTGGCGACCGTCCTGGAGGAGGACGCCGACCAGCTGCCGCCGGACGCGGCACGGGCGGCCCGTACCGTCGGCGCGGAGACGGCCCGGCTGTCCAGGCTGGTCGAGGACCTGATGGAGATCTCCCGCTTCGACGCGAAGGCGGTACGGCTGAACGCGGCCGAGGCGGATCTCGCCGCCACCGTGCGGGCGTCGCTGGCGCTGCGCGGCTGGACGGACCGGGTGCGGACCGAGCTGCCCGAGGGGCTGCGGGCGGTGGTCGACCGGCGCAGGATCGACGTGATCGTCGCGAACCTGGTGGGCAACGCGCTGCGGCACGGCGCCCCGCCGGTCACCGTGACGCTTGCGACGGCCCCCGGGGCGGACGGGGAGTGGGTGACGCTGGAGGTCGCCGACCACGGCCCCGGGCTGCCGCCGGGGACCAGGGAGCGGGTCTTCGACCGGTTCTACAAGGCGGACACGGCCCGCACCCGCGGCGCGGCCGACGACACCGGACAGGGCAGCGGCCTCGGCACGGCGATCGCGCTGGAGAACGCCCGGCTGCACGGCGGCACGATCGAGGCGGCCGACGGGCCGCGGGGCGGCGCGGTGTTCACGCTGCGGCTGCCGCTACCACCCACGAGGAAGGACACGGAGTGAGGATCCGGCAGGGGATCGTGGTCGCCGCGCTCGGCGGCGCCCTCGTGGCGTGCGGCGTCCAGCCGACCGGGGTCATAGAGGCGGGCGAGCCCGCGTCCGGGCCGACGCGCGGCATGCGGCTGTACTACGCGTCCGCCGCCGGGCTGCGCGCGGTGCCGCTGCTCGACAAGGAGATCCACGACCTCATCTCGGTGCTGAAACTGCTCGCCGAACAACCGCCGCCGGTCGAGGAGCGGGGCGGGCTCACCTCTCTCGTCCCCCAGCTCGGCGGCTACGAGGCGACCGGCGAGGGCACCCGGGTCACGGTGCGCATGGACGGCTCGTACCCGGGGACGGGGCGCGACCAGGGCACGGGCCAGCTGGTGTGCACGCTGGCGCGCGCCCAGTCCGTACTCGAACCGAAGGTCAGGACCGACGACGTCGAGGTCACCCTGCGACCCTCCGACGGCGAGGTGCTGGGCCCGTACCGGTGTGCGGAGTTCCTCAACGGGTGAGCCTCGGCCTCCCCCGACACCGGGGCCGGCTCCGGGTCATCCCTGAGGATCCGGCGGTCCCGGCGTGGCAGGGTCGTGGCCGCGTCGACGGTTCCGCACACGAGACGACGGGGGCAGCGAGCCATGGGACACGCACCGGACACGGCACCGGACACGGCACCGGACACGGCACCGGACACGGCACCGGACACGGCACCGGACACGGCACCGGACACGGCACCGGACACGGCACCGGACTCGGCACCTGGCTCGGCGTCGGACTCGGCACCGGACTCGGCACCGGACTCGGCGTCGGACACAGCGTCGGAGACCGCACCGGAGACCGCGCCGGACCGCGGGTCGGGCGAGCGGCCGCTGCTGGTGTTCTTCGTCCTGGTGATGGTGGCGTCCGTCCCGTTCTGGGCCCTCGCGACCTGGTTCGACAGCACCGGCCGGGCGCCCGTCGGACTTCCGGTCAGCGCGCTGATGTTCGTCTGCCCGGGTGTCGTGGCCTGGGCCCTGATCCACCGTCGGGAGGGCCGGGCCGGGGTCGTCCGGCTGCTGAAACCGGCGGCCGGACGCTCCGGTGTCCCGCGCGGGGGCCGGTACGCGGTCGCGGCGGCCCTCATGCCCGCCATCGCGGTGACCGCGTGGCTGATCGCCGGGCAGCCGGGGGCCGGTGCCGGTGGCCCGACCCTGCCGCTCGCGTCGGTTCCGGTGCTCGCCGTGGTGTTCCTGATCGCCGCCGCGGCGGAGGAGCTGGGCTGGACCGGATACGCCACGGCCCCGATGATCCGGCGCTGGGGAGCGGTCAACACCGGTGTCCTGCTGGGGGTGTTCTGGGGCGCCTGGCATCTGATTCCGCTGGTCCAGGCGCATCACGGCGCGGTCTGGATCGCCGGCTGGTTCGCCACCACCGTCGCCGTACGGGTCGTCATGGTCCTGCTCCGTCCGGGCAACGGGCCCGGTGTGCTGTCCGCGGTCTGTGTCCACGCCTCGCTCAACGTGTGCGCCGCGACGACCCCGGGATACGGCCTGGACCGCGTGTCCCTGATCACCGGCGGCATCACCGTGCTCGTGGCCGGCTCCATGGCCGTCGCCGCCGTGACCGGTTCCCGCACCTGACCGGCGATCAGCCCTTCGTCATCTCCCCTGAACGCAAGGTCCGGAACCTACCCGCACCGGACGGTTCCGCGGCCCGTCGGCGCGCGTGTCCGGCGGGCGATACAGCCGTATGGCCCCCGTACGGATTCGCGCTCGCCCGACGCGGCGTTAACTGGGCTCGGCGGTAGGAGGCGTGACGGGGAGCTCGCCGGTGCTGCCGTCGCCCCCACGACTGCTGAGGAGTCTCCCGTGTCCGTGTTCCGTCCGTCGGCCGTCCGGCGTCCCCCGTACGCCGTCCGTGCCGGCGCCTGTGCCGCCACGCTGCTGCTGCTCACCGCGTGCGGCGACACCACCTCCGACACCGCGTCCGGAAACCCGGCCGCCCGGGCGTCCGCCTCGGCGCCCGCCGGTGACGCGGGGCCACAGGCCGACGGCGTACGGAGACGGGCCGCCCCCGGGCCGTACGCGCCGGTCGTCCGGCCACGCGAGATCCCCGCGCTGGGGCCTGACACCCGGGCCGCGATCCCGGCGTCCGCCAAACAGGTCTTCGTCGTCACCGGCGACTCCTACAACTCCAGCCTGTCCACCGCGGTCCTCTACGCCCGGGACAACCCGGCCCTGGGCTGGCTGCCCGTCACCACGCGCTGGCCGGCCCACAACGCTCTGAACGGCTGGACCGACGAGCACTGGGAGGGCGATCTGCGCACCCCGGTCGGGGTCTACGGGCTGACCTACGGGGGCGGCCTGTTCGATCCTCCCGAAACGGCGTTCCCCTACGACCGGAACCCGGCGTTCGTGGTGAGCGGCGAGGGCTTCGACGGGGAACAGCTCGAAGGGTCCTTCGACTACGTCGTCGCCGTCGACTACAACCGGACCCCCGGCGTCACCCCGCTGGACCGGGCACGCCCCCTCGGCCAGGAGCGCGGCGGCGGCATCTGGATCCACGTCGACCACGGCGGCCCGACCCAGGGCTGCGTCTCGCTCCCCCTGGACCGGATGCGGGAACTCCTGAGCACCCTCGACCCCGCGAAGAAGCCGGTCGTCGTGATGGGCGACGCGGAGGCACTGGAGCGGTGAACCGGATACGGGCCGGGATACGGGCCCGTACGCTGGAGGCAGCCCGTTTCCGTACCAGGAGGCAGTGATGACCGTGACTGACGAGGGTGTGCTGACACAGGAGGTCTTCGAGGACCTTGCCCGTCACGCCATACGCGCCGAGGAAGCACTGCGTCTGGAATTCGTGAACGGGAAAATGGGGGTCAAGGCTGTGCCGGACGGGGATCACGGGCGGATCATCGCCTGGCTGACGCAGATCTGCATGCAGTCGGGGCCGGGCAACTGGCTCTTTGCCGAACAGGGTCTGCGCGTCGAGTCGTACCGCAGGGGCAACGCCCGCCCGGACGGGGCGCTCGCCCCGCTCGACACCTTCGTCGGCCAGGGCGAATGGGCCAGCCCCGACGGTGTCCTGATGGTCGTCGAGGTCACCTCGTACGATGAGGACACCGACCGCCGGGACCGGATCGAGAAGCCGCGCGCCTACGCCGAGACCGGGATCCCCGTCTATCTGCTCATCGACCGTGACACCTGCGAGGTCAAGGTGCATTCGCAGCCCGACGGGGTGCGGTACGAGCAGGTGGTGACGGTGCCGTACGGGAAGACCGTCGAGCTGCCCGACCCGGTGGGGATCGAACTGGACACCGAGCCGCTGAAGAACTGGGTCCGCTGACCACGAGAGCAGCGGTACGGCCTGACCACGAGAGCAGCGGTACGGCCTGACCACGAGAGCAGCGGTACGGCCTGACCACGAGAGCAGCGGTACGGCGAAGGGCGGGACCGGCCGACGCGGTCCCGCCCTTCGCCGTACGTACACCGCGCTACGCGGGCTTCTCCTCCAGACGCGGGAAGAGCACCGCGCCCTTCGTCACCGTCGTGCCCGCGGGGAGCCGGCCCCAGCTGCCCGCGTCCTGCACGCGCTGCTCGGCCAGTGCGCCCAGGGACGCCTCGGCGCCCAGCGACTCCCACAGCTTCTGCGAGGTCTCCGGCATCACGGCGTTCAGCAGGACCGCGACGCCGCGCAGCGACTCGGCGGCCGTGTACAGGATCGTCGCGAGGCGGGCCTGGCCCTCGGGGGAGGTGTCCTTGGCGACCTTCCAGGGCTCCTGCTCCGTGATGTAGCCGTTGACCTGCTTCACGAAGTCGAAGATCGCCAGGATGCCGGCCTGGAAGTCCAGCTCCTCGCCGATCTTCTCGTCGGCCGTGGCGACGGCCTTGGCCAGCCCCTCCTGGACCGCCTTCTCGGCGTCACCCGATGCGGTGGCCTCCGGGAGCGCCCCGCCGAAGTACTTGCCGACCATGGCCGCGACGCGCGAGGCGAGGTTGCCGTAGTCGTTGGCGAGCTCGGAGGTGTAGCGGGCGGAGAAGTCCTCCCAGGAGAACGAGCCGTCGCTGCCGAACGCGATCGCCCGCAGGAAGTACCAGCGGTACGCGTCCACGCCGAAGTGCGAGGTCAGGTCCTGCGGCTTGATGCCCGTCAGGTTCGACTTCGACATCTTCTCGCCGCCGACCATGAGCCAGCCGTTGGCCGCGACCTTTCCGGGCAGCGGCAGGCCCTGCGCCATCAGCATCGCGGGCCAGATCACCGCGTGGAAGCGCAGGATGTCCTTGCCGACCAGGTGCACGTTCGCGGGGAACGTGCCGTCGAACTTCTCCTGGTTGGCGCCGTAGCCGACCGCCGTGGCGTAGTTCAGCAGGGCGTCGACCCACACGTAGATGACGTGCTTCTCGTCCCACGGCACCGGGACGCCCCAGTCGAAGGTCGAGCGGGAGATCGAGAGGTCCTGGAGGCCCTGCTTGACGAAGTTCACGACCTCGTTGCGGGCGGACTCGGGCTGGATGAAGCCCGGGTTGTTCGCGTAGAACTCCATCAGCTTCGGGCCGTAGGCGCTCAGCTTGAAGAAGTAGTTCTCCTCCTTGAGGATCTCCACCGGCTTCTTGTGGATCGGGCACAGCTTGACGCCGGCCTCGTCCTCGATGAGGTCGCCGGGGAGCTTGTACTCCTCGCAGCCCACGCAGTACGGGCCCTCGTAGCCGCCCTTGTAGATCTCACCCTTGTCGTACAGGTCCTGGACGAACTCCTGCACCCGGTCGGTGTGGCGCTTCTCCGTCGTACGGATGAAGTCGTCGTTCGCGATGTTCAGGTGCTCCCAGAGGGGCTTCCACGCCTCCTCCACGAGCTTGTCGCACCACTCCTGCGGGGTGACGTCGTTCGCCTCGGCAGTGCGCATGATCTTCTGACCGTGCTCGTCCGTGCCGGTGAGGTACCACACCTTCTCGCCGCGCTGGCGGTGCCAGCGGGTGAGCACGTCGCCTGCGACGGTCGTGTAGGCGTGGCCCAGGTGAGGAGCGTCGTTGACGTAGTAGATGGGGGTCGATACGTAGAAACTCTTCACGCCGTCGCCCCCTTGCTTCTCGGATCCAGTGGCCGCCATGGTCGAAATCCTAACGGCCTGCGGGAGATCAACTCACACCGATAAACCCGTCCACGGCCGCGGAGACCTTTGCGAAACATCCCTTCCCGTAGCAAAGACGCATCCTGGGAGGGAGTGGACACGCGTGTACGAGGCAGGGGACATCACGATGCGGGTACTGGTCGCCGAGGACGAGGAGATCCTGGCGGAGCTGGTCGCCACCGGACTGCGGCGGGCCGGGTTCGCCGTCGACACGGTGTACAGCGGTGACGCCGCCCTCGCCTACCTGGGGCTGCACGACTACGACGTCGTCGTCCTGGACCGCGACCTGCCGCGGGTGCACGGCGACGACGTGGCGCGCGGGCTCGTCGCCTCCGGCTCCCGGACCAGGATCCTGATGCTCACCGCCGCCGGATCCATGGAGGACCGGGTCGCCGGGCTCGACCTCGGCGCCGACGACTACCTGGGCAAGCCGTTCGAGTTCCCGGAGCTGGTGTCCCGGGTCCGGGCGCTGCGCCGCCGCAGCGCCCGCCCGGTCCCGCCGCAGCTGGAACGGCACGGCATCCGGCTCGACACCGTACGGCGCACGGCCTCGCGCGAGGGGCGGGAGCTGGACCTCTCGCCGAAGGAGTTCTCGGTGCTCCAGCTGCTGCTGGAGGCGGACGGCGGGACCGTCAGCGCGGAGGAGCTGCTGGAGCGTGCCTGGGACGCCAACGCCGATCCGTTCACCGGCGCCGTGCGCGTCTGCATGAGCAAGCTGCGCGGGAAGCTCGGGGAGCCGGCCCTGATCCGTACGGTGCAGGGAGTGGGGTACGCCCTGTGAGGCCGCCGGCCGGCGTACCGCACTCCAGGATCCGGGCCAGGATCGCGCTCGTGTACGGCGGGGTGTTCCTGATCCTCGGCACGGCGCTGCTCGCCACCGTCAACCTCGCCTCCCGCGCCGGTACGGACTCCCAGGCGCGCGACATCGCCCGTACCGCCGCGGTCGTCCAGCCCGGCTACGCGGTGAACGGTCCGCTGATCACCCGGCGGAGTCTCGGGCCGCCCACCGTCTACGACCTCACCGACAACGTCAGCGACGCGGCCGGCCACCAGCTGCTCGTGTGGTCCGCGGCCGCGCTGCTCGTGATGACGGCCTGCGCGGTCGGAGTCGGCTGGTGGACCGCGGGGCGGGTGCTGCGGCCGGTGCACGCCATGACCGCGAAGGCCCGCCGGCTCTCCGAGCACAATCTGCACGAGCGGATCGCGTCCAGCGGACCCGACGACGAGCTGAAGGAGCTGGGCGACACGCTCGACGCGCTGCTGGCCCGGCTGGAGAAGGCGTTCGACAGTCAGCGGCGGTTCATCGCCAACGCCTCCCACGAGCTGCGGACCCCGCTCGCCACCCAGCGGGCCGCGATCCAGATCGGCCTGGACGACCCGACCCCGGAGGATCTCGTACGGACCCGGCAGACGCTCCTGGACAACAACCGGCGCAGCGAGCGGCTCATCGAGGGGCTGCTGGTGCTGGCGCGCAGCGAGCGCGGCCTCGCCGAGGGCGAGCGGGAGGCGGTGGATCTCGCGCGGGTGGTGGCGGAGGAGACGGCCCGGCACCCGGGTGTGGAGGCCGCCACCGGGCTCTGCACGGTGCGCGGGAACCGGCTGCTGCTGGCGCAGCTGGTGGCGAATCTGCTGGCCAACGCCGTCACGTACAACGTGCCGGGCGGGACGGTGGACGTGTCACTGGCGACGGTCCGCGGCGCGGCGTTGCTGAAGGTCCGCAACACCGGACCGGTGGTGGACGCGGCGGACATCCCCGGGCTGTTCGAGCCGTTCCGGCGGGGCGAGGGCCGGGACCGGATGGGGCGTGGATCGGGCCTCGGCCTGTCGATCGTGCGCTCCATCGCGGTGGCGCACGGCGGTACGGTCACGGCGGTGCCGGGCCCCGAGGGCGGGCTCGCCGTGACCGTACGGCTGCCGGTCGATCAGTCGGCGGTCACCGTCTCGCGGGCGGCGACCCAGGCGGGGAGCGCGGCGAGGACCTCGCGGTAGAACGTGGCGTCCGCGACCTCCCGGGGCGCGGGGCCCGCGTGGAAGAACCCGGCGTTCGGGGCGTCCAGCTTGCGCAGGAAGTCGAAGCCCTTGGCGTCCTCGTCGCCGAACGCGACGAACTGGAAGAACAGCGGCAGCCGGGCCGCGTCGGCCAGCGCCTGCCTGGCCGCCTGCTTGGCGTCCGGCGGGCCGTCCGTCTGGAAGACCACCAGGGCGGGGCCGGTCGCGCCGGACTTCTCGTAGTGCGCGACGACCTCTTCGACGGCGCGCTGGTAGTTCGTACGGCCGAGGCGGCCGAGGCCCGCGTTCAGCTCGTCGATCCGGCCCTCGTGGTCGGCGAGGCCGACGGTGCCGGTGCCGTCGATGCCCGTCGAGAAGAAGACCACGGGGACGGTCGCGTTCTCGTCCAGGTGCGCGGCGAGCGCCACCGTGCGGTCGCCCAGGTGCTGGGCGCTGCCGTCCTTGTAGAACGGCCGCATGGAGCCGGAGCGGTCGAGGACCAGGTAGACGGTGGCGCGCAGCCCGGTCAGCCCGTGCGCCTTCAGCCCGGCCTGGGCCGCCTTGTACGAGTCGACGAGCCCGGGAGCCCGCGACTTGAGCTTGGCGAGGGTGAGGGCGGGCTTGGGGGCGGCGGTCGTGGCTGCGGGGACCTCGACGACTGCGGTGGCTGCGGTGGCTGCGGCTGCCGGGGCGGGCTCCGGCTGTGCCTCGGGCTCGGGGGCGGGGGCCTCGGCCTCGGGCTCGACGGCCGCCTTGGTCTCGGCCTCGGGCTCGGTCTTGACCGGCTCCGGCTCGGACTCGGCGGTCACGGGCTCCGGCTCCGGCGTGGGCTCGGGTTCGGGTTCGAGTTCGAGTTCGAGTTCGACAACGGTCGGCTCGGTCTCGGCGGGGGCCTCCACGGCCTCAGTGGCCTCGACGGTCTCAGTGGTCTCGGCGACCTCTGCTGTCTTGACGGCCTCAGTGGTCTCGGCGACCTCGACAACCTCTGCTGTCTCGACAACCTCGACGACCTCGACAACCTCGGCGGCCTCGACAACCTCGGCGGCCTCGGCGGCCTCGACAACCTCGGCGGCCTCGACAACCTCGGCGGCCTCGACAACCTCGGCGGCCTCGACAACCTCGGCGGCCTCGGCGGCCTCGACGACCTCGGCGGCCTCGGCGGCCTCGGCGGCCTCGACGACCTCGGTGGCCTCCGGCTTCACTGTTTCCGGCTTCACCGGATCGGGCTCCGTGGCCTCGGGCTCCGTGGTCGCCGGCTTCGTGGCCTCCGGCTCCGTCGACTCCGGCTTCGGTGCCGATCCCTGCGCCGGGACCGTGGGGACGGATGCCTTGTCGAACGCGGCGGCCACCAGGTCCGAGGCCAGGCCGCTGGTGTCGCCGGCGGACCGGGGAGAGGCGGGTGCCGGGACCGAGACCTTTGAGGCCGGGGCGGTTTCGAGCACCGGGGCCGGCTTCTCGGCCGGCTCCTCCGCCGTGGCGGTCGCGGTCGCCGTCGTGGCCGGCTCCGACTCCGCGGGCGCGGTGCGCTCGGTCTGGGGCGGGACCGTGGCCGTCGGCGCGTCCTGCTCCGCGCGGTCACGGCCGAACACCTTGCGCAGCAAGCTCCGAATGCCCATGGGCGAGGCCTTTCGCGTGAGTTGGGTGCGAGAAATGTCCGACCTGTGGGAATTGATCCCTGGCCAGGGCGGATACGTAAGGTTAGCGGCCGGATCCGGCCCTTCGGTGGCACGGCCCGCCCGTGTGGAAACCGATCCGCAACCGATCCCCGAACGAGTCCTGTGGGCATGCCGTGCGGGCCTGATGTACGTCGTTCAAATGTGCGCACCTGATCCCGAGTTGCCTTGTTAACGTGAACGGACGGTGTGCCCGACGCAAAGTCGGGCACACCGTTGTCCGTTGTCCGGCCGTGTTGCCAAGAAGGGCTTCCGCATGGGGAAACCAACCCGTAGAACACGTTTTGCCGCCTGCGCCGTCGCGGCGGGTGCGATGCTTTCCGGCCTCGTCCCGGCGGCCGGTGCCGCCGCCGTCCCGTTGTCCGCCCCGCCGTCCTCGGTGCGGGCCGCCGACGACCCCGTACCGGGCAATGAGGGAATGCCGGACGACGGGTTCGACAGCGAATCCGAGGGTGAGCAGGACGACTTCGCCGGAACCGGAACCGGAACCGGAACCGCGGCGGCCTCGGCCACCCCGGCCGTCCCGGGCGCCGCCGCCCTCGCCGCTCCCGTCCCCGGCCGGTCCGCCGACTTCAAGCTGGCGAAGAGCACCGACATCTCCGGTCTCGTCACGAAGCTGGATGCCGCGCTGCCCAAGCAGGGCCTCACCGAGCTGATGGAACAGGCCAATCGGCCCGCCGGGTGGGAGGACGCCTGCGGCACCGCCGGAATCTATGGTTCCGATCTTGCGGTCAACCACCGCGTCTGCTGGAAGAGCGACGACGCCACCTCCTCGGAGTGGGTGCCGCAGGCCATCACCGGTGTCTCGGACGCGCAGGAGGACGAGGACTGGGGCACGTCCAACGCCGAGCCGATCGCCGTGGCCGGTTACGACGCGGAGAACCCGGGCCGCAGCAACTACGCCAAGGACCGCGACAACTGCGTCCAGGGCTCCGCGTCGGACGCCTGCAACGAGAAGGGCATCCGGGTCAGCTTCTTCAACCAGGCGACCCGGATGTACCGCCATGTGCTGCTGGTCTGGCCGTACATGAACTCCAAGGACCACATCTCCTTCGACGCGCTGCACGCGAGCGAGGGCAAGTGCACCACCGAGGTGACGTCCTCCTGCGCCGCGCAGAACGGCATCCACGCGGGTGGCATGGTCTGGTACGGCAATTACCTGTACGTCGCCGACACCGCCAACGGCATGCGGGTCTTCGACCTGCGCAAGATCATGGACCTCAACCCGGACAACAAGGCCGACGTCGACGACCCGACGCCGGACGGGCTGGTCAGCAACGTCACGGACAAGAAGCGGATCGGCCGGCAGAGCAACGTCTGGTACGGCTACGGCTACCGCTACGTCATGCCGCAGGTCGCCACGCTGAAGTTCACCACGGCGAAGAACGGCGGGACCACCAGCGGCAACCAGTGCTACGCCACCGGCCGCCCGAAGGCCTCGTACATCTCGCTGGACCGCACCGACACCGACCACATGGTCCTCGGTGAGTACTGCAACACCAACAACGGCGGCACGAGCCCCGGCCGCGTCGGCACGTACCCGATGACCGCGCTGACCGCCGCCGTCGAGGGCGCCACCGGCACCACCGCACCCGCCGACCTGGCGTACGGCCTGCCGACCGGCGCCAAGTTCAACAACGAGGCGCTGTGGCACAAGATCCAGGGCGTCACCCGCTACGAGGGCAAGTGGTACTTCCACCGCAGCAACGGCTACGACAACGGCCGGCTGCTCCAGGCCACGCCGGGCACGGTCGACGGAACCTCCCAGCTCGTCGGCAACGCGAAGACGCTGGAGTCGGCGTTCGGGCCCGAGGACCTCTACCTCGCGCACGGGCGCGGTGACGGCTTCGCCCCGCAGCTGTGGTCGCTGAGCGAGCACGCGCCGAGCAGGTGCGGGGCGTGCAAACGTGAGGTGTACAGCTACAACATGTCGGAGGTGATCAGCGACTTCGGCTGATCCCCACGCCCTCCATGATCCCCGGGACAGCCCTTAGAGTCGGAGGCATGGTTTCCGGTGAGGCGCCGCAGGCGGAGGGCAGCGTTCGGGTCGACGTCTGGATCTGGTCGGTCCGGCTGACGAAGACCCGTTCGCAGGCCGCTGCCGCCTGCCGCGCGGGTCATGTGAAGGTCGCCGGCGAGCGCGCCAAGCCCGCCCAGGCGCTGCGCGTCGGCGACGAGGTACGGCTCCGGCACGCCGGACGCGACCGGATCGTGGTCGTGTCCAAGATCGTCAAGAAGCGGGTCGGCCCTCCGGTGGCGGCGGAGTGCTTCGTCGACAACAGCCCGCCCCCGCCGCCGCGCGAGGTGGCGATCCAGGTGCCGGTGCGGGACCGGGGCGCGGGCCGCCCGACCAAGCGGGACCGGCGTGAGATGGAGCGGCTGCGGGGCGACGGCACCACCGGGTGACGCGTCAGGGCTGGGGCGACGCGATCGCCCGGGCCGCCGCCACCTCCTGGCGCAGCGGAGCCAGTACGCCCTCCTCGTCGCCCGGAAGCTCGGTGCGCACCCCCACCAGCACCTCGCTGGCCCGTATCCCCTCGGCCAGCTCCCGCAGCTGCCGCCGGACCTCCGCGACCTCGGCCGGCGGCGGCTCGGGCGCTCCGTGGTTGACCCGGACCCGGGCCGCCGTCGTCGCGTCCACGATGCGTTCCACCGCGACGACCAGCGGCCACCAGGCCGCGGCCCGGGTGCCGACCGGTGGCGGTTCGGTCAGGGCGCGCTGGAATTCGGAACGTACGACGGACAGGTCGCGGTAGATCCGGCGCCGGGCCCGCACCCGCTCCGCCCGGTCGCCGGAGCCGCCCGGCTCGAACGCGTACGCCACATAGTCGGCGATGTCCGCCACCGCGTCCGCGAGCCGGTGGCCGATCCGTACGTGCCAGCTCTCCGGCCACAGCAGATAGCCCGCCACCAGCACGATCGCGCAGCCGATCAGGCTGTCCAGGAAGCGCGGCCAGACCAGATGGAAGCCCTGGTGGTTCAGCAGGTCGGACAGGAGCAGGATGACCGGGGTGATGGCCGCGGTCTGGAAGGCGTAGCCCTTCGCGGTGAGCGCCGGGATCAGGGCGGCGAGCACCACCATCACCGGTACGTCCCACCAGCCGACCGGCACCGCGGCGAGCACCGGCGCGGCGACCACCAGACCGGCCGCCGTGCCCACCGACCGCAGCACGGCCCGCGAGAACACCGAGCCGAAGTCCGGCTTGAGGACGAAGGTGACGGTCAGCGCCACCCAGTACGAGCGCGGCACCGGGATCAGCGAGGTCAGCGCCTGCGCCAGGCCGATGCACAGGGCGAGCCGGAGCCCGTACCGCCAGGAGGCTCCGGAGAGCAGTACGTCGCGGGTGGCCGGCCGGATCCGTACCCCGAGCACGGCGGGGCGGCCGAGCCGGTCGTCGACGTTGTACGGGTCGGGGTCGGCCTTGTGCACCACGACCGCCGCGTGCCGCAGTGCGCTGTCCACCGCCCGGGTGGCGGGGGAGTCCGGCGCGGGCAGGGTGAGTTCGGGGCGGCCGGTGCGGCTCTCCTCGACGGCGGCGGCCAGTTCGCGCACCGCCGCCGGGATCTCGTCCGGGAGCGGGCACCGGCGCACATGGACGGCGGGGGCCGCCTCGACGAGCGGGATGACGACGTTGAGCTGGGCGAGCAGCCGCACCATGGCGTTGCTGCGGCCGTGGTAGCGGGCCCGGCGGGCCAGGATCAGGTCGTAAGACGTGTTGAGGGACTGCGTGACGGCCTGGCGCCGCTCCTCGTAGGCGTCGGTGCCGGCGGCGGCGAGCAGGTCGGCGACCGCGAGGTAGGTGCCCGCGACCGCGACCCGCTCCGGCAGCTTCCGCCGCAGCGGCCAGGCCAGCAGGGTCAGGGCGAGCACGAACAGGCCGCCGACCGTGAGCAGCAGCGGCGCCACCCACCAGGGACTCGGCAAGGGCAGCCCGGCGCCGACCACCGCGTTGAGCAGGAGCAGCAGCCCGGAGACCGAGGCGACGGCGCCGATCGTCGACATCATCCCGGAGACCAGGCCGACCAGCGTCAGCGCGGCGACGGCCCCCCAGCCGGTGCCGTACACCAGCGTGCCGAGCATGATGCCGAGCGCGCCGAAGAGCTGCGGCACGGCGATGTTGAGTATCCGCATCCGGTACGCGTCGGCGGTGTCGCCGATGACGCCGGAGAGCGCGCCCATGGAAACGAGCGCGCCGTACGCCGGGCGGTCCAGCGCGAAGCCGGCGGCGAGCGGTACGGCCAGGGAGACGGAGGCGCGGGCCACCGCCGCCCGGGCGATGGGCGTGGCGGACTGCGGGCGCAGCCCGCTCAGCAGCCAGGGCGGTGGCGCCAGCCAGGGGGGTGGCGTCGCCCGCCGCCGTCCGGATCCGGCCTCGGTGTCGGTCAACGCGTCCCCCTGAGTCCTGCGTTCAGCCGCGGTAGCCCTCGACCTCGTCGGCGGGGCGGACCTTCGCCGCGGACGGGTCCTCGCCGAACTCGCTCAGTGCCCGGCGCTGCCGCAGCAGGTCCCAGCACTGGTCGAGCCGTACCTCAACGGTACGCAGCCGTGACTTCTCGTCGTCGCTGAGGCCCAGCTCCCGGGTGGAGCGGTCACGCAGGCTCCGTTCCTCGGAGATGAGTCCGCCGATGTCGTCGATGATGTCGCGTTCCCGTTCGTCCATGACGTCTCTGCTCCTTCGGAAGGCAGTCGGTCGGGAGGCAGCCGGTGTACGGGCCGCGGGGGCCGGCTCAGAGCACGATGACGGTCTTGCCGCGTGCGCCGCCCGTCCGGTTCCGGTCGAGGGCCTGCGGGGCCTTCTCCAGCGGGAGCTCGATGTCGACGGGCACCCGCAGCACGCCTTCGGCGGCGCCCGCGGCCAGGACGTCGAGCAGCACCGGGGTGGGTTCGAGCCGGAAGTCGATCCCGGTCACGCCCGCGGGCAGGGCGGCCCCGCCGGCGACGCCCCGGGTGGTGAGGGCGATGCCGCCGCCGCGCACCAGGGCGGCGTGCGAGGCGAAGGAGTCCGGGGTGGTGGAGACCAGGTCGACCAGCGCGTCCACGCCGTCCGGGCAGCTCTCCCGTACCGCCGCTTCGAGCGGCCGGTCGGTGATGTCGATGGTGACAAAGGCGCCCAGCTCCGTCATCCGCCGGTGTTCGGCACCGCGCACGGCGGCGATCACGCGTATGTCGCGGGCCGAGGCGAGCTGGGTCAGATAGCTGCCGACGCCGCCCGCCGCACCGATGACCAGCAGGCTCTCGTGGCCGCGGAACACCGCGGTCTCCAGGATCTGGGCGGCCGCCATCCCGGCGGAGGGCAGCGCGGCCGCGGCCCGCAGCGGGAGGCCGGGCGGCACGACGGTGATGGCGGAGTCCTGCGGTACGGACACGTAGTCGCAGTACGTGCCGCCTCCGGCCGCGTTCGGCCGGGCGACCCGGCCGAAGACCTGGTCGCCGACCCGGAACCGGTTGTCGCCGCTGCCGATCATGTCGACCCGGCCCGCGAAGTCCACCCCGACGACCATCGGGAACACCCGGGGTGCCGGTCCGTCGTCCGGGGCGCCCTGCGCGGCCTGCCAGTCGGACGGGTTGAGCGCGGCGTACTCGATCCTGACCCGGACCTCACCGGCCTCCGGCTCGGGCTTGGGCATCTCCACCAGTGCGGGGTCGGCCCGGAACGCGCCGACGGCTATGGCTCGCATGCGGAAGACCTCTCAGTCGCCCCCGGTCCGGCAGTCATCAGCACCACTCTTCCCCGGTCCGCCCGCCGCCGCACGTCGAGCGCGCGGCCCCGCGCCCGCCCCTCGCGGGCCGGGTCATCCCGGCCCCGGACCCGGCTTTCCCCGGGCCACCAGCAACCGCGCCGCCACCGCGCACAGGGCCACCGCCAGCCCCACCCCGAACACCGTCCACACCGTCGTGCGCAGCGAGGCGGTCAGTGCGTCGTACACCGCCGCCGCCCCCGCCGTCTCACTGTCCGGCACCTCGGACAGCACCTGGTCGCGGGCGTACGCGAGCACCGCGCGCAGCACCAGCGCCCCCAGCGCGAAGCCGAGCCCGGTCACGGCGGTGGCGGACAGGGCGGCGGGCCAGGAGCGTCTGCGCCCGGGTCCGCCGCCGCACAGCCAGGCCACCGCGACGGCCAGGACGGCGAGCAGGAGCGTGGCCACGGCCGGCCGGACGCCGCCGGCGCGCAGCAGCCGGAAGGTCTGGCGCAGCTGGTCGGCGCGGTCGGCGGAGATGAGCGTGATGTCGGTGTGCTGGACCGGGATCCGGTCGGCGAACGGCACCCCGTTCTCCTCCAGATTCCGTTTGACCTGCTCGGTCACGGGCGCCAGATCGATGGTCACGGCCTCGCCGGTGTTGCCGTCCAGAGCGGCGGTCACGGCCTCGTGGGCGGTGCGGTTGGCGGCGTTCCAGGCGTCCTGGAAGGCGTCGGTGGCGGTGAAGGAGAGCACCGCCCGGCGCAGGAAGTCCCGCACCGTGTCCTGGAGCGGTCCGGCGTCGATCTGCTTCATCGCCCCGTCGGTGATGAGGTCGGTGACGGTGCTCTGCACGTCGGGGTCGGAGGCGAGCGGGGCGACCGCTTCGACGTAACGGTCCGTGTTGTCGATCTCCAGATCCACCCAGGCGGACAGCGCGCCGACCGGCACCAGGACGGCGAGCAGCACCACCAGTACCGCCGAGAGACCCGCCGAGAGATACGTCCGCACCCTCCTAGGGAATCCCGCGGGCGGACGGCACGCCCCGGGCCGTACGCCATCCGAGTTGCCGGGCGGCGCGGCCGGGTGTGCCCTGGAAGGAAACGGAGTCACGGAAGGAGAACCCCGCATGTCCACACACGCGGCAATGCCGGCTCGCGGACGGACCCGGTCGAGGTCACACGCGCGCCGTCACAGCGCGCTCTCCTGGGCGATCCCCGTCACGCTGGGTGCGGCGTACGGTCTCTACGCCTCGTTCATCCTCCGCAACAACGGCGCGAGCGGCTACCGGCAGTTCTGGTACGGCCTGATCACCGCGGTGGTGCTCGCCGCCCTGTGCTTCGTACTGGGCCGGATCCAGCGCGGCATGCTGCCGCTGGTGCGGGCGGCGGCCTACGGCGCGCTGACCGCGGCGGCGATCGGCCTGCTGGTCGGGCTGACCGATTCGAGCGTGCTGAGGTCATCGGCGCTCGGACTCGCGGTCGGCCTGGGGATGTTCATCACCACGTTCTACATCTACTACACGCACGAGGACATCCGTCCCCGTTCCCGCTCCCGTACCTGAACGCGGGCGGCACCCCGTTCGCGCGTGCCGCCTGCGACCGTCCCGCGCCCCGCTGTCAGCCGTTCGCCGGCGGCGGGGCGCAGGACGTCACCGGGTGCACCGCGGTGGCCCGGGTGAGGTCCGCCGTGACCCGGCCCGTGTCGGTCCTGAGCGTCATCCTTCCCCCGCGGGTGCGCAGCGGTTCCCCGCAGACCGTTCCGGCGGGGGTGGTGACCGAGACCCGGGGCCCCTCCTTGGACGGCCCGTACCAGGTGATCCCCACGGCCGTGACGAGCAGCGCGGCGCAGCAGAGGGTGAGCGGCACGCCCCGTGCGAGGGCCTGGGCGGCGCGCAGGGCCTCGGTGTGGTCCGCGGCGACGCCGTCGAACCGGAACGTGCCGGCGTCGCCCGCGGCCGCCGGCCGGCCGTGGGCGGCGCGCAGCAGCGACAGGCCCCCCGCACCGCCGCAGAGGAGCGCGAGGAGCAGGACGAGGCCGACGGCGACGGCGTACGGAGCGGCGAGCGAGCC
Source organism: Streptomyces sp. NPDC047917 (assembly GCF_043204345.1). Classification (NCBI taxonomy): domain Bacteria; kingdom Bacillati; phylum Actinomycetota; class Actinomycetes; order Kitasatosporales; family Streptomycetaceae; genus Streptomyces; species Streptomyces sp. NPDC047917. The sequence continues at coordinate 455,364 of NZ_JBIDCA010000001.1, forward strand.
GATGTCGCTGCGGCCCCGGAGCAGGCCGAATCCGACCAGCCCGGCCAGGAGCGCGGCGAGACCGTTGCGCCAGGCCAGCGCGGACTCCCGGACCCGGGGCAGTTCGCGGCGCAGCAGGGCGCGGTGGTGGCGGGCCGCGAGCCGGTCGGCCGGGGTACCGGCCGGTCCCGGTACGGCGCGCCAGGTCATGGCCGCTCCCTCTCCAGCAGGATGTTCCAGTACGCTCCGCAGCCCTCCTCGTCGCCGGGCCTGCCCGGATGCTCGGTCGTGCAGACGCAGAGCACCGGTACCGGAACGCCTCCCGGGCCGGTATCCCCGGCCCGGCCCGCCCGTGGCGCCGCCCGGACGACCGAACGCGTCCAGGTGTAGACCGTCGTGCAGTGACAGCGCGGGCAGGTGCCGGTCAGGACGGCTCCGTCCCCGGTGGTCTCGATGCGCAGGCCGGCGGTGTACGAGGTGGGGTAGCCGGGTTCCGTGACCTCCTCGTACGGGAGGGCGGGCGGGCGACCCGAACGGGAAGGGTCCGTCGGGTTCCGTGCGGGCTGGGCGGGCTCGGGCATGAGGCGTCTCCCGTGGGCTGGGCGGGCTCGGGCATGAGGCGTCTCCCGTGGGCGGGCGGTGGACGGCAGTGGCTCGCGTCCGGGTTCCGATGCTGCCAGAGGGCCGGGCCGTGTTCCGGCGCGGCGGCTTCGGGGCGGGGTGCGGCCGGCGGTGCGCCGGTGCGAGGTCGCCGCACGGTGCCGGAATCACCGCTGGCCGGAAGGCTGTTGTCCGGATTCTGGTCGATTGCAGGACGTATTCCGGCGGCTGCCGCGAAACGGCCCTGACGGCCGGCGTGCGTGGGCATCATGTCCGCAACGGGCCCCGGGTGGACCCGGGGACACCACGACTGCCCGAACGGGCGGCGGAGGGAGGGGTGTTGAGCGACACCGACGACGCCGGGCTGCGGGAGCGGGCGGCCGACGCGATCCGCCGGACGGCGGGAGCGCGGGCACTGCCCGCGGCGGTCGCCGAGCCGACCGGCCCGCAGGGAGCGGAACGGGACGCGCTGATCTCCGAACTCGGTTCACTCCTCGCCGAGTTCGAGAGCGGCATGCCGGACGATCCGCTGCGGCAGGCGATGACGGCCCGGCTCGGGACGCTGACCGGGGCGCGGTGGGCGGCCGACGGGGAGGAGGCCGACCGGCACGAGGCGATCCGCCTGCTGCGCGGGGCCCGCGCGTCCGGTCTCCTCGCACCGGACGACCGGCTGGCGGCCGCGCGGGAACTCGCCGCCCTGCTGCTGGGCCCGGCGGTACGCACCCCCCTGGGCGGCCCCGGCCACGAGATCGGCCTGGACGGGCTCTCGTTGCTGATGCGGTTGGGCAGGCCCGAGCGGCTCGGCGGTGCCGGCATCATCGAAGCCGTTCCCGAGATCGGCCGGCTGGTGGAGGAGATCGGCGGGCAGGCGGGCGGAATTCCGCCCGAGACGCTCCAGGGACTCTCGATGCTGCGTGAGTACGCCGCGGTGGTGGACGGCGGCGATGCCCAGGGCATGCTGGCCATGTGCCAGGCGATGCTCGCCGGTGACCTCGGCCCGGCGATGACCTCCGGCCCGATGGGCTCGGTCCTGGAGGCGGTGGTCCCGCTGGCGCGGGACTACGCACGGAGCCTGTCGGACGGGAGCCCGGCGCCGGACCCGGCGGACGAGGGGGCGGCCGTGGTGTCCGGCCGTCCGGGTGCGGAACCCGGCCCGCGGTCCGCACCGCGGAAACTGTCCGCGGCCGCGGCCGCCCTGTCGGCACCGCAATCGGCCGACTCGATCGACAACTGGCGCGACAGCCTGGCCCTGCTCATCGAGGTGAACCGGCCGGGCATGCTCTCCGAGCAGGAGGTCGCCGAGCTGATGGGCAGGCTGGGCGACCCCGGACAGGGGGCGGATCCCGGCGACCAGGTCATGGCCGCGTTCGGCGCGATGGGGCTCGGACTGCGCACCGGCCGCCCGGAGGACTTCCAGGAGTCGCTGCGGCTGATCCGCGAGGCCGTGGCGGCGTCCGGACGCGACGACACCCTGGCCTGGATGGCGCGGGGCATGCTGCCCGGCATCCTGGTCGGCGCCATGCTGACCGGCGGGAGCCTCCAGGACCTCCAGGAGGCGCGCGCCCTCCTGGACGAGTCCCTGCTTCCCGGCGGGGCACTGGCCGGGACCATGCCCGACCTGCCGGGCTCGGCCGGATTGCTGCTGACGACCCGGTGCCTGCAGATCCACATGCGGGCGACCGAGGCGATCGAGGCCGGTGACACGGAGACGCTCGAAGCGTTCGTGGGAGACCTCCTCGACCTCGTGGACGACTGCGACGACGACGAGTGGTCGTTCCTCCCGCTCTACGAACTGGGCGTGGTCCATCTCGCTCTCGCCTCGCTCACCGGCAGCGTCGACTCGCTGCGCAGCGCGGTGCACTACCAGGAGCAGGCGCTGACGTGTCCGGGCGCACCACAGATCGCACAGCCGCTGCTCGACATGAGCTGGGCGACGTTGCTGACCCTCAGCTCCTTCCTGGAGCCCTCCGTCGACCGCATCCAGGAAGGCATCCGGCGCACCCGGGCGACCCTGCGGGGCGTTCCCGTCATGGCCGATCAGCGGGTACGGGCGCGGAGCGCGATCGGGCTGGCCCTCGACGCGGTGTACGGCCTGACCGGGGATCCGTCCGTCCTGGACGAGATGATCACCGAACTGGAGTGCACCGAGGAGGAGTTGGGGCAGGCGAGCGGGGCTTCGGCCGCCGCCGTGCACTGGCAGCTGGCCGACGCGTACGGGCGGCGGGCCGCCCACGAGGGGGCCGATCTGGCCAGGGCGGTCGAGTGCGCCCGGAGTTCGCTGCGCATCACCGCCGACGACGTACTGCTCCAGCAGGGCGTCCGGCACGGCCTCCAGGTCGCCCGGACCGGCGCCAGCCGTGCGCTGGCCGCCGCGGGGTGGGCGGTCCGCGCCGGGCGGCCCGAGGACGCGGTGGCCTGCCTGGAGGAGGGGCGGGCGCTGGTCCTCGGGGCGGCGGCCGTCTCGGCCACGGTCGCCGAACGGCTGGCGGAGCGCGGTGAGCACGAACTGGCCGGCCGGTGGAGCCGGGACACTCCCTCGGCGGCCACCGCCCTCCGTGCGCGGGGCGGCCGGTCCGAACTGGCGGAGGCCGTGCTGGGCGCCTCGTTCGGCACCCCGGAACTGCCGAGCGCCCTGCGCCGCCGGGCCCTGGAACTGCTGCGCCCCGCCGACGGGGAGGACGCCCCCGCCCGGATTCCCGACGTGCCCGAGCTGATCGCCGCCGTCGGGCGGGCGGGGACCGACGCGCTGGTGTACCTCCTTCCGGGGCAGGGCGGCGGGGACGGTTCCGCGGTGCTGCTGGTCCCCGGGCAGCCGCCCCGGTCGCTGCCGCTGCCCGGCCTGTCGGCCGGCGGCCGGGTCCCGCTCGACGGCTATCTGGACGCCGCCGCCAAGCACGCCACGGCCCGGCGGGGACAGCAGCGCTGGGAGGCGGCACTGGACGCGCTCTGCGTCTGGGCGGGCGAGGCCGTGATGGCCCCGGTGCTCGACGAACTCGCCCTGTGGGAAAGGGGACTCGCGGAGTCCGGCCTGACGGGCGGGCCCGCGCCCGGACCCGCGCCGCGGCCGGTCCGGCTGACCCTGATCGCCTGCGGGAACCTCGGTGTGGTGCCCTGGCAGGCGGCCCTGCTCACGGTTCCCCCGGCACCCGTGCGCGGACCGGCGCCGGACCCCCGCCCCACCACGGTCCGGGCGTGCGAGCTGGCCGTCCTCTCGTACGCCGCGTCCGGACGGGAGTTCGCCCGGTCGGCCGGCCGGGACCGGCTGCCTACCGACCGGGGACAGGCGCTGGTGTGCGTCCCCGGCTGGGACCTGGAGAGCGCCGAGGACGAGGTGCTGGCCCTGGCCGACACGTACTACCCGGACGCCGCCCTGTACGGATCCCTGATGACCCGCGACCTGACCCCGGTACCGCCCGAGGGAACCCCGGACGAGGTGCTTGCGCTGCTGGGGGCGGGGCCCGGACGGAACACCGGGCGCGTCGCCCTCGTGCACCTGGCCTGCCACGGGATGGCGGGCTCCGACCCCACCGCCTCCGCGCTGGAACTCGGCTGGCCCGAGGGCGCGGAACCGGAGGCGGGCAGGCTCACGGTGACCACGCTGCTGGACACACCGCTGGACCGTACGGAGGGGACGGGCGGCCCCCTGGTCGTGCTCAGCGCCTGCGAGACGGACCTCAGCGCCCGCGACCACGACGAGGCGCTGACGCTGACCACGGCCCTCGCGCACCGGCTGGCCGCCGACGTGGTGGGCTCCCGCTGGGCCGTGCCGGACGTGGCCTCCTCGGTACTGATGACCGTCTTCCACGACCGCCTCGGCGCCGGGCTGGCCCCGCCGGACGCGTTGCGGGCCGCCCAGCGCTGGATGCTGGCGCCGCCCGCCCGGCGCGACCCCGTGCGCGGCCTGACGGCCGAACTCGGCCGTGCGGCCGACGAACTGGACCTGTCGGTGCCGTTCGCCTGGGCCGCCTTCATCCACCAGGGAAACCCGCGACCGTCCGGCCACGGCGGCGCTTTTGGCGGGAACCCGCCCGCCTCGTGAAAGGAGAAGCACGGAGATGACCCCTGACGCGTTCCTTTCCCTGCTCCGGGCCCACTGGCCGATGACGCTCGCCGCCCTGGACGGCGGCCGGCGCGCACGGCTGCGCGACGGTCTGAACGACCTCGCGGCGGCCGGCGACCGCAAGGCCGTCGAACGGGCCCTGCGCACCCTGCGACTGCAACTGCGCTCACTGCCCCCGGACCACCCGGTCGCCCGCGAGCTGAGCGGCACGGTCCGCTACGCGGACGCCCCGCCCGCCCCGACCGTCGACCGGGCACTGCTCGGCGAACTGCTCGACGTGTTCGCCGACCCTCCGCCCGGCCCCGCGGAACTGCTCCGGGCCGCCCACGAGCGGCTGTGGCGGACCCCGGCGCTGGGAGCGGCGGAACTCGCCCCGGAAACCGCGGACGACCCGGCGGTCTCCGGTCTCATCAGACTGACCCACCCCGGATCCGGAGACCGCTACCCCCGGTTCCAGTTCGCCCCGGGCACGACCGAACCACTGCCGGTGGTACGCCGCATCAACCACATCCTGATGGCCGACAAGGACCCCTGGGGCGCCGCGGACTGGTGGCTGGGCGGCAACGGCCGGCTGTCGGGCATCCCGGCCGAACTCCTCGGCGAGGTCCCCGACGAGGACCTCGCACAGGCCGCACTCGAACTGGTGGCGGGCTGCTGATGGACCGGAAACCGCCCACCGGCGTCTCGATGCGGCCCCTGCTGCGGGTCCTGCCCGAAGGAACCGAACTCTGGCGCTGTCACGAGAACGAATTCGGCCCGGAGTCCTTCAACCCCAACCGCGCCCACCCCTACTTCGGCGGCAGCCGGTTCGACGCCACCGAGCAGGATCCCTACCCCTTCCTCTACGCCGCGCTCGACCCGGTCACCGCGCTCTGCGAAGTGCTGCTGCGCTCGGTGGACTTCGAGGACCGTACGGCCGTACGGCTGGTGCCGTGGGCGCAGGCGTCCCGGTACACGCTCTCGGCACTGCGCACCACCCGCGAGCTGTCGCTCGTCGAACTGTCCACGGCCGAGGGCCTGGCCGCCGTCTGGCAGGACTCCTGGCTGGTCGACTCCGAGGCCGGGGACTATCCGAAGACCCGCTACTGGGTCCGGCTGATCCGCGAGCACGCCTGCGAAGTGAACGGCCTGGTCTGGGAGTCGAAGCGGTGCCGGCCCAGGAGCGCCCTGCAGCTCTTCGGCGACCGTTGCGGGGAGAGCCCGCTGGACACCGCCCCGGACCGGAGCCTGCGGCTCGACTCCCCCGAAGGCGTGGCCGAGGCGAACCGGCTGCTCAACCCGCTCCGGGCGGTGATCTCGTCGCCGTGGCCGGAGTGACGCCCGGCCGGTACGGACCGCCGGGGCGAGGGCTCAGCAGGCGTTGTCGCCCGTGATGCGGACGGTGCAGGCGACACGGTGGCTCAGCTGGAGGCGGTCGCCGTGCCGCAACCGGTGCCGTTCACCGGGCAGGAGGTGAGCGCCGTTCACCCAGGTGCCGTTCACGGTTCCGTCGCACTCCTCGGTGACCCAGACCGAGCCGTCCGGGTCGGCGGTCACACTGGCGTGCCGGCGGGACACGGTGGTCAGTTCCGCGAAGGCACCGGACGAGGCGGGGGCCCAGTCCGTGTCCCTGCCGAGCCTCAGCGGCTCCCCGGGGCGGACGGGCAGTGACAGGGCCAGGCTGTCGAAGTGCAGGACCACCCGGGCGCCGGGCGGCGTCGCCCCTCCGCCCCCGCCCCCGCCGTCGATCCGGGCCAGGCAGCGAGGACAGCGCGTCGCCCCGGGCGGCACGAGCGCCGCGCAGCCGGGGCAGCGCACCCCGGCGGCGGTGTCCGGGGGCGGCGGGAGCGGTCCGCGCACCTCCTCGTCCAGGACGGGTTCCCAGTCGTCGTACCCGTCGTACCCGTCGTCCCGGTCCCCGCCGGTGCCCCGGACCGGTGCGGTCATCGCTGACCCGGCACGAAGCCGGGGGACGCGTCGATGCGGATCTCCACCCGGCCGTCGTCGCGCTCGTGGACCTCCCGCACCGACACGGTCCAGCCCGCACCGATCGCCGGGTCGGCGAACAGGGCGCGGGCCAGCGGGTTGATCAGGTGCGTCTCCAGCGTCATGCCGATGCCCCGGCCACCGTTCCACTGGTCGTGGGTGCAGTACTCGGTCAGCTGGGCCCGTGCGTGCGGGGAGAGTTCGAGGGCGATGCTGTGCTCGGCCAGCAACTGGCGCCGGATGTTGTCGATCTGGAGCTTCATGATCCGTTCGGCCACCTCGCCGGAGATGAAGTCGAAGACCACCACGTTGCCGCCGAGCCGGTTCATCAGCTCGGGCCGGCCGATGACGTGCTCGAAGTGACGCTTCACGTTCAGCCGCACGGTCCGGGCCAGTTCCCGGTACGGGGTTCCCGGACGGACGATCCACTCCCGTTCCTCGGTCTGCGGGTCGGTGCGCTGCACTCCCAGATTGGAGGTGAAGATCAGCACGCACTCACTGAAGTACGTGGTGACGCCCTGCCCGTCGGTGAGCCTGCCGTCCTCCAGCACCTGGAGGAACTTGTCGAGAACTCCCTTGTCGGCCTTCTCGATCTCGTCGAACAGGATCACCCGGAACGGGTTGCCGCGCACCGCGGTCGTCAGCTCCCCGCCCGCCTCGTACCCCACGTACCCGGGCGGGGCTCCCACCAGGCGGTCCGCCGAGTGCGAGGAGGAGAACTCGCTCATGTCGAAACGCAGATACGCCTGGTCGCTGTCGAACAGCACCGAGGCGACGGCCTTGGCCAGCTCGGTCTTGCCCGTGCCGGTGGGACCCGCGAAGAACAGCACGCCGCGCGGCCGGTGGCCCGGGTTGGTGGCCTGGGAGCCGGAGAGCCCCATCGCGGCCCGTTTGAGGATGTCCAGCGTCATGGAGACGGCCGCCTCCTGTCCGATCACCCGCTCCGGAACGGTGCGCTCGCCCGCGGTGATCCGCTGCCGGATCTCGTCGCGCCGCCACGGGTTCTTCTCCACCCCCAGCCGGTACATCCGCACCGCGTCGGGCATGTCGGAGAACGGAATGCCCCGGGAGAGAGCCAGGTCGAGGGACTGCCGCATGGCCCGCAGCGGCAGCCCGGTGGACGCCCTGGCGAAGGCGTCCACCGGGTCCTTCCCCGCCGCCTCGCGGGCGGTGCGGTGCCCGTCGCCGACCGGCCCGGTGTGCTCGTGCCGCAGGAGCGCGGCCATCCGCCGGCGTTCGTCGGCGTCCGGGTCGGGCACCGCGATGGTGCGGATCCGTTCGCTCCCGGAGACCAGCCAGTTCGGCAGGTCCCGTTCGCCCTCGGTGAGCCAGATGACCGGGTTGAACAGCGGCGCGGCGCCGCGGCTCGCGGCGAGCGACAGCACGCCCGGCGGCAGCGGCACCGGTACGGCCTGCTCGGCGAGCTTGAGGCAGGCCACGAAGAAGTCGCGTTCGGAATCGGTGAGCCGGGTGACATCGGTGGTGAGCCGGGCGGCGTGATCGACGAGCAGGGCGACCCGGAGCGGTTCCATCGGCCGGCCGTTGCCGTGGCCGGCTCGCCGGTATTCGGCCCAGCCCGTGACGATGCCGTGGAGCAGCGGCTCGGTCTCCATGAGGACCGGCGGGCGGTGCTGGTCCCGGCCGCCGGTCCGCCGGGTGGCGTGCAGCAGTTCCTCGACCGCCAACTGTTCGGGGCCCGTGACGACGCGGAAGCCCCGGATCTGGTCGTAGCGGATCAGCGCCTGGTACCCCAGACCGCGCAGGGCGTTCCACACCACCTCCACCAACGGGTGGTGGGCGTCCCGGGACCGGTGACGCACCAGGTGGAGGTCCTGGATGTTGCCGTGCAGGACGTACTGGGAGTGCACGCCCAGCGTCCCCGTCAGCTCCTCGACGAACAGCGGCACCGCACGGTCCGGCCCGTGCCGGTCCGTGTCGTCCCGGACCTTGGCGAACCGGTCGCCGTGGTCCGGGTGGTACGTGCGGTCCTCGTGGAACCGGGTGTCCTCGGTGCCGTGGGTGTCCACGCGCTTCCTCCGCATCCTCGATCGTGTTCACGTTGCGCGCGGCGGCGGGGCGCCGCCCCGGGTCAGCGGCCGTCGGTCCGGACGGTGCGGTGACCGGGCCGGTCACCACTGCGGGGCCGGTGTCCCTCGCGGGCCTTCCCGGACGGTTCCGGCCGTGCGCCCGCGGTGTCCTCGTCGAGGACCAGGACGCCCTCCTCGCCCCGGGTTCCGGGTACGGTGCCGCTCTCCTCGAAGGCGAAGTCCAGCTCGACGCCGAGCCGTTGTGCGATGCCCCGCAGCTGTTCCAGATGGCCGCCGGCCTCGTGGCACCGTTCGTCGTCCAGGGCGAGCGCGGCGGCGTCGCGCGCCCCGGGCGCCTCGCGGCGCATGGTGGCCACCCGCGCGTGCTCGCCGTCCAGGGCGATGCGCAGCCAGTGCCCGGCGCCCCAGCCCGGCGGCGTCCAGTCGAAACGGACGAGCCGGCCGTGCGGGTGCGAGGCGGTGGCCGGCCGGCCGTCGAAGCGGTCCGTGCCGGAGATCGCGAGCAGCAGCATCCGTTCGACGTACCGGCGTTCCAGCTCCGCCAGCCGCTCCGACACCCGGTCGTCCACCTGCTGCTGCTCGTGGGGTTCCAGCCGGCGGTCCTCGTCGAGCACCCGGCGCAGCAGCGCGGTCTCGGCGGGGGCCGGCGGCAGCGGCTGTGTGCCCTGCGGGGCCGTGGTCTCCAGGAAGTGGAGTTGTGCGGCGGCCCGTTCCCCGGCGGCCCGGCGGTCTTGGACGGCTCGGTTGGTGGCGGCGACGAAGCGGCGTGCCTCACGCAGGTGGGTACGGGCCTTGAGCGGCCGGGTCGCGGCGGCGGCGAGCGCGTGCCGCACCGCGGCCGCGGCCGGTTCGGCGTCCTCGGCCGTGGCGGCCACGTCGAGCCGGGCGAGCAGTTCGGCCCCGATCCGCACGGCGTCCTCGTGCCGCAGTTCCTCGGCGGCGGGCGGCTGCGGCAGGGCCTCGTCCTCCCGGCGTGCGGCGGAGGGATCCGCGTCCCGCCCGGCGTCCGGCCGCGACCGGTGCTCGTGCAGCACAAGGGCGCGCCGGGCCCGCAGTTCACGCTGCCAGGCGTCGTCCTGCGGACCGGTGAAGGCGTTCCGGCTCTCCCGCAGGACCCATTCGGCGTGCGCGGCCTCGGCGTGCCGCATCCGGTCGTCCAGCACGGCCAGCCGCTCACGCAGCCGGGCCAGTGGCATGCCCACCGGGGAGAGGGGTCCGGGGAGGCCGGGAGCCGGCGGCGGCGGAGTCCCGGGCGGGGCCGTCCGGGCGGCCCGTCGCACCCGTGCGAGCAGTGCCGCCCGCCGTGCGTTCGCCCGCGCGGCGGCGAAGGCGGCGACCTCCCACTGCCGGGCCGCGGTGGCGGACGCCTCCTGGCGGCGTTCGAGACATGCCTGTTCCTCGGCGGCCCGTACGGCCGCCGCCGCGAGGACCTGGGTGGTGACGAGGGCGGCCCGTCCGGCCAGCAGCGCCCCGCTGAGCGCCCCCAGGGCGACGGCCGCCGGGGCGAGGAGCTCGTGCAGACCCTGGGCCGCCGCGTCGCCCAGGTGCCCGGCGGCCTGGTGGACCGCGTCCGCGACCCCCGGCACGTGGGCGACGTCGGGGTGCGCGAGGGTCTGGGCGTGCGAGACGAGGTCGCCGACCGGCTGGGCGGCTGGCGCGTAGTCGACCGCGGGGAGCACCTCGCCGATCGCGGGCAGGGCGGTTCCTACGCTCATCGGTCTCCTCCACGGGGCGGCGGACGGTGCGTCCGGTACAGGGGGGCCGGGCCCGCGGGCACGATGCCCCGCGGGCGGCCGGTGCGGTCCGCGGCCCGCCGGGTGCGCAGCCGGCTCAGCTCCCGGCGCCAGGAGACCGCGCGGTGCACCGTCCAGACGGCGAGTGCGGCGACGGTGCCGATCGGCCAGACCCAGGGCGCGACGGTGACCGCGTAGATCCCCAGGGCCACCGCCCCGGCCAGCAGCGCGGCCGACGGCAGCAGGGTGCGCAGGCCGCGGGACCGGGCGAACCGGGCGGGGCCTTCCGACGTGGCGATCAGCCGTCCGGCGAGCGACCGCCGGGGATGGTACTGGGGCGGGCCGACGTACGCGGCGGCCGACAGCTCCAGGGCGAACACCGCGGCGGCGGCGGGCAGGGCCTGTGCCCAGGCGAGTACGACCGCCTGCTGGGAGGCCCGGCCGAGGACATCGGCGAGGCCGATCACGAACCCCCACGGCACGGTGGCCAGGGTCGCGCCGAGCAGCGCCCAGCCCAGCATCGCCGGGCGCTCCAGCCGGCGCAGCCAGACAACGGTGGCGTCCCGGTCGGCGGCCAGCAGCCGGGCGGCCTCCGCCTCGGCCAGCTCCGTGTGGCGCGCCGCGGCCTCGTCGGCGGCGGCGCCGGCCAGCAGCCGTGCGGCCAGCAGCCGCAGGGTGTCGTCCGGATCGGCGGCGAGCCGGGTGTACCAGTCGACGGGCGCGGCCAGGCCGGCCCGCACCGCTTCGGCCCCCCGTGTCAGTTCCGCCGTGAACCGCCCCGGCTCGTGGGCGAGGCGCAGCAGCATCGCGTCGACGGCGTCGGTGCGGCGCAGCCGGGCGCGGGCGGAGCCGCGGTCGCGGGGGCCGCCGCGCGACAGGATCTCGTCCGTCAGCGGCCGCCAGGCGGCCCGGTGCGCGAGCCACCGCCGGTGGACCTCGTCGAGTCCCGCGCCGCCCGGACGTTCGGCGAGCAGGGGCAGCAGCTCGTGCCGGAGGAGATCGGTCAGTACCGCGCGGGCCTCGGCGTCGCCGTCCGCGACCGCCCCGGCCAGCTGCCGGATGCCCAGGGTGTCGAGGGGGACCCCGTGGTGGGACACCTCCAGCCGCGGGCCCAGCCAGTTGATCAGCCGTGTGACGGTCCGGGCGTCCGGTGGCTCGGCGAGTTCCGTGCGCAGGGCGACGAGCCGTTCGTTCTCCTCGGAGTCACGGCCCGGTGAGTCGATGAACTGCCCCAGCCACTCGACGAGTTCGGCCCGTCGGCCCCGGCGGGCCAGCAGCCGTGCGGTGGCCAGCCGGTTGACGTCCAGGAGGCGGGCCAGCTCCTCGGCGCCGGTGACCTCCCGGCCCATGAAGGGGAAGGGGAGCAGCGTGCGCCGGGGCGGGAGGTCGCGCGGCGCGGCGCCGTAGGTGCGGGGCGCGACCGGCGGGGATTCCCCCCGCAGCCAGGCCGCCACCTGCTCGCCGCCCCAGCGGTGCTCGGGGGCGCGGGTGAGCAGGCCCTGGCAGAGCGTCAGCAGGCGGGGGTCGGTGACCAGGGGGAGTTCGGGGTCGTGGGTGGCGACCTCGGTGAGCACCTCCTCGTCGCCGCGGAAGTCGATCGGGTGGCTGCCGCCGGCCAGTTCGGCGACGACCATGCCGAACGACCACCAGTCGACGGCGGGGGTGACCGCCTGCCGGTGCGGGGCCGCCTCCGGCGCCAGGTAGAGCGGTTTGCCCACCCAGCCGCTGCGGCGCGGCCGGTCGTGCTGGGGCTCGTGCACCGCCGCACCGAAGTCGATCAGCACCAGCTCGGGACGGTCCTCGTTCTGGATCCGCACCATGATGTTGTCGGGTGTCACGTCGCGGTGGACGATGTCCCGCGCGTGCACCGCGACCAGCGCCGCGTGGAGCTGTTCCACGACGGCCCGGACCAGGGCGGGCGGCAGCGGCCCGGGCCGGTCGGCCCGGTAGCGGGCGAGGTCGGTCTCGCCGTACGAGAGGCTCAGGTCGTAGGGGTGACCGTCGGCGGTGCCGCTCTCCAGCAGCCCGGCGACCGGCCCGCCCGGCCCTTCGGCCAGGATGCGGCGGACGCCGGGGTCGGGGCCGAACCGGTGGTGGTACCACTTCAGTACGAGGGGGACGTCGGCGGACGCGTGCCGGGCCTCCCGGTCCTTGACCCGCAGCACCACGGCCTGGGACGGCCGTTGGACGCTGCTCAGCACCTGGGTGAGGTCGAAGCGTGCGCCCAGCGCGGCCGGTACCCGGTCCAGCCCCCTGCGGCTCTCCGCGTCACGCGGATCGCGGTGGCCGGTCCCGGCGTCGTCGGTCTCGACCTCCGTGGGCGGCGGAACGGTCATGCGGCATCCCTTCCGGTGACGGGGCCGGGCCGGGCGGGGACGGTGGCCGTGCCGCCCGGCCGGGCAAGGTTGTGGAGACGCTCTCCCGCGCACGGGCGGGCGGGCATATCGTGTCGGCCATGAGCCAGGAGACCCATCCCTCCTCGTCCGCTCCAGAGCCCGACGGGCCCATCTCCCCGGAGACATCGCGCACTTCCGGTACGGCCGGGGATCCCGGCGGGCCGCCCCGTGCCGGAGGCCGGACGCTTCCGCCGCTGCCCGGTGCCGAACGGCTGGCCGCCGAGCTGCGGGCCCTGCGCAGACCGGGTCTGTCCGGCCTGCGCACCCTGCGGCCCGAGGCCCTGGTCAGAGTGGCCGTCGCCGCGGGTCTGTGCGGGGGTTCCGGTGACGAGGCCGCCGGAGTGGAGATGCTGCTGAAGGCCGGGGTGCGGCATCTCGGCGGCCGTACGCTCTCCGCCGACGGCACCCGGGGCGACCCCCTCGCCAGGGCGGCGGCCCACACCTTCGGGCTGCTGCCGGACCGGCGCGGTGTTTCTGGCCAGGAACGCCGCAAGGCCGCGGCGGCCGTCTACGGCGTCACGTCCGAACGCTTCCGCAAGAGCCAGGAGCAGGAGGTGATCGCGCAACTGGCGCTCGCGGTACTGACGGTGGCCCGGTCGGCCATCACCGGACCGCCCCCGCCGACCACGGCCGGTCCGGAAGAGGTGGTCCCGTCCGTGCGGACACCGGACCCGGTGCCCGACCCGCCGACCCGGCTGACCGGACCACCGCTGCCGGCCGCCGCCCGGCACCGCGTCACCGTGCACGTCGCGTCGATCGAACTGCTGCGGGACATCGACATCCTGGTGTCCTCGGAGAACATCTACCTGGAGATGTCCAAGACGTTCCGCTCCACCGTCTCCGGATCGCTGCGCAGGGCCGCCGCGATACGTGACGAGGCCGGCGAGACGGTCGACGACGTCCTCGCCCGTGAACTGGTCGAGTGGATGCGGGCACACGGCCGGGCCGGGCTCCCGGTGCGCCCCGGCACCGTGGTCCCGACCTCGCCGGGAGCCCTCGCCGAGCGCGGTGTGCGCCGCATCCACCACGCGGCCGTCGCTTCCCCCACGAGCGACGGACACGGCTACCGGGTCGATCCGCACGTCCTCGCGGAGGCGGTCTCGGCCAGCTTCCGGCTGGCCCGCGCGGAACGCGACAGGTACGACCCGCCGCTCTCCTCGCTCTGCTTCCCGCTGCTCGGAGCGGGGCACGGACTGCCACCGGAGAAGGCGGCGCGCTGGCTGTGCTGGGCCGTTCACGAGGAGCTGAGCCGCGATCCGTCGTGGACGGTGCACCTGGTGGCCCAGCGCCCCGAGCTGGCGAAACTGCTCACGGACGCCAGCTCCGCTCCCTGAGTCGTAGCCCACGTTCTCTCAACCACCTTTCGAAGTACCGGAGTTCGCCTCTGCGTGGTACGCCGAGCAGGCGTACCGCGAGAGGCCCTGCCGGCCCGCCGGACGTCCGGGCCGGCTCCACGACGATCTGTACCGCCGGTCCGTCCGCCTCCCGGTCCAGGTGCGGCGCGTACCGGACCCGGCCGAGGCCGGTGCACGGCGTCAGCCGCTGGTTCGCCGAGCCGCGCCACACCAGCCCGGTCGGTTCGGCGAGCCGGAAGCGTCCGGTCACCACCGCGTCCGCGGTCGCCAGGGCGGCACGCCGGGCGGTGTCCAGCTCGGACTCCTCGTAGCCGGTGTAGACCAGCAGGTCGGCGGGGAGCCCGTCGTCGGTCGCACCGGGGCGGGTCCACGCGGAACGCAGCCGGGCGGCGCCCAGCAGCAGCTCCGCCAGGGCCGCGGGCTGGGCGAGCGGCTCGCCGCCGCTCACCGTCAGGCCCGCCGCGCCGCGGTCGAGCGCGGACCGCCACAGCTCCAACAGCGCCTCCACGTCCATGGCTTCACCCGACCCGGCATCCCAGGTGTGCCGTGACATGCAACCGGGGCACGCCAGTGGACAGCCCTGGAGCCAGATGCCCAGCCGCCGGCCCGGTCCCAGCGTGTCCAGCGGGAAGTGCGTCCCGCTGACCCTGATCCGCATCCGACCCCCCCTTCCTGCCGGGCCGTCCGCTCCGGCGGCGCCGAGCGGGCGCCAAGGACGCCCTCGAAATCGAGTATCGAGGCAGGGACCGGACCGCGGCACATTTCTTCCGGTGGATTTCCGGGCGATTCCGGGTGGGGTCCGGTCGCTTCCCGGGCCGATTCCGGATGTGTTCCGGGAAATGTGCGCGGAGCCGAATGCGCAGGCAGAAGGCCGGGGATTTCCCTTGTCCGGTCGGCTACGCTCCGTTCCCCGATTCAGCTTCGGGGCCCTTCCGGCGAACGCGCCAGGAGCGGGTGCGGTGGGAGCGAAGGACCGAACCCGCGCCGTGCGGAAAAGGGCCCGGCCGAGCGTGCTCGAACGGAGAAAAGGCGGTTGCCGGAAGGCGGCTGCACGGGGGAAGGGGATTCCGCCATGAGAATCGACACGAATCGTTTCAGTAGTTCGGCCCGCTATGCGTGGCGCGGCCGGATCACCGCATTCCACGACAGGTATCAGGGACGGAAGGACGCGCCCGGCCTGCGGGCCCGGCTCGTTTCACCTGTGCGCCCGGACGCCCTGCTGCGGGACGCCGCCGATCCGCGTCCGGAACTGCTGACGCCCCATGTGCTGGGGATACGGGCGAGTGCGTCGCGCGGGGCCGACCAGTTGCGCTCGCGGCTGCTGCACGACGAGCGCGAGCTGTGCGCGCGGATCCACGCCGAGTCCGTGCGGGTGGTCACCCAGTACGAAGTGCGGCAGGCTCCCGCACCGGCCGCACTCGCCCGGTACGGCGAACTCATCGGTGTGTGGCGGGCCGCGGCGGGTGTGTGCCGGGGCCGGGCCGCCGTCCTGACCCACGAGGCGAACCAGCGGCTCGCCCACTACTGGGCGGCCGTCCTGACGAGCCTTCGGCCGCTGCCGCAGGAGCCGTTCCCGATGGACCACCCGCACCGGCTGCCCGGCCACATCACGCTCGACGAGTCCTGGCAGCACACCGATGACTGGCTCCGGGTGGACGGCGGGCTGTGGCCCGCCCCGGCCCGGGGCCGGACCGATCACCCGGTGACCCGGGCGCTGGCCATCCTCGACGAGCAGCCCGTACGGGGCGCGGCCCCCGGCACACCGCGCGGGGCGGCGACGGGCCCGGGACGGGGGCGCGGATGACCCGCCCGACCCCGGCTCCCGCACCGGCGTTGCGGGCCGTCACCGGGCCGCCCGTCGCAGCCGCAGGGCCGGTCACCGCCGCGCCGTCCGTCGTATCGGGACGGTCGGCCGTTGCCGCGCCGTCCGTCGCATCGGCACGGTCGGCCGTCGTCGCACCGTCCGCCGCACCGGCACCGCCCGTCGTACCGGCACAGGCACCGCCCGCCGTACCGGCACCGCCCGCCGCACCAGAACGGCCCGCCGCACCGGCATCACCCGCCGCACCCGCAAGGCCGGTCACCACCGGCGGCGTCCAGCAGACCGTGAACCTTCGTACGAACACGGAGAGAGCCATGAACGTGCCCCACCCGCCCGGCCGTTCGTCCGCGACCGGGGTGCCGCGCCGGTCCGGCCGCTTCCGGCGCACCGTCCCGGCCCTGGCGCTCGCCGCGTCTCTCGCGGCCCTCGCCGGCTGTTCCTCGTCCACCGAGGACGGCGATCTCCGCACACCGTGCGGGCTGGTCGTCGACGGTTCGGGTTCCGGCGCGGCCGGCGGCCGGGGCTTCGACGCCGAGGCCAAGCTCAAGGCCACGCTCGTCCCCTTCCTGACCGAACGGCACTGCGGAACGCTGTCGTTCGCCCCGGTCACCCGCTCTTCACAGACCTCCTCCTGCCGGGTCGGGGACATCGATCTCGACCCGCCGGGGGACGAGATGTCCGACCGCGACAGCATGCGCAGGTCGGCGCGGCTCCAGGCGGCCCAGGGCGCGCTCACCATGCTGAAGTGCGCCCGTACGCAAGGGGGTTCGGACGTGCTCGGGGCCCTGGCGCGAATCGGTGGCGCCGTCCCGTCCGGGAAGGGGACGCCGAGTCTGCTGGTGGTGAGCGACTTCGAGCAGGCCGACAGGGAGTTCACGCTCAGGGTGCGCGAGATCGAGACGGAGGAGACCCGGGAGCGGGCCGTCGACACCCTGCTCGGCGACCGGGGCGTACCGGGAATCGCCGGGATGGACGTCTACCCCGTCGGCTACGGCATGAGCCACGACGCGAAGCCGAGCGAGTACCGGCTGTTCGACGCGTTCTGGTCCGAGATCCTGAGCGGGAGGGCGAAGGCGCATGTCCACGACGACTACCGGAAGTGATCCCGAGGAGCCGCGCCGTCGGCGCCTCAGGGTTCCGGGGCCGCTGCGTGCCGCGACCGGACGCCGGGACGCGGACCGCCGGTCGGCGGAACCGGAGGCGGGGCCCCGGCGCCGCCCGCTGGTACTGACGGACCGGCAGCAGCGCCGCCTGATCGAGGGCGCCCGCAAGCGCGGGGCCGGGGCGGTCGTGGGCCGCGGCCGGTTCGCCGTGCGTGGCCGGGCCGCCCGGTCGGGCGCGCTCGACCCCTGGGTGCTCGACAGCGGGGGCAGGGTGCCCTATTTCGCCGAACTCGCCTCCGTACGCGACGTGTTGCAGGAGAAGCTGTGGGAGCAGGCGGCGGACGTGGAGGCGGCGGAGCTGCTTCGGGACGATCGTGCCAGGGCGGACGTGGAAGCGGCCGAGGTGGAGAGCCGGCTGCGGGACGAGCTGTTGCGGGAGGCCGACGACCAGGTCCGGTCGTCCTGGCGGGAGTTGAACCGGCTCGCGGCCCGGGCGGTGCGGTGGGAGAGGTTCCGGGACAGTGTCCGGGAGCGGGTCGAACTCCGCTGGATCCAGGCCAGGTTCCCCGACGCGGAGGCGGGCCGGGACGGCGGTGCGCTCTCCCGCCCGGCCGGGGCTCCGCCCGGGGGCCGGGCCGGCCAGGATCCCGACGGGCGGAGCGGGCCCGCGCAGGCGCCGGACGCCGCCCCGGACGCCGGCCCGGATGCCGGCCCGGCCGACGACGACTGGCAGTCGATCGACCCCACCGGGGAGCCGGACACCCGCCGGCCGCCCGCCGGCCGGGGCGCCGCTCCGGGGGAGGAGCCGGAGCCGCAGCCCCTCGGCGGCCTGGTCCCGCCGCCCGATCCGGGCTGGGAGGGCATGCCCGAACGTCCGGGCATGCCCGCGTGGCTGACCTGGGCCATGCTCCTGGCCATCGCTGCGGTCGAGATCCCGATCTACTGGATCGCCTTCCAGCCCTTCCACGGCAAGGGCAGCGCGGGCAGCGACGTCCTGTCCGGCACCCTGGCGATCTCCACCGCCGTGCTGATGGTGCTCCTGCCGCACCTCGCGGGGCGGACCGTGCGCAGCCGCGCGGCGACCGGATCGATCAAGGCCGCCGTCCTGCCGGCGCTGGCCCTCATGGGCGTCTGGGGGTTCTCCGGCTGGGCCCTGGGCGATCTGCGGGCCAAGCTGGTGCTCCAGCACCCCGACAGCGTCGACGTCCCGGGGAATGTCAGTGATTTCAACGGTGCGGAGGGCCTCGGCGTACGGCGGACGTTGGTGGACAACCTCCATCTGACCCCGCACACCATCACCTGGATGTTCGTGGCCCTGCTCTTCCTGTCCGGCGGCATCGGTTTCCTGCTGGGGCTGCTCAGGGAGCACCCCTACCTGGACGCGTACCGAGCGGCGCTGGAACGCCGGGCCAACAGGTTCCGGCAGCGGGAGGAGGCCCGTGCAGGCGCCGACCGGGCCCGCTCGCTCGCCCGGACGGCATCGGACCGTTCGGCCCGGCGCCAGGAGGCCGTGGACGCCCGGGTCCGGGCCACGGACGATCTGTACGAGGCGGCGGCCCATGCCTTTTTGCAGGGGGCGATGGAGCGGTCGAGTGATCCCGCGGTGACCGAGGCGGCGATGAAGCTCTCCGCCACCTGGCCGCTGCTGCCGCGCCGTCCCCGGCCTCCGGTCCGTCCGGGCTCATGACACGGGCGCGGGCCCGCACGACCGTGTGCGGGCCCGCTCCCGTGTCATGCCCGGTCGATCACGCGTCGCGTACGACCGTCACCGGGCAGGGCGACGGTCGATCACGCGTCGCGTACGACGGTCACCGGGCACGGCGCGTGCTGGGTGACGTGGAGGCTGACCGAGCCGAGCAGGGTCGCCTTGAAGCCGCTGTAGCCGCGCGCCCCCACCACGAGCAGGTTCGCCCCCTTGGCGCGGTCCAGCAGGGACTGGGCCGGGTTGCCGATGACCACGATCTTGCTGACCGCCGCGGCCCCCTCGGCGCCCAGGGCCTCCTCCAGCGTCTCGGTGAGGGCCACGGTCGCCAGGGCCTGCGGGTCGAAGTCCTCCGGCATGCCGGGCATCATCGACGCCCAGCTCGTCGCGGGGTACTCCCAGCTGTTGACCGCCTCCACCGTGTCACCGGTCAGCTCCGCCTGGCGTACGGCCCAGTGCAGCGCCTTGATCGACGACTCGGAGCCGTCCACGCCCACCACGATCCTGCCCATCTCTGCCTCCAGCTCGGTTCGGCTCAGTGCGCAGAGGCGCCGTACGTATCGAAAACCTCGCACGGCGCA
Organism: Streptomyces sp. NPDC047917; assembly: GCF_043204345.1. NCBI lineage: Bacteria > Bacillati > Actinomycetota > Actinomycetes > Kitasatosporales > Streptomycetaceae > Streptomyces > Streptomyces sp. NPDC047917. Next base: position 474,708 of record NZ_JBIDCA010000001.1, read on the forward strand.
TCTTTCGCTCCAACTCTAATCAAACCGGACAGAGCTTCGAGCGGCAGGGCCTCAGTCCAGGCGAAGGTCGGCGAGCTGCTGCTCGAACGGCACCACCTCGTCGTCCAGCCCGAGGGTCCGCCGCGCCCCGGAGGCCGCCCGGCCGCCCGTGATCATGGTCGCCAGCTCGCCGCCCGCCCGCCGGATGCGGGAGGGCAGCCCGTCGGTGTACTCGTCGCCGGACGAGCCCCAGTCCTCCGAGGCCGCGTACACGGACGTCGGTACGACGGTGGCCCGCAGATAGGCGAAGAGCGGGCGCATCGCGTGCTCCAGGACCAGCGAGTGGCGGGCGGTGCCGCCGGTCGCCGCGACGACGACCGGCTTGCCGGTCAGCGCCGTGTTGTCGATCAGGTCGAAGAACGACTTGAACAGCCCGCTGTACGACGCGGTGAACACGGGCGAGACGGCGATCAGGCCGTCCGCCTCCGTCACCTCCTTGATCGCCCCGTCCAGGGCGGCCGGCGGGAACCCGGTGACCAGGTGGTTGGCGATGTCGACGGCCAGGTCGCGCAGTTCGATCACCCGGACCTCGACCGCGCGGTCCTGCTCGGCCAGCAGCCGCTCACGGGCGGCGCCGGCCAGCCGCTCGGCCAGCAGCCGGGTCGAGGACGGGCTGCTCAGCCCGGCCGAGACGGCGACGATGCGCAGCGGTTCGGTCGCGAAAACACCGGACGTGGTGGACACGGTGATCAGCCCTCCTTCGTGGCGGCGGGGGTGGCGGTGCGGGCGGCGACGGCCGGGTGGACGGGCGCGGAGTCCGGGACCCCGGCCGGGCGCAGCGCGGCGAACTCCTTGCGCAGCACCGGGACGACCTCCTCGCCGAGGATGTCGAGCTGCTCCAGGACCGTCTTCAGCGGCAGTCCCGCGTGGTCCATCAGGAACAGCTGGCGCTGGTAGTCGCCGACGGCGTCCCGGAAGGACAGGGTCCGCTCGATGACCTCCTGCGGGGAGCCGACGGTCAGCGGGGTCTGCTCGGTGAAGTCCTCCATCGAGGGTCCGTGCCCGTAGACCGGCGCGTTGTCGAAGTACGGGCGGAACTCCCGTACCGCGTCCTGCGAGTTCTTCCGCATGAACACCTGGCCGCCGAGGCCGACGATGGCCTGTTCGGCGGTGCCGTGCCCGTAGTGCGCGTACCGCTGCCGGTACAGGTTCACCATCTTCTTGGTGTGCTCGATGGGCCAGAAGATGTTGTTGTGGAAGAAGCCGTCGCCGTAGTACGCGGCCTGCTCGGCGATCTCCGGCGAGCGGATCGAGCCGTGCCAGACGAACGGCGGGACGCCGTCCAGCGGGCGCGGGGTCGCGGTGAAGGACTGGAGCGGCGTACGGAACTTGCCCTCCCAGTCGACGACGTCCTCGCGCCACAGCTTGTGCAGCAGGGCGTAGTTCTCGATGGCGAGCGGGATGCCCTGCCGGATGTCCTTGCCGAACCAGGGGTAGACCGGGCCGGTGTTGCCGCGGCCCATCATCAGGTCGACGCGGCCGTCCGCGAGGTGCTGGAGCGTCGCGTAGTCCTCGGCGATCTTCACCGGGTCGTTGGTGGTGATCAGCGTGGTGGACGTGGACAGGATCAGGTTCTCGGTGCGGGCGGCGATGTAGCCGAGCGTGGTCGTCGGCGAGGACGGCACGAAGGGCGGGTTGTGGTGCTCGCCGGTGGCGAAGACGTCCAGGCCGACCTCCTCCGCCTTCAGGGCGATGGCGATCGTGGCCTTGATCCGCTCGTGCTCGCTCGGCGTCCGGCCGGTCGTCGGGTCGGTGGTGACATCCCCGACGGTGAAGATCCCGAACTGCATGGCGCCCGCCTCCAGAAACCTAGTGTTGTTGAACGTTGAACTATGTGAACACACCCTACAACGGAGCACCACCCTGACCTATTCCACGAGGGGCGCTCCGGGGCACTGCGTACGCTGGACGGGATGCGCGGGACCAGAAACGGCCCGCGCCCGGCAAAGGCGGGACAGTGAGCGAGGGAAGCGAGAGCGAGCGCTGGAAGGAGCGCGGCGTGGCGCTGCGCGTATTCGTCTACGTCTTCGCCACACACCTCTTCGCCGGTTTCATCTGGATCCTGTTCTACGTCGGCGAGCACGCGAAGAAGTAGTGAAGTGAGCGGGGCAGGGGTGGGTGCGGGGGACATGGACGGCACCGTCCCGGCGTAGGGCTGGAGAGAGGCGTTCGGCGAGATCCCGGGGCAGTCGTAGGACGGACGGCGGAGAGCGGTGCGCCCCGTGACCGATGCGGACGAGAACCCCGCCCGCCTACGCTGCGGGCCCGGGTGCGCACAGGGCGCTCCCGCCGCCAGGCAGGAGGCCCGCCGTGCCGTTCACGGGACAGACCCACATCCGCATCGCCCGGCCGTCCCGCGACCTGGCCGCCGCCGAACGGTTCTGGGCGGACGGCCTCGGGCTGGACGTGCTGTGGCGCGCCGAGGCGGAGCGGGAGCCCGGTACCCACGACCTCTTGATGATGGGCCACCCGGACGCCCCCTGGCACCTGGAACTCGTCCACGGCGGCGAACCCCGCCCCACCGAGGAGGACCTGCTCGTCCTCTACCTGGACGGCCCCGTCCCCCAGGAACTGGTGGACCGCCTGGAGGAACACGGCGGCCGACGGGTCGCGTCGCCGAACCCGTACTGGAACGAGTGGGGCGTCACCGTGGCGGACCCGGACGGCTACCGGCTCGTCCTGTGCCGGCGCGGGTGGAGCAACTCCTGACAGCGTGGCGTGGGCGCGACCCGATGGAATGATAGTCACTGGGTATCATTGCGCCATGCTGTATGAGATGCAACGCCTGGATTCGTCCGACCTTCGGGTCCTGGAGCAGATCAACGCCCTGCGCGAACAGCTGCGGAACGCGGTGCAGCAGGCTCCGATGAAGTGGACTCTCGATCTGCGCAAGGCCCTGACGGCCAGTGCCATCGCGGCGTCCAACACGATCGAGGGCTACCGCGTCGATGCCGTGGATGTCGCCGACCTGATGGACGGCGAGCGCGAGGTCGAGGCCAGTGACGAGAACAAGGCGGAGACGCTGGCCTGCCAACAGGCCATGACGTATATCCAGTCACTGCACGATGTGACCGACTTCCGATACAACAAGGAACTCCTCAACAGTCTGCACTGGATGCTCCAGGGGCATCACCACCCCCGCGAGCTCGCCGGGCAGTGGCGCAGGACCTCGATCCGTATCACCGCGCCGGGAGACGAGCTCGCCACCGATTACGAGGGCCCCGACCAGGATCGGGTTCCTGGTCTCATGAGCGAGCTCGTGGACTGGCTCAACGAAGGCGACCTGGACAGTCATGTGCTGCTCCGTGCTGCCATGGCCCATCTGAACCTGGTGAAGATCCACCCATGGTCCGACGGCAACGGCCGTATGTCCCGCTCGCTGCAGACCCTTCTCATCGCACGTGGTGGTGTGCTCGCCTCCGAGTTCTCCTCGATCGAGGAATGGCTGGGCATGCCGGGTAACACCTGGGAGTACTACAAGGTGCTGCGAGAGGTCGGAGGACCGGTCTGGTCGCCGGAGCGCCACACCTTGCCCTGGATCAAGTTCAACCTGCTCGCCTACCACCAGCAGACCCAGCGCGTGCAACGCCGTGTCGACCGTTCCAACGACTGCTGGGTGCAGCTGATGGAGGAGACAGGCACACACGGAGTCACGGAGCGGCAGGTCACCGCTTTGCACGAGGTGGCCATGGTCGGCCGGGTGCGGCGCAGCCGCTACGAGAAGGCGGAGTCGATCAACACGCAGCAGGCCACGCGCGATCTGCAGGCACTCACCAAGGCGCGGTTGCTGACGGCCGTGGGCCGGACAAAAGGCCGCCACTACGTCGCCGGACCGCGGTTCCCGGAACGGGTGCTGGCCACGGCGCACCGGCGGCACACCATCAGCGACCCGTATGCCCTGTGATCTCGTGGCGCCGCAGCCTCTCCCGCCCACGGCCGCCGAGCCTCTCCCGGGTGCCACGGGCGTTCTCGGTCCCGTTCCGCAGCCCGGACCCCTCCGAACAGGCATCGGCCCGCGGAAGCGGTGAAGCAGTGCGGACGGTCCGTCGTCCCGCCCGACCGCCTGTGCGTGAGATCACGGTGCCCGGCGGGGGCTGCGCTCCCTACGATGCGTGGTAGATGCAGCTGTTCCGTGCATCACCTGCCCTGTTCAAGGAGACGGATCCCGTGACCACAGGCGTCGCCGCGCGCGAGAGCTACTACGAGCGGACGGGCGAACACTCCTACAAGCCAACGGCTCACGCCGGGGGCGCGTGGAGCACCGACGAACAGCACTTCAGCCCGCTGGCCGGGCTCGTCGCGCACGCCCTCGAACGGCACCTCGCGACGCGGCCGGGGAACCTCGTGCTCGCCAGGATCAGCTACGACATCCTCGGCCGCATCGCCCTCGACGAGTGCGAGATCACCGTCGAGACCGTTCGTCCCGGCCGGACCATCGAACTCCTCGAAGCGACCGTGACCATCGGCGGCCGTCCGGTCGTCCGCGCCCGTGCCTGGCTGCTGGCGTCCCTGGACACCTCCGCCGTCGCCGACAGTCCCCACGAGCGCCTCCCCGCTCCCGAGGACCTCATTCCCTGGGCGATGAGCGAGAGGTGGGACGGAGGCTTCGTCTCGTCCGTGGACGTCCGTCGAACGCCTCAGCTCCGCACCGGACGCACGGGGGCCTGGGTGTCCTCGCCCCTCGGCCTGGTCGCGGGCGAGGAGATCAGCTCCCTCGCCTCGTACATCGCGCTGGTGGACATCGCGAACGGCATCGCCGTACAGCAGGACCCCACCGCGTGGATGTTCCCCAACCTCGACCTGACGATCCACCTGCACAGACAGCCGGAAGGACCGTGGACCGGACTGGACACCACCACCACGTTCGGGCCGTCGGGACAGGGACTCACCAGCAGCGTCCTGCATGACGTCCGAGGACCCGTCGGCCACGCCGAACAGATCCTCACTGTCCGCCCGTTGTCCGGCGACTGAACCGCTATTCACGGCCGTTGCGCGGCGAAGTGCCTGCTCAGGCAGGCCCTGACGCCGCCGCCACAGCGCCGGCTCGCGTACCGGGGGCGAGCCGGCGCTGCCGAAATGCCGCCGAAAGGCGCATGGCCTCTCTCAGCTGTCGCGGGCGATCTCCTCGGCCTTGCGGTACAGCGCGGCCTTCATGTCCGCCATGCGTGCCGGGTCGGGGCGTGGATGAACCCAGCGGTTGCGGTGGAAGGCGGTTCGCGGCATCGGGGCGCTCCGCAGGAATTCGCTGAACGCTCCGTCCGCCCAAGGCGGCACCCAGGCCCCCGACCGGCAGACGAAGACCAGATCGAACGACACGGCCGGGGGCGTGCCGTCGTCGATGGTCATCGTGACGGGAACGAGCGGGGATTCCGGTGGTCGGGCCGGCGACTCGCGCCAGGGCGGGAAGTGGACATGGAGATCCGAGCCCGCCCACGCATGGGCGAGCATCCAGTTCTCGCACCGGATGCCGTCGCCGGATTCCTTCCAGGCGTCGAAGCTGTCGTGGTTCGTCCGGTACCCGGCATCGTGGTGGGCGTCGTACAGGTGGACCGAATCCCAGGCGGGCGCTTGCGCTCCGAGGTCGGACGGCCAGAGGTGAGCCGCCCACGCGTTGCTGTCGGCGTACGTGAGGGACGTGCCGGGAGCGAAGGTGAAGCGCTCCCAGAAGCCCTGCCATCCCTCCACCTGCGGCAGGTCGATCCCCGCAGCCCGGAAGTCCCGGAGTCTGGCCTCCCAGATGGTTTCCGTGTGGAACTCGTCCTCGGTCACCGGCCAGTTGAAGAGTTCGTCGTGCGGGCCCCGGGGGCCACCGGCGGCCGGGGTGGGAAAGAAGAAATCCCAGTCGACGACCAGGAGATTCATGCGCGGAGTCTCTTTCGAGCGGGTGAGGTCCCCGGCCGGAACCGGGGACCTGCTTCTGCCGTTGATCGGTCGCCGGTGATCAGTGGTCGGGTGAGCCGCTACCCCCGTTGCCGTCGCCGTCCTCGATGTCGGTGTCGTCCGACCCGTGGCCCCCGTTGTCCCCGCCCGATACGGTTGCCTGGCGCGTCAGTGCTTCTTTGAAGGTCACGCTGTCGCCTCCTCAAGTCACCAGGACAGGGCGGATTCCCTGCCCTGCCGTGCACTTGCAGCCCGCCCCCGGACGGTCTTGCCGGACATCCCGGGGGCGGGACCTCAGCCGCCCTCGCCATTGGTGCGGGGCCTTGGGGCGAGGGCGGAACCCTGGAAGGAATTCACTTCGGGTGGCAGTCGCGGCAGGTGATGCAGCAACGGGGAAACCACTGAACGGTGCTGCCGAAGACGGCGATCTCGCGTGCGCCCAAGTTCACGGCGGTGCGCGCCGACAGAGCTGCTGAGCACCACACGCAGCGCACACCGCGCTGCTGCTCCCGCGAGAGCGTGGCCACGGGCGGCAACTCACTGGGGTCATCGGGGCCGGTCATCCGATCTCCCCAGGCTGGCGCCGGCGCACCGTCCTCATGCCGATGGCTGCTCCAAGCACGGCGGATCGGTCAGCCGCCCGGAGGGTTTCCACGGTGGTGAATGGATCGACGCCCACAGCATCGACGCCCACAGCTTCGTACAACTCGGGTCTTTGGGTCATGAACGGGACAGTAGAAGTGGCCTGTTGGGGCAGGCCAGGCAATGTTCTCGAATGTTCTCGGAGGCCGGTCGAATGTTCTTGTGTGGTCTCGCGAGAGGGACGTCACGATGTAGAAGAGAGGCTGTATGGGCGGTGATGCTGGTGGCAACCATCCCCGTCCCTGGGAGACGACATGGCACGACGGCTGCGGTTCAACGGCACGGACAGTAAGAACGGTGGATGCCCGGCGATTCATGATGACCTCGACTCCGGAGAGATCATTGTCCAGGGAGCACCCCTCGCCGAGCCCGAGGACCTCGCTCAGCTTCAGCACTTCGGCCCCGACGACGTGGCGGTGGTGGTTCCACGCGAACTCCTTGTCAACCACGGACCGAAAGAGATGGACCGCGTGTCCAAGCTGATCGGCCCGGAAGAGTTCGGAAAGTTCTTCCACCACTTCGAGCATTCGGCCTGGCACCTGGAAACCCGCCGCGGTTACGCCTCCGACCGAGAAGACGAGGGATACGCAGCCTTCCTCGCGACCGGCGAGGCACCGATGGACCTGGACAGCGAGTGGTGCCAGAACATCCGGCGGCAGACGTCGGCCGGGAAGTACGTCGGCCGTGTCCGCGTCGTCGACAACCCGCCGACTGTGGGACAGCTCTTCCTGCTGAGCTACGCCCGCTGCAACGCGGCGACAGGCGAGGACGCCCGGAACTTGTGGCGCGAGGACGCCGAGGCGGTGCACCTTCCGGCTCAGGACTTCTGGATCTTCGACAGTCGACTCGTCGCCGTCCTCCGCTTCGACGACGATGACGTCCTCGGCGACGTCGAGATCATCACCGAGCCGGCCTCCGTGCTGCGGTACTGCCAGGCTCGGGACGCCGCCGTCCACGCGTCCGTCGCGGCCGACGAGTTCGCGGCGCGGTTCGACATGAAGGGCTGACCCAGGACCGGTGAGCACGGACTACCAGCAGGCGCGAGAATCCCTCGGTCTCCGCCTGCGAGAGCTACGGCTCGCAGCGCCGGGCGGCCGGCTCACCGGTACTCGGCTCGCACAGAGGCTCGGGTGGCCGCACTCCAAAATTTACAAGCTGGAGGGTGGCCGCCAGACCGCAACAAGCGAAGATCTGCGGGTATGGGCCGAAGCGGTCGGCCGGCCGGACGTGGCTGAGGAACTGACCGCCCGCCTGCGAGGGTTCGAGTTACACATCAGGTCGTGGCGCCGACAGCTCGCCTCAGGGCACAAGCCCGTCCAGGACACGTGGAACCTTGAGGTCGGCCGCTCCCACGTCATCCACGCGTGGGAAGAGTCCGTGATTCCCGGCATGCTTCAGACCGCCGACTACGCCCGCGCGATGTTCCTGCGGTACTCCGATCTGCACGGCACGGCCCGTGACGCCGATGAGGCGGTAAGGGCCCGCATGCAGCGCCAGGAGTGGCTGTACGAGACCGGGCGCAAACTCCGTGCCCTGGTGTGGGAGGCCGCCCTCCACGCGCTGGTCTGTCCGCCGCCCGTCCTCGCTGCGCAGCTCGACCGGCTCATGGGCATGGTGGGTATGGACACGGTCGAGTTGGGAGTCGTTCCACTCGGGGCGACGCTGAGGGTCCCGGCCGCGAACGGGTTCTGGGTCCTTGACGACAGGCTCGTCATCGCCGAGGACTGGCACGCCGAAATATGGCTCGACGATGCCGACAGCGTGGCCACCTACCTGCGGGTGTGGCACGCGCTGCGCGAGTCCGCCGTGTACGGGGCCGACGCGCAGAGCTTGATCAGCCGCGCGCAGCGCTCGTCGTGGTCGCGGTAACCCCTGTACGCACGAAGGCGCCCCTGCCCGGCTGCAGCGCCAGTTCGAGGGCATCCGCAATTGGTTCGGGATCGAGAGGAAGGGCTGACGGGTTGGGCTAAGACTCGGAGAAGGAGCCTGCCTTCAGTGCGGTCAGGAACGCTGACCAGCTGCCGTCGCGGAAGACGAGCAAGGGTCCGCGACTGCTCTTGCTGTCTCGCACGGGCGTGACGCCCTGGAGACCGTCGCAGACCTCAAGGCACTGCCCGTTGCCGCTGCTGTAGCTGCTCTTTCGCCATATGAGCTGCGTGGGATCGTGCTGCACTCTCAACACCTGCTCTCAGTCTCTCGCTTCTGTCACTCTAGCCAGCAGGCCAGCACTTTCGTTCGGCCCCAGGGCCACTGCCTGAAGATGTTCGAACATCGATTTGTAGCGTCGCATTTCCGCCTCGGACTCCAGGAAGAGATCGCCTGCGGGTGTGTCCACGTAGACCAGTTCCGGGTCTGCGGGATCCGGGAAATCCATGTGGACGAAGTTGCCCGTCATGCCTGCGTGAGCGCCCGTTTCGAACGGGATCACCTGGATGGTGACGTTGGGCTCTTCCGTCAGCTGGAGCAGGTGCCTCGCTTGTGCTCGCATCACTTCGCGTCCGCCTACGAGGCGTCTCACCGCGGCCTCGTCCACGATGGCCCAGAGCTGGAGCGGATCGTCCTTGACGAGCAACGCCTGCCGTTCCACGCGGGCTTGGACGCGTTGCTCCACTTCCCTCCTGCTCGCCGTCGGCAATACGCCTCTGACCACCGCGCGGGCGTAGGACTCAGTCTGCGCAAGTCCGGGAATGAAGAGAGACTCGTAGTTGCGGATGGTGCGAGCTTCGCTCTCGAAGCCGATGTAGGCGGTGTACTCCTCGGGCAACTCCGAGTGGTACGGACGTAGCCAGCCCTGATCGTTGGAACCGTTCTGGACTGCGAGGAGATCGGCACGCTGCGCCTCGTTGGCCGCGTAGAGATCCAGAAGAGCGATCAGAGTCCGCTTCTGCGGCCGGGCGCGTGCTTTCTCGACGCGGTAGAGGGTCGCCTCGTTGATGCCCGTCGCCTTGGCCACGTCTTCGCGCGTCAGGTCTGCTGCGGCTCGGAGCCGGCGTAGTTCGGCGGCCAGGCGGCGGAGCCTCACGGTGGGCGGTCGTTGTCGCTTCTCCGGCACGCTGCGTCCCTTCGCTGCCCGGGTGGTACCCGCGAGTGTGGATGGTCACTGCGCGACGCCTCAAGTCACCTCGAACGCATGGCAGTAGTACGCAATCCTTGCATTCTCGGTGTGGGCGGGAGCATGCTGAACATGCGCAGTCACCCTCTGTGGCGATTCGATCACGGCAGGGTTGCTGGGGTGGTTCGTGCTGCCTCAGCAAGGACCCCCGCGACCGTCCTACCGGTCCGGGGGCGTGGCCAACGCTTGCGAAGGAGCGTCAACGTGTTGAACCCTATCGTCCGATTTCTCGGATCACTCCGGTGTCTCTTAACCCGACGTCCGGGCGGGGAGCGGCAGGCGAGTGAGGTCGTACGGCCCTGCTTTCCTTTCCCTCCGAGGTCCCGACTCAGGTTCCAGAAGGCCGAGTTCGCTCGCTGGGAGCGTGCCGAGAACCGGTTCCGGCGGGAGCGGCGGCGGGTGTGGTGGCTGGCTCGGCAGGGGATCGAGGCGGGGCCGAGCCTGGTTCTCGGTGGGGTGGTGGGCCGGTGAGCGGGGCGGCGGATCGCGCTGTCGTGCTGCGTTGGAGCCGGCATCCGCGTTGTGTGTCGCTGGCCCGGGCGGAGTTGCGTATCGCGCTCGCGGGGTGGGGGCTCTCGGAGTGGGAGGAGTCTGCGGTGCTCGTGCTGTCGGAGTTGCTGACCAACGCGGGGCGGCATGCCCGGGTCTCGCCGGGGCGGGAGATCGAGACCCGGTTCCGGCCGCTGGGCGGCGGGGTGCGGATCGAGGTGCACGATGCCTCGGACGTGCCGCCGGAGGCGCGCGAGCCGGAGCCCGGTGCGTGTGGCGGGCGGGGGCTGGTGCTGGTCGACGCGCTGGCGGACCGGTGGGGGTACGGGGCGCGGCGCGGGCCGGGAAAGGTCGTGTGGGCGGAGTTCGGGTCCGTTACCATCGGGCCATGACCTCCGTACCGTGCCGAAACTGGTGGCGCTCCTTCTAGGAGCGGCCGCCTCCCTCAGCACGGAATCAGGGCCGTTCGATATGGACGGCCCTTTTCGCTGCCCTCGTACGGGTACGGATGCCGGTGATCACGGCGGGCCGTCCTCCACGCAACCACCATCGCGAGGAGAGAGAACCAATGAGCACAGCCACCGCCACAGCCACCGCCACCGCGACCACCGCCGAGCTGGAGGCGCGGATCCGGCAGGCCCCGGAGACGTTCCGGGTGATGACCGGGGACCGGCCCACCGGACCCCTGCACCTCGGGCACTACTTCGGCACGCTGCACAACCGGGTGCGGCTCCAGGAGCTCGGGGTGGACGTGTTCGTGATCATCGCGGACTACCAGGTGCTCACCGACCGGGACGTCGCCGACCGGCTCGGCGCGTACATGGAGGGGATGCTGCTGGACTATCTGGCCGTCGGCATCGACCCGGCGCGTTCCACGGTCTTCAACCACAGCGCCGTGCCCGCGCTCAATCAGCTGATGCTGCCGTTCCTGAGCCTGGTCTCCGTCGCCGAGCTGAACCGCAATCCCACCGTCAAGGACGAGATCGCGCACTCCCGGCAGTCCGCCGTCAGCGGGCTGATGTTCACCTATCCCGTGCACCAGGCGGCCGACATCCTGTTCTGCAAGGGGAACCTGGTGCCGGTCGGGCAGGACCAGCTGCCGCACCTCGAAGTCACGCGGACCGTCGCCCGGCGCTTCAACGAGCGGTACGGGGCGGTCTTCCCGGAGCCGGACGCGCTGCTCTCCGCCGCACCGCTGCTGCTCGGCACCGACGGCACCAAGATGAGCAAGAGCCGGGGCAACTCCATCGCGCTGGGCGCCGACGCGGACGAGACCGCCCGGCTGATCAAGGGGGCGACGACGGATGCCGAGCGGCACATCACGTACGACCCCGAGAACCGGCCCGGGGTTTCCTCGCTGGTGCTGCTGGCAGCGCTCTGCCTGGACCGGGAACCGCAGGCCGTGGCGGAGGAGATCGGTGGGGGTGGTGCCGCCGCCCTCAAGCGGACCGTGACCGAGGCGGTCAACAGCCGGATGGCGCCGATCCGGGCCCGGCGGGCGGAGTACGCGCGGGACATGGGGTACGTACGGTCGGTGCTCCGGGCCGGGAACGAGCGCGCCAACGAGATCGCGACGGCGACGCTGGACGAGGTGCGTGGGGTGATGGGGACGTGAACAGGCTCGGCCTTCGACCTCGGGGTCCGGGCGTGCGGGCCGGGCCTGGCGGCCCGGCCCTTCATTCCTGAGGAGTCACGTGCGCCCGGAGCCGCACGGCAGTGTCAACGCCGAGTCCGTGTGGAGCGTGATGCGCACCGGCTCGAAGGCGGTGGCGTCCACGGGCGGCTCCCCGGTGCCGGGATTCCGGGCGTAGCGCGGATGGGCGCCTCCGCTGATCTGCCAGCGTATGCGGTGACCGACGGCGAAGTGATGGGCGGTGGTGCTCATCGCCACGGTGACCCGCGAGGGAACGTCTTCGGTCGTCCGGAGCCGGCCGAGTCCGTCACAGATGTTGATGGAGCGGCCCTGCGGGTCCACGTCGCACAGGCGGGTGAAGACATCGGCGTGGCCGGTGTCCGTGGAGATGCTCAGCCGGGCGGAGACCGGGCCCAGGACGTCCAGCGGTTCGGTCAGCGGGGGGCCGGTGAACGTCAGGACGTCGTCCCGGGCCTCCAGGGTGCTGTTGTCGCGTGGGCCGGCGGTGCGGGAGAGCAGCGGGCCGCCGAGGGACGGTGTGGGGTCGGCCGGGTCGTAGCGGAATGACGCCAGGGGCGCGGAGTCCGTGGGGGCCTGCTGGGTGAGATGCCCGCCCGGGGCGGGGCACCACGAGGCCGCGGCCGCGGCCGGTGGCCATTCGGCGAGGTCCCGCCAGGCGGTCTCGCCCCCGATGTGCACGCGCACCGAGGTCGGGCGCAGGCCGGCGGGGTCGGCGCACAGGTGGGCGCGCAGCCAGGCGAGGCTCTCGGCGAACACCTCGGGCCAGCCCTGTTGCAGGGCGGAGGTGTGGGTCCAGGGGCCGACGAGCAGAGCGGTCTCGCATCCGCCCCGGCGCAGCCGGTCGTACTGCTCGAAGGTCTGGTCGACCAGCGCGTCGTGCCATCCGGTGATCAGAGCCGTGGGCACGCGGAGCCGCTCCGCCGGCTCCGCCGCCGACGCGCCGTGCCAGAACGTGTCCTCGGGGTCGGGGTGCGTCATCACGGCGTCCAGCCAGGGCACCTCGCCCCCGAGGGCGGACACGTACGCCCCGCGCAGCGGCCGCGCGGTGGTGGCGTCGCGCAGGCGGCGCTGAAGGCGCAGCGTCGCCCTGATGAACGGCCACATGCCCCGGTGCTGGTAGGTCATGCCCGTACCGACGGCGAGGGCGTTCTCCAGGCGGAGCACACCGTCCGCGTGGAACAGGGCGTAGGGATCGTGCAGGCCCACCTGCACCACCATCGCCTTCAGTTCCGGCGGCGGGTCCACGGCAAGGGCCCACTGCGTGTAGCCCAGGTAACTGGGACCGACGGTGCCCAGTGTTCCGTTGAACCAGGGCTGCTCGCGCAGCCACGACACCGTGGCCTGCCCGTCGGCGGCCTCGTTGCGCCACAGGTCGAACGCGCCTCCCGAGCCGCCGGTGCCGCGGCAGCTCTGCAGGACCACGTGAAAGCCCTGTTCGGCGAAGAGCAGGCCGTACTGGGGAGACCACGGCAGCCCACGGCCATAGGGGGAGCGGACCAGGAGAGTGGGGAAGTCGCCCTCCGCACGCGGGAAGTAGTGGTCCGTGACCAGTGGGCTTCCGTCGGCGGCCGGCACGGTCAGCCCCGGTTCCCACCCGACCTCGTGCCGTTTCGTCGGCAGGCCCCGCCAGGTCGCCCTCATCATCCGCGAGGACAGCGGGGGCTTTCCGGCGGGTGGCACCCGGGCGGGTCCGGCTGCGGCGTCGGGCATGCGTGGTGGCATCGCTCCTCCTTTATTCCGTACAGTGTACGAGAATAGAGGATGCTTGGATGATCTCCGCAGCAGCGGTCTCGACAACACGGGGAAGGAGCGGGCGACCGTGCCCCATGACGAGAAACCCGGAGCCGCGGGCGTCGATCCCGAACAGCTCTGGTTGCGTGCCACCGAGCCCCGCCGGGGCCGCAAGCCCTCCTTCAGCCGGGAGGCGATCGTCGTGGCAGCCGTCGCCATGGCGGACGCCGAAGGCATCGAAGCGGTCACCATGCGGCGGGTGGCGGCCCAGGTCGGCGCCGGCGTCATGTCGCTCTACAGCTACGCCCCCGACAAGGAGACCCTGCTGGAGCTGATGGTCGACCATGTCACCGGCGAACTCACGGCCACGGACCCGCCCAGCGGTGACTGGCGCACCGATCTGAGGACGATCGCCCATCTGCAGCGCGCCCACATGCTGCGGCACCCCTGGCTGCCCGCCGCTCTGTCCACCCGTCGCGTTCCGGGCCCCAACACGCTGGCCTTCCTGGAACATGCGCTCGCCGCCCTGCGGCCCACCGGGCTGGACGGTGCGGCGAAGCTGGAGGTCTTCGCCCAGCTGACCGCATTCGTGGCCGGACACGTCGCTCACGAGATCACGCAGGCCGCAGCCGCACGGTCTTTGGACCGGGTCGCGGCCGAGGCCCGCTACCTCGCCGCCGTCGCCGCCGACGGCCGCCATCCGGAACTCGCCGAAGTCCTCGCCGCCCCCGGACGCCCGCTCTCCGCCGAAGCCACCTTCGCCCGGTTCCTGGGCCGCCTGATCGACGGTCTCGACGCCGGCTGATGCCCCGCACCCGCAAGCGTGGTCGGCCGCATCCCCGCGGGAGGCGCGGTGGGCGCGGAAGGATTCACCTCCTTGCCCCGTGTTTCCGTCAGGGAGTTCCGGGCCAGGCGTCCCGGGCCGCCACGTCCAGGATCAGCGCGGCGATGTTCCACGCGTCGTCGGCGCCGCTGTGGTGGCGGCCCTCCAGGGGGAGGCCGGCGACCTCCAGGGCCTGGGCCATGCCGGGGCGCTTGCGCAGGCCGTGGGCGGCGGTGAAGGGGATCTTGGCGTTGGTGTGGCGGTGGCCGAAGGGGTACCGGGTGCCGGTCGCCCGGCACTGGCGGGTGAACTGGTTGCGGTCGTAGTCGCCCCAGCTGGCCCAGGGGCGGATGCCCGACTCGTGCTCGGACGCCAGCAGGCGGCAGGCCTCGGCGAAGGACACGCCCGTGTCCACCTCGGCCTGGGTGAGACCGGTCAGCCCGGTGCAGAAGGCGCTGACCGCCGAGCGGGCGGGCCGGACCAGGATCCGGTGGCGGGCGAGCCTTTCGGCCGCGCGCAGGTCGAGCACCGTCAGCCCGATCTCGATGATCTCGCTGACCGCACCCGGGGGCGGCTGGCCGTCCCAGCAGGTCGCCTCGATGTCGATCACGTTGAGGAGGTCGGGGGCGTCGGTGTCCATGGGGGCAGGGTAGGGGCGGCGCGGGATCCGGAGCACCCGGATTTCGGGGCCCCGGGATCGCGCGCCCCCCGGCTTCCGGAGCACCCGGATGCCACGGCCCTGCGCGTCGCGTCTGTGCCGGCCACCGGCACCGGGTCGACGGCACCCCCGTGGGCGGTCAGCAGCCGGAGCCGGTCCCGGGGTACGAGCCCCACATCCAGTTGCAGCTGCTGGGATTGCAGCTCTCGGCATTGCACTCGAACTCGTAGGCCACGGCTCTTCTGTTCGCCTCGGTGTGCGTCGCCCCGATGTAGGACGCGGCCCCGAATCCGAGCGCGCCTGCCAGGGTCAGGGCGGCGACGCGACTGGTGATGATTGTCCGCATTGTCATGAACAGCAGCATAGCCAGGCGGAGTTGGGCTGAACAGGGCAACGCGGACTTCTCACGCCCCCGGCGAGACCCGGCGCCGTGCCCGCAGCAGTTCGGCCAGGCCCCGGCGGGTGGCGGCGATCACCACGCGGTCCTCGGGGCGCAGTACGTACCCGGGGTGCAGATCCCACACCAGGCCGGACGGGGCGTCCGGGCCGGCCGTGGTGGGGGCGGCCAGGTCCGGGCGGCGGTCGCCGGGCGGGGTGGCGTCCAGGGCCAGGACCCGCCAGGCGCCCGCCCGGAACGCCTGCTCCACCGTGTGGCCCTCCAGCTGCCGGTGGCCGGCCACCTCCACCGCCGCGAACAGCATCACCTTGCGCTCGACCGGGATCGCGCCCAGGATCTGCCGGCCCATCATGGCGACCGCGAAGGCCGGGGCGGCCAGATGGGAGACGGAGCGGGAGCGGGTCACGGCCTGGGGGTGGGCGGCGCGCAGGGTGCGGTAGACGGCGGTGGCGAACTCGTCGTCGTACAGCCGCAGCGCCACCCGCAGGTCCGGCTTGACCGAGCGGGCGTAGAGGGCCGCCTCCAGGTTGGTGGTGTCGACGCTGGTCAGGGCGAGCAGGGCGCGGGAGCGCTGGATCTTCGCCGCCTCCAGCACGCCTTCCTGGGTGACGTCGCCGAGGACCACCGGTACGTGCAGCCGGCGGGCGACCGGGATGCCGCGCGCGTCCGGGTCGTCCTCCACGCACACCACGGGGATGCCCAGTTCGCGCAGCCGGACGAGGACCCGGGTGCCGATCTTGCCGAGGCCGAGCAGCACCACATGGCCGGACAGGCCGCGCGGCGGGCGGCGCAGGGAGGAGGCCGTGCGGAGCGAGCCGAAGGCCTCCAGGACACCGGCCACGAGGAGCGGCAGCAGCATCAGACCGGCCACGCCGGACAGGAGTTGGATGATCTGGCGGGCCATCGGGTCGCCGATCGCCGGGTCGCCCATCGCGAACAGGTCGAGCAGGGTGAGGTAGGTGGCGTGCACCGGGTCGTCGCCGGTGGTGATCGTGGAGGCGATGGCGAGGCCCAGCACGGCCAGGCCGACGCCCAGCGCCGACCAGCGCAGCCGCCGCGAGAAGACCTGGCCCAGCGGTGCGCCCCGGCCGCCCATCCGGGGCGGCGGTCCGGCCGGACCGGCCTGGCTGACCGCTTCCAGGACCACCGTGCCCCGGCCCGTGGCGGCGGCCACCTGCCGTTCGTCGGGCAGCAGTTGAGGCCCCTCGTCGCCGCTGCTGTCGGAGCCCTCGGTGCCCGCCGGGTCGTGGGTGGTGGAGGAGAGCAGCGCGAGGGTGCACAGCCCGGGGTCGGCGATCTGGCCGCCCCCGGGCGGGGTGCGTTCGGCGGCGCGCAGCAGCAGGCCCTCCGCCTGGATGACCTTGCTGGAGCCCGTGAGGACGGTGGCCGCGAGGGCGGGGGCGGCGGTGTCGGCGTCGGAGAGGACGGTGGTGGAGGCGTCCAGGGCGGCCCGGTCCAGGCCGGGCGCGGCAACGGCGGCGGCCTGGTCGAGGAGCGTCTCCAGGTGCTGGCCCAGCTTGCGGTTGTAGAGCCGGATGACCAGCCGGAGGCGGGGGTTGAGGCGACGGGCGGTCAGCGCGGCGCGGATGTTGCGCTCGTCGTCGTCGTACACCAGGGCCAGGGCGGCGGCCGACGCGACGCCCGCCTCCTCGAACGCCTCGTCGGACGGCTCCGCCGCCGCCAGGACGCGGACCGGGTCGACCCCGGCGTTGGTGTCGTCCCCCATCGAGTCGGCCCCGCCGCCGCTGCCGCCGTTGCGGTTCATCGCCGACGACATCCGGCCGAACAGCGCGGACGCCAGACCCCGTCCCGTCAGCGGGAGTTCGGGGGCACGGGCGTCGCGGCCGGCCGGCAGGACGAGGGTGACCCGCTCTCCGTACACGTAACGCAGCTCGACGGCGAGCCGGCGGGCCAGTGCGTCGTCGCCGCAGACGACCATGTGTCCGCTGAACGGGGAACGCTGGGGCTGCTGGGGAAGTGGGGGCACATGACCCAGCATGCCTTGCTCCTCTCCTCGGTGGGCGTCCGGTCAGTGGTCTCCGGCCGGACCGGCGGGCGGGGAAGCCGCGTGCCGGGCCTGCGGGTTGGTGAGCACATGGCGCGGGTCGGCCACCCGGACGATCGCCGACTCGACCGCCGCGATCCGGTCCGCGAGCAGCCCCAGCGCGGCGACGGCCCGGGTCATCGGGTCGCCGTCCGGGCCGCCGAGGGCCTGCGTACGGACGTAGGAGGCGGTGATCGCGGACCAGCGCGCGGACTGTTCGGGGGTGAGCCGGCCGCGCAGCGCGGCCAGCTTCAGCAGGTTCGACTCCGCGCCGTTGGTCAGCGTCTGGGCCTCGCCCGTGTAGTGGTCGTCGATGACGTCGGACAGCTCCGCGTCGTTCATCACCGGCACGATCCGTTCGGCGATCTTGTTCATGTTGCGGTACGAGCCCTGGAGCCGGAACGGCGGTTCGGTGCGCGTCGCGTCGGTCTGCGCGGCCGACGCGATGTACGCGGCGTTCACGGCCAGGACGGTGTCGCGGGCGGTCAGCAGATGGCGCAGCACCGCGACGATCCGGTCCACCTCGGCGGGTGTGTACGGGTGCTCCGGCCGGTGCGTGCGCGCCGAGCCGTCGCCGGAGGCCAGCCGTACGAACAGGGCGAGATCCGCGCGGGAGCGCCCCGCGAGCGGTGCCAGCACCGGGTTGGCGGTCAGCGCGTTCTCGACGAAGCTCAGCGCGAAGACGTCCTCGCGGCCGCTCAGCACCTCGCCGAGGTTCCACACGTCGGCCCGGTTGGCGAGCATGTCCGGGATCCGGAACCGCTCGCCCGACTCGGTGTACGGATTGCCGGCCATGCACACCGCGAACCGCTTGCCCCGAAGGTCGTGGCTGCGCGGCTCGCCGTCCCGCACGCCCTCGATCCGGCGGGTGGCGTCGCAGAGCGGGATGAACTTCTGGAGCAGTTCCGGCGAGGTGTGCTGGATGTCGTCGAGGTAGAGGAGCGTGTTGTTGCCGGCCTCCAGCGCGAAGTTGATCTTTTCGATCTCCTGGCGGGCGGTCGCGGTGCGGGCCTGGGCCGGATCGAGCGAGGTCACGTCGTGGCCCAGGTTCGGGCCACTGATCTTGACGAGGACCAGGCCGAGCCGGTCGGCGACGTACTCCATCAGCGTCGTCTTGCCGTAGCCGGGCGGCGACACCAGCAGCAGCAGGCCCTGCGAGTCGGTGCGCCGGTCGGCGTCGGCGGTGCCGAGCTGCTTGGCGAGGCTGTCCCCGATCAGCGGCAGGTACACCTCGTCCAGCAGCCGGTTGCGGACGAACGCCGACATGACGCGCGGCCGGTGGTCGTCCAGCCGCAGCCGGGCCCGCTCGGCGCTCACCAGCGCGGTGCGCCGGCGCTGGTAGGCGCGGAACCCGGGGACGGTCGTGGTGCGGAAGGAGGCGGTACGGGCGAGGAGTTCGTCGATCCGGACGGCCAGCGTGCCCCGCTCGACACGCGGGTGGGTGCCGAGCAGCCCCTCCACCCGCGCGGTCAGCGGCGCCTCGCAGTCGTACCGGCCGAGCACCGGCTCGGGGCAGAGCTCCACGGCCACGGCCTCCGCGAGATCGCCCGCGTCGATGCCGCCGCCGCTCGCGGCGGCGTACGAGGCGAGCCAGCCCTCGACGAGCTGGCGGCGGGCCGGAAGGTCGTCGCCCAGTGCGGCGAGGTCCTCGTCGTACGCCGAAGTCCCGGTGGTGCGGCGGAACTTGTCGAGGAAGGTGCGGACGGTGGCGCTGGTGACGAATCCCTCCGGGCCGCTGGTCAGCTCCTCGAAGAGGTACGCGGCGACGGCGGCCGGGGCCTCGCCCCCGATGACGGACGCCCACTCCTCCTGGAGGGCGTCGACGGCCGGGGCCAGGCCGAAGGTCTCGCGGGCGCGGGCCAGCGAACGGGCCCGCCGGGTCCATGAGGTGCGCCGTGCCTCGTCCGTGCCGTACGCCCAGAAGAGTTGAGCGGTTGCCCGGACGGCGGGCGGACGGCGCAGCAGTCCGGCCCCGGCGTGCAGCCGCAGCAGGGCGGTCAGGATCGCGGTGGCGTCCTCGTCGTGGACGCCGCGCTGATATCCCTCGTCGTACGCTGCGGCGGCCGACTCCCGTACCAGTGTGGCGAGTTGGTCCGCGTCCAGCGCGGCGAGGGTGTCCGCGCCCCGCTCGTCCAGGAGCCGGGCGGCCAGGTGCTCGGCCCGGTAGACCTGCGGGGACTCCGAGGGGAGGGTCTGCTCCCAGTACGGGCGGGTCGCCCCGAACTCCGGGTCGGCGACCGGCGCCCGGTAGTCGGTGCCGGTGAGGGCGAACGCGAGCCGGTCCCCGTGCGGGACGAGCGTCAGATCGAAGGGCTGGGTGTTCACGGCGAACCGGTGCCGGCCCAGCCGGATCGTGGCGCCGCCGTCCGCGTACAGCTCACTGCGGTCCCGCAGCGCCCGCCCGGCCTCCTGGCGGGCGGCCAGCAGCTGCCCGTCGAGCTCCTCGGCCCGTACCGGGTCGCCGAGTTCGCGCAGCTCCTCGGCGGTGCGGCGGATCTTGGCGGCCATCGGGTCGGAGGCCAGGAAGGTGTTCACGGCGTCCAGGTCGTCCAGCGCGGACAGCCGCCGGGAGACCGTCTCCAGGACCCGGGCCGCCGACTGGGCCAGCCGCTCGGCGCGCCGGGCCCGGGCGTCCTGGAGGGTCTGCTTGCGGGCCGAGAACGCCTCGTACACCTCCGTCCGGCGTTCGGCCAGCTCGGCCAGGAAGTCGTCGAACTCCGCGAACCGCGACTCCAGGTTTTCCAGCTGGAGCAGCAGCCTGGAAAGTTGGTCGTCGCAGGCGTCCGGGGTGTCGGCGGCGGCGATCGCGCCGGTGACGGCCTGCCCGAGCAGCGCGAACTCGGCGGCGAACTCGGCGCGGCCCTCGTGGTCGAGGAGTTCGCGGCGGCGGGCTTCGAGAGTGGCGCGGGCCCGGTTGACCCCGCCGAGCACCTCGGCGATCCGCTCCAGGATCGAGGTGCGGACCGTGGTGTCCCCGATGTCGAGACCGGCGACGACCTCGGTGACGGTGCTCAGCCCGTCCGTCATCCCGGTCAGCCGGTCACCGAGCGCCGTCGTGTCCGCGACGGTGGCGAGCCCGGACGCCTCGGCGGTGAGGGCGGCGATGTCCTCGTGGTAGCCGGCGAAGGAGTCGTCCCGGCCGAGGAACGCGACGGCGCGCCGGCCGGCCGATTCGAGGTCGGCGGCGGTCGCGGCGGAGAGTTCTTCGATGCGCCCGGTGTCGGCGTACCGCATCTCGGCGAGCGTCGCCAGGTGGCCGTGGGCACGGCGCAGTTCGGTGAGCTGCTCGACCCAGGCGGCCGCCGAGCGGGGGGCCTCGCCCCGGATGCGGCGGACGAGCGCGGTGAGCCGGTCGGCCGCCTCGTCCAGCGCGTCGGCGGCCTGCCGGGTCTGCTCCCGTACCGTCTCGAACTCGACGACGACCTGCTGGGCGGTGGCCTTCAACTCGGCCAGCGGGGCCGCGAGTTCACCGAGTTCGGCGTCGGTCAGCCAGTGGTAGCGGTCGGTCGCCCGGGTGCAGTCCGCGACCAGCTGTGCGTACACGGCGGCGGTCGGCGTGGTCTCGGCGGCGCTGTGCGCCAGCGCCAGGCAGTCGGAGATCCCGCGCACCAGATCGGCGTTGCCGACCCGGGCGAGCGGGCCGGTTCCGGCGGGGCGGGCGGCCGCGTGGGTGTCGGAGACGTACGGGGTCCGCCAGCGTTGCAGGGGGTGGACCCGGGCCGGTTCACCGCCGGTGGCGGTGGTGCGCAGCAGCACGAGGGTGCCGTCGTCGAGCAGGGCGTGGCCGCGGCCCTGGAGCGGGGTGGCGACCTCCTGCCGGATCAGGTTGTAGGGCAGCAGCAGGCCACGGCCGTCGTCGGGGGAGCGGAAGACGTAGAGGACGTCCTCGCCGTTCGGGGAGCGGATCGCGCCCTCGAAGACCGGGTCGGTGAGCGGCTCGGCGATGTCGAAGGTCTTGGCGGTGCCGGTGGTGAGGTAGTAGCCGCCGGGAAAGATGATTCCCTGGTCCTCCGGCAGCCGGTGGCAGGCCTGTCCGATGCCGTCGAGCCGCAGCACGGAGCCGAGCAGCGTGTTGAAGACCAGGTACCGCCAGGACTCCTCGTTGTACGGGCGCACCCGGAGCAGGACCAGCGGCCCGATCGTGGCGTGCTCGACCTCCGCGTCGGCCAGCGACTGGAGGGGCTCGGCGACCGGCTCCCGGTAGATCCCGTCCGGGGTGTCGGTGTCGTTGACCGTCTTGACGGTGAGGCTGCCGCCGAGGGTGTCGACGTACAGCGCGGCGCCGTCCGGGCCGTCCCCGCCCACCGCGATGTGCGGATGCCGCCCCAGCACGTGCGACTCGCGGCCGGCGGCGGTCCAGGTGAAGTCGTGCGAGGGCGGGAAGACGTGGTCGCGGTCGCCGCGCGCGTCGAGGAACGCGCCGGGCGAGCCGTCCGGGGCGAGTGCCCAGCGCAGCACCCGGATGCCGTCCGCGCTCTCGCCGGTACGGAAGACGGCGAGCAGCTTCCCGTCCACCAGGCGCAGCCGCAGCAGCCGGGCGTCGCGGTAGTAGCGGTGCAGCGCGGTGAACTCGCGTACGAAGTCCTCGTCGGCGATCGGCCCGCCCTGGACCGGCTCCGCCAACGCCGGTCCGTACAGGGCGAGTACGTCGGCCACCTCGGCCGGGTCCGGCGCCCCCGGGCCGCGTTCGAAGCCGAACAGCAGCTGCCCGCCGACGGCCACCAGGTCGCGCGGGACGGCCGGCCGGCCGGTGCGGATCTGCTCGGTGCCGGTGAGCCGGAGTTCGGTCGAGCCGAACTCCTCGGTGCGGCGGGTGTTCAGCTCCTCGGCCCGGCGCGCCAGTTCGGCGGCCCGGTCGCCGAGCCGGCGGCGCAGCACGTCGTACGTTCCCGCGTCCACGGGGCCGCCGGTGGGCGCTGCGGTCGTGGTGTCGGTGTCCATGCGTACGACTCTCCCTGCGAGGTGTTACGGGGCGGTGGTGCGGGGGTGCTGGTGGCGCGCGGGTGTGTCGGGCTGCCGGGTTGCGCGGCCTTTGGCCGCGCTCCGTCCTCAATCGCCGGACGGGCTTGATCTGCTCCACCCGTCCGGCGTTCGCTGTGCGCACTACGCGACCGGCGCGGACCCGTTCCGTGAGACGGGCGCGGCGGAGCCGTCCGCGGCCCCCGCTGTTACGGGGACACCGGCCCCGGTCACCGCGGAGATCGGCTGGTCGGCGATGCCCAGTTCCCTGGCGGCGGTCAGGAGCTGCTGGATCTGACCGGGTGCGACCCCGGCTCCCGGCGCCCGCATCATCCGCATCAGCAGTGCGGACACCGTCAGGTTCTGCACATCGCCGGTGGACACCGAGCCGAGTACCCGGGTCAGGTCGTCGGTGAACGACGAGGTGCCGTTCAGCCACGGAGCCGCGAGGGCCTTCGCGGTGTCCGAGTTCTCCACGAATCCGTCGAAGCTCTTGCCCATCGACACGGCCGAGACCAGCCGGTCGAAGAAGACCGACTCCCCGCCGACGATGTCGATGTCGGCGTTCTCCAGGCCCGTGGCCAGCACCGTGGCCTGTGCCTCGGCGACCTGACGCTGCACGTCGAGGCCGGCCAGCCGGATCTCCTTCTCCGCGGCGAGCCGCAGCCGGTACTCCTCGTGTCCGCGCGAGGCGTCGTCCAGCGCCGCCATCGCGGCCGCCTTCTCGGTGAGGCCCGCCGCCTCGGCCTTCAGCTTCTCGCCGATCATCGCCGCGTCGGCCGTCGCCTGCGCCTGGGTGCCCTCGGCCGCCGCGAGCGCCTTGAGCCTGGCCCCCTCGGCCTCGGCCCTGAGCCGGGCGGACGTGGCCTCGGCCTCGGCGAGACCGGCCTTCTCGATGACATCGGCCTCCGCCTCACGCACCTGGATCTCGGCGAGTCCGGGCGCCGCGGACTCCGCCTGGATGCCCTCGGCCAGCCGCAGCTTCGCCTGGGCGTCCAGGTCCGCGGTCTTCAGCCGGGCCTCGGCGAGCGTCAGCTGCTCGGCGGCCACGTGGGTGGCCGCGGCCTCGGCCGCCTCGGCGGCCTTGATGTCCTTGACCAGCTTCTCCTGGGCCTCCGCCTCGGCGGCGATGATGACCGACCTGCGGGTGCGCTCCGACTCCTCGACGGCCCGCAGCGTCTTGATGGACTCCTCCTGCTCGGCGACCGTGCGGTCCACCGCGATCCGCTCCCGGATCACATCGGCGACGTCGCGGCGCTCGGCCTCGACCTCCTTCGTCGCGGCGATCCGGTCCAGCTCGGTCTGCCGCTCGCGCCCGATGACCTCGATCAGCCGGTCCTTCTCGATGCGCTCGTTCTCCACCGCGATGACCCGCTCACGGTTCTTCTGCGCGACGGCGATCTCCCGCGCCTGGTTCTCCCGCTGGATGCCGAGCTGCTCCTCGGTACGGATGAACGCGGCCTGGGCGCCGAGCCGTTCCTCCTCCTGGACCTTGGCGGTCGCCGCCTCCTCGCGGGCCCGCAGCGTCTCGACCTCGCGGCGCTGCTTGATCTCGGCCTCGGCCTGCCGGCGCTCCAGCTCCAGGATGGTCTCGCGGGCGTCGACGTCCTGCCGGGTGATCTCCTTCTGCTCGGTGCGCTGGAACTCGTTGGTGCGCACGTGCTCGATCGCCGTCAGCTCGGTGATCTTGCGGATGCCCTGCGCGTCCAGGATGTTGGCGCCGTCGAGCTGCGTCATCGGCGTCTGCTCAAGGAAGTCGATCGCCGCGTCGTCGAGGTGGTAGCCGTTCAGGTCGGTACCGATGACCCGGATGATCCGGTCCCGGAACTCCTCGCGCTTGGTGTACAGATCGACGAAGTCCAACTGCTTGCCGACCGTCTTGAGCGCCTCGGCGAACTTCGCGCCGAAGAACTCCTGGATCGCCACCTTGTCGCTGGCCCGCTCCGTGCCGATGGACTGGGCGACCTTGATGACGTCCTCGACGGTCTTGTTGACCCGTACGAAGAAGTTGATGTGGATGTCGGCGCGGATGTTGTCCTGGCAGATCAGGCCCTCGCGCCCGGTGCGGCGGATCTCGATGGTCTTCACCGAGATGTCCATGGTCTCGGCCTTGTGCAGCACCGGCAGGACGACGGCCCCGGTGAAGGTGACGTCGACCTTCTTGGTCTTGGAGATGATCAGCGCCTTGCCCTGCTCGACCTTGCGGAAGAGCCGGCTGACGACGAGGAGCAGGGCTACGGCGATGAGCAGAACGACGGCTACGAGCACACCGAAGCCCAGGGTGATGGCATCCATGACAGTCCTTGCGGCTGGTGAGGAAGGTGGTGAAGGAAGAGGAGGGGTGTGCGGGTCCCGGCAGCGAACGGACCGAAGGCGAAGGGTCCGGAGGCGAGGGGCCCGGCGGCGGGCGGCCTGTCGTACGACGGCGACCCGACGGACGGTCCGGGCCGCCGTCGCCCGGCTGCGTGGCCCGGACGGTCAGCCGGTTCGGCGCGGGGTGCGGCGCGGGGTGCGGCGCGCACCCGTGCGTGGTCGCGGGGCCGGCGGGCCCGGGTCCAGGGCCTTGTCGTAAGGCGAGACCCAGAAGAACTCGCCCTCGTCGTCGTACGCGTACAGAAGGCCCGCACTGCCCGCGGCGAGGACCGGGCCGTCCGCCGGAGCGAGCATCCTGACCTGCACGATCGCGGTGGAGCCGTCGTCCGCGGTGACCTCGGCCTGGCCGAAGTCGGAACTGACGGAACCGGTACGGACCGTGCAGATGCGGCCCAGGAAGTCCTGCCGCGACGGAGGAGGTTCGTCCGGGAAGCCGCGGCGGAAGCAGCGCACCAGGATCCGCAGCACCGACCAGCCGAGCAGCAGCGCCGCGGCGAACACGGCGCAGGCGAGCGCGGCCCGGGTGAGGCCGGTGGTACCGCTGCGGTGCACCAGGACCGTGCCGGTGAGGCTGGTGAACCAGCCGACGACGACCATCACGGACACCGAGACGGTGACCGGCACCCCGCCGATCCCGGCCAGGTCGGTGTCGAGGTCGCCGTCGAAGGAGTGGTGGTCGGCCGCACCGGCCAGCACCAGGAGCCAGAAGAGGACGACGACGGCCAGCGCGGCGCCGAAGAGAACGGCGGGAAAGGCGGTCGCTGCGCTCAGGAACTCCTGCATCCGTCCACCCCTTCTGCTGCCGGGCGGCCGGTGGTGACTCCGGTGCTGCGGCACCGCGTGGCGCGGTGCCGCAGCAGCCGGGTCGTATCCCCCGTGTCCCCCCGTGTTCCCCCGGTTGGTGCTGACCGGATCGTGTCATTCACGGGCATGAGATCGCATTGCCGGAGCCCGGCAATCTTTGCTCTTCCTTGATGCCGGGCACCGGCACCGGGCGGTATGCGTTGGGTGAGTGTCGACGTCGCGACAGAATTGTGAGGAGAACGCGTGCCGGAGCCGGAGATCCCCGATGACCTTCTGGCGGGATATGACCGCATCCTGGCCGATGTGGCCGCCACCGGACGCCGGCTCACCCGGGACGAGCTGGACGACCGCCGGCTGCTGGGCCGGGAGGCCGCCGAGTCCGGATTCCAGCTGCGTGCCCTGGTCGTCCGTCACATAGCGGCCACCCGCACCGCCTGGCCGCTCGCCTCCGCGGCCGACGGGGCGGCCACGGATTCGGTGCTGGCCGCCGTCGAGCAGGCCGTGGACGCCTTCGCGGACGGCTTCGAGCGGGCCCAGCGGATCACGGTGCGGCGCGAGGAGGCGGCCCGGCGCGAGTTCATCGACGATCTGCTGTACGGGCGCAGCGATCTGGGGCGGCTCGCCGAGCGGGCCACCCGGTTCGGTCTGCGGCTCTCGCGCGCGCACGCGGTGGCGGTGGCGACGGGCCCGGAGGCGTACACGGAGACCGACTCCGTGCCGCGCACGGTCGAGGCGGCGCTGCTCGCCCGGTTCGGCGGCCGGAAGATTCTGCTCACGACGAAGGACGGTCGGCTGGTCTGCATCGCCCCCGGCAGCCAGCCCGACGTCCTGCGGTACTTCGCCAAGCAGTCGCACGCGGCGACGGACGGCGGCCGGGTCGCGGTGGGACGCCCGCACCACGGGCCCGGCGGGGTGGTCCACTCCTACGACGAGGCGCTGGACGCGCTGGATCTCGCGGAGCGGCTGGATCTGGACGATCCGGTGCTGTACGCCGCGGATCTGCTGGTCTATCCGGTGCTGACCCGCGACCGGCAGGCGATGGCCGATCTGGTCCGCAGCGAGCTGGGCCCGCTCCAGCAGGCCCGCGGCGGTGCCGAACCCCTGCTGAAGACGCTCGCCGTCTACTTCGACGCGGGCTGTGTGGCCGCGGAGACGGCCCGTCGGCTGTCGCTGAGCGTACGGGCGTTGACCTACCGGCTGGAGCGGATCCATCAGCTGACCGGTTCGGATCCGTCCGACCCGATGCACCGCTACGCCCTGCAGACGGCGGTCATCGGCGCACGGCTGCTGGACTGGCCGGCCAAGGAGGTGTGACCCGGCCGCGGGCAAAGGGCTCGGCCCGGGCAAAGGGCTCGGCCCGGGCAATGGGGCCGGGCCCCGGGGAAGGGGCTCGGCCCGGCCCCGCGTCCGGAGAAAAGGGTGGCCGGGGATGCGCAAAGGGGGAGTAGCGCATCCCCGGCCTGCCGGGCGCCGGCCGGTGGTCAGTCGGCAGCGCTTGTTCCGGCGGTCCGGGACGCCGGACCGGGCGGTGCCGGTCCGGCGAACAGGGTGAGACCTGGGTTCCTTCGTTCGGATCGGGCCGGATCGGGCACCGGGGCCCGCGAGCCCGGCGTGATCCGAACGAGAGGTCCTACAGGTCGAAAACGAGAGGTCCTAGAGGTCGAACTCGTGCGGCGGGAGGTCGAGCGCGAAGCACGCCTCGCGCACGACGGCCTGCTCCGACTTGTCGAAGTCGCCGTCGGCGCCGCCGATGACGATGCCGATCTGGATGACGGCACGGGCCTCGGCGGGCTTCTTCTTCGCCTTGCCGATCTCCTGGAGGACGCTGACCTTGCCGAAGGCGAAGTCGGCGGTGAGCTTGTTCACGTAGTCGTTGAAGCGGCGCTGGAGGTCGTCCGCCGGGAAGTTCTGCAGAACATCGTTGGAGGCGATCAGCGAGGCGACGCGCTGGCGCTCGGACGGGTCGATGGAACCGTCGGCAGCGGCGACAAGGGCGCACATCGCCATGCTCGCGTCGCGGAACGCCCCGCTCTTCAGGTCGTTCTTCTTGGCTTCCAGCTGCGACTGCATCGACGAGGCGGATTCCTTGATCCGATCCCACAGTGCCATGACGTCTCCATACGTTGCTTGCGTTGCGTTGCCGGATGAAATCCAACTCTACAGACGTGTAGAAGTTAGCAGCAGGGGCGGTTGCTGTGTTCCGGAAACGGCGGTAAGTAGGATGCTGCGACGCCGCGGCCGACGCGGCATCGCAGAAGGGCGGACCCCTGATGGACCCGGCCAGGCCCGGCCACCACCCGGACAACGAACCACCAGGCGACGGAGTGCCCGGCCGCGCGGAACCGCTGCCCGGCACGGTGTGCCCCGGCGGTGAACGTTCCGGAGGCCGGCGGCTGCGCAGACGCGGCCAGGGCGAGCTGGAGGCCCAGGTCCTCGCCGTGCTGCACTCGGCGAACGGTCCCGCGACGGCCGGCTGGGTCCAGGAGCACCTCGAAGGCGACCTCGCGTACACCACCGTCATCACGATCCTCTCCCGCCTCTACGAGAAGAAGGCCGTGACCCGGTCCCGCGAGGGCCGTTCCTACACCTGGACGTCCGCCTCCGACGAGGCCGGTCTCGCCGCCCTGCGGATGCGCCGGGTGCTGGACGGCGAACGCGACCGCGACGCCGTGCTCGCCCGCTTCATCTCGGCCCTCTCACCCGGCGACGAGGAACGCCTGCGCGCCCTGCTCGCGCGGGCGGCCGCCCCGGACGACCCGGTCGACCCCCGTGACACGGAAGGCCTGTAGCCCGCCGATGGGTGTCTTCGTCTGTCTGCCGCTCGTACTGCCGCTGACCGCGCTGCCGATCGCGCGCCTGGCCGAACAGCATCTGCACCCCCGCAGCGCGACCCGGCTGCTCGCCGTCGTCGGCGCGCTGCTCGCCCTGTGCAGCACGCTCTGTCTGGGCCTGCTGATGGTGGTGGGCACCGCGCAGCTCCCGGGCAACCCGCTGCCGGACAGCTGGTCGGACCCGGAGGTGCGGGACGCGGTGCCGTACGAGGAGAAGGCGGGCATCGTCGCGATCGGGGCGCTGGTGGCGGTGGTCGTGGCGTGCGGATGGACGGTGCTGCGCCATGTCCGGCTGCGGGTCCGGGCGGGCCGTGCGCTGGCCGCCGCGCCCTCCGTCGTCTCCGACGGCGTCGCACTGCTCCCGGACCCGGAGCCGTACGCCTACGCGCTGCCCGGAAGTCCGGGCCGGGTCGTCGTCTCGACCGCGATGGCCGAGTGTTTGGACGCCCATGAGCGGCGGGCCCTGATCGCCCATGAGCGGGCCCATCTGGCCGGGCGGCACCACCGCTATCTGCTGGCCGCCCAACTCGCGGCGCGCGCCAACCCGTTCCTGCTGCCGCTGCGCACCGCGGTGTCGTTCAGCACCGAGCGGTGGGCGGACGAGGAGGCCGCGTGCGCAATCGGCGACCGGCGGGTGGTGGCGGTCGCGGTCGGCAAGGCGGCGCTGTACTCGCACCGGGCGCCGGACGTCTCGGCGGGCCTCGCGGCCTTCGCGGCCCCGGCCGGCCCCGTGCCGCGGCGGGTGGCGGCGCTGCTCGCCCCGGTGCCGCCGGTCCGGTTGTGGCCGCCGTCGTCCGCGTACGTCGCGCTCGCGGCGCTGGTCGCGGCGGTCGGCACGGCGGCCTCGGCGCTGTCCTCGCTCAACGCGGCCGTGACGCTGGTGGGGATCCTGCGCGCGGCGACCCCGCTATGAGCCGTACGAAGGGGATGGACTCGCCGGCCCGCCGGTAGCCGTCCGTGCTCCCGTCGGGCTCGCACCCCAGGTACGCGCAGAGCCGGCGAGCGAGTCCGGGGTGCCGTGCCGCGTACCGCGCCATCAGCTCGCCGCCCTCCTCGGCCGGTACGAACTGCGCGGTCACCACGTGGAACCGGCGGCCCACCTGCACGGTGGCCTGCGGGGTACGGACCAGGTTCCGGTACCAGTCGGCGCCGGGCCCGAATCCGGACGCGACGGTCCAGCAGTGCCGCTCGTCGGTCACCGTCGACTCGACGACCTCGATCGTGGTGCGCCGGGCGAGGCCGGAGACCCGGCCGGTGTGGACGAGCAGCAGCAACCGCCCCCGGAACAGCGGCCCGAGCCCCATCCGGAAGAGGTGCGACGGGAGCCGGGCGGCCGTGCGCCGCCAGCCGGCCGGCGGCGGTGGGCGGTGCGGTTCGGCGGGGTCCGGGAGCTGAGGCGTCACTATGCAAACGTTGCATAGTCCAAAGGGTTGTGCCAGCGTCCGGTGCCCGTTGCCCGTACCGGGCGCCCAGTTCCCGGAACCGATTCGAGTCCTGTGGACCGGCACGGTACAAAGGGGCATGGCCGCGCGCGAACAGGCACCCGAGGAACGGTCCCCGGACCGGTACAGCGACGATGTCGACGAGGTGACCCGTGCCGTGCTGACGGCCTCCAGGCTGCTCGTCGCCGTCTCGGCCCGCTCGCTGGCCGCGGTCGAGGACCGGGTGACACTGCCCCAGTTCCGGCTCCTGGTAGTGCTTTGCACACATGACGAGGCCAAACTCGTGACGCTCGCCGAACGGCTCGGGGTGAACCCGTCGACCGCGATGCGGATGCTGGACCGGCTGATCGCCGCGGGGCTGGCCGAACGGCGGGTGAACCCCGCCAACCGCCGGGAGACGGTGCTGCGGGTCACCCCGGGGGGCCGCCGGCTGGTCGAGGACGTCACGGCGGGCCGGCGGCGGGAGATCGCGGGGATCGTCGAGCTCCTCGCGCCGGAGCAGCGCGCCGCCCTGGTCGACGCGCTGACCGCGTTCACCGTGGCGGGCGGCGAGCCGTCCGTGCCGGGGGACGGCACGGACGCGTACCCGCTGGGCTGGACCTCCGGCCTGCCCGCCCGCCACGACGACTGAACTCAGAGCCTGTCGGGCGCGAGTTCCTCCTGGGCGGTGGGCGCCGGACGCGCCGCGGGGACCTCGCCGCCGTCCTTGCCGGTGCTGCCGCTCCTGGCGGTGCCGACGTCCTTGCCGGCGCTGCTGCTTTTGGCGGTGCCGCTGCCCTTGCCGGCTCCGCCGTCCCGGCCGCGCCACGCCTGGATCTTCGCCACGACCGGCTGGGTCCAGCGGGCGGTGAGCGGTCCGACGATGACGAGGATGAGGACGTACGCGGTGGCGATGGGCCCGATCCGGGGCTCGGTCGCCACGGCCAGGCCGGCGATGACGATGGAGAACTCGCCGCGGGCGACGAGCGTGCCACCGGCCCGCCACCGCCCGCGCGAACCGATTCCGGCCCGTCGGGCCGCGTACCACCCGGTGGCGATCTTGGTGAGTACGGTGACGACCGCCAGCAGCGCCGCGGGGAGCAGCACCGGCGGGATCTCGGCCGGGTTGGTGGAGAGCCCGAAGAACACGAAGAAGACGGCGGCGAACAGGTCCCGCAGCGGCGTCAGCAGCTTGCGCGCGCCCTCGGCGACCTCGCCCGAGAGCGCGATCCCGACCAGGAACGCGCCGACGGCCGCGGACACCTGCAACTCCTGTGCCACCCCGGCCACCAGGACGGTCAGCCCGAGGACCACCAGGAGCAGCATCTCGGGGTTGTCGGAGGACACGGCCCGGCTGATCAGCCGGCCGTGCCGAAGCGCCAGATAGAGCACGAACCCGACGGTGCCGAGCGCGATGAGCAGGGCGATGCTGCCCCCGGCGAGGCCGACGCCCGCGAGCATCGCGGTGAGCAGCGGCAGATAGACGGCCATCGACAGGTCCTCGATGACCAGGACACCGAGGATGACGGGGGTCTCCCGGTTGCCCAGCCGCCCCAGGTCGGTGAGCACCTTCGCGATGACCCCGGACGAGGAGATCCAGGTGACCCCGGCCAGCGCGACCGCGCCCACCGGCCCCCAGCCGAGCAGCAGCGCCGCCACGGCTCCCGGGGTCGCGTTGAGCACGAAGTCCACGGCCCCGGAGGGGTATTGAGTCTTGAGGCTGGTCACCAGCTCCGAGGCGCTGTACTCCAGGCCGAGCAGGAGCAGGAGCAGGATGACGCCGATCTCGGCGCCGACGGCGGTGAACTCCTCGCTGGCCCCGAGCGGAAGCAGCCCGCCCTCGCCGAACGCCAGGCCCGCCAGCAGATACAGCGGGATCGGCGAGAGTCCTATCCGCCCGGCGAACCGTCCGATGAGCCCGAGGCCCAGAATGACGGAGCCGAGCTCCACCAGCAGTGCGGTCGTGTCGTGCACGGTCAGCCCTCCGCGATGATCTCGGAGAGCGTGTCGACGCCCTCGCGCGTACCGACGGCGACCAGGGTGTCGCCGATTGCCAGCCGGAAGTCCGGCCCCGGGGACGGATGCGCACTGTGCGTCCGCAGCACCGCCACGATCGAGGCCCCCGTCCGGGTCCGGGCCTTCGTGTCCCCGAGCAGCCGCCCGCCGTACGGCGAGCGCGTACCGAGCGGGATGTGCTCGGTCACCAGGTCGATGCCCTCGGTGCGGACCGCGTCGATGGGCGCGGAGTCGATGAGGTGCGCGAGGCCGGTGGCCTCCTGCGGTGTCAGGGGTACCGAGAGCAGGCACGAATCAGGGTCGTCCTGGTCGTAGAAGCCGATGAACCGCCGTCCGTCGTGGTGCACCACGACGGAGATGTGCTGTCCCGACTCGGTCGTGTAGTCGTACTGCACACCGACTCCGGGCAGCGTGGTGCGGTGGGTTCCCATGGCTTCCTCCCGAGTGTGCGGCGGCTCTTGACGCACTTGGTGATCTCTTTATTCGCCCATTACCTTATCCGGAGGGTTGCTCCGTCCCGGGGCGTGGGCTTCCGGGCTCGGGGCGCGAGCCCGGTTCTCGTCGCCCGCTCCACGAAGAAGCCCCGGGCCACCGGCCCGGGGCTTCTTCGTCCAGCCCTCGCTGGAGAGCCGTCGCACGAGTGGACGGCAGGGGTGGACGGCGCCGTCAGGAGATGCGGATGTCCGTCCAGTTCGTGGCCTTGCCGGCCTGTGAGCGGTTGTCGAAGCCGCCGCGGCCGTTGCCCCGGTTCAGCCAGGCGCGGCCGGTCCTGTCGAGCGAGATCAGGTCGGCCCGGCCGTCACCGGACAGGTCGAGCCCGCCGACCACGTCCTTGTAGGAGGTGCCCCAGTCCTTGAAGACCAGCGACCGGGGCTTGAAGGCGCCGGTGCCGGTTCCTCGGAAGCGCCACAGCTCGTTCGACGCGTCGAGGGCCAGCAGGTCGTTCTTGCCGTCGCCGTCGAGGTCCCCGGCGGCGATCAGCCTCTTGTAGCCGCCGAAGCCCGACCCGGCGAGCGAGCGGGCCTTGAAGCCGCCCGCGCCGTTGTTCGCGTACACGTACAGCTTCCCGGTCGAGGCGGACCGGGTCAGCAGGTCGGCCCGGCCGTCGCCCGTCACGTCACCGGGCGAGACGACCGCGTTGTACCCGTTCCAGTCCGAGGAGACCTTGACGCGGAACGACTGCTGGTCGGGCAGCCCACCGCAGACCGTCGGGTAGACGAAGGCCTCGCCCTTCGGCTGGCGGACGAACACGTCGTTGCAGCGGTCGCCGTCGAGGTCACCGTACGGGAGCACGAGCGTGCCGCTCGGCCAGCTGCTCGCGCGCTTGCCCGCGGACAGCTTCGTCGCGGTGCCCGCGTACACCTTCAGTCCGGTGCGGTCCCGGCCGAACAGGTCGGACTTGCCGTCGTCCGTGTAGTCGCCCCACTCGGGCAGCGCGCGGCTGGTCGTGGTGGCCTGCTGGACGCCGTCCAGGACGATGCTGTTCGTGTCGGTCAGCCTGTACTCGTCCCACAGCACGACGGGCCGGCCGAGTGCGTCGGCAGCCACCTGGGGTGCCCCCGTGGACCGCGCGCTCGTCGGGCTCAGCCGCCGCGCGGCAGACCAGGTGCCGCCCTTGAAGACGGCGGCCATCGTGTACTCCTCGCCCGAGTAGCCCTCCCGCCAGGTGACCGTGACCGTGGCGCCCGAGGTGGCGGCCGCGTCGACCGCGCGCACCTTCTTGTGCGTGGAGAAGGGCTGTGTGTACGGCTGCCAGGCGCCGGTGGCCGCCGAGCGCACCGCGTACCAGGGGCCGGTCGCGTAGCCGGGCCCGCCGGCGACGAAGAGGTCGCCGTTGGGCAGGTGGACGGGCGCCGACATCCCGTACGTGCTGCCGTGGTCGGCGGCGGACCGAGGGGTGCTCCACCGGGTGGCGCCGGCCGGACGGCGCGTGTGCATGAGGTGCGCGTCGTCGTCGTAGAACACGTCGAAGCCGCCCCGCGGGTCGGCGAACACCTTCGGGCGCGCCAGGTCCACGCCCGGGACCGGGAAGTCCTCGACCGCGGTCCAGGCGGACGCGCCCGGGGCCTTCTCCAGGGCGACGACGGCCTTGCTCGACTGCCACTGCCACACCAGCAGGGCGGTGCCGTCCTTGGCCATCGCCAGGTCCATGGCGGAAATGTCCCGGCTGCCGGACGGCGGCTGTTCGTTGAGGTCGGCCGGAGCGCTCCACGCGGCCTGTGGGCCGGACTTCCCGGCGGTCTTCACCACGCCGGAGACCGACCACACGGCGACCAGCCGCCCGTCGGGGGCCGCCGCCAGGTGGTGGTAGCCCTTCTCGGGGACCGGGGTGACGTACTCGGGCGCGGAGAAGGCGGTCGCGCCGGGCGCGAGGGTGGCCACCTTCAGCCAGTAGTTGTTGTGGTCGTCGGCGCGCTCGGCCCGCCAGGCCAGGCGCACCGTGCCGTCGCCGAGCGGGACCAGCTCGGTGTTGTACCCGCCGGCGTCCGGCCAGGTCTGCGGGGCGAGCCAACGGGTGCTGCCGGCGGGCCGGATCCGGGTGGAACGGGAGAGCCCGTCGCCGGTGAGGGAGACGAGGGCGCCGTTCCCGGCCGGCTCCAGGACGTTCAGCCCGCCCGACGCGGAGGCGGGGGCGGGGTTCGGGGTGTGCGCGGTGCGGGTGCCCCACGGCCCCGGCGCACGCGTCTCGACGGCGGCCGCGGCGGTGGTGCCGGTGGGCGCGCCCGCGGCGGCGGCGGGGTGCGCGGCGGCCGGGGCCGCGGCCGCCAGGGCGAGGACGGGAGTGAGCGCGATGCCGAGCACCACGCGGTACGGCGAAGTCATGGGAATGCCCCCCCGGGCAGGCGTATCCGGTGGCACGTCGGCCCGGGGGCACATTGGCACGGATTCGCTGAATTGTTCGACCAAATCAGGCGCAGCGTATATCAGCCAAGATCGGCCCGTGCGGGGGGATCCACTGCCATTGCCCGGAGGGATTCGGCCGACGTGCGCGGCACCGGCGGAGCCTCGTCCGTACCGGCGGGGTCTCGATCGGACCACTCGGGCCGACGATCGGCCGATCCGAACGAAACCGTCCGGTGCCCCGCCGCGCCGCGCCGCATCGGGCACCCGGCACCCCCGGATGGTCACCGGTGTCGCCGGACAGGCGTCGGACACCGACAGGGACAACGGTGAAGCCGGCTGATGTGTCCCCGTGGAACCGGTCAGCCGCGCGTCGCGACGGTGTAGACGTACAGGGCGATCACACCGGCGACGCAGGCGAGGATCACCCATGAGCTGAAACTGGTGTGCTTCCCACGGCCTTTGGGCCGCGCGGCCCTGCCGGCCCGCTTGGTTCCCTTGGGCCGCCCCCGTCTGGACTCCTTGGACTGTCCGGACGCCGCTCGTCCCGGCGCGCTCGGCGCCACATCGGCAGCCGCCTCGGAGAGCAGGCGGCGGCAGGTCGCGGCGAGCGCGCCCGTCCCGGCGGAGAGGGGCACCACGGCCTCCAGGCGCGCCGGAGCGGTGGTGCCGCCGTCCAGAATGCGCCCTACGCGTATGAGGGTTTCGTCCCGGCCGCCCGTCGGAGCGAGGCTGATCCACCGCCGTACGTGCTCACCCCGGATGACCACACCGCCGGACCGTTCCCGGTACACGGTGTGCTCCCGCCACAACAGCTTCGCCAACTCTCCGGCGATGTCCCTCAGTTGTGCGCTCACGGCCCTTCCCCCTCCACCTGCGGTGAATCGAACAAACATCGCACTTTAACGGCAGGTGCAGAGTGGAGGGCCAGGAGGCATGAATATCGCCCCGCTTCCGCCGCGCGACATTCCGCCGTCCCACGTAGTCAAAGGGGTATGCACGGGGATCGCGGAACGAGAGAGCAGGCGGGGGCCGAGTGAAATCAGCACAGGAGGATCAGTACCTGGAGTTCGTGGCCGCGAGGGCCAAGGCGCTGTACCGGTCGGCGTACGTCCTCGCGGCCGGTGACACACATCTTGCCGAGGACCTGGTCCAGGAGACCCTCAGCCGGGTGTACGTGCACTGGAAGCGGGTGGCCAGGGCGGACAGCCCGGCGGCCTACGCCCAGACGGTCCTTGTCCGTACCTCCCTCACCCTGCGGCGCCGGCGCAGCACCGGAGAGCGCCCCACCGGGAACATGCCCGACAGCGCGGCGGCCGGCCCGGACGCCGCACTGCGGCTCACTCTGCTGGACGCGCTCGGTCAACTCCCTCCCCGGGACCGGGCGGTGCTGCTGCTGCGCTACTGGGAGGACCGCAGCATCGAGGAGACCGCCCGGATGCTCAAGCTGAGCAGCAGCGCGGTCCGCTCCCAGGGCACCCGGGCACTCGGCAGGGTGCGTGCGTTGCTCGGCGACAGCCTGTCCGACCTGGTCCCGCGCTGAACAGCGGTGCACACCGGTCGGACCCGTCGCAGAACCCCCGTCAGTGACAGAGAAGGTGACGCCAGCATGCCGTTCGAAGCAGACCTCGCACACGCCCTGGACCGCACGACCGACTCCCTCGAACCCGATCTCACCACGCTCACGAAGCGGGCTGTCGAGCGCGGTCGGAGCCGCAGCCGTCGTCGGCGTGGTGCCGGTGTCGTCGCCGGGGTCGGCGCCTGTGCCGTGATCACGGCAGCGGGCCTGGTGCTTCCCGGTGTGCTCGCCGGGGCGCGCTCAGCGGGATCCGACATGGAAACGGTGGCGCTGGCGATGCCCCGTTCGGCGATCACCGACACCCAGATGATCGACGCGGTGAAGAAGACGTTCCCCGGGAGCCGGTTCGGCCGGGAGCACGGACAGAGCAACGACCCCTCGGATCCGGACGGTGGATGGGTCGCCAACGGCGAGGTGGAGGTCAACGACGGGCACGGCGTCGCCGCTGTCGGTGTCTCGGCCCTGCGGCTCAAGCTGCCGTTCAGGGACGGCGACGGGCTGAGCTGCGACAACATGGCCGGGCGTGGCGACGCCGGTGAGACCTGCGAGCTGAGCGAGCTGCCGAGCAGCGCCGCGCTTCCCGGCGGAGCCCTGGTGGTGACGGAGGAGATCGCGGAACGCCGGCCGATGGGTGCCGCCCCCGTCCCCGAGTCCGGGATCGCGCACCGCTGGACGACGACGGTGACCCTGAAGTCGACCGGTGCCCAGCTTCAGATGGTGCAGTGGAACACCGCCGGTGACTTCGGTGACGGAAACACCCCGAAGCCGACCCGTGACACCCCCCCGCTCTCCCAGGAGCAGACGGTGGCCGCGCTCACCGGCCCCGCCTGGGCCCCGATCCTCGGCGCCGTCGGCTGACCCGTCGCCCTGCCGGAAATGGAGGCAGGACCCCGGACCCCCGTGCCCTGCCGCGTCGGCAGGGCGCGGGGGTTCTGGTCGGTGCCCTGGCCGGGCGGGCGCAGCCCGCCGAGCCGTTACCCCATCACGTCAGCCGTTCGGACCACACGATCTTGTGGATGGAGTCCTCGGTGAGGGCCGGCATCGAGCAAGCGGGCGATGAACGGCCGTGACAGGCCCAGGAGTTCAGCGGTCTCAGTGGGTGACAACTGCACCTCGGACGCCAGGACCGTAACCGCGTGTCCACGGGCCGGCTCACCCGCCGAGGCCAGAAGAACGCGGACCAGTTCCCCCGGCGGTATCAGTTCGCCGCCATCCGGGGTGCGTCAGGCTCCGTAGCTCGCGGAGGGCCTTTGGGGGAGGGTCAAGTCGCCCCGGGGCGGGTTGTTTTGGGTAGGCAGGGCGGGTTGGGGTGGTGATTTCCGATTGTGGCGCAGGGGGTCGATTTCATGCGGTACCGTGATCGCATCATCACGCTCCGTGTGCTCCTGCGCATGGGGCGGCCCCCGGGGGTGTTACGAGCACCGCACCGAGGGCCTTCACCGCGAGTGGAAAGAAGTCCACCGGGATGCTTTGGCATGTTATCGCGCCCTCTCGGCGCTACACGAAGGCTTCGCACGATGTCGTGCGCCATCCGCGTCTGGACAGTGACGCGAAGGTTCTCCTCCTGTACGTACAGGGGCTCCCCGAAGGCCAGGCCGGCAAGGCGCTCAGCGAGCACGCGAAGAAGCTCAGGATCACCGGCAGGGCTTACCAGCGGGCCAAGAGGCAGTTGATCGCGGGCGGGTACGTGCACGAGTGGAAGCGGCAGGGGGAGTACGGGTTCTGGGTGACCGACCAGCTCTTCGCCAATGTCCCCCTCACGGACGAGGAAGCCGGAGTGCTGCGGGAGTCCTGGGTGGGCGTCGTCGTCGACGACCGTCCGGGTGCGCAGGATCCGGCCGTCGGTGAGCCGAGGGGTCGGGTGGTCGGTGGCTGTGAACCGGTGGATGAAGAACTGGGGGAGAACTACTCCCACCCGCCCACCGAAGAGCCCGAAGCGTCTGCGGAGCCCGAAGCGTCCACGGAGGGCGAAGCATCCGGTGCGCCCGGTGCGCCCGGTGCGCCCGGAGCGTGTGGTGAGCCTGAGCCCGTTGAAGTCGGGGAAGGGCAACGGGTGTTGCTCTCGTTGCGGCATGCGAATCCGCAGCTGCATCTCGGTGTCCGGGAAGCGCGGGGGCTGGCCGACGTCGCTGCCGAGTGGATTCGGCGTGGTGTGAGTGCTGCGGACCTGCGGCGGGTGCTGACCAGTGGGCTGCCCAAGGACGGTGTGCGGTCCGCCGTCGGGTTCGTGCGTCACCGGCTCGTGGAGAAGCTTCCGGCGCCGGTGGCTGCCCCGCCGCCATCCGTCGCGCCGTCGCCCGTACGGGAGTTCGTGGTCTGCGAGGGGGCGGGGGAGGAGCACGTCTTCCGTCCGGTCGCGGACGAGGCCCGGTGCGGGCCGTGTGCCCGTGAGGAGAACCGGGCCTACTGGGCGGCCCGGCGGATCGAAGCGGAGAACGAACCCGATCCGCTGCCGTGGCGGGAGCGGATCGCGGCGATCAACGAGGGAGAGCGGAGGCGGGAGCGAGGGGCGGAAGCGGGTCCGGCCGGGGTTCTCGTCGCCGTGTCCGCCCGCGGGAGCGCCCGCGATGCGGGGAAGGGGTCGTAAGCTCACGGTCACCGGCGGAAGGGACACGCGATGGCGGGCTTTCGGGATCTGAGGTTCAGGGCGGTGACGTCGCTCCAGCGGCACGTCGTCAATCCACTCGCCAGACGCAGCCCGGGACAGATCCTGCTGGAGACGACGGGCCGGACCTCCGGCCGGCCGCGCCGTACCCCGGTCGGCGGGCGGCGCACGGGTCAGGAGTTCTGGCTGGTCTCGGAGTTCGGGGAGAAGTCGCAGTACGTCCGCAACATCCTGGCCGACCCGCGGGTCCGGGTCCGTATCGCGGGCCGCTGGTACGACGGGGTCGCGCACCCGCTGCCCCAGGACGACGCCCGCGCCCGGCTCCGGACGCTGCCGCGCTACAACAGCGCCGTCGTGCGGGTGATGGGCACCGACCTGCTGACCGTGCGGGTGGATCTCGCGGACTGACGGGTCCGGACACGGGCGTGCCCGGGTGGTGTGCAACCACCCGGGCACGTACGGGAGCCGTTCCGCCGGATCAGTCGGTGATCTCGATCTTGCCGTTCGGCGCGGCGGCGGTCTCCGGCCGGTCCGGGGTCTCGGCCCCGGGGCCCGAGCCCTTGAGGTTCTTCAGCAGGGCGGAGATGTCGACTCCTGTGGTGGAGCTGAGGAGTTCCATGCCCTGGGCGACGTTGTCGGTGACCGTACGCGACAGCCGGCTCGCGCCGTCCGTCGAGATCACGGTCATCTTGTCGACGGCGCTCAGCGGCTCGGACGCCTTGGCGACGACCTGCGGCAGCACCTCGACCAGCATCTGGAGCACGGCCGCGTCGCCGTACCGGTCGAAGGCGTCCGCCTTCTTCTGCATGGCCTCGGCCTCGGCCGCACCCTTCGCCGCGATGGCCGCGGCCTCCGCCTCGCCCTCGATGCGTACGGCGTCGGCGAGTGCCGAGCGGTGCAGCTTCTCGCCCTGACCGGTCAGGCGGGAGCGCTCGGCGTCCGCCTCGGCCTCCTTGACCTGGGCGATCCGGCGGGCCTCGGCCTCCTGCTCGGCCTGGTAGCGGGCGGCGTCGGCGGGCTTGCGGACCTTGGTGTCGAGCTCGCGGTCGGTCAGTGCGGCCTGGCGCTGGGCGACCTTCTCCTGCTCCTCCAGGACCTCCTGCTGACGGGCCGCCTCGGCGAGCGGGCCCGCCGCGTTGGCCTTGGCCGCGGCGGCTTCCGTCTCGGCCTTGATCTCCGCCTGCTTGAGGTAGAAGGTCCGCTCGGCGATGGCGATCTCCTCGGCGGCCTTCAGCCGGGCCTGCTCGGAGGCCCGCTTGGCGATCGCCTCGGCGATGTCCGCCTCCTGCTTGGCGCGGGCGGCCTCCGGGCGGCCGAGGTCCTCCAGGTAGGAGCCCTCGGTGGTGATGTCCTGGATCTGGAAGGCGTCCAGGATCAGGCCCTGGCCGGAGAGGCTGGCCTCGGCCTCCTCCGCGACCTGCCCGGCGAACGCAGCCCGGTCACGGATGATGTCCTCGACCGACATCCGGCCGACGATGGCGCGCAGCGCGCCGGAGAGCACTTCCTGGGTGAAGCCGACGATGCCGTCCTGCTGCTGGAGGAACCGCTGGGCCGCGGCCCGGATCGCTTCCTCGCTGCCGCCGACCTTGACGATCGCGACGCCTTCCAGGTTGGACTTCACACCGCGCAGGGTGACGGCGCCGCGCACCGCGATCGGGATGTGCCGGCTGGACAGGTCCAGGGTGAACTTCTGCTGGACGAACGGCACGACGAAGACGCCGCCACCGACCACGACCTTCTGGCCGCTGTTGTCGATGCTGGTGCGGCCGGTCACCGGGTCGGTGGACTTCTTGCCGCGGCGGCCGGTGATGATGAACGCCTCGCTGGGCCCGGCGACCTTGTAGCGGGTGATGACGACGAGGGCGAGCAGCACCAGGAGTACGACGACTCCGGCGACTGCGGTCACGACTGGGCTCATAAAGGTGTCCCCCCTGCCTCCCTGCGGGAACGGCAGCTAGGTTTCGGGCGGTGTGCCGCGGGTGGTGCGGTGCGGCACGGTGGATCGGTCGGGGCGGTGGTCCGCGCTCGGCGGCCGGCCCCGGCGTTCGGGTGCCGGGCTCAGTGCTCGACGGGGCGGACCGCGACCGAGGTGGACGACAGCGCGGACTCCACCCAGATCTCGGTGCCGCGTGCGACCGGCGCCGCGCTCTTCGCCGCCAGCTTCACGGGCTGGCCGGCGAGTTGCAGCAGGACCTCTCCGTAGCCGTCGGCCGGGATGGCCGTGACGACCGATCCGGAGGTGCCGACGAGATCGTCGCTGCGCGGTGTGACGCTGGTCTGGTCCCGCATCAGGGCCCGGCTGAACTTCCAGGTCAGCCAGGCCGCGACGAGCCCGGCCAGCACTCCGGCGGCGGTCGCGACGACCGTGCCGGCGCCGGTGGCGCCGAGCACGATCGCTCCGCCGAAGCCGAGCATCGAGAGGAATCCGGCGATGACCGGGAGGGACAGGAGGCCGTCGAACAGGCCGTCCAGTACGCCCCCGAAGAGCCCTTCCAGGACTCCGTCGAAGACCAGGGACAGCACGAGCAGGACGATTCCCGCAATGCCGAGGCCGAGAAACAAGGTCACCTGGTCACCCTCCCCGATTTTCGAGATCCCCTGAGCATTTCCGTCGAACTGACTGGATGATCCCATGCGTACCCGCCGACAGGCACTGCCGGGTTCCGGCAATCTTTTACGCGGTCTTGATGCCGGAGAGCTGTTCGGTCAGTTTGGCCGCCGATTGGAACGTGGCGCCCAGCAGCGCTACGTGCTTCCAGCGCAGCACTCCGTCCGGCCCGATGAGGAACACCGCTCGGCGCACTCCGATCCCGGGCGCCGCGACCCCGTACGCGCGGGCGGTCTCCCGGTCGGTGTCCGCGAGCAGCGGCATCCGCAGGCCGTGGGCGCGGGCGAACGACTCATGACTGTCCACACCCTGTGGACTGATTCCCCAGACCTCCGCGTCGAGCTCTTCGAAGGCCTCCAGGCCCGAGGAGTACGAGCAGAGCTGCTTGGTGCAGACCGCCGTGTTGTCGCCCGGGTAGAACGCGAGGACCACGCTGCGGCCGCGCGCCCCGGCCAGGGTGTAGTCGCGGCGCTCGAAGTTCTCGCTGTCGAGCACGCCGCCGGGCAGTGTGAAGTCCGGTGCGATCAGGCCGAGTTGCGGGGACGGTGCCATGTCGTTTCCTCCGTGGTCCGGTGCTGCCGGGTTTTCCGGGCGGGCTCCGTACAGCATGCTCGGTACGGGGCCGGCTTTCCGCACCAGGAGGTACGCATGGCACGACCGCCGTCCACCGTGGGCCCGTCCGCGGCGGTGC
Source organism: Streptomyces sp. NPDC047917 (assembly GCF_043204345.1). NCBI lineage: Bacteria > Bacillati > Actinomycetota > Actinomycetes > Kitasatosporales > Streptomycetaceae > Streptomyces > Streptomyces sp. NPDC047917. Next base: position 516,905 of record NZ_JBIDCA010000001.1, read on the forward strand.
TCCTGCTGCACGGCGGGGCGGAGACGGGCCTGGCCGCGCCGCCGCCCGGCCCGCTGAATCTGCCGGCCGTACGGATGCGTCCCTTCGCCCGGTCCGTCGCCGGGGCCACAGGAGGCGAGGACGGAGGCGTGCTCGTACGGACCGCCCGCTACGCCCACCGCGGCTGGAACGGCCCTCGCGAGGACCCGTTGCACGACGCCGTACGAGCCCTGGACGCGCTGCGCCGCGAGGCCGGGGACATCCCGGTGGTCCTGGTCGGTCACTCGATGGGGGCCCGCGCCGCCCTCCGCGCGGCCGGTCACCCGCTGGTGCGCGGGGTGGTCGGCCTCGCGCCGTGGTGCCCGGCCGACGACCCGGTCGGCCAGTTGGCGGGCCGCGATGTCGTCCTGCTGCACAGCACCCGCGACCGGATCACCAGCCCCCGCGCCTCCCAGCGCCTCACCGTCCGCGCCCGGCCGGCCGGTGCCCGCGCCTGTCTGGTCGCGATCCGGGGCAGTGATCACGCGATGCTCCGGCGTGCCGGGCAGTGGCACACGCTGACGGCCCGGATCGTCGCCGGGCTGCTGGGGCTGGGCCCGCTGCCCGGGCCGGTCGAGGCCGCGCTCGCGCTGCCGCCGGACGCCCCGGCGGTGGACGGCACCCTCGACCTGGACCGGCTGGAGGTGTGACGGCGCGCAGCCGTGCCGCCCGCGCGCCCGGGGCGCCGCCGGGAACACCCGCGTGCCCGGGGCGCCGCCGGGAACACCCGCCGGGAACACCCGCCGGGTGCTGCCCGCCCGGCTCCCTCCGCCTTGTCCGCCCGGTCACCCCACCCTGCCCCCGGCCCCCTAGCCGTGGCCCCCGTCCACCGCGTATGCAGGAGGTGTCGCTGCTCCCGGAGGGGAAGAGGTCCCGTTTTGCGTGCCCAGGACCAGGACAGGACCAGGGGGAACGAACGCTCCCGCACGCCGCTGCCGCGTACGCGGGCGGCAGGGCACGAGGTGCCGCCGACGGGGCTGATGGCGCAGCAGGGCCGGGTGGGGAACGCGGTCGTCCTGCGGATGCTCCGCGGGTCCGGGTATCCCTGGGCGAGCGGCACGGACGGTACGGGCGGGGCGGGTGTCGCGGGCGGGCAGGACGCCCCCCACGTACAGCGATCCGCCGTGCAGGACGTGCTGCGCGGGCCCGGGAGGCCCCTCGACGGCGCGCTCCGTGCCGAGATGGAATCCCGGCTCGGCGCCGACTTCTCGGATGTCCGCGTGCACGACGAATCGGCCGCGCGGGCATCCGCCGCCGAGATCGGCGCGCACGCCTACACCAGTGGCAACCACATCGTCCTCGGCAGCGGCGGCGTCGACCGGCACACCCTGGCGCATGAGCTGACCCACGTCATCCAGCAGCGCCGGGGGCGGGTGAGCGGGCAGGACAACGGCGCCGGGCTACGGGTCTCCGATCCGTCCGACCGGTTCGAGCGGGAGGCGGAGAGCACGGCGAGCCGGGTCATGGCCGCGCCGGTCCCCACCGTCCCCGCGAGCCCCACCGCCCCCGCGTCCGCCGCGTCCGCGGCCCGGCAGGGCGGTGCGCCCGTACAGCGGGCCGTTCCGGCGACCGGTGGCGGTACGCCGGTGATCCAGCGCAAGTCGCGCTTCAGCAACATCACGCCCAGGGAGACGAACGCTCCGCTGCCCGTGGACAGCCTGCACACCGCGTTCGAGAGGTACTTCCGGGAAGTCGGGCTGCCGGAGCAGTACTTCTTCGGCGCGCTGGGCCTGGTCAGGGCCGCGGACTACAGGAGCGGCTTCCACCGGGCCGGAGCGGTCACGGCCGAGATCGACCCGGCGTCCCACCGCAAAGCGGACGGCAGCAACCGGGACAACGGCGTGATCGGGCCGTACGGCCACTTCGGCGTCATGGAGCGGGCCATCTTCGGGCGGCAGAACCTGGGCAACACCTACGACGGCGGGCATCTGGTCGAGCACACCCTGATGGAGGCGCGGGACGCGGATGTGCACGGCAACATCGCGCCCCAGGAGAACAAGAACTTCAACCAGGGGCTGATGCGGGGCTGGGAGAGCATCCCCGAGGAACTGATGCGCACCGGGCAGCCGTTCCGCTACCGGGTCGAGGTGAGCTACTCCTCGGACACGTACCTGCGGACCGGACGGCAACTGGTCGCGGCGGGCATCATTCCCGGCCCGGTCCACGACGCACTGGCGAGGACGCCGTGGCCGGCCGATCCCACCCGGACCCTGGCCGACCTCCTGTACGCGGAGACCGTCTCGTTCCAGCGGTGGGTGCCGACGCAATGGGTGGGAACGGTCGCGGAACCCACCGGCGCGGCGCTGCCCACGCTGACCCTCACCAAGGGTGCGCACTTCAGGAACCTGCACGGTTCGCAGACCGACGCCATGAACGGCGTGGTGGACCCGACCGCCCACGCCCTGGCCACCAACTCCGGCGTCCCCGGCCTGCGCCGGCAGAACTCGGGGACCCTGGGCGGCTTCATCGAGACCGCCGCCGTGACGAACACCGGGCTCCTGTCGGTCGGCGGCGCCCCGTCGTTCTCGGCGCACATGTACCAGCCGGAGCCGCAGGACCTCGCCGACCAGCCCACCGCCACCACCACTCCCGCCGGAGCGGCGCCGGCGCAGCTTCCCGCGTCGAGCATCGTCGTGAACATCCTTCCGCAGCAGGTGGGGCTGGCCGAGCTGTACCGGGACCTGATGAGCATCGAGACGAAGAAGCGGAAGCGGCCCGGCGGGGAGCTGTCGAACGAGAACAAGGCGGCCGGGACGATCGACCAGGACGCCAAGAACGCGTCGACCGGTTTCCGGACCCTGCGCGCGCTGCTCGGCAACGCCGAGGACGGGAAGAAGCTCGTCCTCGCGATCCGGGGGCACGACGCGAACACCGCCTTCAGGCACGGTGAGTTCGTCGAGGCCGTCCACCGCTCCGGCCTCACCGTGGACTTCCGCCGGACTCTGCTCGCGCTCGGATACGACCCGAACCTCGTGGCGTGACGCGGGGCCGGGCGCGGGGCGGGGCGGGCCCCGGCCCGGTGCCGTGGTGCAGGGGCGGGGGAACGGGCGCACCCTGGTAGGGAGGTGATCGTCATGGTGATGACAACCGTCGGGTGGCATGTCGAACTGGAATTCGAAGAAGACACTCATCGCACCCGCGCGGCAGCCCTGGTCCGGCTCCCGGACGGGTCCGAGGTGCGTGCCCATGGATATGCGAGCCGCCACCCCTCCGACAAGGACCAGCCGAGAGTGGGAGAGGAGATCGCGGGAGCCAGAGCGCTCAACGAACTGGCGATGAAGATGCTGACGAAGGCGCACGACGAGATCGACGAGGCGTCCGGCCGGACCTCGCACCCGCTCACCTGACGCGACGGCCGGGGCGTACGCGGCCCGGCCCGCACGGCGGCCGTCGGCCCGGTCTGCGGATGCGCGGCGGGGGCGGGCGGCCGACGATTGAGGGCCGGGCAGCGGGTGGTCCGCGCCCGCCCAGGAGGTTGACGTGCAGGCCGATACGTACGCCGACGGCCCCGCGCCGTTCGACCCTGGCGCCCTGGCCGCGCTGGTCGACGGCACCATGGCCGGGGTGGGCGTGCTCGACACCGGGCTGCGCTTCCTCTACGTGAACCGGGCTCTCGAACGGCTCAACGGCATCCCGGCCGCCGAACATCTGGGACGCACCGTCTCCGAGGTGCTGCCCGGGGTAGACGCGCGCGAGGACATGCTGCGGGCGGTGCTCGCCGACGGCAAGTCCCGCGAGATCACCTCCAGCGGATTCACCGCCGCGGCCGCCACGGTCCGCCGGTACTGGCACGGCGCGTACCACCGGCTGGAGATCGGCGGGCGGGTCGTCGGTGTGGCCGGGATAGTGCTGGAGGTCATGACCTCGGACAAGGGGCAGCGCGAGCTGGAACAGGCCCGGCGCCATCTGAACCTGCTCGACACCGCGGCCGCCCGGATCGGCACCACGCTCGACATGGACACCACCTGCGCCGAACTGGTCGACCTCGTCGTGCCGGGGCTGGCGGACCTCGCCACGGTCGAGGTGTTCCCGCCCGACGTCGCCCCGCCGGTCCGGCCCGCACCGCCCGGGGTGCTGCGGCTGCGGCGGGCGGCGCTGCGGGCGGTGCCCGCGCTCCGCGACGAGCTGGACGGCTTCGGGCTGACCGACGAGTACATCGACTACCAGGAGGGCGCCGCCGTACAGCGCTGTCTGGCGGTCAACCAGCCGGTGGTGGAGAACCTCACCACCGACGAACAGCTCGCCCGCTCCGCCCCCGGCCCGGAACGGCTCGCCGCCTACCGGGCCCTCGGGATGCACTCGGCGGTCATCGTGCCCGTCACCGTGCGCAGCGGCCCGCTCGGCATCCTCGGGCTGATCCGGGCGGGCGACTCACCGGTCTTCACGGACGAGGACGTGGTGATCGCCCGGGAGCTCGCCGGCCGGGCCGCCGTCGATCTGGACCACGCCCGCCGGTACGCCCACGAGCACACCATCGCCCTGGAGCTCCAGCGCTCCCTGCTGTCCGAGCCGCGCCCGCCGCACCCGCACATCGAGATCGCCACCCGCTATCTGCCGGCCGACCGGAGCGTGATGGTCGGCGGTGACTGGTTCGACGTCATTCCGCTGCGCGACGGCCGGCATCTCAAGGCGATGGGCGATGTGATGGGGCACGGGGTGGAGGCGGCGGTCGCCATGAGCCACTACCGCTCCCTGCTGCGGATGTTCGCCGACGACGAGCTGCCGCCGCACCGCATCCTGGAACAGCTGGACCGGATGGTCGAGCGGTCCGGGCTGGACCGGGCGGCCACCTGCCTGCTGGCCGTCGTCGACCGCTTCGGCAGGGCGTGCGAGGTGGCCAGCGCGGGGCATCTGCCGCCGGTGCTGATCGAGCCCGGGGCGGGTGCCCGGGTGTGCGACGAGATGTCGGTGGGTCCCCCGCTCGGCACCGGGTTCGGCGGGTACCGGACGACGCTGGTGGAGTTCGATCCGGGCACGGTGCTGTTCCTGTACACCGACGGTCTGGTCGAGCGGCGCGGCGAGGACATCGACGTCTCGGTCGACCGTCTCAGGGAACTGAGCCTGCCGGCCGGCGGCAGCCTGGAGCAGCTGCTGGACGACGTCCTCGAACGGTTCGGGCGGGGGGCGGAGGACGACATAGCGGTGCTGGCCTCCCGGACCCGGCCCACGGGGAAGGGCCGGGGCGGCGCCGCCCCGGACAGCCTCTGAGAACGGCCCTCAGCCCAGCTCCAGACTGGTGATGCCGAACAGGCCGGTGTGGTCGATGTCGGGCGCCGGTCCCGTGTACATCCGGGCGGTCTCGAACGACGGGGTGAGGCCCAGCTGTTCGGCGAGGCGTACGGCGGCCGGGTTGACGTCCGGCACGTCGATCGCGACCGGGACGCCGGGGTCGGTCGCCGCCACCGCGCCGACCAGGGCGCCGGCCACCTCGGGCGACTCCGCGTACACCGGGCCGATCCGGGACGACGTACGGCAGGGGCGCAGCACCGCCAGGCCGCACAGCTCGCCGTCGCGGACGGCGGCGAGCGAGGTGCGGGTGGGGTGGGCGATCCACGGTGCGAGGAAGCTGTCGCGGTCGGCCGGGAAGAAGCGGCGGTCGTAGGCGGCGAGCCGGTCGAAGGGCACGGAGCGCCCGTCGACCAGTTCGATGCCGGCCGGGGCGGACGGGCCGGCCTGCGGCAGGCCCTCGTAGCGCATGTTCGTCCACACGGAACGGAAGCCGGACCTGCGGTAGTTGGGCTGCTGGGCCACCACCCCGTCCAGGCCGACGTTGCGCCCGTCCAGCCGTGCCATGCCGGCCCGCCAGAGCCGGATTCCGTACCCCTGGCCGCGCAGCCGGGGCCGGGTCAGGTAGAAGCCGAGGAAGCCGGAGTCGGTGCCGTAACGGACCACCGAGACGCAGGAGACCGGTTCGCCGTCGAGGCGGCCGATCAGGAAGCCGCGCGGGTCGGCGGCGAAGAACGCGTGACGGTCGGTCAGTCCGGGGTTCCAGCTCTCCTCGTGGGCCCATTCGGCCAGCATGGTGAGGTCGTCGGCGCTCGCGGTGGTGATCTCGAAGTTCGGCACGGGGCACCTGTACCCGCCCGGGCGGCCGTTCCAACGGATGTCTCACGCCACCACCCGGTGCGCACCGGTACGGGTCGGATCGGCTGTCTCCCGTCACCACCCGGTGCGCACCGGTACGGGTCAGATCAGCAGGAACGCGCCCGCCGTCGCGGCCCCCAGCGACGCCCCGGCGACCGTCTGGGCCACCGAGTGGTACCGGAGCGCGACCCGTGACCAGCACACGGCGAGCGTCATCGTGTAGCCGAGCAGCCACCACGGCGAGTGGACCGCGGCGAGCAGGGCGACGACGGCCGAGGCGACCGCGGCGTCCACCGAGATCTTCCAGACCGTGTTGACGGCCAGCAGGATCACGGTCATCGCCCACAGGGCGAGCATCACCACGAGGATGCCGGTGGGGGCGTCGCCCAGCACCATCACCACCGAACCGGTGCCGATGGAGCCGAGGATCACGAAGAAGATCGGCGCCCGCTTCGTGCGGTCGACGACATGGCGGTCGCCCCAGGTGCCGCGCCCGCGCTCCCATTCGATGTACCCGGCGGGTATGAGGCCCGCGCAGAGGGCGCCGAGGAATCCCCAGAGCAGGCCGGTCCAGTGGCCGGCGGCGGCCAGGCCGATGCCGAGCATGCCGATCAGCAGGACGTTGCGGGGCTGGAAGACGTCGGTGACGGTGCGCGCGACGGCGTTGTCCGGCGACGCGGGGGCGGTGTCGGTGGTGGTCATGCTGTCTCCTCGGTGGAGGCGGTGCGGGGTGCCGCGGTCGCGGCGGACTGGCCGGAGGCGGCGGACCGGGCCACTGCCAGTACCTGCGCGGCCCGGTCCTGCGGGACGGTCCGGTAGGCGGTGGCGACCCGGACCAGCCAGGCCACCTCGCCGTCCTGGTCGGTGGCGTGCTGGGCCTCGACCGCGGCGGCGGTGGAGGCGGGCGTCCCGCTGTTCTTCGCGGTGAGCGCGGCCTTGATCCAGTACGCCTCGGTGAGCGGACCCGCCTTCTCCGGGTCCGCGGAGCCGTCCGAGGCGGCGCTCTTGGCGGCCGGGAGCAGGGTGTCGGGGACGTAGTGGCGCAGCTTCTCCACCGCGTCGGCGATGTCGGCGGCCCAGCGGTCGATCCGCAGGTCGGCGGGGGTGCCGAAGCGGGTGAGCTCGCGGGCCAGCGAGGCCGGGGGGTCGAAGGGCTGCTCGGGGAACGCGGTCATCAACTCGCGCCACAGGCCGTGCAGTCCGGCCTGGGCCCGCCAGAGCTTCGCGCGCCGCCGCCCCTTGCTGAGGGCGGGGATGGAGGCGCCCACGGCGAAGAACGCGAACAGCACCACCTGGGCGGCCTCGGTGATCTCGTCGAAGCTGAGCGCGAAGGACTCGCTCGGGGTGTCGACGGCGCTGACCCACAGGAACAGGGTCCGGCTGACGGTGTAGCCGACGCCGATGAACATGGCGAACGTCATCATCCCGAGGCCGATCCGCAGATGGCGCAGCCCGGCACCGGCGGTGGCCAGCGCCCACTGGTAGGCGCAGACGGCGGACGCGGCGCCCAGGTAGAGGTAGAACACGCTCATGTACAGCGTGGCCCCCCACTGTCCCGCGTGGTCGGCGACGAAGCGGTCCGAGGGGACGGAGCGGTCGACGACGGTGAAGAACAGCACCGTCAGCAGGACCAGCGTGGCGATCGACGCCTTGGCCGCCACCTGCTGGATGGTGCGGGCGAACCGCACGTGCCGGGGGACGGTTCCGCCGTCGGGGTACTGGCCGTAGATCGCGACGATGTAGCTGAGGATCGCCAGGATCGCGATCGTCGCCGTGTAGTGCTTGATCAGTACGGCGAGGTCGGTGACGGCGCTGTCGTTGAGCGCGATGCGCACGGCCCGGGTCTTGGTCCACAGGGCGACGGCGAAGCCCGCGTAGCAGCCCCACAGGGCCCGGCGGCGCTTGTCTTCTTCGTCGCCCCACAGGGCGGCCGGCATGCGCCACAGGGCGACGGCCGTCATCAGGGCGGCTACGAGATAGCCGGCGAGGTCGAGCGGGGTCACGGCGGATTCCTCGGGGTGGTGGGGGGATACGGGGAGAGGTGCGGTGTCAGGAGCGGCGGAACAGGCCCCGGCGGCGATTGGCGACCGGGCGGGACAGGGAGTTGGCCAGCCGTCCCACCATGTCGTCACTGGTCACGTCCATGGCCATGCGGGGAATGAGCGAGGCCCCGAACTCGGCCATGCGCTCGTCGTGCGTGTCGTACTGCGCGCGGGCCTGCACGGCGCCGTCCCCGGACCGGAGCGCGTCGGCGATCGTGGCCACCACCGGCGACGGCGCGGGCGGCGCGGGCGGTGACTGTGACGGCGGTGTCTGCGGCGGGGGTCCGTTCCCGAGGACCCGGGTGATCAGCGAGGTGTCGAACACCGGCAGCAGCCGCCGCAGTTGTTCCGGATCGAGGGAGGTGCCGTGGTCGAACCACTCGTGGCACAGCTCGTGCAGGATGACGTGCTGGGTCTGGTACGCGGTCGGCCTGCGGCGGTAGAGCACGAAGCTGGTCCGGCCGGTCTTCAGCCGCAGCCCGCAGGCGGCGTTGACCCGGGCCAGCCGGTCGGGCATCTCGTGCAGCACGATGGTGCGGCCGCGGGCCGCCTCCATGTTCGCCACCAGTGCGTCGATGGAGAAGGGCGCGGGGATGGGCAGGTCGGCGAGCCCCGCCTCGCACTCCTTCCGCAGTTCGCGCATCGACATGGCGGTCTACTGCTCCGGCTCGCCGTGGACGCCGCCGTCGGCCGCGCCCTGCCGGCCCTTGGCGTCCTGAAGCAGCGAGAGGGCGAACTGCAGCAGCTCCGGCGGAAGACCGTCCTCGTCGAGGCCGCGCCCGGCGACTCCGCTGATCTCTCCCGTACGCCGCATCGCGAGGAACTGGAGCCCGGCGACCACGTCGTCGACGACCTCGGACTCCTCCTTGAAGAACCGCCAGTCCACGCCGAATCCCAGACCGAGCGCCTTGAGGATGTCCTCGGAGGGCTGGGTGACCTTTCCGGCCAGGATGTTGGAGAAGTAGCTGTGCGAGAGGGATCCGCCGCGTTCCCTGACCAGATCGGCGAAGAAGCGCCCCGAGATCTTCTGGCCGGGGAAGGTCTCCTCCACCATGTACTCGACCTTCTGCTGCAACGTCCGCAGCTCCGGTGTGCGTTCCTCGGCGCTGTCCATCCGGTCCCCCACGTATCCGCTCCCGTGCGATCGGCGTTCACGGTCGTCGATTCGGTCGACGGGCTCGTACTGTAACCAACCCCGGCGTGCCGCTCTCATTGCGGTGGGCGATAGGTGGTACGGAAACGGGCTTGCGTAAACACGCTACGTCACTGTTAACTCGAAAAAACACGGGCAGGGGACCACGAGGGGAGTCCCCTGCCTGTGGAATCCACGGGTTTCGTGTGAATTCACCACGGACAAAAGGTGCATGACGCACATGAATGATGTGCGGGCATAGGTGTAGCCCTTCACGACGGGGGATGCGTGAAGGGCTACGCGTACATTATGACTGCTGGTCAGGCCGTCATCAACTGCCCTCGCCCCGGCGTGTCCGGGGGTGGCGCCGCCGCGGGGGGTCCGGGCCGGTCGCGCACCCGTCGATTTCCGGCCGAAAAGAATTTCACGCGATTTCCGGGCAGATTCGCATTCGAGCCGGATCGGGATTCGAATCGGAGTTCAATTCCCGGCTCAATTCCTGGTTCGGTCCCGGGCTCAATTCCGGGCTCAATTCCGGGCTCGATTCAGGGGTCGATGCGGATCGACGGACCGTAATTGATTTCCCTGTCCGGTCGCTTCCGCCGTGCTATTCTGGAGGCAGTTGCAGTTGTGGTTCCCGAAGACTCCAAGTGCGCTCCCCGGGTCAATGCGCCGGGGGCTGCGCTTCTGTGTTTTCCGGTGCTTTTTCCGGATGGGGTAATCATCGCGGCGACGTGGGATCCGCACCGTGCGGCTCCCCGGGAACTGCCCCCATGAAGGAGACAGAACATGGCTACTGGCACCGTCAAGTGGTTCAACGCGGAAAAGGGCTTCGGTTTCATCGAGCAGGACGGCGGCGGCCCCGACGTCTTCGCCCACTACTCGAACATCGCGGCCACCGGCTTCCGTGAGCTCCAGGAGGGCCAGCGGGTGAACTTCGACGTCACACAGGGTCAGAAGGGCCCGCAGGCGGAGAACATCACCCCGGCCTGATCCGGCCGCTCCGGCGCCGTCGCGCTGTGACGACTTGCACGATCGGGGCCCGCACCTCCGGGTGCGGGCCCCGGTTCGCTGTCGTCCGTACGGTCCGGTGCCCGCCCGAGCCACGTGAACGCGGCTCATTTTTCGCAGCCGGGCTTCGTCCAGGCTTGTCAACGGCCCGTTCTTGCGATTCCTGTGCCGCCCGCCGCCGCAGCGAATTCCTCGATACGCGCCCCGTCGAGGAAGGGTCCCGCATGGACCGCGATCGCACAGCACGTTCGAACGACCGTTATTCCCGTCCCCGATCCGGCGGCCGCAGGCCCGCCTCCGTACAGGGCGAGTTCGCAGCGCCGAAGACCATCACTCCGGCGCTGCCCGCCATTTCCGCCTTCGCGGAACTGGACCTGCCCGAGCCGCTGCTCTCGGCACTCACCGCCGAGGGTGTCACCACGCCGTTCCCGATCCAGGCGGCCACCCTGCCGAACTCCCTCGCGGGGCGCGACGTGCTGGGGCGCGGCCGGACCGGATCCGGCAAGACCCTCGCCTTCGGCCTGGCCCTGCTGGCCCGGATCGCGGGCAACCGGGCCGACGCCCGCCGCCCGCTGGCCCTGGTCCTGGTCCCCACCCGGGAACTGGCCCAGCAGGTCACCGACGCGCTCGCCCCGTACGCCCGCGCGCTCCGGCTGCGGATGGCCACCGTCGTCGGCGGCATGTCGATCGGCCGGCAGTCCTCCGCGCTGCGCTCCGGCGCCGAGGTCGTCGTCGCCACGCCGGGCCGGCTGGGGGACCTCGTCGAGCGCCGCGACTGCCGGCTGGACCGGGTCTCCGTCACCGTTCTCGACGAGGCCGACCAGATGTGCGACATGGGGTTCATGCCGCAGGTCACCGAGCTGCTCGACCAGGTGCTGCCGCAGGGCCAGCGGATGCTGTTCTCGGCGACCCTGGACCGCAACGTCGACCTGCTGGTGCGCAACTACCTGCACGACCCGGTGGTCCACTCGGTCGACCCGGCGGCCGGCGCGGTGACCACGATGGAGCACCACGTGCTCTACGTGCAGGGCGCGGACAAGTACGCCACCACGACCGAGATCGCGGCCCGCGAGGGCCGGGTGCTCATGTTCCTGGACACCAAGCACGCCGTGGACAAGCTCACCGGCCACCTGCTCGGCAGCGGGGTGCGGGCCGCCGCGCTGCACGGTGGCAAGTCCCAGCCGCAGCGCACCCGCACCCTGGACCGGTTCAAGAACGGCCAGGTCACGGTGCTGGTCGCGACGAACGTCGCGGCGCGCGGCATCCACATCGACAACCTGGACCTGGTCGTCAACGTCGATCCGCCGAGCGACCACAAGGACTATCTGCACCGGGGCGGCCGCACCGCCCGCGCCGGTGAGTCCGGCAGTGTCGTCACCCTGGTGCTGCCGGGGCAGCGCCGGGAGATGACCCGGCTGATGGCCGACGCCGGGATCACCCCGAAGATCGCCCAGGTCCGCTCCGGTGAGGCAGAACTGAGCCGGATCACCGGCGCGCGGAAGCCCTCCGGCGTGCCCGTCGAAGGCAGCGCGCCGACGACGGAGCGCCCCCGCAGCGTGCCCTTCCGGGGCCGGGGCACCGCCCCCACGAAGGCGGGCCGCTCGGCACGCCGCTCCGACCTGCCCGACGCGGCGGCGCGCGCCGCCGCGAAGCAGCGCCGCACCAACCGGGCGGGGTGACCCCGGGGGGCCGCGCCCGCCCTCCGGGGAAGCCGCGGTCCCCGGACCGGCCGTCGCCCGGGCGCCGTGATCCCTGGGTCACGGCGGGTCTCAGGCGATCATGAAGTCCTTCACCCGCAGGGCGCGTTCGACGATCCGGATGTCGCCGAGCCAGCCGTGCATCAGCTGGTCGAGCCTGCCTCCGTACTCGTAGGCTCCGAGCAGCCAGGGCAGGCCCACGGTGGCGAGACCGGTGGTGCGGGTGGCGGGGTTGCGGGCGACCACGCAGCCGTCGATGTACATCGTGGTGTGCTTGCCGTCGTTGACGACCGCGACGTGCCACCACCGTTCACGCGGCAGTTCGTGGCTCCAGTTGGTGACTCCCCCCGGCTGGTTCAGGGGCGCCGCCGCCCACTGGAGCCCGGGGCCGTCCGACACGGAGAGCGTGGCGACGGGCTCCTCCGGGTCGCCGGAGGTCTTGCCGGCCGCCCCGAGGGTGCCGCGGCGGCCGAGTACGGCGCCCCAGGCGTTGCGTCCGGCGTCCCAGTCGGCGGGGAGGCGGAGGAAGGCCTCGATGGTGTAACCGGACCTGAACGTCTTGGTGTTGAGCGGTGCGTTGTTCTCGGTACGCAGATACGCGCCGCGCAGCGGCGGCTTCGAGCCGTCGAAGTAGAGGCTGCCGTGGCCGGGCTGGTCGGGGTGGTGGGAGGCGGACCAGCGCAGCGCGTCGGGCGCACTGCCGGGAACGGACTCGCGCACCAGGTCGTTGCGGTGCCCGGACAGGTCGGGGACGCGCAGGCCGGCTTCGGCGGCGGAACCGTCCGGGTGCGCGGGGGAGTCGAAGCGCCAGTAGGCGACGGTGCCCGGTATCAGCAGCTGCTTCGCCGGGCGGGGGCCCCGTACGGGTACGGGCGCGAAGCCCGCGAAGCGCTTCTCGAAGTCGATGGGGACGGCGAAGCAGTCCTGCGGACCGGTCAGTTCGATCTCGCCGCGCTCCAGGTCGTTGAGCCGCTCGCCCGCGCGGCCGAGGACCCACGGGGAGATCGTCTCCACGTCGATGGTGTTCCTGGCCAGGTCGAAGCGGTAGAGACGGATCATGGCGCTGCCGCCGTAGTAGCGGTTCTGGTAGTTGGTGATGTGCAGATGGACGTCGTTGCCCGCGGTGTTCTTGCGGGTGGTGCGCCCGGCGGGCCAGTAGTGGCCGTTGAGGGTGAGGAAGATCTGGTCGTTCCCGGTGATCAGCTCGTCCCACAGGTGCTGTCCGTGGTCGGAGAGTTCGGCCTCGTCGCCGTCCGCGTTCGCGTACACCAGCTCGTGCGTGGTGAGGATGACGGGTGTCCGGGGGTGCCGGGCGATGACGTCCTTCGCCCAGGCGAGCCCGGCCGCCGACGGCCGCCAGTCGAGCGCCAGCACCAGCCACTCGCGCCCGGCGGCGCGGAACAGGTGGTACGTGTTGTAGCCGTCCGGGGTCGCCCCGCCGAACGTCGGCAGGCGCCGCATGCGCTTCGGACCGAAGGTGTCCAGGTACGGGGTGCGGCCGCGCTGGTCGTCGGTGGAGGACTTGATGTCGTGGTTGCCCGCGACGACGCTGTAGCCGACCCGCCGCCGGTCGAGCAGCTCGAACGCCTCGCCGATCGCCGCGAATTCGCCTGCCTGGCCACTCTCGGTGAGGTCGCCCAGATGGGACAGGAAGACGATGTTCTCGTCGCGCCCGTGGTCGAGCACGTAACGCAACGACGCCTCGACCGGCGCCTTGTGGATGCTCGCCCCGTCGAAGAGGTACTGGGTGTCCGGCATGACGACGAGCGTGAACCGGGGGTTCTCGGGATCGGGTCGCCAACCGGCCGCGACGGCACCGGTGTTCTGCTGGGCGAGGGCCGCGGCGGGCGTCGCGGACGCGAGTCCGGTGGCCGCGGTGGCGGCGCCGGTGAGCGCGGTCGCCCGCAGGAACGTACGACGGCTCGCGCCGGGCAGAAGTGGTCCGTCGGGCTGGTGGAGGGGGCTGCACATGGGTGTCTCCGCGGGGGACGAGCGTAGGGACGAACGTTGGGGTGATCGTCTGCAAGCTAGCCGCGGGGTGGGGGAGGAACCGGTCCGTAAGGGCCACACCTGGGCGAAGGCTCCATGAATTCGCACGGTGCCGGGCGCGCGGGACGGGCGGTGCCGGGGAGTACGGGCGGGGCACGGAGAAGCGGGCCCCTGGCCCCACGGAGCCCGCTGCCGGTCCCGCCGCGCTCCGTTACCGGCCGCCCGAGACCCGCAGGACCGTTCCGGTCACGTAGGACGCCTCGCCCGACAGCAGCCAGGCGATGGCCGCCGCGATCTCCGGGGCGGTTCCGACCCGGCCGAGCGGGATCCCGGGGACGGCCGCCTCCGCGCGGCCGGGGTCGCCCGCAGTGGCGTGCATGTCGGTGTCGACCATGCCGGGCGCGACCGCGTTGACCCGGATGCCGTCGGGCCCCAGCTCCTTGGAGAGCCCGACGGTCAGCGCGTCGGTCGCCGCCTTCGTGGCGGCGTAGTGGACGAAGTCCCCGGGGCTGCCCAGGGTCGCTGCGACCGAGGACAGATTGACGATCGCGCCGCCCCCGCCGGCCGCCATGTCCTTCGCGGCCCGGCGGCAGCAGAGCAGGTAGCCGAGGAGGTTCACGTCCACGACGCGGCGCAGCGTCTCGGCGGAGGTGTCGGCGAGCCGCCCGAGCGGGCCGGTCACGCCCGCGTTGTTGACCAGCCCGGTCACCGGGCCCAGCTGCTCGGCCGCGGTGTCGAAGAGCCGCTCCACATCGGCCTCGTCGGCGGTGTCCGCCCGCACCGTGACGCAGCGCGCCCCGGCGGCCCGTACCGCCGCGGCCGTACGTTCGGCGGCCTCGGCGTTGCTCACGAAGCCCAGGGCGAGGTCGTGCCCGTCCGCCGCCAGACGGATACAGGTCGCGGCGCCGATTCCCCGGCTGCCACCGGTGACGACGGTGACGGGGCGCGGCGACGGCGACGGTGACGGTGACGGTGACGGTGACGGAGTGATGCTGCTGTCCGACGGCACTGGAGAACCCCTCGTTTCGCTCGTGGATCGTGCGGTTCACGCAGCGAATCACCGTGGGCGCCGGTGGATCAAGGCCGCCGGTGGGGGTGGCGGCACCGGGGCCGGCGGCCCGGCGCGGGTGCCTGCTGTTGGAGTGGCGCCGTGCGACGGCACCGGCGTGGTGTCCGGCGCGGGGCGTCGGCGGTTGCCTAGCGTCGGCGTTTGACGGGCCGCTGTCGGCGCGGAACGGGTTGAATCGCCCGGCGCTCGGTGACGGCCCCTCCCCAACGGCGTTCCCCTGCCACCGCCTCGCATTGCGGTGGCAGGGGACGCCGACCGCTCTCGCCTCTCACCTCTCGCCGCGGTCTACCGGCTCTCAGGCCCACAGCGCCCGTGCGAGCGCGACCCCGGCGAACGCCGCGACCAGCCCTGCCGCCACGCTCCCCACGACATTGGCCACCGCGTAGGACTTCGCGCCGTCCTCGGCCAGCCGAAGCGTCTCGTAGCTGAACGTCGAGTACGTGGTGAGCGCCCCGCACAGCCCCGTGCCGATCAGCAGCTGGAGGTGGGAGGAGGCGGCGCCGGCCGCCACCGCGCCGGTCAGCAGGCCCAGGACCAGCGAACCCGACACATTGACCGTGAAGGTCCCCCACGGGAAGACGCTGTCGTGGCGGGACTGCACCGCCCGGTCGGTCAGATAGCGCAGCGGCGCCCCGACCGCCGCGCCGACGATCACCAGCAGCCAGTTCACCGGCCCCGCTCCCGTTCGTCGCCGAAGCGCACGATCTCGCACTCGTCCAGGAAGGCCACCCCGCCGTCCGTGACCAGTTCCCCGATCAGCGGCAGGAACGCCCGGATCCGCTCCTCGGTGTCCACGATCACGACCGCCACCGGAAGGTCCTCGCTCAGCGAGAGCAGCCGCTGGGTGTGGATCATCGACGAGGTGCCGAAGCCCTCGATGCCCCGGAACACACTGGCACCGGACAGTCCGGCCAGATGTGCCCGGTGCACGATCTCCGTGAAGACCGGCCGGTGGTGCCAGCCGTCGGACTCGCCGACGAGAACCGTCAGCCGCAGGCCCCGTTCCGTCCCCGGCGTCGTCATGACTGCCTCCAGGCCAGCACGCGGCGGGTCGCCCACACCGCACTCCACACCGCCGCGAGAGCCGCGAGCAGCGTCAGTCCCAGGTACGCCAGCCCGGCGCGGGCACGGCCGCCGTCGAGCAGGCGCTGGATGTCCACCGCGTACGTCGAGAACGTGGTGAAGCCGCCGAGCACCCCCGTACCGAAGAACGGCCGCACCAGCCGGTGTGCCGTCCACGCCTCGCTGATCACCACCATGAACACGCCGATCACCGCACACCCGACGGCGTTCACGACCAGCGTCGTCCACGGGAAGCCGCCCGGGGCGGTGGGCCAGAGCAGCGCGGCCCCGTAGCGGGCGGTGGCTCCGATCGCGCCGCCGAGCGCGACCACCGCGACGACGGAACCTTGGGGGTTCGGGCTTCCCATGAGCGCTTTTCTCCTGCCTGCCGCACCCCCAGGCTATCGCCCGGGGGTGTGACCGGCGCGGGGTCTACCAGGTCTTGCCCGGGGGCTGCTTGGTGGTGACGTTGACGCGGTTGAACAGGTTCGTCAGACCGATCGAGAGGACCAGGGCGGAGAGCTGCTTCTCGTCGAAGTGGCGGGCGGCCTCGTCCCAGACGGCGTCCGGAACCGGGTCGTAGCGGTCGCTGAGCCGGGTCGAGTGCTCCGCCAGCGCCAGCGCGGCCCGCTCGGCGTCGGTGAAGTACGGCGCGTCGTGCCAGGCCGACACCGCGAAGAGCCGCTCGTCGCTCTCCCCGGCCTTCCGCGCGTTGCGTACGTGCCCGTCGACACAGAAGGTGCAGCCGTTGATCTGGCTCACCCGCAGACCGACCAGTTCGAGTGTGATCTCCGGCAGTCCGCCTGTGTTGATGGCCTTGATCAGGCCGAAAATGGGAGGCAGTGCCTCGGGCAGGAGGTCGGCCGGGTTCTGAATACGTGCTGCCTGCATGATGTCTCTCCTTCGGTGTCCGTCACGGTCGCGGCCCCGTTCTCGCCGCGCCCTCACTGCACTGACGGACGGCGGAGCGGAAGTGTGACGAGAGCGGCGGCCGAGATCCTCACCGCGTCCGCCGGAGCGAGCTGCGCAGCCCGTTCTCCTCGGCGACCCTGGCCCGGAGCCGCCGTATCAGCGCGGATTCCGCAGCTCCGTCGGCCCCGCCGGAACGGCACCGCGCACACTCGCAGGGTGGCCAGCGCGACGGGTTGAACTCGGGCAACTTCGGCGTGGGCTCGGGCGCTTGGTCCCTCATGCCGGCCCCCGCTCCGAGCAGTCCGCCGTGTTCCGGTGGCGCCGGAGCAGTACCCGGCAGTCCGTCGCCCCGCTGTAGTCGTGCTGATCGTTGGCGAGAGCTTCGGCCAGGCGGAGTTCCTGACACCCGTGACAGGGCTCCTGCCCGGCCGGGGTACCGGTCTCTGCGGACACAGGTCACTCCTCTCCGTAGTCATTCCACTACTAAGCGAGCTCAGATTGGCCTACAGTTCGGAGTGCTTCAACTTGTTGGGTACGAGCGAAGATTCAGGTGACAGCCGTTGAACCGCAAGGAGTTGGACCCCGAGAGCAGCCCGGAGGCCGCCTTCGGCGCTCGCGTCCGCAGACTGCGGGAGGAGCGCGGGTGGAAGCAGGAGGAGTTAGCCGAGCGGCTGGGATACTCCGGCACGCATGTCTCCGCCGTCGAAACTGGTCGCAAGATGCCGACTCTTCGGTTCTCGCGCAGCGCGGATCAGATTTTCGGCACGGGAGAAACAGCTGACACGTTCGAACGCCAGTACCGCGAGATCCGGCATGGTTCGCTGCTGGAGGGCTTTCCGCAGTACGTGGGCCACGAGGGCCGTGCGGTGGAGCTCCGGCTGTACGAGAGCGGCATCATCCACGGGCTGTTGCAGACGCCGGCGTACGCGCGGGTGCTGGCGGACAGTGCCTTGCGGCGAGGAACGATCGGCCCGGAGCAAGCAGCCGAGCGGATCTCGTTCTTGGCGGAGCGCCAAGCTGCGCTGGTGCGTCCCCGTCCGCCCTCGATACTGGTGGTGATGGACGAGAGTTGCATCCGCAGGCGGGTCGGCGGGGACGAGGTCATGACCGCCCAGCTCGACCGGCTGCTGGAGTTCGCCGAAATGCCGAACACAGTGCTTCAGATCGCCCCGTACGACATGGGGGAGCGTCGCCCGTTCGACCTTCCGCTGACCCTGCTGACGCTTTCCGACCTGTCCGTGGTCGCGTACGCGGAGTCCCAGATGCGAGGGCATCTGGAGCGCGATACGACCTCCGTGCTTCCCCTGCTGACGGCCTACCATCAACTACAGGCCGAAGCGCTGTCCCAGGCGGCATCGGTGGCCATGATCAAAGAGGTACGAAAGGGCATCCTGTGACGACCACGACTGAATCCCCCCGCTGGTTCAAGTCTTCGTACAGCAACAACGGCGGCCAGTGCATCGAGGTCGCCGCGAACCTCGTCGCCCCGCACGGCATCGTCCCCGTCCGTGACTCCAAGAACCCCGGCGGCCCGGTACTGACCGTTCCCGCCGCCTCGTTCGCCTCCTTCGTGGCGGGCGTCAAGGCCGGAGAGTTCGGCGCCGTCTGACCGCCAGGTTCACCGCATGCGATCCGCGATCGCCCCACCGTGCACCGCATGGTGGGGCCTCTCGCTGTCGGCGTCGCATGGCCCCGTTGACGGCCATCAACTTCGGGCTCAGGCTGAAGTGTTGTCTCAGAGATAAGGAAGGGCACCCCGTGACGATCACGACCGATTCTCCCCGCTGGTTCAAGTCTTCGTACAGCGACAACGGCGGCCAGTGCATCGAGGTCGCCGCGAACCTCGTCGCCCCGCGCGGCGTCGTCCCCGTCCGTGACTCCAAGAACCCCGGCGGCCCGGTGCTGACCGCCTCCGCCGCCTCGTTCGCCTCCTTCGTCGAGGGCGTGAAGGCCGGAGTGTTCGCCGGGGGCTAACCCCACCGTGTTCCGTCATGCCTCCCGGATGGGTTGATGGCGCACGCTCAACCAGCCTTGTGGCATGAGGACTTACGGAAAAACCGCCGCGTTCGTCGCCCTGTCCGTCACCACCGTCGCCACCGTTCTCACCGGGGCCACGACCCCGCAGGCCGTCGCGTCGGCCAACCCCGTACCCGCCCTCGACTGGCGGCCCTGCGCCACGGCCGGCGGGCCCGTCGGGCAGGAGTGCGCCGAGCTGCCCGTACCGGTGGACTACCGGGATCCGGGCGGTCCGCAGCTCTCGCTCGCGGTGACCCGGGTCCGCAGCGACCGGCCCGCCGCGCGGCGCGGGACGCTGGTGGTGATCGCCGGCGGTCCGGGTACTTCCGGGGTGCAGCGGGTGAAGGAGAAGGGGGAGCGGCTGCGGCAGGAGACGGAGGGGCGGTACGACATCGTGAGCCTCGACCCGCGCGGGGTCGGCGGCAGCGCGAAGGCGGGCTGCGGGCTCGACCCGGAGGACCGGGAGCTGGTGAA
Organism: Streptomyces sp. NPDC047917; assembly: GCF_043204345.1. NCBI lineage: Bacteria > Bacillati > Actinomycetota > Actinomycetes > Kitasatosporales > Streptomycetaceae > Streptomyces > Streptomyces sp. NPDC047917. The sequence goes on from NZ_JBIDCA010000001.1 coordinate 536,411, forward strand.
CATGCGGTCCTGGCCCGCCGCCGACGGTTCGATCGCCGAGAACGTGTCGCGCTCCCGGCGCATCGCCGAGGCCTGCGGGCGCAACGGCGGCGCGGTGCTGCGGAGCCTCACCACGGCCAACGAGGTGCGGGACATCGACCGCTTCCGGCAGGCGCTCGGGGAAGAGAAACTGTCGGCTTGGGGGATCTCGTACGGTACCTACGTCGGCGCCGTGTATGCGCAGAAGTACCCGCAGCACACGGACCGTTGGGTGCTGGACAGCAGCGGCGACCCCGACCCGTCGCGGGTCGCGCAGGGCTGGATGGCGAACATGGCGGTGGGCGCGGAGGACCGGTTCCCCGACTTCGCGCGGTGGGCCTCCGACCCGGCCAGGGAGGCAGCGGGGCTGCGGCTCGCGGAGCGGGCCGAGGACGTGCGGCCGCTGGTGCTGGAGCTGGCGGCGCGGCTGGACCGGGAGCCGAGGGAGTCCACCACGGCGGGCGTCCCGCTGACCGGCAACCGGCTGCGCCAGGCGCTCCAGATGGGCCTGTACGACGACGGTGCCTTCGCCGGGTTCGCGGGGCTCGTCCAGGCGGCCCGGAGCACCTCGGTGAAGCCCGTGCTGCCTGCCGCACTGGCCGGGCCGCTGCCGGAAGCGGACGCGGCGGTCTCGATGGCCGTGGTCTGCAACGACGTGCGCTGGAAGGGCACCGTCCCCTCGTACCGGCGCGCCGTCGCCGTCGACCGCGCGAAGCACCCGCTGACCGCCGGGATCTCGGTGAACGTCACCCCGTGCGCCTTCTGGAAGGACGCCCCGGCGGAGCAGCCGACCAGGATCACGGACGCGGGACCGTCCAACGTTCTGATGGTCCAGGGCCTGCGCGACCCGGCGACGCCGTACTCCGGCGCGCTGAAGATGCGGGCGGCCTTCGGGGACCGGGCCCGTATGGTCGCCGTCGACCACGGTGGGCACGGCATGTACCTGGGCAACGGGAACGCCTGCGGCGACCGGGCGGTCACGACGTTCCTGAACACCGGGGCGCGACCGGAGCAGGACACGTACTGCGCGGGCTGATCGCCGTGCGGCGCGGCTGCGGCTGAGACCGCGACGGCGCCGCACGCTGCGGCTGAGCAGGCGTCCCGCTCAGTCGCAGCCCGGTGTCACATGTCCGCTGTTCCTGGCCTCCGCCAGCAGGGTGACGACCTCCTCGTCGGAGGTCTGCGTGAAGTCCCGGTACCACTCGCCGACCGCGTAGAACAGGCGCGGCACCGACAGGCACACCACCTCGTCCACGCTCCGGCGCAGCCGCACGACGGCGTCCGGCGGCGCCACCGGCACGGCCGCCACCACCCGAGCCGGCCGCTGTGCCCGTACCACCAGGCAGGCCGCCTCGGCCGTGGCGCCGGTCGCGATGCCGTCGTCCACGACGATCACCGTCCGGCCGTCGAGCGGTATCCGCGCCCGCCCGGCCCGGTACACCTGCGCCCGCCGCCCGAGCTCCGCCTCCTCGACCCGTTCGACCGCCGCGAGATCCTGTTTGCCGGCCCGCAGCCGGGAGACGACGTCGTCGTTGAGGACCCGCACCCCGCCCTCGCCGATGGCGCCGAACGCCACCTCCTCGTGGTGCGGCACGCCGAGCTTGCGGACGACGATCACATCGAGTTCGGCACCGAGCGTCTGCGCCACCTGGAAGGCCACCGGAACCCCGCCCCGGGGCAGTCCCAGGACGACGGGGTTCTCCCGCTCCAGATGGTGGAGTGCCTCGGCCAGCTGCTGGCCCGCGTCCTCGCGGTCGGCGAACAGCACGGTGGTTCACCCCCAACCAGGGAGTGGGGCCGCATGCGTACGCGCCCCACCGGCTTCCCTACTTCGAAACAACCCCATGTGCGGCGGCCCCGCAACTCGGGCGGGAGCCCCGGCGGCGCCGTTCGGCGGCTGCGCTCAGGACACCGGCGACGTCTTGGGCACCTCGCCCTCGGTCGTGTGGACGTCGATGACGGAGAAAGCCGCGCCCTGTGGGTCGGTCAGCGCGGCGAACCGGCCGAACGGCATGGTCATCGGGCCGAACCGCAGGACGCCGCCGCGCTCGGTGGCCTTCGCCACCGCCGCGTCGCAGTCCGCGACGGTGAAGTACACGTTCAGGTACGGCGGAACCTCGGGCGGGAACTCGTCGCCCATCTTCATCCGCCCCATGACGGTCTTGTCGCCGAGGTTGTACATCCGGAAGTCGACGTGCTCGTCCGCCATCTTCACCATCGAGTACGGGAAGACCGCGGGGAAGAAGGCGTCGGACTTCTCGGGCTCCCGGGTGAAGACCTCGGCCCAGCAGAACGCGCCGGGCACCGCCTGCGCCTCGAAGCCCTCGTGGGTGCCGGCCTGCCACACGCCGAATACGACGCCGCCGGGGTCGCGGGCCAGCAGCATCGTGCCGAAGTCACCGACCCGCATGGGGTCCATCAGGGTCTCGCCGCCGTTGTCGCGGATCTTCGCCGCCGTGGCCTCGGCGTCCGGTGAGGCCAGGTACAGGCACCAGGCCGACCGGCCCTCCTGGCCGGGCATCGGGGGCACCACCGCGGCGACCGCCTTGCCGTCGGCGTACGCCTGCGTGTAGTTGCCGAACTCGGACGAGGACTCTCCGAACGTCCAGCCCAGCACCTCACCGTAGAAGCTCTTCGCGCCCTCCAGGTCGGCGAACATCGCGTCGGCCCAGCACGGTGTGCCCTCCGGTTGTACAGCCATGACCCTGACTCCTTCGCGTTCGGTGGGGGTGGTGGTCCGGCTTTTCACGCTAGCCAGCCCACCGCCTTCCCGCGCGCCGGGAATCCGTGGCTCCGGGGCCCAAGGGCTGTCCCGCAATTCCTGGCGGGACAGCCCTTACCCGGCCGTCGTGCCCCGGCCCTGCGGCGGGTCCACCCGCACCAGGCCCGACTGGTAGGCCATGGCGACCAGCTGGGCCCGGTGCCGGGCACCCAGCTTCGTCATCGCGCGGCCCACGTGGGTGCGCACGGTCAACGGGCTGACGTGCATCCGGGCGGCGATCTCGTCGTTCGACAGGCCCTCGGCGGCCTGGGCCATGACCTCGCGCTCGCGGGCGGTCAGCACGTCCAGGGACTCCGGCGCGGCGACACCGCCCTCCGGGCGGGCCAGGTAGCGGGTGATGAGGGCCCGGGTAGCGGTCGGGGACAGGAGCGTGTCGCCCGAGGCCACCGTCCGGATCGCGTCCAGCAGCTCCTCCGGGCCCACGTCCTTGCCGAGGAAGCCGCTGGCGCCCGCGCGCAGCGCGCCGGCCACGTACTCGTCGATCTCGAACGTGGTGAGGATGAGGATGCGGGTCTGCCGCAGCGCCTCGTCGCGGCAGATCTCCTCGGTGGCGGCAAGACCGTCCATGCCCGGCATGCGGATGTCCATCACGACCACGTCCGGGGCGGTGGCGCGGGCCTTGTCCACCGCCTCCCGGCCGTCCGCCGCGACACCGACCACCTCCATGTCGTCGTTCGACTCGATCAGCAGCCGGAAGGTCCCGGCCAGCAGCGCCTGGTCATCGGCCAGCAGAACCCGGATGGTCACCGTGCCGTCCTCTCCTCGTCGTCCTGGTGGGTGTCGGGTTCCGCCGTCTCCAGGGGAAGCTCCGTGGTCACTTCGAAACCGCCGTTCGCCCGGTGCCCGGCGGCCAGCCAGCCGCCCGAGGACAGGGCCCGCTCCCGCATGCCGATGAGGCCGTAGCCCGGCTCGCCCGTCGTCCGCGGTCCGTGTCCGTCGTCGATGATGGTGAGGGAGAGCACCCGGCGCGTGTAGCGGAGCCGGACCGACGCCGTCGCGGAGCCCGCGTGCTTGGTGACGTTGGTCAGCGCCTCCTGCACGATCCGGTACGCGGTCAGGTCCGTGCCCGAGGACAGCGCCCGCCGCTCACCCTCCACCGACACCGAGACGACGAGGCCGGTCTGCTCGAACGAGGCGATCAGCTCCGGGAGCTGATCCAGCCCGGGGGAGGGTTCCAGAGGTGTCTCCGGGTCTCCCTCGCGGCGCAGCAGCCCCACCGTCGCCTTGAGTTCGCGCAGTGCGGAAGAGGTGGTTCCGGCGAGCTGGTCCATCATGTCCTGCGCCTGCTCGGGCCGGCTGCGCAGCAGGTAGGCGGCGGTGGCCGCCTGGGCGTGGGCGAGGGCGATGTGGTGCGCGACGATGTCGTGGAGCTCACGGGCGATCCGGGTCCGTTCCTCGCTCACCCGGCGGCGCGCCTCCTCCTCGCGGGTCCGTTCCGCCAGTTCGGCCCGTGCCTCCACGGCGGCGAGGTGGCCCCGCCGGTTGCGTACCGACTCACCGATGGCGCCCGCCAGCAGGGCGCACGAGAGGGTGCCGATCTGATCAGGCCGCAGCGGCGCGCCGTTGCCCAGGAAGATGGACATGACCATGAGGGTGACGGCTGCCCCGACCGAGTACACGATGGTCGTGCGGAGGTCGGTCCGCAGGGCCAGGAGGTAGAGGGCGACCAGGGCGGTGCCGGCGACGCTGGGGCTGGGGTCGAACCCGATATGGGTGCCCATGAGGGCCAGGAGGCCACCGCACACCGTCGTCACCGCCACCACCGTGCGCGGGAATCTGCGCTGTCCCAGCAGCAGGACGACGGAGGGCACGACGGCGGCCAGGGAGAAGGCGAGCGTCGGGGCGCGGACGATCCGGGCGTCGGTCAGGGTGCTGGCGAAGACCGCGAAGAGCCACAGCACCACGGCGATCGCCACATCCACGGCCCGGGGGTGGCGCCGGGCCCACTGCCACCAGTCTCTGAACACGCAGTCTCTCTTCCTCTTCCGCCATCCATGGTCCCCGACCCGTCCGCCGGCCCGCCCGCGCCTGCGGCCGCCGGCCCGCCCGTCACACGTACGACGGACGGGCCCGCGGCCGCTTCATGTCACGCCACCGCGACTCACACGCGTACGGGATCGGGGGCGGATTCCGCCGCCGGCGCGGGGGCCGACGGCCCGCCGCTGTTCAGCTTCTCGCCCTCCACGTCCACCTGCGGCACGACCTTCGCCAGCCACTTGGGCAGCCACCACGCCCGGTGGCCCAGGAGGGCGAGCACCGCCGGGACGACCGTCATCCGGACGACGAAGGCGTCGAAGAAGACCGCCGCGGCGAGGCCGACGCCCATCATCTTGATCATCGACTCGTTCATCCCGATGAACCCGGAGAACACCGCGATCATGATGACGGCCGCGGCGCCGACGACCCGCGCACTGTGCCGGAACCCGGTGACGATCGCCTCGCCGGGCCGTTCCCCGTGGACGTACGCCTCCCGCATCCGGGTCACGAGGAAGACCTCGTAGTCCATGGCCAGGCCGAAGACCACACCGATCAGGAAGATCGGCATCATGCTCATCACCGGGCCGGTCTGCTCGACGCCGAGGGCGTCGGCGAGCCAGCCCCACTGGAAGACCGCGACGATCGTGCCGAAGGCCGCCGCCACCGACAGCAGGAAGCCGAGCGCCGCCTTGAGCGGGACCAGCAGTGAGCGGAAGACCACCATCAGGAGCAGGAAGGCCAGGCCGACGACGAGCGCGAGGTAGGGCACCAGCGCGTCGTTGACCTTCTGCGACACGTCGATGTTCACCGCGGTCGCGCCGGTGACGAGCATCGTCGCACCGGTGTCGGACTTCAGGCCGCGGGCCTCGTCGCGGATGGTGTGGACGAGGTCCGTGGTGTCCTCGGAGCTCGGCCCGGTGGAGGGTACGGCGGTGAGCACCGCGGTGTCACCGGCCTCGTTGAAGCCGGGGGGCGTCGTGGCGACGATGCCCTCGGTGGCCGTGAGCTGCTTCGCGGCCCGTGCCGCGGCGGCCTTCGGGTCGTCCGAGCCCTTGGCGTCGACGACGACGGTCAGCGGGCCGTTGAAGCCGGGACCGAAGCCGTCGGCCAGGGCGTCGTAGGCGCGGCGCTGGGTGGTCGAGGTGGACTTCGACTCGTCGCCCGGCATGCCGAGCTGGAGATCGAGCGCCGGTACGGAGATCAGTCCGAGGCCGAGGACGGAGAACACCAGGACCGCGAGCGGCCGGCGGATCACGAAGCCCGCCCAGCGGGTGCCCAGGTTGGGCCGGGCGGCCTTGGCCCGCTGCCCGCCCCGGGGCCTGCGTGCGGTGCGCGGCAGAACGGCCTTCTGGAAGAAGCCGAGCAGCGCGGGCAGCAGCGTCATGGCGACCAGGACGGCGACCACTACGGTGCTCGCCGCGGCGAGGCCCATCTTGGTCAGGACGGGGATGCCGACCACGGCCAGGCCCGCCAGGGCGATGACCACGGTGAGGCCCGCGAAGACGACCGCGGAGCCCGCCGTTCCCACGGCCCGTGCCACGGCCTCCTCGGCGTCGTGGCCCTCCGTGCGTTCGGTCCGGTAGCGCGAGACGATGAACAGGGCGTAGTCGATGCCGACCGCGAGCCCCAGCATCAGGGCGAGCGTGGTGGTCGTCGTGGACATCCCGATGGCGACGATCGAGGCCACGCCCACGCCGATGCCGACGATCGCGGTGAGCAGCGGGAGGCCCGCCGCGGCGAGCGACCCGAAGGTGATGAGCAGGACGACCGCGGCGGCGGCGACGCCGACGAGTTCGGTGGTGCCGCCGAGTTCACCCTCGGGTATCAGGGCCGAACCGCCGAGCTCCACGGTCAGCCCGGCTTCCCGCCCGGCCTTCGCGGTGTCCTTCAGCGCCTTCGTGGTGGCGTCGGTGAGATCGATGCTCTGTACGTCGTACGAGACGGTGGAGTACGCGGTCCTGCCGTCCTTGCTCACCGCCCCGGCCATCTTGAACGGATCGAGCGCGCCCTTGACCTGGTCGCCGCCCGCGACATCCGCGACGATCTTCTCGATGGCCGCCTTGTTCGCACTCGCCGTGACCTTCTGGCCCTTCGGCGCGACGAAGACGATGCGGGCGTCGGCGCTGTTGGAGCTGCTGCCGGGGAAGCGCTGGTCCAGCAGGTCGAACGCCTTCTGCGACTCCGTCCCGGGCATGGAGAACCCGTCCTCGGGGGCGGCCGGCGCCTTGGCCGCGGCGAACGCGCAGGCGGCGAGTACCACCACCCAGAGCAGGGCGACGAGCCGGCGTCTCCGGAAGGAGAAGCGGCCCAGCCGGTAAAGGAAAGTAGCCACGAGAAAGCGCTCCAGTCTCTCGAAGGGATACCTCGATCCTTCGTGAGAGCGCACGTCATCGTCGTCGTGCGGCTGCATGGAGTCCTGCGTACTGTCGATGCAGTACGCGACCGGTCCGCCCTGCCCCCTGGGCGGGACCTCGCAGGCGTGTCGGACCATCCTCGGGGTGGGTGCCGCGTCCCCGGGGCCATCCTCGGCGAGCGGCGTCCCGGATCAGACCCGGGCCCCGGCGGGCAGTGCCGGCACGATCGCTCCGGAGCGTACGAGCACCCGGTGCAGATCGGTCATCGGTACGCCGGTGATGTCCGTCTTCCGGTCCGCGGCCATCGCCGCGAGCGCACCGGCCGCCTGCCCCGTCGCCATGGCCGTGGCCTGCACCCGCAGCGCGGAGTTCGCCGCCTGGTCGGAGCCGACGCAGCGCCCGGCGACGACGGCGTACGGGTTGCCGGCCGGGACCATCGCGTCGCGGGGCACGGTGGGGACCACCCCGTGGCGCAGATGGGTCTTGTCGATCCCGTTGCCGTCCGGGCGGTGGATGTCGATCGGGTAGAAGCTGTGGCACACCGAGTCGGCCCAGACCCGCCCGGCCAGGTAGTCCTGGCCGGTCACGGTCGTGCGGGCCGCGATCGTCACGCTCTCGCGGACCCCGACCTCCGAGGCGCGGAAGTCGAGCCGGAGGTCCTCAAGACCCGGCAGGGTGCGCAGGAAGCGGTAGATGCGCAGGACGGCCGCCCCGCCCGCGAGTTCGCCGGCGGTACGGCCCCGGCTGGTCGCGCCCTCGATCCCGACGAGGTGGATCGCGTTCTCGCCGCGCTTCGCCAGGAACGGCAGCAGCGGGCGGCCCCTGGAGCCGAGGTCCGAGGCGAGCAGCTCCCCCGATTCGACCGCCAGGGTGTGCCTGCGGTCGAGTTCTTCGTGGTCGAGGGCGTCGACGTCGTAGCCGGACAGCCGGATGTCGATGGTGCCGGGCTGACGGGCCGGGTTGCGGCGGCGCTCCAGCCCGGCGAGGCCGATCACGTCCGCGTCACCGGTGCAGTCGACGAGCCGCCGGGCGGTGACCGTTTCGAGCCCGTCCTTGCCGCAGAGCCGGAGCTCCCACAGATCACCGGTCCAGTGCGCCGACGCGGGCATGGTGTGCAGCAGCAGATCGATGCCGCTGCGGTCGACCTCCTCCAGGAGCAGCGCCCCGTACAGCGGTGCGTTCACCCGCACCTGCCGCTGCCAGTGCGGACGGTCGTCGTGGCGGAAGTCCGGGAGTTCGTCGCCGCCCAACTCGACTGCCCGGCACACCAGTTCCCAGCCGATCCCGGCGATGACCTGCTCGCCCCAGGCGTGGAAGAGCCCCGGGAACGCGACGTTGGCGCTGGTGGTCGTGCCGCCCAGCCCGGCGTTCTTCTCCACCAGCAGCGTGCGCGCGCCGAGCCGGGCGGCCTGCACGGCCGCCGGGACCCCCGAGGGCCCGCCGCCTATGACAACGATGTCGTACTCGTGTGCTCGCATGGACGCCTCACGCCGGGATCGGTGATTGATACGTTTCAATCGTACGGGGCGGACCCCGCCGGAGACGAGGGTGATGGCGCGATCGCGTGAAGTTCCGTCCACGTGGCGGGAGATGGAGAACGTGCGCTACGGTGACCACACCATCACGCTCTGTGTGCCTTCGTGTGCATAGGGCGGCCCTCGGCGGTGCGACAACACCAATCCGAGGGCCTACACCACCAGTGGAGCTGCGAGGCCACCGGAAATGCTGCGTCATGTTATCGCGCCGTCCGTGCGCTATACGAAGGCATCGAACGATGTCGTCCGCCATCCGCGTCTGGGCAGTGACGCGAAGCTCCTGGTCCTCTACGTCCAGGGACTCCCGGACGATGCCATCCACAAGCCGTTGGGCGAAATCGCCCGCGAAGTGCGCATCAAGGGCCGTATGTACCAGAAGGCGAAGAAGCAGCTGGTCGAGCACGGCTACCTGCACGAGTGGCGGAGCCAGGGCGAGGGAGGCCGCTGGCAGACCGAGCAACTCGTCGCGAACGCCCCCCTGACGAGTGAGCAGGCCCGGCACTTACGGATGGCTCAGTCCCAGGTCCTGCCCGCCGACCTGCCCGCAACTCAGGCTCCGGGCACACCGGTTGACCTGCCTGAAACTCGGCTTCTGGCCCAGCAGCCGATTGACCTGCCTGTGACTCAGCCTTCGGTCCGGCCGGTCGACCTGTCTGTGACTCAGTCTTCGGTCCGGCCGGTCGACCTGCCTGTAGACCGGCTCCCGGTCCAGCAGCCCGTCGACGTGCCCGTGACCCAGCCTTCGGTCGGACCGGTTGACCTGCCTGCAACTCGGTTCCTGGTCCAGCAGCCGGCCGACCTTCCCGTGACCCAGCCTCCGGTCCGGTCGGTCGACCTGCCCGTAACCCCGCCGCCGAGTACGCACTTTCCGACGGTCGGCGCACCGGCCCCCCGGACGGCCGGTGGTTATGAACCGGTAGAAGACCACAGTGATAAGACAACTCCCCACCCACCCCCCGAACCTGAGCCCGCGAAAGCTCACCTGCCCGAACCGGCCCCGCAGGCCACGGCGGCAGCGGACCCCGCCCAACTGGCGCGGGCGGAACGGGTCCTGCTCTCCCTGCGCCACACCCGCCGTGAACTGCATCTGGGCCTGCGCGAGGCCCGTGTCCTCGCCGTGGAGGCCGTCAAGTGGCTCGAACGCGGCCTGAGCGAATCCGACCTCCGCCACGCCCTGCTCGCCGAACGCCCGCAGGAAGGCGTCCGATCGGCCGTCGGGTTCCTGCGCTACCGGCTGATCCAGAAGCTCCCCGAACCCCCGGTCCGGTATCAGCCCCCGGAACGCCCGCCCCTTCCCGAACCCGTCGAATGCCAGGGCCCTGGCGACCCGCACGTGTTCCGCCCCCTGCTCGGCGAATCCGAATGCCCCGCCTGCCGCCTGGCCGCCGCCCGCTCCGAAGCGGTCCCCGAACACATCCCCTGGCGCGAACGCGTCGCCGCACTCGCCGCCGCACCGGCGACGACGCGGCCAGGCGCGGCACCGGGGCACGCGGGCCCGGCCTGATCCGGACGCGAGGCCCCGGCCCGATCCGGACGAGAGGCCCCAGGCCTGACCGGGGCCGCCTGTCAATACGCAGAACTCCCCATGTGATCCCCTCGCGCCGCCCGGCAGAGTCGGGCATGCGGGCAGGCGCCACGGGGGGACGGCTCCTGCGTTGCACGCGATGCCGTGCGCCTGCTCGCACAGAGAGGCGTGTCCGTACCTGGTGGGCCTCTACGGGACCGAGGCGGAGACACCCGGCCTCGGAGAGAAGGGGGATCCGACATGCGACCGATCAGCCGATTCACCGCCTGGGCCACGACCCTGGCCACCGCCGTGGGAGCCACGGTGGTGATCGCGGGAAGCCCGGCCGCCGCCGCCGGCGGAGGGTACTGGTCGATCTCGTGCGATTCCCCGAACGCGTGCATCAGGCTTTCGGGTGGACGCCAGGGCCCGGGCGGGCCGTACTGGAACATGATCGGCTGCGGCGTCCACGGCATCAGCGACTACTACGACCGCGGCTACGCCCATGGCTGGGCCTTCGACGTCCACTACGCGGACCGAAGGTGGGACCGCGTCGAGTTCGGGACCAACCGCCCGCTGGACCCCAACAACCGCGTCACCAGTGTCGACGTGCTCTGCTGACCCGGGCCCGACTGCCGTCCTGACAAGACCGCCACTTCGAGAAGGGGGATCCGAGATGCGTCCGATCAGCCGATTCGCCGCCTGGGCCACGACCCTGGCCACCGCCGTGGGGGCCACGGTGATACTCGCGGGAAGCCCGGCCGCCGCCGGTGGGGGGTACTGGTCCAACTCATGTGATTCCGGACGGGCGTGCATCAAGCTCTCGGACGGACGCTCGGGCCCGGGCGGAAAGATCTGGAACTTCGACGGGTGCGGGTACCACACGATCAACGACTTCTACGACTACGGCTACGCCCACGGCAATCCCTTCGACGTCCACTACGCGGACCGGTCCTCGGACCGGGTGCAGTCCTGGTCCAACCGCGGACTGGATTCCGGCAACCGCGTCACCGGCGTCACCGTGCTCTGCTGAGCCGCAGCACGCAGTGTGAGCACTCCCGCGGCCGGGGCGCGGGAATGCTCCTGTCCGGTGATCCGATCCCTACCGCCGCCGGGTGGCCGCCGCGACGGTCGCCATGAGTTCCGCGTCCAGTACGGACGGGTCGGCCAGCCGGGTCGGGGCCGCGTAGGAGTTGAGGAGCGCCTTGGTGACGCGCAGGGCGGCCTCGGGGCGGCGCACGATCGGCTTGGTCCACGCGGTGACCGCCGAGTCGAGTTCGACCTCGGGCACGACGCGTTGCAGGACCGACAGCTCAAGCGCCTCGATGGAGTCGAAGGCGCGTCCGGTGAGGATGAGTTCGCGGGCGCGGGCGGCGCCGACCTCATGGATGAGCCGGGGCAGTACGCCGCCCCAGGCGGTGGGGAGACCGAGCGCCAGTTCCGGCAGCCGGAACGAGGCGGTGTCGGTGCCCACGCGCAGATCGCAGGCGAGGGCCAGCGCGAGGCCCGCGCCGATGGCCTTGCCCTGGATCCGGGCGATGGTGACGGCCGGGTTGGTGGAGATCGCCTCGCAGACCCGGCGGGCCTTGTCGCCGGCGATCCGGATGCCGCGCCCGGTGGGGTCGTCGTCGAGCCAGTCGGCGAACTCGTTGCGGTCGCCGCCCAGGCAGAAGTCGTCGCCGGCCCCGCTGAGCACCAGCACCCGGACATCGGGGTCCGGCACCGCCAGGACCGCCAGCAGGTCGTCCAGCATCGCCTCGGTGACCGTGTTGCCGGTGGCGGGGGTGTCCAGCTCCACGCGGAGGACGGCGCCCTCGCGCTCGGCGCGCAGCGTGCTCGGCCGCCGGAACGGGGTCAGGTACTGCGGGAGCGAGAGCTTCATGCCGTCACACCCAGCGAGGTGATCCGCCGGAAGACCAGCCGGGACGCGTAACCGGCCGGAGTGACGGCGCGCAGGGTGGGGAAGCGTTTCAGCAGCTGTGTCAGGAGGGTGCGCGCCTCCAGGCGGGCGAGGGCCGCGCCGAGGCAGTAGTGCACGCCGCCACCGAAGGTCAGGTGCGTTCCGCCGCGCCCGACGTCGAAGGTGTCCGGGTCGGCGTTGCGCCGGGGGTCGTGGTTGGCGGCGCCGTACATGACGTGGACCATGCTGTCCTTGGCGATCGGAACGCCCGCCAGCACGGTGTCGTCGGCCGCGATCCGGGTATTGATGTGGATCGGCGGGTCGTACCGCAGGACCTCGTCGACAGCGGCGTCGATGTACCCGGGGTTCTCCCGGAGCCAGTCCCACCGGCCGGGCTCCTTCAGGAGCAGGTCCACCATGGCCGACAGCAGGGTGGCGGTGGTCTCCAGCGAGGCGATGGTGACGAACATGGTGAGCCGGTAGAGGATCTCGTCCGCCGTGTCCCGGTCGGGTTCCCGCGCGTCCCAGGTGTGGATCCAGCCGGTCAGCACGTCGTTGCCGGGGCCGGCCCGGCGCTGTTTCACCAGCTCGGTGAAGTAGCTCCGCAGCTGCTCGGTCGCCTCGGCGGAGACGGCGAGCTGGCTCTTGGTGGGCAGCAGCTCCTGGGCGTGCACCTGGTTGTGGGTGATCTCCAGGATGTGCGCGTGGTCCCCGGGCGGAATCCCCAGCCAGGAGCCGATGGTGCTGATCGGGAGCTGCTCGCTGACCGTGCTGACGAAGTCGGCCTCCCCCCAGCGCATCTTGTCGGCCAGCTCGTCGAGGAGCCGGGTGACGTGCTCCTCGACCTGCGGGGTCAGCCGCGCGATGGTCGACCGGTCGAAGAGGTTGCCGAGGCTGCGGCGCTGGCAGGTGTGCTCGGGGGCGTTGAGCCGGGAGAGGGTCTTGGTCATTTCCTGCGTGGCGACGGCTTCCCAGCGCTCGGTGTCCGCCTGGCGTTCCTGCCAGGCGAAGTCGGGCGCCAGCCAGTTGCGCCCGCGCAGCACCTCACTGCACGTGTCGTAACCCGTGACGAAGTACGCGTCCCAGGGAGCGCGTACGACATCGCCCATGTCTCTCAGATCGGCCAGCAAAGGGTAGGGATCAGCCTGCCCTTCGGGCGATTTGAGACGTCTCAGGAGAGAGATGAGGGCACGGCGGTCTACGGGGGGCCTGTCTGTGCCACATATAGCGCTCACGCAGAGTTCCTTGACCTGGGCTCATGGTTACCGGCAGAACCTACCCCTCCGCATATGCCGCCCAAGCGTGGATCTTTGTTGCCCGTATCACAGAGAAACCCTGATCCAGCCCCTTGTCAGTCGCCCCTCAGGTCTCAACTTCCTCCTGCGTCACTCCAGTTACGTGGGTGATGGGCCGGGATATGCGTACAAGTCGCCCGGCCCACCATGATCATGTCCGGTGCGTCACATCATGATCACGTCTGGTGCGTTGCGTGGTGATCACGACCGTGCGTCACACCCCGAACCCGTCCGGGTGCGTCACACCCCGACCCCGTCCGGGTGCGTCACACCCGGAACACGTCCAGGAAGGAACTCCACCAGCCCTTGGTCTTCTTCTGCGGCTCGGCGTGGTCGTGGTGCGCGGCGGGCATCTGGTCCGGGGCGGTGTTCCGGGAGGGTGCGGCCGACTGCGCCGCCGGCGGTGCCGAGGTACGGCGTGCCGGGGCGGCGCTGAAGAGGACGGGCAGCGACACCAGGGCCCGGTGGAAGGGGCCCGGCCGCCATTCGACCGTGGAGGGGTGCACCGCGAGGGTGAGGTCGGGCACGGTGTTGAGGATCTTCTCGATCGCGGTGAGGGCGATCAGCTGCGCGGGAGACTTCGCCGGGCAGACGTGCGGGCCCGCGCCCCAGGCGAGATGGGCGCCCTTGCTCAGGGTCTGGCGGGCGTCGGTGAGCGCGGGGTCGCTGTTCGCGGCGGCGAAACTGATCAGTACCGGGGTGTCCGCCTTCAGCGTCACCCCGCCCAGGTCGATGTCCTGGACCGGGTAGTGCGTCGCGTAGTTGGCTATCGGCGGGTTGTTCCACAGCACGTCGTCGAGGGCGTCCTCGACCAGCATCCCGGTGCCCCGCCGCTGCGCGACCCCGGTGTCGCTGGACAGCATGAGGAGCAGCGCGTTGGCGATCAGGTTGCGCTCCGGCTCGACGCCCGCACCCATCAGCATGACGAGCTGGTCCTTGAGCTCCTCGTCCCGCAGGCCCGCCGGGTGCTGGATGAGCCAGGAGGTGATGTCCTCGCCGGGCTGCCGCCGCTTGAGCGCGACGAGCTCCATCAGGCACTCGGTCAGCTCGGCGTTGGCCCGGAGCACGTCCTCGCCGTCGAAGATCGCGGACATGCTGCGGGTCAGCCGGTCGCCGATGTCTCCGGGGCAGCCGAAGAGCTGGTTGAACAGCAGCAGCGGCAGCAGCTTGGCGTAGTCGCCGAGCAGGTCCGCGCTGCCGCGCTCGATGAACTGGTCGATGAGGTAGTCGGCGATCCGCTCCACGTCCCGGCTGAGCCGGGTGGTGTTGAGCCGGCCGAGGCTCTCGGTGACCGCCTTGCGCAGCCGCAGATGCTCGGTGCCGTCCGTGAACAGGCAGTTGGGCCGGTACGCCATCATCGGCAGCACCGGGCTGTCCAGCGGCACCCGGCCCTCCCGCAGCGCGCCCCAGCGCCTCGCGTCCCGGGCGAAGAAGGACGGATTCTGCAGCACCCGGAGCGCGGCCTCGTGCTGCACGATCAGGGTGGCCTCCACACCGGGGGCCAGCTCGATCGGGGCGGCGAGTCCGTGCGCCCGGAATTCGTCGTACACGCGCTGCGGATCGGACGCGAACTCAGGCCCGTAGAGCGACGTCTGCCGCTCACCGCGCATCGGACACCCGGTGGGGGCGCTGTACGGGGTGGATCCCGGTGACGAGTCCATGTGTGATTCCTCGATGTGATCGCGGACCCTGAGGGCCCGGACGGCGGACGGAGTACGGCAGTCGGGTGGCAGCTTCTCAGGCCGCGTGTGCCGGCTCTCAGGCCACGTGTGCCAGAAGGTGCTGGACCAGGGTGATCAGGGCCTGCGCGGACGACTTCTCGTCCCGGGCGTCGCAGTACACGACAGGGGTGTCCGGCAGCAGGTCGAGCGCCTCGCGCAACTCCTCCTCGGCATGCCGGGAGTACGGATCGAAGCTGTTGACCGCGACCGCGTACTCCAGCCCGTACGTCTCGACCAGGTCGATCACCGGGAAGGTGTCGGCGAGACGGGCCGGGTCGACCAGGAGCAGCGCGCCGAGCGAACCGCGCGCCATGTCCTCCCACAGCTCGACGAAGCGCTGCTGGCCGGGCGTACCGAACAGGTACAGCACCAGTTCGTCGCTGAGCGTCAGACGGCCGAAGTCCAGCGCGACCGTCGTGGTCACCTTGTCGGGCGCGCCCCGCAGGTCGTCGATGTGCGCGCCGGCCTGCGTCATCCGCTCCTCGGTGCGCAGCGGGGTGATCTCGGAGAGGGTGCCGATCAGCGTCGTCTTGCCCACGGCGAAGTGCCCGACGACGAGGATCTTCGCCGCGCGCCGCACCGCGTCCGGGACATAGATGCTGTCAGCCGAACCGGACGTGGAGTCCATGCAACACCTCTTCGAGGATCTTCCTGTCAACGAGCTGAGCCGCCGGTGGCGCCTTGCGGCGCATCAGATGACCTTGTTCCGCTAAGTCGTTCAGCAGCAGCCGGGCCACCCCGACCGGCTGGCCGAGATGGCCGGCCACCTCGGCCACCGACAGATAGCCGCCGGAACACAGCTCCCAGATGGCCCGGACCTCCGGGCTCGGGCTCGGCGGCGGCTGCCGGTCGGGCGCGATGGTGACCAGGGTGACGAGGGAGAGGTCCTCCGCATCCGGCAGGCCGCGCCCGCCGGTGATGACGTAGGACCGGACGAACCCGCTGCTGACCGCCTGCTCCTCGCCCGGCGCCGTCATACGTCGA
Organism: Streptomyces sp. NPDC047917; assembly: GCF_043204345.1. Classification (NCBI taxonomy): domain Bacteria; kingdom Bacillati; phylum Actinomycetota; class Actinomycetes; order Kitasatosporales; family Streptomycetaceae; genus Streptomyces; species Streptomyces sp. NPDC047917. Next base: position 552,481 of record NZ_JBIDCA010000001.1, read on the forward strand.
TTCCCGCGTCCTGGCGGGGAGGTGTGGTCATCGCCTTCCCCAGCGCGGCGACCTGCTGCTGCATGCGGAAGGACATGGCCTCCATGTCCACATCGGCCGCGGCGGCCGCCGCCAGGTAGGCGCCGGTGCCCGCCGCGATCAGGAAGATCCAGCCGTGGTCGTACTCCAGCAGCGTCTGACGCCAGCGGCCCGGGGCCTGGGCACCGATGAAGGGCGCGACGGCCCGGCTCAGCGACTGCATGGAACTCATCGCGGCCGCCACGGTCTCCGCGTCGTCCCGGCCGATCTGACTGGAGCTGGCCAGCAGCAGACCGTCGGCGGAGACGAGGATCGCGTGCCGTGCGCCGGGTACCTGAAGCACATCGTTGAGTACCCAGGACAGGTCGGGGTTCACTGGAACTCGGGTCCTTCCGTCGTCGTCATGTCACGCCCGTACCGCGTTCCGCGCTGGAACGCGCCCAGACGCGAAGCGGTCTCCTCGTTGCTGCGCACCGGCGCGGGCTCGGCCGACGGCACCACAGACACCGGGCTCTTGCGACGACGCTTGGGCAGGCCACCGGCGGTGGTGGCGGTGGGCCCGGTGGGCTGCGGAGCGACGGCCGGCTGTCCGACCGGGGGGAACAGCGGGGTCGGGGACGGCGCGGGTGCCTGGCGCCGGGGGAGCGCCGCCACTTCCGCGTCGTAGTGGCCGGCGGCGACCGGGGGCGGCGAGGGCACGTCGGCGGTGAGCAGCTCGTCGGGCAGGAGAACCACCGCGCGTACGCCTCCATAGGGGGATACGGAGTCCACCGAGACCTTGAACCCGTAGCGGGCGGCCAGCACGCCGGAGACCGCGAAACCGAACTGCGGGGGGATACCCAGACTGGAGACGCTGATCGCGGCCTGCGGCGCGAGGAGGGCCGCCGCGCGGTCCTTCTCCTCCTGGCCCATGCCGAGACCGGCGTCGTCGACGATGAGGCAGACGCCCGTCGGCACGGCCTGGATGTTGATCTCGACCGGGGCACCGGGGGCGGAGTAGTTGGTGGCGTTGGCCAGCAGCTCGGCCAGGACGACCGCGACGGGCTCCACTGCCTTGCTGACGACCGAGAAGTTCACCTGCCCGTTGACCCGCACCCGGTCGAACTGCCGGATGCGCCCCTGGGCGCTGCGGGCCACGTCGAAGACGGAGGCGACGGTCTCCCGGCGCCCGAGCCAGCCGCCGCACAGCACCGCGATGCCCTGCGCCCGGCGGCCGAACTGGCTGTTGGCGTGGTCGATGGCCATCAGGTCGGCGAGCATGCCGGGGTCGTCGCCGTACTTCTTCTGGGCGTTCTCGATGACGACCTGCTGCTCGTCCGCGAGCCCCTGGAGGGTACGCACGGCGGCCTTGAGGACCGCCTTGGTCTCCTCCTCGGCGTCCCTGCGGACCTCGGCCAGCTCGGCGGAGTGCTGATGCGTCAGACCGGTGTGAGCGACATGGAGTTCGTCACGCTGGCGTTGCAACATGTCGCGTTGCTGGTGTAGTTCGGCGTTCTGTCTGCGGAGCCCGATATTGGTCTTTCGAGCCCGCAGAACGGCACCTACGGCGATCAGCGCGACGACAACCAGTGCCCACAGAAGAGGGCCCTGTGCAAATGTCATGAGACTCACTTCAAGTGCCATGGCTATGGATGCGGCTTGACGCTCCCTCATGTGCCGCAGTTGCCGGGCCGGTCGAGCCACGGGCTTGCGCCACCCCAGGGAAGGCCCCTCCGAATGTGGGGCCGAGGAGTCCATTCCTCCCGGAATGCCCCCATACGCCATCAGCCCACTGGAAGTAAGATGATCTTAACATCGGTCAGGCCGGCAAATGTCAAGACCGACACGCCAGTTGCACTCTTGGCGCCGAATGTTCACATGCGGGCCGGAGGACGGCCGCATCACCCCGGCCGGGTGCGCACGACGGGACCGGACGCCCGGAAGGGGTCACGGAGACGCCGGCAGCCGCAGCCCCGTGCACTTTCCGCGCCGCACCTGGTCCTTCGCGAACGCGGCCACGTACTCGCGCAACAGCGCGCTCCGCTCGCCGCGCTGCTTCGCCGTGGGAGGGCCGGACTGCCCGTCCGCCTTCCGGTAGGAGTAGTCCTCCCCCCACTGCGCGCCGAAGCCGACGTTCTCGCCGTCGCATTCGGCGACGGCCCACGCCCGGGAATGGGTCGACGAGGGCTCCCGGAAGGCGCCCTCGCCCCGCACCGAGCCCACTACGCGCAGGTCGGAACCCCAGTCCCCGAGCCAACTGGTGAGTTCCACCAGCGGTTCGCCCGGCCGCGTGCCGCCGCCCTCCTGCGGTGCGTACAGGGTGCACCGTCCGACGACCCCGCCGTCCGCGACGGCGACGCGCACCCGCCCGTCGCGCCCCTCCGCCGGTACGCGGGTGGTGGCCAGAGCGCCGCAGGCGGTGCCCTTCGCCTCCGCGCGGGGCACGTACGCACCCGTGTCCGGCACCGCCCCGTCCTCGGGCGCGGGCAGCGGCGCGCCCCCGCAACCGAGCTTCCCGGTCACCTCGTTCGTCATCCGCACCGCGAGCCGCAGCATGGCCGCCTTCTCCTCGCGGCTCTCGGCGAAGAAGGCCCAGGTACCCACCAGCAGCCTGCGGTGTTCCGCGGCGGACCCCTTGCCGCCGCGCGGGCACTCGGGCATCAGGTAGACGACGCTGTTGTCGGTCTCGAAGCCGGGCAGCCCACCGGGCAGCACGGCGTACGGCGGCCGGGCGCTGCCGATGAGCGACAACTCGTCGTTCCGGTCGGGCCCGTCCGGATAGGTGTCCACGGCGACCACGACCTTGTCCAGATCGGTCGTCAGTACGCAGTGGTACTCGCCGAGTTCCTCGTCGAAGGACTCCTCCTGCTTCCCGAGCCGGGTGTCCGGCCGCACGGCCTTCAGGTCACCGCCCGGCAGCTTGCCGCCGCACGCCTCACGCGCCAGCCACCAGTCCTTGAGCGGCGCCCGGACCGAGGCCCCGACGGCGACCAGCACGGCCAGCGTGCAGATCACCCCCCACAACAACCCGCGGTGCCGCCGCGCCCAGTCCTCCACCCGTTCTCCCAGGTCCACCCGTTCCCCCCGGTCCACTCGTACGCCACTGCGACCCCACCAGTGTGAACAGCCCGCCGGACCGCCCGGCAGGCGGGTGTCGGTGGGCGGGTGCCGGCAGGCGGGTGCGGGTGGGCGGGTTAGGCCCTGGGCGGGGTGAAGATGCGGTCCAGATGGTGGCGCAGCACCTCAGCGGCCGATTCGGCCGGCCGCTGACCCACCAGAACGCTGGTGCCCATGCCGGCCGCCATGGCGAGCAGGCTGATGGCCTCGGTGCGCGCGTCCACGCCGGGATCGGCGAGACCGTCCTCCTGTGCCTGTCGCAACAGTCCGGCCAGGGCGTCCTCCGCGGCGTCCGGGCTGTCGACGAACGGCTGTGCCGCCAACACCTCGTCGGTCACGGAGAGGATCGCGTACGAGCTGTAGAGGAGGTGAAAGGTCCGGCTCTCCTCGTCGGTCGGGAGGGAGGTCAGGAGCAGTGCCTCGGCGGTCGCGCGCGGCCCCGGGTTCTCGCCGGTGGCCCGCAGCCGGTCGCCCACGCGTGCGGTGAACCGGTCGGTCAGGTGGCGGAGCCCGTAGAGCAGCAGTTTCTCCTTGGTCCCGAAGTAGTACTGCACGAGCCGCAGCGATACGCCGGCCTCGGCCGCCACGTCCCGCATGCCGACCGCGTGCAGCCCGCGCCGCCCGGCGACCCGGACGAGCGCCTCGGCGATCTGCCCCCGGCGTTCCTCGTGGTCCACGCGCTTCGGCATGCTCTCGTGTCTCCACCCGTCGGTCGTGCCCGCACCGTCCGGCTGCTCGGCTGCTCGCCTGCTCGCCTGACCGGACGCCTTCATGGTACCGCCGTATTATCTCGGGGGCCGACTGCCCGGAGCCGGCCGACGCCCGGACGCCGGGCTTCATGAACGCCGTGAACGTCGCCGCGGCCACCGCCGCCGTCGCCGCTACCGCCACCGGCGTCGACTGCGGCGCCGCCCCCTACTCCGGCGGATTGAGCTTGCGGAAGTACGTCCAGCTGGTCTCGTTCGGCTCGCTCCACTTCTCCGGGGCCCGGGCGAACTCCGGGTGGCGGCCGGCGATGTAGGCGCGGGTCCGCTCGGGGACCTCGGCGTACGAGCCGAGCTTGCGGCCCCGGCAGTGGAAGGTGAGGCCGCCGGGCCGCTGCCCGCGGGCCATCCACGGGAGCCACGGCGACATCCGGGACCACGACATGGTCGCCGGGACACTGGGGGCCGGACCGGCCAGGTCGACCCGGTCGGCGAAGAACTGGAAGAGCTCCAGGGCCTTGTACGTGTCACCCGCCGAGTGGACCGGGTACTGCGCCACCGGCAGCGGCGAGGGGTAGGCGAGCGGGATCTCCAGGCTGAAGCAGAGCTGTCCGCCGAGCTCGGTCGTCGGGATCGGGAAGGGGCGCCACTTCTGGTTCGCCGGGTCGTTCCAGACATGCACCACCGGCAGGTCCTGCCAGGTCTCCAGGATCTCGCGGGTGGCCGGGTCCAGGTAGAAGGCGGCCTCGCGGGTGAGCAACCGGTAGGCGTCGGGCCCGTCTTCCGCGTCCTGGACCAGGCGGGCGACGTTGAGCCCTTCGAAGCCGAAGACGCGCTGGTAGGGCTCGTCGGGCGCCCAGGAATACACGTCCCCGGACCACCAGTACGTGACCTCCTCGCCGTCGAGCGATGCGCGGGTGCGGGCGAAGGAGCGGAGCAGCTCTGCGGGTGTCGTCATACGGACCACTCTGCGCGACCCCAGCCCCGGCCGGACGGGAAACGCCCTGAGCCGGAGCGGAAGCGGCTGGAAGAAGCCGCCCCACCGAAAACTGTCGCGATCGGTAATTGACAAGAAGCGCCGAACAAAAGGCAAATGACGAATAGTCACCTCCGATAGTCTGGTCATTCTTGATCAGGCCACTGCCTCTGGAGGTTGCACGGTGTCCGAACCCGGCGGTGCGGGCCCCTTGCCCGGCGCTGTTCCCCCGCCCCAGGCCCACGCGCCCCGTCCCTCGATGCCACCCCCGCCCGGCCCCGCGACTCCGCCCGGCCCCGCGACGCCGCCGGGGCCGACGCTCCCGACGCCCCCGCCCGCCCCCACGATTCCGCCGGGCCCGCCGTCCCCCGCCCCGAGCGGCGGGATGAACAAGGGTGCGGTGATCGGGGCGTTGGTCACCGCGGCGGCCACCATCGTGGCAGCCGTCATCACCGCCGTGGCCGTGGGTGACAACGGCAAGCCCGCGGCACAGCCGGGACCGGCCGCCTCCACCCGGCCGTCCGCCACCGCGCCGTCCCCGTCCAGGCCCGGGTCCCCGCCCGCCGCGCAGCCGGTCCAGTCCCTCCCCGCCCAGGACCCGGCCCCCGAGGTGTCGGCGAATCCCCGGATCGAGGCGAACCCGGACAGCGGGGCCGTCGGCTCGGTGGTCACCCTCACCGGCTCGGGCTTCGCGTCGGGCGAGCGCGTACGCATCACCTTCCACGGCAGCTACAGCGCGGATTGGGACCTCCGGGACGTCACGGCCTCGTCCGACGGAGGTTTCGTCGCGGAGATCAAGGTCCCCGCGACCTATGCGGACGACCAGCAGAAGTCGGTCGAGGTCAGAGGGCTGGACAGCGACAAGCGCGCCGACACCCCGTTCACCGTCACCGAGTGACTCCGGCCGCCTTCACCGTCACCGGGTGACTCCGGCCGTCGGCGGCCGGCCGGCGGTCGCCCAATGGCAGGTGAATGGGCGGCCGGGAACGCGGCTGAACCCGGACTGTAATCTTTTCGTCTTCCCTTGTCGGGCGGACTGTTCTTCGTGAGGGAGAAAGCGGTCCGATCGGAAGGTGGCGAGCGGAACCCGCCTTTACATCTGACCAAAATCTAGAAAATCGGCCGAAAATTGAGAAATCGAATATCGCAGGACCTTTCGCGAATGGATTCCGGACCCCCGCTCCCCTTGTGGCGCCGGCCACGGGCGAGGCTCTGGGCCCTGGCGGGTGTCGTGACCCTCGGCTTCCTCGTCGCGCTGGAGATCGCCGCGCACCACTACGGCCTGCCGGGGCCGATGGTCAGCCAGGCGAAAGAGGTGGTGGTCGCCCCCAAGTCGGGCTTCCTGCTGTACTCCGGCATGGCGCTGATGATGCTGGTGCTCACCTGGCGGCAGCGGTTCATCGCGGTTGCCGCCGCGATCGGTATCGACGTCGTCTTCCTGGTGGTCCGGTGGGCGGCCGGCATCGAGGTGACCGAGGGGCATCCCTTCGGCAACGGCGCGCTGTGGGTGATCCTGGGCGTCGCGGTCATCGCCGTCACCCGCCGCACCGGCCCGGAACGCGCCCTGCTACTGAAGGGCGTCGGGCTCGGCCTGCTGCTGGTGGCGGGCCGCAAGACCGGTGACACCTGGCTGCTCATCACCTCCAAGTCCCGCCCGATGGTGCTCGACCAGTACGTGGCGGTCGCCGATCACGCGCTGGGCAACCCGTCGTGGCTGGTGGGCCGGCTCGTCACGGCCACCGGCCCGATCGGCTTCAACTTCCTCGACATCGTCTACGGCCAGCTCGCGGTGGCCGCGGTCCTCGTCGCCCTGTACCAACTGCGCAATGTGGCCGTCGAACGCCGCTTCCCGGTCCACCACCTGGTGCGCACCTTCCTGGTGATCGGCCTCCTCGGGCCGGCCATCTACATGATCTTCCCGGTGGTCGGGCCGCTCTACGCCTATGGCACCGGCACCGAGCACTGGGCGTCCGTCAGCCTGTGGTGGTCGGACACGTCGTCCAGCGCGCCGTGGTCGCTGGGCGACCTGTGGCCGGTGACGCCGGCGCCGGTCGAGGCGCCGCACTCCATGCCGTTCGACGGGATCACCCCGCGGAACTGCATGCCCAGCCTGCACACGGCATGGGCCACCGCGATCTTCATCCATTCCCGCAGGGGCCCGCGGTTCCTGCGGTACGCGGGCACGTTCTGGCTGATCGCCACACTCACCGCAACGCTGGGATTCGGCTATCACTACGGCGCGGATCTCATCGCCGGCGTGGTGTTCACCCTCACGATCGAGGCGGCCCTGCGCTCGTTCGACCGCGGCTGGGACCGATCGGGGCTCCGGCTGGTCGCCTACGGCACAGCCGTCTTCGCGGCGCTCCTGTTGTCCTACCGCTACCTGCCGTTGGAGATGGCCAGGCTCCCGTGGGTGGCCGGACCACTGCTCGTACTGGCGATGGCCTCGGTGATCTACGGCTATGTGCGGACCACCTCCCGATGGGAGCCGGCCACTTCATCGGCGCGGCAGCCGGAAGCACAACCCGAGGCGGTCTGAACCGGCCCGCCCCCGACGGCGGTCCGGGCGGGGGCGGCGCCGTCAGCACGAACGGACGTCCAGGCGGGCGGACGGACGGGGGACGGGCGGATGGCTCTGCTCGGTCGGCCATGGCCGTACCGACCGGGCAGAACCTGTCGCGGAACTCCTGCGTTTGTCGCCGGCCCCCTGCAGATTTGTCCGCGAACGGTAACCGAGGCATCCCACCGGGCCGTTCGTATGTCTAGATGGGCGCAGGGCAACGGCGGAGACGACAAAGGGGCGGGCGGACATGGCGAAGCACAGGGGACGGGGATGGCACAGCCGGCTTCTCGCGGCGGCGCTCGGTGTGACGGCGATGGCCGCGGCCACCTCGGTCTGGACCGCGCAGGCCGACACCGCCGGAGGGCGGCAGCCGGAAGCATCTGTCTCGACGCCGGACGCCCGGCACCAGGACCAGAACGTGTCCAAGGTGGCGGAGGAGATCGCCCACGCCTCGGACCGCGGCCCCCGGGGCGTCAACATCACCATCGACGACGGACCGGACCCGACCTGGACGCCCCAGGTACTGCAACTGCTGAAGGACAACGGCGTAAAGGCCACGTTCTGCATGGTGGGCACGCAGGCCCAGGCGTACCCGGACCTGGTCAAGGCGGTCGTGGCGGGCGGGCACCGGCTGTGCAACCACACGGTCTCGCACGACACCTCCATGGACAAGAAGTCCGAGGCCTACCAGTCCCAGCAGATCCTGGACGCCGAACGCATGATCACCAAGGCCTCCGGCGGCGTCCGCCCGCAGTACTACCGGGCCCCGGGCGGCGCCTTCACCCCGTACAGCCGGCACCTCGCCGCGTCCCGGGGGATGCGGCCGCTGGGCTGGAACGTCGACACCAAGGACTTCGAGCGCCCCGGCGCGGACGTCATGGTCGCCACCGTCAAGCGCGAGATCTCCGACGGCCCGACCGTCCTCTTCCACGACGCGGGCGGAGACCGCTCCCAGACCCTGGCCGCTCTGCGCGAGATCCTTCCCTGGCTGAGGCAGCAGGGCTACTCCTTCGGCCTGCCCGTACGGTAGAAGCCCCGCCACGGCAACGGATCAGCAGCACCGGCGGAACCGCCCGTCACCGAACCGCACCGCGTTCATTCATAGGACGCCCGCCATCTCCAGCAGGCGGCTCATGTCGTGGAAGCCGTGGACGCAGGCGTCGAGGACGGCGGGATAGCGTCCCGTGGTCTCGGCGAAGCGCAGGAGGAAGTACGGGTCGACCGTGTCGGGGGCCTGGGTGTGGGCCTCCACGATCACGCCGGTCCCGAGGTTCTCGAAGCGGCAGTGCTCGCCGTGCGGAGCAGCCCACCAGACGTTCTCGTCGAGCGTGCCCAGCTCGGAACTCCGGGTGAGGGTCTGTGCCAGGCCGCGGAAGTCGGCGACGAGGGTTTCCAGCTCGGGCCGGGTGCGTCGGGCCTCGTGCGCATCGACCAGTCGCAGCGCCGTGCAGGTCGTGGGTCCGGAGACGAACACCCGGATGTTCTGCCCGGCGAGCTGCCGGTTGAGCCTTTCCGCGGTGGCGGACGCCTCGCCCTCGGGCACCTCGAATCCGGCTCCACGGCCACGAGTGACCGCGCGGCGTACTGTCTCGGGGGACGGTTCCTCGGGCACGCGTGGATTCTAGTGGCGAACCGGCGTTCCGAGCTCGGGAAAGCAGCCCGCGCAAGGAGTTGTCTCAGGGGGACAGAGTGGCCTTGGACGTGTGGAGTTCGGTTCTTTCGCTCACGGGTGTCGCGCTCGGTGGCGGGCTGACGGCCCTGTCCCAGCGCGTCACCCAGCGTTCCGCGGAGCGGGTCGAGGAACGGCGGCTGAGGGCGGCTACCGGCGAGGCGCGCCGGGCCGAACAGCTGCAAGCGATCAAGGAGTTCATCGCATGCGCCCAGGAGGCCGAACGAGCGGCCTACAGACGCCCTGATCCATGGGGCGACGAAGACGACGGCTGGAGTGAATCCGCCGGCAACACCATGACCACGCTCTGGGTCGCCGAACGACACCTCGTGCTGCTCTGCGATCCGGCCCTGCACTCCGCCGTCCACGCGTATGCTCGCGCGCTCAACCAGGCGGTATGGCGCGAGATCGGCGACACCGAGGTCAACGAGCACCTGGAGGAGCACAAGACCGCCTTCATGACCGCGGCCCGCGCCGGCCTGTCCTCCATCGATGCCGGGACGGGCGGCTGACGCGGGTGGGGCCCTTCGGGGCCCGTGGTTCACAGCCGTCGCCCCGGCGCCGGTGATTCCGGCCGCAGGCTCTACGCGTCGACCGCGTCGTCGACGGTGGCCGGCTCGGCAGAGTCGACGTCCTTCATGAAGCCCAGCATCCGGGCGTTGACGATGTCGGGGTGGTCGATCTGCGGCCCGTGGCCGGTGGCGGCGATGATCTCGGCGCGGGCGCCGGGGATCAGGCGCGGCACCCGCTCCAACTGCCGCTGCGGGTGCACCAGGAGGCTGTGCCTGCCCATGATGAGGTAGAGCGGGGTGCGGATGGAGCGCAGCGCGTCCTCGGCCAGCGGCAGAGGCGCGGGACGGCGAATCCGAAAGGCCCGGGCACCTGTCCGGACCCACTTCCGCAACTCGGGAACGGCGAGGACCGGTTGCTCCAGCCAGGATGCGAGGCGCGGACGCAGCGCTTTGGGAGCGAAGCTGGCGAAGAGGCTCACGAAGATCCAGGCGAAGAAGCGCAGGCCCACCTTCTCCAGGCCGCCCGGGTCGAGGGCGGTGACGGAGGCGAGCCGCCCGGGCCGTCGGTGCGCCTGGTTGAGCACCAGCCAGCCGCCGTAGGACGAGCCGACGAGGTGGACCCGGTCGAGGCCGAGCGCGTCGAGGGCCTCGTCCATCCACTGCGCGGCGCGCTCGGGCTGCCACATGGGCTCGCGGTGGACGCTGCGCCCGGCGTCGCCGGGGGTGTCGAGCGCGTAGACGGGCCGTTCGGCGCTGAGCGCGGGGGTGTTGGGGTACCACATCGCCGAGCAGTAGCCCGCGCCGTGGATCAGGACCACCGGAGTGCGGGACTCGGCGGCCGGGTCGGTGGGGCCGTACCGGTACACGTGCGTGGTGCCGAAGCTCGTCTCCACGTCCGTCTCGGAGCGGGCGGGCGCGCCCATCGCGTAGAGCGCGTCGCAGGCGGCGAAGTACCGGTCGCGCAAGGTGTCGTTGACGTAGCGGCCGACGTCGCGGCGTGCACGGGTCGGGTTGTCGGGCACGGTGGCACCTCCTGGCAGATCCATTCTTCGTAATACGACCGTACCATGATGTTGGTACGGCGGTACCATGAAAGGGTCCGCCGATCCCTCACCGGTGGGCGGGGGGTCACGGCTGCGGGCGAGACCTGGCGCACGGCACGGTGTGAGGAGATTCGCGGGTGCTGATGTGTCGCCGAAATCGGAAAGCCCGCCCGAACCCGGCTCCGACACGTGTTGTCACTCCATGTGTGCGGCCCGGGTTTTATCGTTGCGTGAACACAGGAAACCTTGAATACGCCCTGCGGATGTGTGCCTCGGAAGCGCATCCCGAATGCGCGTCAAAAAAGCACCCCGGCTGTGCGGCCTGCTCGTTTCGTCCCCGTCCCGCGCGGCGCTCGCGTCGGAAACTCGACCGGCTGAACCTCGGCGGTCGGGATGCCTTTACTGAAAGCGGTCAAGAAATGGGGTGACGCCTCCCAGGGGTCGTCGCATTTCTCCATCGATGCCGCGATTCCTTGCCGATGCAAGGGAGTTGATCGCCGCACGTCCGTAGGGAATTTCCCACAGGGTCGGCCGGTTGCACCGTTGATGCGAAGGTCTGCGCAATGGGAAGTGGTTGATCATTTTCGTGGTAGAGTCTTAATGAATTCACAGGACGCCGCGATTAAAAGGGGAATGGCGTGAATACCGAGAAGGTTACGGCTCGACGTCTTACGGCCGAAGAGATTTCAGGCTTGGGACCCCAGGACGCCATCTTCGTCTCGGCAGGGACGGGCGACCTTCCTCTCGACTGCTACGCCCCGGCTTTCCTCACGGAGCCGGGCAAGAATTTCGAGGGGGGATCCTTCGCTGCGAGGACGGTTTTCGGTGAGGAGGTTCACGTTCTCCCGGACAATTCCGAAGAGAGCGGGATCTGGGTCGCCGACAAGGCGGGGGAGGAGATCGAGGTCCTCCGGAGCGCCGGCGTCCTCCTGAACCTCGCCCTCTTCGTGCCCAGCGGGAACATGGAGTCCCTGGAGTCGCTCTACTCCGCCGCGCGGGACGCGTTCGGTGCGGGAGTCGTGCAGCGCTGGAGCGAGGAAGTCGTCGAGGTACCGGACGTCAAGGTCGACCTGTACGAGGAGCCGGCCCGGGCGCGGAAGAACGCGAACAGCCAGAACCGCGACCGCCGTGCACTGGACATCTACCCGACCCGAGTGCGGTTCCTGGAGCCCAGCGAGGGCTGGAAGTTCATCGTCGAGCCGCACAAGGAGATCGTCGACGACACGCCGACGATCTGACCTGACGGCAGCCGGGAAGCCGCGTCGGCTTCCCGGCCGGGCGTTGTGCGTGGGCGGGCGTCGTGGCCCGCGGCGACGGCGTCCGGGCGGTCGCGGCTGACCGCAGAGTTCCGGGCGGCGAAGAAGCCCCGGGCCACTGGCCCGGGGCTTCTTCATGTCACGGCACCGGCCCCCTCTGCTCCGGGAGTGACGGGAGTGGCGGGTGCACCGGGAGGGCCGGGGGTGTGCCGGGCAGGCCAGGAGCGCCGGGCGGGTCAGGAGTGCGGGGAGTACGGGGAGTACGGGGTGTGCCGGGCGGGCGAGGAGTGCGGGGCACGCGTCGTGTGCCGGGCGCTGGGGCGCCTCATGCTCCCGGATGGTTCAGGGTGCGCATGAACTGCTCGGCGAGCTGTTCGGTGTCGATGCCGTCCGCACCGCGCCCGGACAGGATGTGGAAGAAGGGCGGGCCGATCAGGAGCGCGGTCGCCTGTTCGAGCGAGAGACCGGTGCCGCTCGACCTCCGCGCCGCCTCCACGACCTCCGCGGCGCTCTCCCCGAGGATGTCGCGGGAGGTGAGCAGCGCGGCGACGTCCGCGTCGTGCTGCGCCTCCCCCATGAGGGCACGGTAGGCCGCGCCCGCGTGGGAGCGCGACAAGAAGGTGACGAGGGCGTCGAGATACGCCTTGAGGTCCTCGCGGGGGTCGTCACCGATGGACACGGACAGTTCGTGCCGGGCGTCGAGGGCGCTGGCCTCATAGAGGACTTCCGCCTTGTTCGACCACCAGCGGTACACGGTCTGACGGCCCACGCCCGCCCGCTCGGCGATGCCCTTCATGGTCAGGGCCGCGTACCCGACCTCCACCAGGAGGTCGTCGACGGCGTGCAGCACGGCGGAGCGTGCGCTTTCGCTGCGGGGCCGTCCGCGGCCACTTCCATCCACCATGCCGCCACTCTATACGAGGCACTGTGTCTCGTATGTGCTACCTTTACGGTGCACGGTGACTCGTAAGTGGGTGTCCGGCCTTTCCCCACCCGGTTCCGGGAGGGTCCGTCGGACGGTGTCCGGCCGTGCTCCGTGTACTTCGACCCCCAGAAGGAATCGAGAGCGATGGCTCCCATACCCGAGGGCGCCCCGCGCCCGGTGCAGCGGTCCGGCTCCGTGCTCGCCTGCGTGAGTGTGTGCACCGCCCTGGTCGTCGGCTTCGTCGCGTCGATCAACCTGGCGGTGCCCCAACTGGCCGCGAGCTCACTGCGACCGACCTCGTCGAACCTGCTGTGGATCGTCGACGCCTACGTCGTGATCTTCGCCTGCCTGGTCATCCCCGCCGGCGCGGTCGGCGACAAGCTCGGCCGCAAGGGCGTCCTCATGGCGGGGCTCGGCATATTCGCGTTCGGCGCCGTCGTGTCGGCCATCGCCCCGAACGTGGCGATCATGCTGATCGGGCGCGCCATCACGGGCCTGGGCGCCGCGTGCGTCCTGCCCAACTGCGTCGGCATCCTGCTGCACGCCACTGCTCCCGGGCGGCGCTCGCACGCACTGGCCGTCTGGGCGGCGGCCACCGGCATCGGCGGCGTCGTCGGCAACGTCGGAGGCGGCGCCGTGCTCGGCGCGGGCTCCTGGCGCGCGCTGTTCGCGGCGGTCGCCCTCATCGCGGCATGCTGCTCGGTGTGGGTGGCACGGTCCGCTCCGCGCAGTGCCCGGCTCGACCGCACCCTCGACCTGCCCGGCACACTGTTGTTCGTCGCGGCCTTCGTGGCACTGCTGATCGGAATCATCGAAGGGCCCGAACAGGGCTGGGGCAGCACGGTCGTGCTCGGCGCCTTCGCCTGCAGCCTTCTGCTGAGCCTGTGTTGGGTACGTGTCGAGCTGCGCGTCCCCCATCCCATGCTCGACCCGAGGCTGTTCCGCAGCGCGGTGCTCAGCAGCGCCGGTCTCGGCATGACCATCACGTTCTTCGGAAGCTTCGGACTCTTCTACGTCAACGCCTCACTCCTGCAATACGGGCGTGGTTTCTCCGTCCTGGAAGCAGGGCTCGGGGTCATCCCGCTGACCGTCCCGCTCCTGGTGGGCACCCGCTACGTTCCCGGGCTCATCCGCGGCATCGGCATCCCCGCCACACTCTCCGCGGCCTTCGCGCTCACCGGCGCCGGCCTGCTCGGCCTCTCGTACGCCTCGACCATGGCCTACCCCGTATACGCGGCCGGTCTGTTCGTCATCGGGCTCGGCATCATGCTGGCCGCGCCCTGTCTGACCGCTCAGATCGCTTCGGCCCTGCCCGTGGAGCGGGCGGGCATCGCCGGAGGCCTGCAGTCCGCGACCCGCGAACTGGGCAGCGCGCTCGGGGTGGCTGTGGTCGGCACCATCCTCACAGCCGGGTTCACCCACCACCTGCCTGCCGACCTGGGCCGGCACACGCCGCTCCCGCGTACGGTGCAGGAGGCACTCACACTGTCCCCGGCCGACCACACCGCCATCACCGAAGCGTTCATCCGCGGCGCCGACACCGCGCTGCGCGCCGCGGCCCTCGTCGTGCTCCTGGCCGGAGCCCTGGTCGTCGCCGGCGCCCGCCGCGCCCACCGGACCGCCCCGTGACAGCGCAGGGCCTCACGCCGTACCGGGCCTCGAACGTGGTTGACGGGAAAGGCCACAGAGGTGCGGGAGTGCGGGACGCCTTCAGTTCAATGCCCGGGCGAGAGGGCGGGCCGGAACGGACAGACCTGACCGTACGGACCCGCTCGGCCACCCACCTCGACCGAGGAACGCAGGGGCGTCGGCCGCCGACGACGCCGATCACCGAGGTCTTGCCGACGGCTGTTGCGGCCAGCCGCCTTCGACGGCCGGGCCACTGCCCGCAGGAATGTTCGCGGCTATCAGCGCAGCGGCCTCGTGGGCGCCGAGGCGGGATCCGAGCACACGCGACGGAATGTGCGGCGACCACAGCGAGCGGAGGAGAACCACGTTCCACAGCCCGTCTCCGCTCGGCACCGCACGTGGAACCTCTTCGTAGAAGGGATCAGCCGTACTGCTGAGGAGGCTGAATTCCCCGTGCGACGGGAACGGGAAGAACACCCGCAGGGCCGGCTGCGCGTACAGGGCCTCGGCCAGCTCGGCGTCGCCCAGCCTGATCACCGGCGAGCGTTCCAGGGTCAGCCGCCATGCGGTCGAGACCACCCTCCCCGGCGGTGCCGCTTCCAGCGGGGTCGCCGCCAGCAACGTCCACTCGCGCCGCAGTCGGCCGAGCGACGCGCCCTCGCGCCAGGCGTGCAGGACGGCGCCGACCACCGCGAGGTCATCGGTACTGCCGAAGGCGCCCCAGGGCCATCCGGAGTCCGTGGAGATCTCGATGCGGAACTCGCGTTCGTCCGTGTTGGTCGCGTACACGGTGAACTGCGCCTCGCCACGTGCACAGCGCGCGGCGACCGCGGGCCCGTACCCGTCGACGGGACCCAGCGGTTCGGCACAGTGCCCACGCCGGACCGCCTCGCGAGCCAGCGCTTCTGCCAGGCCGCCCGGCACCGCCGACTCCGGATAGAGCGCGGTCGGCACTTCGCTTGAGTGCTCGGGCATGTTCACACCTCCGACAGCGACAACGAGGCCGGGCGGGCCGATCGCGCCGAACCGTGAACGGGCGCGTTCTCATGTAACGGGAGACGGGAGACGGGAGACGGGAGACGGGAGACGGGAGACGGGAGACGGGAGACGGGAGACGGGAGTCGCCGCCGGACGCGGCGCGGGGGCGGGGCGCCGACCGGGCACCCCACCCCGTGCGGCGTCCGGTCGGCACCGCATCCCATGCGGCGTCCGGTCGGCACCGCACCCCGTGCGTCAGGCGTGGGAGCCGGCCCTGCGACGGCGTACGAGGAACACCGCGCCGCCGCCGATCGCCACGGCCGCGCCGCTCGCGAGGGCAAGCTGCGGCAACGCGGAGGACGAGCCCGTGGCGGCGAGGCTGCCGCTCACCGGACGGGACGCGCTGCTCTGCGCCTTGACGTCCGAGGTGTTCGGCTTGGTGGTGCCGGGCTTGGCGTCGTCGACCTTGCCGGGCTTGCTGCCCGCGGCGGCGATCAGGAACTCGTAGCCCTTGAGGTCCGGGTTCCCGCCGCAGGTGCCGTTGTCGTTGAAGTAGTCACCGGCGACGAAGGTGATGCCGTTGCCCGCGGGGGCCGATGCGTCGACCTTGAGGCGCATCTTGATGTCGGCGTGGGCACCGGCCTTCAGCGGGCTGATGGCGTCCATGTAGTGCTTGTTGTCGACGGTCTTCCACTTCGAGGACGAGGCGGAGGACCACTGCAGATGCACCAGGTCGTCGGTGCTCTTGAGCCCGCTCCGGTCGGTCGCGTGGACGTAGGCGAACGGAAGCACCTCGTCCATCGTCTTCTCGGTGCCGTTGGTCACCCGAAGGTTGAAGTCGACCTTCGTACCGGCGACGACGGTGGACGGCAGACCCGTGACGACCGTGGTGAGCCTGGCCTCGGGGACACAGTCCTCACCGTCCTCGCCGCCCTCCTCCGCCTCCTCCTTCGCCTTGGCCAGCGCCTCGTCGGCGGCGGTCTTGTCGGCGAGGGCCTCCTTGGTGGCCTTCTGCGCCTGGCCCAGCTTCCGGAACGCGGCGACCTGCTCGTCGTCCCGCGCGTCCAAGGCCTCCACGGCCGCGGCATCGGCGGCGTCCTTGGCCTCCTTGGCGGTCTCGGCGTCGGCCTTCGCCTCGGTGAGCTTGGTCGCGGCGGCGGCCTTCTCCTCCTCGGTGGCCGTCTCCGGCAGTGCGTCGACCGCGGCCTGGGCGTCAGTGACCGCCTGGTCGGCGGTCACCTTCGCGGCAGCGGCCTCCGCCGCCGCGGTCTGCGCGGCCTTCGCGGCCACGGCCAGAGGATGAGTGTCGGACAGGATGGCTTCCAGCGCCGCCTTGGCGGCACTCTCGGCCTCTACGGCGTCGTCGTACACCACCTTCGCGGCCGCGGCGGCCTTCTCCAACTCCGCGATGGACGGCTTGTCCTGAGTCTTGTCGTGCGACTTGTCCTGCGTCTGTGCTGCCGGCTTGTCGTCGGCGAACGCGGGGGTGACCGACAGCAGGAGAGCAGGCATGGTCACTGCGGCGGCAACAGCTGTGGCAAGTACCGGGCGAATCTTCACAAGGGCCCTTCGGTGTCCGAAAAAGAAGAAGGGGTCGCTGCGGGAGGGGGCACGCAGATGCGACTTGAGGGGATCGTATGGCCGGACCAACCGTCCACCACCACGAGTTCTTCACCTGTTCCGGCTCATACCACAACAGCGCGACCGACAGAAAAGACGAAAGGGTGCAGTTGTGTTCGCCGCCCACACTTTCGCTGTGATCAATGCCACAGGCCCTCGGGTGCGGTGTTCCGCGCGGACGCCCAACCGCCGCACGGCAAAACCTGCCATGCGGCGGTAGGGAAGAAACCGGCGAACGCCGCCTTCCCGACCCGGGCGCGGGAATTACCCCGGGCTTCGGCCGGACGATGACCTCCGAACCGGAGTGATCGCCGTTTGCGGCCGTCCTCTCAAGGCTGCGGCGAAGCCCCTGGCGACCGCTGTCCACCGAGGCCACGGGCACGTTGGGGCACGGCCGCGCGGTGATGAGTCCTGGGCGGATCAGCGCAGTCCGGCGAAGAGATCGTTCTCCGGCACGGCCGCTCCGGTGGCGTCCTTGACACGTACGAAAGTCTCCACGCCCATCAACTTGCCGAACCTCTCCTTGCCCATCTTGAGGAAGAAGATGTTCTCGCCCTGGCTGGCGTGCGCGGCCAGCGCATCGAACTTCTGGCCGCTGAATGCGGTGGTGTCCACCCACGTGGTGATCTCGTCGTCGGGGAGGCCGATCTCGGCTATCGCGGCGGTCTCGGCAGGATCCGGCTCCGGCATGCCCTCCCGGAACTCCAGCATGGTCTCGGCGAACCGCTGCATCATCGAGCGGGGCATTGTCGTCCAGTACACCTTCGGTGTCAGGGCGGTCATTTCCAGCGCGGCCATCGTGATGCGGTGGGCCTGAATGTGGTCGGGGTGGCCGTAGAAGCCGTTCTCGTCGTAGGTGACGACCACATCGGGCCGGTAGCGCCGCATGAGTTCCGCCAGCCGGCCGGCGCCTTCCTCCACGGGGGTCTGCCAGAAGGATCCGGGGGCGTCGTTGCTGGGCCAGCCCACCATCCCGGAGTCGGCGTAGTCCAGCGTCTCCAGATCACTGATCTTCAGGACGTCGCAGCTCGCAACGAGTTCTTGACGGCGCATCCTGGCGACGGCCGCCGGATCGTGGCCGGGTTCGCCCGGCTTGACACCCCCGGGTCCGTCACCGCAGCCGCCGTCGGTACACGTCACGAGAACCGTCCGGATGCCCTCCGCCGCGTACCGCGCGAGGACCCCTCCGGTACTGGTGGCCTCGTCGTCGGGGTGGGCGTGCACTGCCATGAGCGTCAAGGGTCGGTCAGTCATGAAGAACAGTCCTCCTGCAGAGCTACGTCCTGATCCGAATACGCGGCGAACACACCGCGATACCGGGGCCCGGGCCCGGGCTGGGCGGACGACCTCGTGGTCTCCCTGCTCCCCGCCCGAACGGTGCCGGTCCCTCGGCTGATCCAACGGTGCCGACTGGACCGGCTGTTCCCGCCGTGACCGTTCCGCCTTCCGGACGTCGGCGTTCCAAAGAGCCCACGGTACGACTGAAGACGGGCGCCGTGCGATCGAACAGCTGCCGGCCCGCCTGTGCGGTGGCGTGATCACGGGCAGGGATCACGCCGGCCACTTCCTCAGCGGCACCCCGAGTGGCCGGCCGGGAGCTGAGCGGGACCGGCCGGGAGCTGAGCGGGACCGGCCGCGCCCGGTACGGCAACAGGGCCCGGACCGCGCGTCGCGGTCCGGACCCTGTCCAATGCGGTGCCGCGACCCTGCGGCGGCGGTGCGTCAGCTCTGCGCGGTGTCGTCGCCCGCCTGCCCTGCTCCTGCCTTCTCACGCATCTTGCGCACCAGCTCGGCCTTCCGGTCAGCGGCACCCTTGCGGTCGAGATTGCGGTGCGGACCATTGTTCTGCCGTTCGGCGCGGGACAGCCGCTTGCGCTGGCCGCCGCCCATGCCCACGGGGTTGTTGATGTTCTTGCTCACGGTCATGAGTTCTCCCGGAATGAAGTGAGGTGATCTACGGATTCATCGGTGGGGGACGGGCGCGGCGACATCGGGGACGTCAGCAGGGGCCCGTCACGCTCTCACTCGTAAATCGGTGTCTGGAAGAACATGACAAAGACGTTACCCGGTTCCGTCGCCCCCGCACGCCAAACCCGTCGTCACCCGTCGTCACCCGTCGTCGGCCGATGTCGGCCGTCGTCACCCGGTGTCGGCCGTCGTCGCCCGGCCGGCGCCCGCGCATACGTCCAAACCCCGCATGAGCGTGAGCGAGCCCCGGACCGACTCGGTCCGGGGCTCGCTCACGCTCGTGCGGCCGGACCCGGGGGATCCCGGTTCCGCCGGTGCAGCGGGAAGGGTCAGGCCGGGTTGATGTTCTCCGCCTGGGGGCCCTTCTGGCCCTGCGTGACGTCGAACGTCACGACCTGACCCTCCTGGAGCTCACGGAAGCCCGAGGAGTTGATCGCCGAGTAGTGGGCGAAGACGTCCGGGCCGCCACCGTCCTGAGCGATGAAGCCGAAGCCCTTCTCCGCGTTGAACCACTTCACGGTTCCCTTAGCCATGTCTCATGCCTTCCAGTCGATTAACGCCTTCCGCTGCATGCGGAAGGCGGAGGTGATCGCCCTGGTTCCTGCGGCACAGCACAGCAGAACGCCCACACCGAAGGAGTGGGCAGAGGGAACTTCCGAACCACGACAACTCACCGGGACGGTACACGCCCGCACACTCCGTCACCAGAGGAATCGCCTGCATCTGTGCGCGGTGCCCGCCGGTCGCCCTGGTTTCCGGCGGGCGCGCACCGCCTCAGCTCTCGGTCGGCGGCTCTGCCGATTCGGCGGCGCGACGGTACTCGGCGTTGATGCGCTGCGCCTCTTCCAGCTGGTCTTCCAGGACGACGATGCGGCAGGCGGCCTCGATGGACGTGCCCTGGTCGACCAGTTCGCGGGCGCGGGCGGCGATGCGCAGTTGGTAGCGGGAGTAGCGGCGGTGGCCACCCTCCGAGCGCAGGGGAGTGATCAGGCGGGCTTCGCCGATGGCGCGGAGGAAACCCTGGGTGGTGCCGAGCATCTCGGCGGCCCGGCCCATCGTGTAGGCGGGGTAGTCGTCGTCGTCAAGTCGGCCGTACGAGTCGTCTGCTGTCACTTGCACCTCTCTTGTGGAACGCATGGAGGGGCCCTGGTGCCGTACGGCACCAGGGCCCCGAAGGAACTACTACACCACCTGCCGGCCTTGATACCGCACCGGCATTCTGTGTCCGCAGACCCGACCTGGCTGCTGTCGGGAGTGCGGGGATCGCGGTTGCTTGACCGGAGACCACCTCACTATCGATGTCCTGCGGTACCCGGGCTCAATGCTCCGGCCCGGGCGATCCTGATGGCGCGGGCTCCTCCGTTCTTCCCTCGGCGATCAACTGCCCACCATGGGGCACTGCGTACTGCTGGTACTGCGTACTGCTCAGCGGCCTGCGACAGCGCCGCTCTCCGGCAGCCGGCCCCGTTGCCCTTCCTGCGTCTGCTCCGGCTTGGAACCCCACTGCCGAACTTCCCGGTGCGCGCGTCCGCAGCCGACGCCTTCACCGAGGTACCGCTCGGTCACTTCACTGCTGGGTACTGCGAACTGCACTCACGGGTACCGCAACTTCCATGACAGCGGTCCCGCTTCGGCGGCCCCTCACTGCGGGCCACCCGGTCCGGCCGTCAGTCCCGTCGCCGTCCTGCAACAACCCAGGCTTCGAAACTCCACCGCCGTACCGTCCTGCGACTACATGCACTGCCGGCAGTCCGTCTCTGCCAGGCCCTACTGTCTCTCTGGGGTACGAGAGAAACCATAGTCACGCCACCACTCAATGTCTACTCCGGCCAACAGAGATTTTCGCGTGTCTGGTGGGGAGGTAATTGACCTTGCCGGAGGCTCCGGCCGACCCGTGGTCAACCGGCTCGCCGGAGCGACCGCGGTCATCCGCCTGGTCCCTGAGGGGACGACAGCGACTGTCCGACTTGCCCGGCAGCAAGATCGGCACAACGACCGGTCGGGGGGACGGGACGACTCGTGAATAGGATCGGCTCCCATGTCGAAGCCTGACGAGCTGCTCGTAGACGTCGCCACGCTTGTGGAGTCCGGGCACAGCAATCAGATGTCCCTGACCGTGGTCACCGGTGGTGCTGTCATCACCGGCCGGCTGGCGCCCGAAGCCGTGTGGAGGCAACGGGTGTCGGAGGTCCTGACGGACTCGTCCCGGCTGGGCGAGTTCTCCGCCATGTTCACCGCTACGACGCAGGGGGAGGGGCCGCCCGCGTATCTGCACTTCCATATGGCGCGGATCCTTCAGGGCACGGTGGGGATCCCGGAGACGGGTGGGATGTACCGCGTCTCGATCGCGGATGTCAGCGCCTGGACCATGGGCGACTTCAGCTACTCCGATCACTGACGTCGCGCCGCGCGGACAAACCCGCAGGCAAACGGGAGGGCCCGACCGGCATGTGCCGGTCGGGCCCTCCTGGCTGTTCGGTTGTCGGCTCGCGCTCCCCCAGCCGAACGGTCAGGCAGTCAGACGGCCCATCGGGACGCCGAGCATCTCGGAGGCGTGCTGGAGCGGGCTGAGGGCGCGGGTGGGGGCGGCGGCCCGGGGGAGGCTGCTGCAGGTGAAGCCGAGCCTGGTCATGGCCCGGAGGACTTCGCCGGCGCTGAAGTCGCGGCGGTCCTGGCGGGTGATGACCTCGCCGACCTGCTTGGCAGGGTAGGCGCGCCGGCCGATGGTCACGGACTCGCCGACGACCTCCTCGGGCTTGATGCCCTTCATGGAGTCCAGGACGCCGTTCCTGGTGAGTTCGAACGGGAAGCGGGCGATAACACAGCGCACGATGCCTCACAGGGATCACAGAGAGGGAAAGGAGATTGTTCCGCCGTGGTGAGACGGTCGTGGTGAGACGGTTCAGGGGGCCGGGGCGAGGGCGCCCGACGCGCTGTCCTGCTCGTCCACGGCGGACGGGGCAGCGGGCCTGCGGTGGTGCGTGGCGTACTCGGCCGTCATGGTGGCGGGCGGGGTGTGCGGCCCGCGGTCGCCGAGGACGTCGCGCAGCCGCAGCCGGTCCGTGTAGGCGGGGCCGTCGCGGACGGTGGTGAGCCGGGCCCGGGTGACCAGTCCGGTGCACAGGCCGTCGTTGTCGCAGACCCGCAGGTGTCCGGTCCTGGCACTGGCCATGACGGAAAGGGCGACCTCGACGGTCATGTCGTCGCAGACCTGTGGCCCGGCGGTGTTCATGGCGTCGAGCGCCGCCCGGGGCGCGGGGCCGACGTTCGCCGAGTGGGGCTGTGCCTGGACCGGGGTCACCATGTGCCTCCTGCGGAGATGGGTCAGTTTCTGGATCACGCGGTGCTCAGGCCGCCGCGTCGAAGGCGGACTGCCGCCCGCTCACGCGCCGGGCAGCCGCGGCGGGGCCGCGTCGACCGCGGGAGCCCGTGCCGCGCTTGCGCCGCTCGGGTGCCGGCTCGGTGATCGTCACGGGGATGCCGGAGGGGGTCCGGGCGCCGGTGATCCGGCGGAGCGCTTCCTCGCCGGAGCGGACCTGGGTGGCCTGCGGCACGATGCCGGCGGCCGCCATGAGGCGCGTCATGTCACGGCGCTGGTTGTTGGTGACCAGGGTGACGACCTTGCCGGACTCGCCGGCCCGCGCGGTACGGCCGCCGCGGTGGAGGTAGTCCTTGTGGTCGGTCGGCGGGTCCACGTTCACTACGAGGTCGAGGTGGTCGACGTGAATGCCGCGCGCCGCGACGTTCGTCGCGACCAGGACGGTGACGTGGCCCGCCTTGAACCGGGCGAGGGTGCGGGTGCGCTGCGGCTGCGACTTACCGCCGTGCAGAGCGGCGGCCCGGACACCGCTGGCGAGGAGGTCCTGGGTGAGGCGGTCCACGGCGTGCTTGGTGTCCAGGAACATGATCACCCGGCCGTCGCGCGCCGCGATCTCCGTCGTCAGCCGGTGCTTGTCGGCAGCGTGTACGTGCAGGACATGATGTTCCATCGTGGTGACCGCACCCTGGGAGGGGTCCACGGAGTGGACGACGGGGTCGGTGAGGTAGCGACGGACCAGGAGATCGACGTTACGGTCCAGGGTCGCGGAGAACAGCATGCGCTGGCCCTCGGGGCGGACCTGGTCCAGGAGCGCGGTGACCTGGGGCATGAAGCCCATGTCGGCCATCTGGTCGGCCTCGTCCAGGACGGTGATGGCGACCTGGTTCAGCCGGCAGTCGCCGCGGTCGATGAGGTCCTTGAGGCGCCCGGGGGTGGCGACGACGACTTCGGTGCCGCCCCGCAGGGCATTCGCCTGACGGCCGATCGGCATGCCGCCGACGACGGTGGCCAGGCGCAGCTTCACGGCTCGGGCGTAAGGGGTGAGGGCATCGGTGACCTGCTGAGCGAGTTCCCGGGTGGGAACCAGGACCAGGGCCAGCGGCTGACGGGGCTCGGCGCGTTGCCCGGCGGTACGGGCCAGCAGGGCCAGGCCGAAGGCGAGAGTCTTGCCGGAGCCGGTCCGGCCGCGGCCCAGGACGTCACGGCCCGCCAGAGAGTTCGGCAGCGTCGCACCCTGGATCGGGAACGGCATGCTGACGCCCTGTGCGGTGAGCGCGGTCAGCAGACTCCTCGGCATGTCGAGATCGCTGAACACGTCGACTGCGGGCAGCGCCGGAGTGATCGTCTCGGGCAGGGCGAACTCCCCCTGCATCGCGGCAGGCCGCCTGCCACCCGAACGGCTCGGACCTGCCGAACGGCTCGGGGCGGACGAACCGGAGCGACTGCCCCGCATCGAACCAGCAGGTGAGTCGTACCCGTGGCCGCCATTACGGCGGGCCCGGGAGGAACGGCTGTTCGTGCGTGTGGGGTTCATACAGAACCTTCCTCGATACGGCGCGTATCAAGGAATTCCGCAGCGTAAGTGCAGCGCGAGGAATCACAGGCACGGACCGAATGAAATGCGAACGTGGCCCACGGGAAATCCGTCTCGACGTGCGCAAACTAATAAATGGCGTGCGAAAAAGAATCCGGCGCAACGCCGGACGCAACGCCGGACGCAACGCCGGGCGAGGCTCCGAGGTGCCTGCGTGCCTCAATACATTTCCCGCAGGCGAACCGCTGCAGAAATACGTGCAGCTGGGGCCCGCACCCCAAGGGATGCGGGCCCCAGCTACCAAATGCGCGCCGGCGTCAGGCGGAAACGATGTTCTCGGCCGTCGGACCCTTCTGGCCCTGCGCGATGTCGAAGCTGACCTTCTGGCCTTCCTGCAGTTCGCGGAAGCCCTGGGCGGCGATGTTCGAGAAGTGGGCGAACACGTCGGCGCCGCCACCGTCCTGCTCGATGAAGCCGAAACCCTTTTCCGCGTTGAACCACTTCACGGTGCCAGTAGCCATGTCATATCTCCTTTGGGCAGTACACCGGAGTCCGTACTGTACGGAAACCGTGTCGCCGCGATGATGCCCGCCCGGAAAATGACCGGAAATACAAAGCGCTTCCCTGCGGCATGGGCCGACGGGAGGCGCTTGAAGTTTTTTTGGGTACCAAAACTGCAACCGATTCCGACAGTAGCACGCCATGGGGGCCTGCGTGCGTCAAATATTTTCCAGTGCGTGCCGCGGCAAAAACTCTCCCGGTGAGGACCGTTAAATTCTGAGGTCGCCGGCACAGGTATTCATTGACCTCAAGCGCAGCGTTTTTCGAAAGCAAGGGGCCGGCCTGCTGCGACGTCTCAGCCCATCTGAACCCGTGCCTGCGGGCCGGGGCGACGGGAAGCCCCCAGACAGCTCGCAGGACACCCTCTGAGATCTTCGCGCGGGCCTCGGGCGCGCTCCTCGTCGCTGAAGTCGCTCCATGCTCTTCTTCGTGCCGGCGAATGTCGTCGCCCAGAAGCTGATGCCGGATCTGGCGGGCCACGGCTTCCGCCACATAGCTGGAGACGTTGTCCGCGAGCTGGCGGAACTCCGCCACCTGATCGCTGGGGAGCGTGACGGTGATGCGGGTCGTTGAGGACATGCGGGGGTGTCGCTGTGCGGTGCTCCGGCTGTTCGCGGGGGGCAAGCGCCGGTTTCCTGATGGGTAGGCGAAAAGGCCTTGGTAGCTACCCCGAAGTCACGACTCCGGCCACCTGGGGCAGGGAGAAACTCCGGCCGCCTGGGGCAGGGGAGAAAGGTGTACCGATCCCGAGCAGACGCGGCGCGACGGCCCTTGGCCAGGGGGCAGACGCCACCCTCTGACGGCTTGAATTTCAGCACCGACCTCGTGCTCACTCGACCGCCGGTAACCTCTCGGCAGCGTTCAGTGTCGAGGAGGGGGCGGGTCGTGACTGAGCAAGCATTCGGGATCGACAAGATTCAGCTGGTCAAACTGCTGCGGAGGGTGGCCGAGGGCGAAGCGCAGCTACCGGAGTTCCAGCGCGGCTGGGTGTGGCCGGACCACAACATCATCGGCCTGCTCGCCTCGATCTCTCGTGGATACCCGGTCGGCACCCTCATGTTGCTGCAGACCGGTGGTGACGTCCGTTTCAAGTGTCGCCCGGTCGAGGGCGCCGCCCCGCCCGAGGGCACCGAACCGGACACCCTGATTCTCGACGGCCAGCAGCGGATGACCTCGCTCTTCCAGTCGCTCATGCTCGGCAAGCCGGTCGAGACACAGAACCAGCGTAAGCAGCGGATCACCGGCTGGTTCTACGTCGACATGGTCAAGGCTCTCGACCCTCAGGCGGACCGTGAAGAGGCCATCCGCCTTCTGCCGGCGGACCGGGTGGTCCGCAGCTTCCGTGGCGATCTCATCGAGGACTACTCGACCCCGGAGAAGGAATACGCGGCCCGCCTCTTCCCACTCTCCCAGCTCTTTTCCAACCGCGATTGGAGCTACGGTTACGAGGACTACTGGAAGGATCAGGGGCAGGACGGCCGCAAGTGGTGGCGAGACTTCGAGGAGACATTCGTCCGCCCCTTCGAGCTCTACCAGGTGCCGGTGATCGAACTAGGGAAGCAGACCGAGAGGCAGGCTGTCTGCCAGGTCTTCGAAAAGGTCAACACCGGCGGCGTCACCCTCACAGTCTTCGAGTTGCTCACCGCCACATATGCCGCCGAAGAGTTCGACCTGCGCGACCACTGGAACAATGTGGTCCGGGCCGCGTGGAAGGCGCCGGAGTACCGCGTACTCAAAGAGGTCGCCAACACCGACTTCCTGCAGGCCGTCACCCTGATGGCAACGGCTGCCCGGCGCGCCGATGCCGCTACCGTCGGGATTGACGAAGAGCGTCTGCCGCGAATCGGCTGCAAGCGCAAGGAAATGCTGGAACTGGGTCTGGACGAGTACCGCCGCTACGCACCACTGGTCGTCCAGGGCTTCAAGGACGCCGCCAAGTTCCTCCGCCAGCAGTACCTCTTCGACACCAGGTTCCTCCCCTACGGCACCCAGCTGATCCCTCTCGCCGCGATCCTCAGCACGCTCGGCGCACAGGCCGAACCGGCCGGAGCGCAGCAGAAGCTGGCCCGTTGGTACTGGTGCGGTGTGTTCGGCGAGCTGTACGGCGGCTCGACGGAGACCAGGTTCAGCCACGACCTCCCCGAAACCGTGGGCTGGGTGCGCGGCACCGGGGCCGAACCTCGCACCATCCGCGACGCCCGGTTCAGTGAGAGCCGCCTGCTGACATTGCGCACCCGCAACAGTGCCGCCTACAAGGGGATCTACGCACTTCTGATGAAGGAAGGCGCCGTCGACTGGCGGACTGGTGAGAAGACCGAGAACACCGAGTACTTCGCGGAAGCCGTGGACATCCACCACATCTTCCCGCAGGCGTGGTGCGAGCGGGAAAACATCGCCCGGGGCACTTACAACTCAATCGTCAACAAGACCCCGCTGACCGGACGCACCAACCGCATCATCGGCGGGACAGCGCCCTCTGCCTATCTCCCCAGGCTCGCGAAGAACGCCGAGGTGGACGCGGACACAGTGGCCAACCACATTCGTACCCATCTGGTCGACCCCGCGCTGCTCGCCAAGGATGACTTTGCGGGCTTCTTCGAAGCCCGGCAGCAGGCCCTGGTCGAGGCGATCGAGACGGCCACTGGCAAGGCGGTCGTCACTGAAGACGGATATCCCGAAACCGGTGTGGTGGACGAGGGCGACGAAGACTGATGTCCGCCGGGTGCCGTGGCGGCCCCCTTCCCGAGCCTTGTCGACCACTCGCTGATCGGGCTCCTTGCCGGCAGTCGCAGCCGACGCACGGACGGAGCCGGCCACGGGCAGGAGGGCGATGAGACCGGAGTCCGGTAGGCGCGTGGCCGTGCTGCCGGAGTTCCCGCGGAGGACCTGCAGTGGCACATGAGCCAGTACGTCGAGAAGTGGCCGGACGGCCCGCTGTTCGTCGGGGAGAGTGGCAATCCGTTCCGACGGCCCGCCTTCGGGCGAAGGTGCGCAAGGTGCGGACCACGCTCGGCCTGCCGGAGAACTTCCGTTTCTACGACCTCCGGCACCCCGGCCAAACCCTCTCGACCCGTTCGGGCGCCACACTCAAGGACACGATGGTGTGTGCCGACGGGCAAGGCGGCCCGGATCCATCAGCACTTCGACCACGACCGGCAGAGGGAGGTGGCGGGCGGACTGGACCGGATGGTACGAGCGGCCCGCGAGTGGGCGCGAGCCGGGGCCAGGTGGTGCAAGGCGCTGAGAGTCGAGACAACGACGAGCCCCAAGGCCGATGGCTCTGGGGGCTCGCGGAAGAGTGGGTGACGAGAGAATCGAACTCGCGCTCCGAGCTTGGGAATCACCCGGCACTTGAGCCCGCGCGTGGTCTCTGACCTGCATGGATGGTTCCATCTCGCCTTGACCCGGCTGCCTCGTCCGCTCCCTTGCTGACCGCTGTTGACCACCTCTGCCGGCACGTTGTGGCACGGGGGCGAGCGGGTTCGCCCGGAGTGCGAGCCCTCCCGAGGGTCCCTGACAGCCCTCGGGAGGGAGCTTGGTGGGGCTTCCGCCGGGTCAGTTCCAGAAGCCGGTGTGGATTTCGCGGGCCTCGGGGAGGTCGATCGGGCCGACGACGGGGAGGTCGCGCTGGCCGGCCTTGAAGACCTCGCGGCAGGGGAGCGCCATGGTGGGGTTCTCCTCGTTGGCGCCGGTCATGGCGAGGAGTTCGTCCTCGCCGAGGGCGTAGACGACGCGGCCGATGTTGCCCCAGTAGATGGCGCCGGAGCACATCGCGCACGGCTCGGTGCTGGTGTAGAGGGTGCAGGTGCGCAGGAAGTCGGCGTCGTACTTCTCCGTGGAGAGGCGGACGAGGTTCGTCTCGGCGTGACCGGTGGCGTTGCGCTCCGTCGTGACCGTGTTCTCGGCCTCCAGCAGGATCTCGCCGTCGGGGCCGGTGAGGACGGCGCCGAAGGGGTGGTTGCCCGCGGCACGCGAACGCCGGGCGACCTCCACGGAGGCGCGGAGACGGGCGAGGTCGGTGTCGGTCGCGGTCGTCATGGTGGGGACGGCGGTCATGCGTGGATCTCCTTGGGTGTGTCGTCGGTGGGAGTGGCGGCTCGGGTCCGGCTGTTCCGGGTGAGCGCGCAGTGGATGAGCCCGGCCGTAAGGAAGGCGACGGCCGCGGCGCAGGCGCCGAGCGCGGGGTGGCTCTCGGCGATCGGGCCGACGAAGACGCCGGGCTGGCTCATGAAGGGGACCGCGGCGAGCAGTCCGAGAAGCCAGGAGGCGAATCCGGGTCCGAAGTTGCGGGGCGCGTCCTCGTCGTGGGAGGGGACGAGGAAGCGCTGGACGAGCATCACGGCGAGCCAGGGGGCGATCCAGTTGCCGAGGATGATGAGGAAGTTCTCGAACGACTTCCAGTAGTCGCCCTGGCCGGCGAACCAGCCGACGGCGCTGCCGAGTCCGCCGACCACGAGGACCGCCTGCCAGCGCGCCATCCTCACGCCGGCGATGAGCCAGGCCAGCGCGCCGGAGTAGCAGTCCAGGCAGCTGGAGGTGATGGTCGAGACGCCCAGGGCGAGCATGGTGACGGTGGCGAGCGCGCCGGGCAGGACCTGGCCGACGAGGTCGGTGGGGGTGCCGATGAAGGCGATCGTGCCGATGGCGGCGCCCAGGCTCGCGATCCACACCGAGCCGAGCCAGGTGCCGGTGAAGGCGTACAGGAAGAGCTTGCGGGGCGGGGTGTCGACGGGCATGTAGCGGGTGTAGTCGGCGGCGTACGAGGAGAAGCTCAGCGCCCGCGCCGCCTGGATCGCCACCACCAGGGCGAACGCCCCGACGAACCCGAGCGGGCCGGCCTTGGCGGCGTCGAAGCCGGAGCCGAGGTCGCTCTCCGTGTACCCGTAGAGGGAGACGCCGATGAAGAGCAGGGGCAGGACGAGGGCCATCGCCTTCTGCACCAGGTGGATGAAGCCGTAGCCGACGAGCGCGATGGCGACCTGGGCGACCGTGACGATCGCGAAGGCCGGGCCGAACCCCGTGCCGATCAGGGTCTGGACGGCGAAGGCCCCGAGGATCGAGTTGACCGCGAACCACGCGCACGCCTTGAAGAACACCAGCACGGCGGGGATCGCGGCGCCGCGCCGACCGAGGGGCAACCGGGTCTGCACGAGCAGACCGACGCCCTTGGGCGGGCCGAACGTGGAGGTGATGCCGATGGCCGCCGCACCCACGGCGCTGCCGCACACGATCGCCAGCAATGCCTGCGCCCAGCCCAGACCGAAGGCGGCGGTGGCGAGCATGCCGCTGGTGAGGCTGGAGAACTGGACGTTGGAGCTGAACCAGAGCGTGAACGACGAACCCGGTCCGCCTTCGCGGTCGTTTGCGGGTATCGGTTCGATGCCCGAGGTCTCCACCGCGGTGGCGGAGCGCACAGCGGCGGAGAGCCGCTGTGCGAGTGGACCTTGTCGAGTCATGTCGTGCCCCCTTCCATGATTCGTAGGAAGTCAGGGATGCCGGAGTGCTGCAGCAACGGCAGTACACACCCCCTGGACAGCGGCCAGACACCCTCGCAGAGAGCTAAGTCATGGCCGAAACGGCACTGGTCTTCGTACGATCGTCGGAGAGTGGAGGAGGTCGGATGCAGGTACGGGATCTGTTGGGCATGCCGGAGCTGGGGCTCAGGCTCCTGACCCCGGACGGCGACCTCGCAGGGGAGCTGCGCTGGGTCTACGCGACGGACCTGCTGGAACCGGCGACGTTCCTGACCGGCGGCGAGCTCGTCCTGACCAGCGAGGGCTGGTACCGGACCCCCGCGGACTGCGAGACCTTCGCCGCGTCCCTCGCCGACGGCGGCGCGGCCGCGCTGGTGGCCGGCGACATCCTGCTCGGCGAGGTGCCCCCGGCCCTCGTCGAGGCGTGCGCAAGGCGTGGCATCCCCGTCCTGGCCGCCCCACCCGAGATCTCCTACGGCGCGCTCTCCCGCACCGTCATCGAGCGCATCAACCGCGAACGCGGCCTCGAACTCGCCGACGTCCTCGGCCGCCACCGGCGTCTCGTCGGCGCCCTCGTCGAGGGCGCGGACCTCGGCGGCCTCGTCGCCATGCTGGCCGCCGAACTCCGCACCGACTGCTGGGCCCTGTCCTCGGCGGGCCGCCTCCTCGCGGGCCCCGCCGAGCCCCTCCCCGGCTCCGCCCGCGCCCGGCTCGCCGCCACCGTCCAGCGGGCCGAACGGCTTCCGGCGACCATCGACGGCTACCGGGTCCTGCCCATAGGCCGGCGCAGCGCGGGCGGCGGCCTGCTCGTCGTACGCGGGGAACCGTCCGACCCGGAGGCCGCCGAGCAGACGGCGGAACTCCTCGCCCTGGGCGGAGCCCGCCGCGACGAACGCCGCCGCACGGAACAGCGCTTCCACGCCGACCTGGTCGAGCTGATCGAGCAGGCGGCACCGCCCGCCGCGCTCGCGACCCGGCTTCGGACCGCGGGACTCGACCCGACCGTCCCCCTACTGGTCCTGACCGCCCTCACCCGGGGCGCGCTGCGGCCCTGGGACCTGGCCGCCGACCTCGCCGAGAGCGTCCTCGACGAGAGCCCGGACACCCGCACCGTCGTCGCCGGCGGCGAACACGGCCTGACCCTCCTGATCTCGCCCGGCCCCGCCCTCGACGACACGTCCCTCGCCGACCTCCTGGAAGAACGTCTCGCCCGCTTCGAACCGGCCGCCGAGGGCGGCCGCATCGCCTTCGGCCTCGGCGCCCCCGCCACCGACGCCACCGGACTCGCCCGCGCCCTGGAGGAGTCCCGCCACGCCGCCCGCCTCGCCGCCCTCCGCCCCGCCCGCCTGGCCCTGGTCACCGCCCGCGCGCTCGACTCGCACCTGCTGCTCCTCGCCGGCGTCCCCGCCGACATCCGCGCCTCCTACCGGCGGCGCCTCCTCGGCCCCCTCCAGGAGTACGACGCCGAGCACGGCGCCGACATGGTCCACACCCTGACCGTCTTCCTGGAACACAACGGCGCCTGGCGCACCACCGCCACCGCCCTCCACATCCACGTCAGCACCCTCCACTACCGCATCGGCCGCATCCAGCAGCT
The DNA here is from genome assembly GCF_043204345.1 of Streptomyces sp. NPDC047917. Lineage (NCBI taxonomy): Bacteria > Bacillati > Actinomycetota > Actinomycetes > Kitasatosporales > Streptomycetaceae > Streptomyces > Streptomyces sp. NPDC047917. The sequence continues at coordinate 583,923 of NZ_JBIDCA010000001.1, forward strand.
GACCGACCGCGACCTCTCCACCGCCCGCGACCGGGTCGACCTCTACCTCGCCTGCGCGATCGACGAGGAATGAGCCGCAAGCCGGGTTTGGCCCCGATGGCGTGCCCATGCGTTGCCGGCGCGGCACCGTTTTGGTGTCGGGGGCCGAGCACTGGGCAGCAGAACCTCGCCCGCGGCCTCCGAGGCCGGTAGGCGTCCGCTTCAGGACCAGGCGGAGCACCGGCCTCTGTTCTGGACGCGCAGCAAGCCCCACACCCTGGCACCTGCCCAGGCCGGCTCAGCGTGGCCTGGGCAACAAAGAAGTCCCCGGCCGTTGGCCTGGGGCTTTTTCAAGGAGCGGGTGACGAGGATCGAACTCGCGCTCCGGGCTTGGGAATCACCCAGGGCTCGGGCCTTCAAAGAGTCTCTGTTCTGCGGAAACCGACGCTGTCGGCGAGACTCTCGTCGTCTTCCCGTGCCTGCCGGTGACTGCTGTTCCCCGTCTCTGCCGGCACGTTGTGGCACGAGGTGCCGCGGCCAGGATGCGCAGAATCTCGTTCTGCATGAACCGGACAGCTGCCGTGACTGAGGACGCGGCTACTCCGCGCGGTGCCGGCCGCCGCCGTTCCACAGCGCGAGCGTTTCGGCAATGCGTGCCGGGCGCATGTACGCGATACCCCAGGCCAACACGGGGACTGCCGTGACAAGTGGAGTCCACACCTCGTCCGGCGCGCCCATTGCCGTGGCACCTGCGGCGAGGCCACCCATGATGATTACTGCGAACGCCGCCTTGACCCATTTCCGGCGCACCGCAGGCTCGACGCCTTCGAGGTCTTCGGCATCGAGCAGCGCCAAAGTGAGGCCCGCCGTGTACCGAGTGCTAATTTTCAGCAGCATGGCATGCGTGTCTTCGAGAACTTTCTTGGTGTCGGATTCGCGCTCCTGTCGGATTTCTGCAGCGCGGAGTGCTCCGACCACCAGCTCGGCATGCTCGGAAAATTCTTGGCTACGAGTGAACGCCCTTCTTCGGTGCCGACTTCGCCAGGCGGAATAGACAGCACTTTCCGCACGTTTCAGACTGACCAGCGATGCTTCTCCATCGGTTTCCAGCTGATTATGTGCGCGACCTACCTCCTTGCAGATATTCAGGAGCCTGACTGTCGGCCAACAGCGATTCACTTCACTGGCCAGACCGGGTCTGGCGGGGGCTGGCGACCCGCCCGCCCCCGGAAGAGCGCGGCTCAGTCGTCGGTGCAAGCTGTACCAGATATCGAATGTCAACGGATATGCCATCATGATGACGACCACCAAGAGAAGCGCTGCTGCAGCTGTGGTAGCGGTGTGCGCGGGGTGTTCCAGCGGATGCTGCACTGCCGTTTTCACGTCGCCCCACCTCTCACGGACGAAATTCACCTTCGGGTCCCACAGCTTACCGAGCGAGTCCGTCCATCCGAGATTGCAACCCTGAGCATCATTTCTGGTGCCGAGCCTCATCGATTTCTCGCATTTTCCGCCAAACCAGAGAGACAGAGTATTCCCGATTGGTTCGATATTCACCAGAAGCCACACAGTAAGGGCAAGTACGGTCGCCTGTCGCGCGGTCCACAAGTGGGAATTGGCGTGCCAGGTCTTGATGTCCCTGACCAGGCGGCTTCGTTCATCGCTGGAAATGCTGGAAGCTGCGGATTCCATGTGTGTCACGGCGTTCTGTATATACAGTTCCGCGAATTCTGCCGCCCGTTCTTGCTGGTGGCTGCTTGTCGGCTCGAATATCTGCCTTATCCATCCGTTCAGGCGTCTACCCAGCAGGCGCCTGAACGCTAATGACAAGAGGATGATGGCTATGACGATGGCGCCATGCAAAAAGAGAATAAGTATCACACCAGTGAGCGCCTTCGGAAGGTGTTGGAAAAAGTCAATTCCTTTGGTTGCCCAACTTGCATAGGTAAACTGATCTGCGTAGAGGCTGAGCATGTTGGCCTCGTATTCCTTCCCGAACTTGCCGAACCCGCCGCTGTGGCACTGGGGCCGGGGCGGCGCGGGACTGCCCTCTCCGCCTTTTGCGTCGTGGGCTGTGGAGCAGCGAACCATTTCACGGTAGAGGTTCGCCTGACAGTGCGTGAGGTGTTCGCCGGACAAAGCCTGGGACCGAGATTCCTCCGCAGGTGAGCGGTCCGTGGCGTGGAAGGAGGAAGCTTCGTTGAGCGGGGTGGCCTGCCAAGTCACCTTGTGTCCAAAGGCTCGTAACGCGATTACGGTCGGGCCTTCTTGAGGCGCCTCCAACAGAGCGGTTTGCGACAACACCCCGCAGGATCGCGGCGACGGTCACGCCGCGTGAGCGAAAAGGCAGCCTCACCGATACGAATTCCGGACGGGTGCTCCCGGCCACGACGCTGTAACCGCGGTCATCCACGGTGTATCGGTCACCGGACACCTCGTAGATCCTGAAGTGCTGCTCCATCCCGGGACGGCGCGTCCGTGGGCAGCCGGCAGCGCGGTCACCAGGTAGTACGAGGCGCGGATGCGGGTGGCGGTCTCGAACAAATCCGGGGCGATGTGCCCGAGCTGCCGCCCAGGACCCAGAACCGTGGTCGGCCACCGACCGCACGCGCCAGTCGGTGTCCGGCGTGCTGCAACAGCGTGAGCATGGCGGTGTCTGTTCACCGACTGCGCCTACGACAAGTACTGCGCCTACGACAAGTATCGACGCCTGCTCCGCGCTCACGGCGTCACGCCGAGCATTGCCCGCAGGGGCGCCACCCAAGGATCCGGCCTGGGCAAGACAGGTGGGTCGTCGAGCGCACCTTCGTCTGGCTCCACCAGTTCAAGTGACCGGACCCGTTGCAGGATACGAGCCGGCCTTCACCCCGGATGCTCCAACTCATCTGCAGCATTGTCTGCTTGCGGCGAATCCGAACCTCATTCCGAAATGATCAGTTAGCCGCCGACTCTGTTGCACCAGACGACTCGGCAGTGCGATGCCGGACGCTGGCCAGAGGCTGGGCCAGGGCTCTGCCGTCAACGGAACGTACATTTCGTAAGATCAGCGGATGAGTGCAGAGGTAACGGGGCGGCCCAGGGTCGAGCAGAAGTGGGGCTTCGGCATGGCGCCGATCAAGCCGCCTGTCCAGACCGAACGCGTCAGGGCAGCCCACACCACACTGGCGACCCTGACGAAGGGGCGAACAGCGGCTCTCGGACGGTTGGACGACCTGTCTGTGATCAAGGGGCTGTTCACCCGTACCTACAAGAAGGACCAGTGGGACTGGTTCACGGTATGGAGCCAACTTGGCTTTCCGGCCCACCGAGCAGCAAGAACAGTCTCTGGTGACCTTCTTGCGCTGCGTCGGGCGATACAGGACTGTGAAACCATCACGACATCGAGACTGATCAGCTCTCTAGGCAGTCAGGGGCTGGTCGACACCCTTCAGCGGTACATCGATGGAACGCCTCTGCGTAGGCCTGGACACGGCTTCATTTATGTACTTTCAACCCGTGAGATGCCTGGCATCCTCAAGGTGGGATACACGGACAGAGACGTCGCGACACGTGCGCGAGAGATCAACTCCTCGACGGGCGTTCCCATTCCGTACGGGGCGCGCGGAGCCTGGATGGTCCCGCATGCCCGTCACGTTGAAAGCGAGGTGCACGCGCTGCTCGCGGAGTACCGACTCAGGAAGGACCGTGAGTTCTTCCGTATGGATTTCGGTCAGGCGGCCGGGCTGATTGACGCCTACGTCAGCACGATGCCCGCGTCGGGATGAACAGCGCCCGCGAGAGCATGGCGCGCCACTCGGCACGTGGGTCGGCCATCCGGTCCGGCACGGACGCCGACAGCGGGACCGGCCTCGCCCGGTACGGACGCAGAGCCCCAGCAACGGCAGCAGGGCCCGGACCATACGTCGCGGTCCCGGGCCCTGCCCCGTGCGGTGCCGCCGCCCTGCGGCGGCGGCGCGTCAGCTCTGTGCGGTGTCGTCGCTCGTCTGCCCGGCGCTCTCGGCCGTGCCTGCCTTCTCACGCATCTTGCGCACCAGCTCCGCCTTCCGGTCAGCGGCACCCTTGCGGTCGAGGTTGCGGTGCGGACCATTGTTCTGCCGTTCGGCGCGGGACAGCCGCTTGCGCTGGCCGCCGCCCATGCCCACGGGGTTGTTGATGTTCTTGCTCACGGTCATGGGTTCTCCCGGAATGATGTGAAGTGATCTAACGGATTCATCGGTGGGGGACGGGCGCGGCGACGTCGAGGGACGTCAGCAGGGGCCCATCACGCTCTCACTCGTAAATCGATGTCTGGAAGAACACGACAAAGACGTTACCCGGTTCCGTCGGCCCCGCACGCCAAGCATTTCGCCGCCCCGGCGTCGGCCGGGCTTGCGGTGAGCGCCCCTGGGTCAGCCGTTTCCTCCCAGGAATCTCAGCACCCGCCGGTGGTCGCCGCGTGCCAGGGTAGGCCCAGATGGACGTTGGTGGGCCTGTCCCGGGGCGTGGTCAGTGGTCGCGAGCGCACCGGCGACATGAGCACCGGATCCGTGGAACCCGGCGCACACCGACGCGGCAGCCGAGCCATCGGCCTACCCATGACCGACCCGACAAGCGAAACGGACTGCCGGAGTGCGCGACTGCCTGTCAGGAGGTTTGAGGTTGAGGCGAGACCAAGGCAGTCACGGCACGTGAATGGCACGCGCCAAAGGGGTCTAGACAATAAACAAGGCCCTGGTCTTCAACCAGGGCCCTCATTATGGAGCGGGTGACGAGAATCGAACTCGCGCTCTGAGCTTGGGAATCACCTGGTACCGCGCCTTGCTCACGGTGTCTGATCTGCGGGAACGAGTGTCGGCGGACCTGTCCTGATAAGCGTCGGCTGTCCTTTGGTGACCGCTGTTCACCGCCCCTTCTGGCACGTTGTGGCACGGCCTACTGTGCGGCGTCGGCGAAGGCCCCCGGGAAGGAAGCCAGCTTGCCCGGTGGGGTGTGGTGGGGCGGGATGCCCAGTTGCCAGTTGTACGGGCGTGACTGCTCAGGCGGGCGGTGCACCTCGCAAATGGCGCATCAGCTGTTCAAGCGCGTGCCAGCTCTCGGCGGTCTCTCCGTCGCCGAGTGGGTAGTAGAAGCCGGGTCGGGCGTTCGGCCCCAGTCGCACCGGGTGTTCCTTGAGTGGTGTTCTGCTCGCGGTGTCGTGCCCTGCCTCCCGGACCTCCGTGGGGCCCAGTGCGAAGGCGTAGGGCAGTGGTGGGTGTTCGAAGTGGGGTGGGGCGCTCAGGTCTTGGCGTGCCGCGCGGAGTTGGCACAGCATGGTCTTCAGTCCGTGCCGGGTCACCAGGTCGTCGGCCAGTTCCGGCAGTGCTTCCAGGGGCGGCTTCTCATCGTTCCCGTAGCCCACTGTGAGGGTGATGTCCTCCTCGACGCCTTCCGGTGTGCGGATCACGCGCAGAGTGGCGAGGGCGGGACGGTCCGGGGCGCCGACGACCACCGTCCAGGTGGGCTGCGGGGCACGCTCGTACGCCAGCTCGGTCAGCTGACGCCTCGACCAGGTCAGACCGGCAGGTTCCGATGTTCCCCAGCCGGCCGGGGGAGCGCCGGTGATCGCCTGCCAGGCGGCTTCCAGCGCGCCGCCGAGAACGAGGTCCGCTCTGGGAGGGTGCAGGGTGCGGAAGGAAAGGATGAGCTGACACTCGCCGCTGGGCCGAACCTCTGCGAAGGCGTCCGCCACCGGGGTCTCACCGTTCTCGTCCCTATCCGGGGAGAAGGTGTCGTTCTGCCAGCGCAGTACCGCGCCGGTCAGCCCGTCGTAGTAGCCGCACCGTTCGTCCTGGACCACCCAGCGCGAGGATGTGGACTGCAGCAGCATGCGGGTGGGCAGGGAGAGACGGCAGTGCGGCGGGGTGACGATCTGAAGGGACCGGTCGCTGTCCACGGTGGCCCGCAGTGCCTCGGAGAGCCAGCTCGTCATGGGGACGACCGGCCGGTCCTGAAGGACGATGGCGGCCTTGCCGGTGAGCATGTCGACGGCCGGCTGGGCAGCGGCGGGGGCCGGTACGGCGGTGATACCGGAGACATCGACCGGGCTGGCTGCACCGACGGTGCCGGGGGCATCCGGCGGCCAAATTCTGCCGCCCAGAAGCATGGTCAGCCGTGCTGCGAAGGCACCCGCGAGCTGTTCGGCCTGGGGAACCCCCGCGGCTGCGCGGGCCTCGACCCACCACGCCGGGCCGTCGCCGGGCACCTCGGCACCGGGCCCCAGCAACCGGGCCGCCTCCCCTCGCACCTGGAGCAGCAGCGGCACCTCGATCGAGACGAGTGGACGACCCTCGGCATCACACAGCTGGACCACGGCACCCTCGCCGGCAGCCTCGACCCGCAGGTCCGGGCCGCCCGCGAGCAGGCCCGCCAGCACGCTCAGCGCGTCCGGTACACGCTCGGTGAGCGCGATCACGTCCTTGGTCATGCGAAGTATTCTCCGATCATGCGTGGTCGGCTGTCGTCTTGCTGCCGCCTTCCGCGGCAGCACGGATCACCGTTCCGTATCCCACTGCCTGGTCCCAGGCCGTCAGCACCAGGCAAGCCGACAACCGCCCGATCTCGGGCGCACCGGGGCCGTTCATCAAGGCAACGAGGTCAGGGGCACAGGGCCGGTGCAGCAGGGACGTTCGAGCGCGTCGTGGATCACGTCGTCGATGTCGTCCGTCGGCTGACCGCCGAAATCTGTGTCGCACAATTCACGATGGCAGTGCATGGGACGGCTACTGGATCCTCTGCGTTCGTCGCCGACGAGCCGCCTGAAGAGCCGCTCGACTTCGAAACCAGAGGAATCGGCAGATCAGCGAAAACCAGTCACCTGCTGCAGAATTCGTGGATTCCGGCTAATAGGCCGCCAGGCCCTATTGTGATGGGCGACGCGGAGGAATCACTCGTACTTGTCCGCCTCGTGCACCGATCCATGCCTCGAGTTCTGCGCCGGCCAGCTCTTGGGATGATTCGCCGCTGAAGACAGTGATCGGCCCGAAAACGGTACCCGTCAGGCCACGCACCACTGTAGTGTCGTCGACTTTGATCTCGAAGAAGTTCTCGTCAAGGACAGCATCGGTCAGGTCTGCTCCCCTCATGTCGGTGTCGATCAGCGAAGCACCGAGGAACCGTGCTCTGCGGAAGCTCGCTCCCGACGCGTCGACATCGCACAGCGAAGCCCGGACCAAGTCCGTTCCGTCGAGCCGCGCTGATCGGAGCACCGCCTCGTCCAGGTTCGCCCTGACGAGATCAGCTCCGGTCAGATCCGCTCCGGTCAGATCGGCCGACTGAAGGTCGGCCCGATAGAAGGACGTGCTGGCAAGTCGTACGCCTACCAGGATTGCGTCGGTGAACCATGCATTCGAGAAGTCTCCGCCCGAGAGGTCGGCGCCCCGGAAGTCACGGCCCATCCCGTTGAGGTTGTACTCACTCGAGGCTAGCCATTCCTGCAGTTGCCGTGTGGCGTCCGGATCAGTGGGGAGCACGTTCGGCTTCCAGTTCTTACGGATACCAGATGACACGATCTCCCCAACCGCGGCTTTCAACAGTTGCCCTGACGCTGTCGATTGCCGCTTGATTTGCATTCCGGATGTCAATAATTACTATACGTCCGCGCTTTTCGATCTGCTTCACCAGTTGTTTGTTGACCCATGCCTCATTATGGGCCGGGTCGTACGCACCCTTGAACGGCTGGGACTTGTCGCGCACATTATTGAAGGGAGGATAGTCGGAGTGGACGCCCTTGATGTCATAATACTCGCCGGTGGTTTCGGAATAGAACTCGCCCATATCGGCTTCCGGTCGGCGGATGTCCTTCGGGAGACGTCCGCTCTCCCGAAGGTCGAGGCCGACCCGGGCCTCATCCATCGATTTTTCATCGATCTGATTCTTGTGATCCGGGTCGTGCTTCAGATGGTCGAATTCTTCTGGAGCCCGCTTCTCCACGTCTTCTAGATGGCCCCAGTGCGCTGCCTTTTGCTCCGCCGTCAGCTCCGGAATCGGCTCGTTCGCACGATCGCCGGGCGTCGTGCCTGTCTCACCCGAAGCATCCGATGTTCCTGTTCCCCCGTGCTCCTGCGTCTCCGTGCCAGGCGTGTGCTTCTCCACCTGGCCATCGGCACCGTCACCGGATCCATGATCGGCAGAGCCGGACGCAGGGCCGCCACCTGCGTCGCCGCTGTGGGCTCCGTCGCCGCCATGAGTGCTTTCCGAGTGGCCGCGCGTGCCCGTACCCGGGGCTTCGCCATGGCCACCGCCGCCGGAAGGCGCGCGCGAACCCACGCCACTGCCCGAGCCGTCACCGGTCGTCGGGTAGTCCGCGGCGTGGCCGCCCGTGGACGGTGTGTGGTGCGTGCCACTGTCACCCGTCGGGTGTGCCCCGTCTCCAGGGTGCGCCGAGCCGGTCGGGTGGCCCGCCGAGTTCTCCGCATGGCTGGGCCCGCCCGCGCCCTCAAGCACCTTCTCCTTGACGGGGGTGGTCTCGTGCGTGTTGGGCAGGTTGTCCTTGTGTGGCTCCCGGACGGGTTGAGTATCAGGAACGACGTTGCCGTGCTCGTCCCTGATGTACGCATCATCGCCGATGATGCGCTTCTTGCCCGTGTGGTCGACGTACTCATGGCCGGGGGGCGCGTCCACTCCGCCTGCGTGAGGCGGAGTCCCGGTGGGCGCGCTGCGAGCCATGTCGTCGATGCCTGCCTGGCTGGCCTTCAGGCCCTCCATGAAGTCGCCGACCTTCAGCTTGGTGACACCCGCCGCCTTGCCGAGGTAACTCATCGGGTCGACGAGCGCGCCGGCCTTGCCCAGCGCGGTCACAGCCTCCGCGCCCACACCCAGCTTTCCGGCCTTGCCGAGCTTGAGTAACGAGCCTGAACCGAGCGTCGCACCGTTGAAGAGCACCGCCCCGAACGCCCGTGAAGGATCCTTGTCCCACTCGTCCCAAGCGACCAGCGACTTACCGAAGTTACGCAGAGCTGCCTTTTGCTGTTCACGGTCGCTGTGGTCGACCGGGCCGAACATCTTGTCCATCGCCCAGTCGTAGGGCGTGATGAGGTAGGCGCTGATCCCGCCGAAGACGCTACCGATGCCCGACCAGGTGTTCTTGAAATTGTCCCAGTCGAACACGTTGACCATGCTGCCCAGGCCCTTGATCGTGCCCCAGACACCGTCGACGAAGAACCCCTTCAGCCCACCGCCGACATGACCCTTCGTCCACTCCCATGCAGCCCGTAGGCCCGTGTACTCACGCTCGTCGGCCGTCCCCCAAGGTGTTTCCTTGGCGTCCTTGACGTCGCTTTCCTTGAAGCCGTACATGCCGGCCTTGTGTGAGCCGTCATCAACAACGAAGCGCGTACCGCCCACCAATGAAGTGATCTTGTTGGCCGCATCACGCTCAACGCCCTGGAACGCCACCCATGTCGTGCCGACCTCACGGACAAGACGCGCGTTCTCGTCGATCTTGTCCTGGTCCTTCTGCCAGTCGTCGTCTTCCTTGTTCTCCGCGACGAATTTCTCCGCATCCTCGCGGAGATGCTTCATCTTGTTCACCAGCGGACGGGCGGTCGACGCGAACTCGGTCAACGCACCACTGACAGACTCCAGCTTTTTCGCGAACTCATCCGCCTTGTCCCGCACCGGGACGGTCGAATTGAGCAACTCCTCCTGCTCGGGGGCGTCATAGACCGCGTCCAATGCTTGGAAAGCGTTGTGAGTGTCCTTGCCCGTACCGCGAATGCTGGAGGCAGTCGACTTCAGTGAAGTCGCCTGCGTCTCCAAGGCATCCAGATCGCCCGTGAAGGTCGGTATCTTCTCCAGGTCAATCATTTCTTGAGACCCTTCAATTCTTCCGGGGTCGGAGCCTTGGAGTACTCCTCCTGCTTGTTCCTTGCCATCTCCAGATCGCCCTTGATGTACTCCTCAGTGGCCAGGCGCGCCCCGGTGATGGATTTCCCCGTCCGAACAGCAAGAAATTTCAATTCGCCGTTCGTATGCTCCTGGAACTCTTGCAACGCCTGAGCCACGGGGCCGAACGCGCCCCCTCTGGGAATTTCGGTCCCGCCCAGAACCATCGTCCCCGCACACGTCGCGGCGCCCAGCAAGCCCTCGCCGTACGACGTGAACTCTTCCTCGAACTCGCCGCCGACCTCGGCTGTCCTGCTCAGGACTCCACGAACGCCATCCGGCTTGATGTCCCACTTGGACACGGTCCCCCCGCTCCGTAATCGTCTCTTTCCAGTGCCCCGGCGTCCGCCCAGTGCCCCGGCGTCCGCCGATTGCCTCGACGGCGGCCGTGGCCCTGACCGGCGCCTGGTGCGCCGTGCCGTCGTTGTACCCCAACGTCGAGCGCGCGATGATCAGGCAGGTCTCGGTCGCTATCTCGTGTCAGTCATCGGTCCGGTCAACACCGCTTGATCACACCGCACTTCACGAGCTGGACACCGTCGCTTCCCAGGGCCCGCCGTCCGATCACCACGGCTTGCACCGGTGTGTCATGTCCATCAATAGCGCATTACCACTTGCAAAGTGGATAGAGGAACGTCCACATACCTTTTACCGTAGCAGTGGTATTCATTATGGAATCAGCCACCGCAATGCAGTTGCGGCAAAGTTCGGCTCGGCCAGACAGATGAGCAGCCGCGCTCGGCAGGGGCGATATGGCCGCTGACCTCGGCGGGAGCCGGCCCATGCACTTGGGCAGGTCCTGTTCCGCCAGCTTGACAAGGCCTTGGGCCGGCGGCGGCTGATTGGCTGCTTCCGCGCCTGCGGGCCGATGCGCTCCGAAGGGCAGATGGCCTTGCGCCGGAGTTCGGAGCTCACGCCCCGCTCGCCGGACGGTTCGCCAAGGCTGCTCCGGGGCTGGTGGCGAGGGCGACACCAAGTCGACAATGGATGTCCTCGCGATCCACTTTCCGGCCATCCTCCGCAGGGAGCTCGGCGCGGCTCCTCGACCGGTTCGCGGAGGAAGAGCCTGACGGGCTGCTGTTCGTGGCGGAGGAGGGAGTCCCGCGGCTCACAGGCCAGACCCTCTCTGCCCGGTCCAGCGCCACACTGCCGATCAGTACTCGGACACGGATCGTCGACCAGCTCGTACGGGCTGGGCGCACAGCGGCGGACCACTGGGCATCTGGCACGGATATGGCACGCGACGCATGGAGCAGGTCTCAGACAACAAACAAGGCCCTGGTCTCTGACCAGGGCCTTCATCATGGAGCGGGTGACGAGAATCGAACTCGCGCTCTGAGCTTGGGAAGCTCATGTTCTACCATTAAACTACACCCGCGAGGTGTGCCGCTGAGCGGCGTCTACCGTCCCATACTGTACCCCATGCCAGGTCCCCGGCGTTTGAGCCGTGGGGCCTTTTCGTTGTGGGGGAGAGTGGATGGGTGTGCCGTGGGCGGGAGTTGGGGGCGTAGCGTGGGGGTCGGAGTGCCGCCTGGAGTGACGTCCCGTTCATCCCCTAATGTGGCTTTCTCGTCCAAGGCTTGTTGGGGAAGGGACTTGATGGACTCCATGGAGCGCACCGTCGTCCGCTGTGCCGAAGGGCACGTTTTCGCTACCGCTTCGTTCCCGATGCAGCAGCTCGGGTCCGGGCGGATCGGTCCCGGGCGGCTTATTCGCTGTCCGCGTTGTGCGCGGTTGCGGCATGCCGTGCCCGTGGTGTCCGAGCGGCGGTAGCGGCGGCAGAGGCGGTGGCAGGCGCGCGGGGTGGTCCCGGATTGGGGTGGGCCCGCGCGTTCTGCGTATCCTCGGGGCGTGCTTCTCTCAGATAAGGACATCCGGGCCGAGATCGACGCCGGACGTGTGCGCATTGATCCGTTCGACGCGTCGATGGTGCAGCCCTCGAGCATCGATGTGCGGCTCGACCGCTACTTCCGGGTGTTCGAGAACCACCGCTATCCGCATATTGATCCGGCCGTCGAGCAGGCCGATCTGACTCGCATGGTCGAGCCGGACGGCGACGAGGCGTTCATCCTGCACCCCGGTGAGTTCGTGCTCGCTTCGACGTACGAAGTCATTTCGTTGCCCGACGATCTCGCGTCGCGGCTGGAGGGCAAGAGTTCGCTGGGGCGGCTCGGGCTCGTCACGCATTCGACCGCCGGGTTCATCGACCCCGGTTTCTCCGGGCACGTGACGCTGGAGCTGTCGAATCTGGCGACGCTGCCGATAAAGCTGTGGCCGGGCATGAAGATCGGGCAGCTGTGCATGTTCCGGCTGAGCTCGCCCTCGGAGTTCCCGTACGGCTCCGAGCGGTACGGGTCGCGGTACCAGGGCCAGCGCGGGCCGACCGCGTCGCGTTCCTTCATGAACTTCCACCGGACCCAGGTGTGACGACGGGATGACCATGAGCGGCGGAACGAACGTGGACGATGTGCGGGAGAACCTCACTTACGAGGGGTTCGGCCGCGCCGTGCGTGAGCTGGCGCAGACCGTGGCGGACGACGGGTTCGAGCCCGATGTGGTGCTCAGCATCGCGCGGGGCGGGGTATTCGTCGCCGGCGGGCTGGCCTACGCGCTGGACTGCAAGAACATTCACCTGGTGAACGTGGAGTTCTACACCGGGGTGGGCACCACCCTGGAAATGCCGGTGATGCTGGCGCCCGTTCCGAATGCCATCGACTTCTCGGACAAGAAGGTCCTGATCGCCGACGATGTCGCCGATACCGGGAAGACGCTGAAGCTGGTGCGTGATTTCTGTATCGATCATGTCGCCGAGGTCCGCAGCGCGGTCATCTACGAGAAGTCGCATTCGCTGGTGAAGTGCGAATACGTGTGGAAGAAGACCGACCGCTGGATCAACTTCCCGTGGAGTGTGGACAAGCCCGTCGTACGGCGCAGCGGGCAGGTTCTCGACGCCTGAGCCCCGGACGGGGCAGGCCCGGATGCGGGACCGTCAGTGGCGTTTCTGGGTGTTGAGGCGGGCTGCCTGGCGGGTGAGGTGGTCGCGTTCGGGGTGGTTGGGCGCCTTTTCGGCCGCCTCCGCGTAGAGGCGTGCCGCTGTCGTCAGGTCGCCGGCCCGTTCGTGGAGGTAGGCCGCCGCCGCGGTGTGGCGGGGCAGCGAGTCGTCCAGCGTCGCGAGTGCTGCCAACCCGGCGCGTGGTCCGTCGGCCTCGCCGATGGCCACCGCGCGGTTGAGGCGGACGACCGGGTTGTCGGTCAGGCGGGCGAGCTCGTCGTACCACTCGACGATCTGCACCCAGTCGGTCTCCTCGGCGGTGGGCGCGTCGGCGTGCAGGGCCGCGACGGCGGCCTGGGCCTGGAACTCGCCCAGCCGGTCGCGGGCGAGGGCCGCCTGGAGGATTTCGACGCCCTCGGCGATCGCCCCGGTGTCCCACCGGGTGCGGTCCTGCTCGGCGAGCGGGACCAGGCTGCCGTCCGGTGCGGTCCGCCCGGCGCGCCGGGCGTGGTGGAGCAGCATGAGGGCGAGCAGCCCCGACACCTCGGGGTGGTCGATCGCGGCCGCGAGCTGCCGCGTGAGCCGGATCGCCTCGGCGGCGAGGTCCACGTCGCCGGAGTAGCCCTCGTTGAAGACCAGGTAGAGGACGCGCAGCACGGTGGCGACATCGCCGGGCCGGTCGAACCGCACGCCCGAGACGGTGCGCTTGGCCCGGCTGATGCGCTGCGCCATGGTCGCTTCGGGCACCAGGTAGGCCCGGGCGATCTGGCGCGTGGTGAGGCCGCCGACGGCGCGCAGGGTGAGCGCGACGGCGGACGACGGGGTCAGCGACGGGTGGGCGCACAGGAAGTAGAGCCGGAGCGTGTCGTCCGCCGAGGGCGCGGGGCCGGGCGCCGGTTCCTCGTCGACGAGGTCCTCGCGCCGGCGGCGGGCGGTCTCCGCCCGGCTCGCGTCGAGGAACTTGCGCCAGGCCGCCGTGATCAGCCAGCCCTTCGGGTCGCGCGGGGGGTCGGCCGGCCAGACGCGGACCGCCTCGACCAGCGCGTCCTGCACGGCGTCCTCGGCCGCCGCGAAGTCGGCTCCGCGGCGGACGAGGATCCCGAGCACGCCCGGTGTGAGGCTTCTGAGAAGGGCCTCGTTCATCGGGGAGGTCACTCGGTGATGGTGGGCATCGCGGTCAGGAACGGGCGCAGCTCCAGCCACTCGTGGATCGGCTTCCCGCCCGCCCCGGGGGCCGCCGACAGCTCCCCGGCCAGCTCGACGGCGCGCTCGTAACTGTCGACGTCGATCACCATCCAGCCGGCGATGAGGTCCTTGGTCTCGGCGAACGGGCCGTCGGTGACCGGCGGGCGGCCCTCGCCGTCGTACTGGACGAAGGTCCCCTCGGGGGCGAGCGCCTGGGCGTCGACGAACTCGCCGGTCTTCTCCAGCCGGGCCGCGAAGTCGTTCATGTACTGCATGTGCGCGGAGATCTCCTCCGGCGTCCACCGGTCCATGGGGACATCGTTCACCGCGCTCGGAGCGCCGCGGTAGTGCTTGAGAAGCAGGTACTTGGCCATCGTGGTCTCCTCGGTGTTGGTGCGGACCATTGTGGTCGCGCTCACCACGGGGACGGAGCACGCCACGGGTTCTCGACATCACGCGCCCATGCATTTCGAAATTATTCGCCCGGGAACTCCGAAACCCCCGGCGCACGGGAGGCGCCGGGGGTTTCGGGGTGTGCGCGGGCGGGCGTCAGATGGTGCCCAGCTTGATGATCGACAGCAGGGCGATCAGCTGGATCGCGGACGCGCCCAGTGCCTTCGGCCAGGGCAGGTCGTGCGATTTGCTCACCATCGAGGTGAACAGCGCGGCCGAGGCCAGCCAGGTGATCCAGCCGAGGATCTGGACCAGGGAGTTCTCGCCGCCGAGGAAGACCGCGAAGATCAGGCGGGGCGCGTCCGTGATCGACATGATCAGCATGGACAGGCCCACCGTCGGCTGCCACGCGCCGTCGCCGCCCAGCTGGCGGGCGAGCGTGTGCGTGACCGCGCCGAGAACCAGGCCGCCGATGACGAAGCCGAGGCCCGTGATGACGACGTAGGGCACCGCCGTGGAGATCGTCGCGTGGATCGCGTCGTCCCGGGCCTGGTCGAAGCCGAAGAGCGCGAGCAGGCCGTACAGGAACGTGACGATGAGCGCCGGACCCCAGACGGGGTAGTCGCGCATCTGCCAGAACGTCGGTCCCGGGCGGAGCACGATGCCGCTGAGCAGCTGCTTCCACGGCAGCCGGGGGCCCGAGGGCTGGGCGGGGGCCTGGCCGGCGCGGTAGGTGTCGCCGGGGCCGTACGGGTCCTCGCCGATGCTGAATGCCTGGGTGTGGCCGGGGGCGTTGGCGTACGGGTCGCCGTGCTGCGGGGAACCGTGGGGGTTCTGGGGCTGGTGGGGATGCTGAGGCTGCTGGTACGGGTCACCGAAGTACTCCGGTTCGCCGTGGCCGCCGCCCTGGCCGCCGTTGTAGCCACCGCCGTGACCGCCGCCGTTGTAGCCGCCGTTGCCGTGACCGCCGTTGTAGCCGCCGCCCTGGCCGCCGCCGTTGTAGCCGCCGTTGCCGTGGCCGCCGTTGTAGCCGCCGCCCTGGCCGCCGCCGTTGTAGCCGCCGTTGCCGTGGCCGCCGTTGCCTCCGTTGTTGTACGGGGGCGGGGCTGTGTTGCCTCCTGCCGGCGGCCAGGGCTGTTGACCGTACGGCGGTGGTTCCTGTGTGCCGTACGGCTGCTGCCGCGGTTGCTGTTGCGCTTGCTGCGGGGTGCGGTTGTCCCGGCCGCGTCCGATCCTGAATCCAGCCACGTCATCGAACGTACCTGGTCCGGGCCGGTGCGGTCAGGGGGCCTGGGGAACCTGCCCGCCATTGCCGCCGAGCTGTGACATCCCCTAGGGGAACCCCGGGGGGAACTCCCCAGGGCGTCGGGGGAGTCGCGGATGGAAAGCGGAAGCGGCCGGTCCCGCCCCTGGGCAGGTCCGGCCGCTTCCGTCGTGCGGTCTACCGGGTCACTTCACCGGCTCGGGCTCCGGCGCGTCCGCAGACTCCGCCTCCCCGGCCGGGTCGGCCGGGGTCTTCACGGAGTCCAGCAGCAGCTGCGAGACGTCGACCACCTGGATCGACTCCTTCGCCTTGCCCTCGTTCTTCTTGCCGTTGACCGAGTCGGTCAGCATGACCAGGCAGAACGGGCAGGCGGTGGAGACGATGTCGGGGTTGAGGGAGAGGGCCTCGTCGACGCGCTCGTTGTTGATGCGCTTGCCGATCCGCTCCTCCATCCACATCCGGGCACCGCCGGCCCCGCAGCAGAAGCCGCGCTCCTTGTGACGGTGCATCTCCTCGTTGCGGAGGCCCGGGACCTTCGCGATGATCTCGCGCGGCGGGGTGTAGATCTTGTTGTGACGGCCCAGGTAGCAGGGGTCGTGGTACGTGATCAGGCCCTCGACCGGGGTCACCGGGATCAGCTTGCCCTCGTCGATGAGGTGCTGGAGCAGCTGGGTGTGGTGGATGACCTCGTACTCGCCGCCGAGCTGCGGGTACTCGTTGGCGATGGTGTTGAAGCAGTGCGGACAGGTCGCGACGATCTTCTTCGACGACTTCGGCTTCCTGGTCGCCTCGTCCTCGTCATCCTCGCCGAACGCCATGTTCAGCATCGCGACGTTCTCCTGGCCGAGCTGCTGGAACAGCGGCTCGTTGCCGAGGCGGCGGGCCGAGTCACCGGTGCACTTCTCGTCGCCGCCCATGATCGCGAACTTGACGCCCGCGATGTGGAGCAGCTCCGCGAAGGCCTTCGTCGTCTTCTTGGCGCGGTCTTCGAGAGCTCCCGCGCAGCCGACCCAGTACAGGTAGTCGATCTCCGTGAGGTCCTCGACGTCCTTGCCGACGATCGGGACCTCGAAGTCGACCTCCTTGGTCCACTCGACGCGCTGCTTCTTCGCCAGGCCCCAGGGGTTGCCCTTCTTCTCCAGGTTCTTGAGCATCGTGCCCGCCTCGGACGGGAACGCGGACTCGATCATCACCTGGTAGCGGCGCATGTCGACGATGTGGTCGATGTGCTCGATGTCGACCGGGCACTGCTCCACGCACGCACCGCAGGTGGTGCAGGACCACAGCACGTCCGGGTCGATGACGCCGTTCTCCTCGGCCGTGCCGATCAGCGGGCGCTCGGCCTCGGCGAGAGCGGCGGCCGGGACGTCCTTCAGCTGCTCCTCGGTCGCCTTCTCGTTGCCCTCCATGTCCTTGCCGCCGCCGGCCAGCAGGTACGGGGCCTTGGCGTGCGCGTGGTCGCGCAGGGACATGATCAGGAGCTTGGGGGAGAGCGGCTTGCCGGTGTTCCAGGCGGGGCACTGCGACTGGCAGCGGCCGCACTCGGTGCAGGTGGAGAAGTCGAGCAGGCCCTTCCAGGAGAAGTGCTCGATCTGCGAGACGCCGTAGACGTCGTCCTCGCCCGGGTCCTCGAAGTCGATCTCCTTGCCGCCGGAGGTCATCGGCAGCAGCTCGCCGAGCGAGGTCTCGCCCTTGGCGTTGCGCTTGAACCAGATGTTCGGGAAGGCCAGGAAGCGGTGCCAGGCGACACCCATGTCCTGCTTCAGCGCGACCGTGATCATCCAGATGAAGGAGGTCGCGATCTTCAGGCCGGCGAAGAAGTAGGTGAGGTTCTGGAGGGTGGAGACGTCCATGCCCTCCAGCCAGCTGACGACCGGGTACGAGATGAAGAAGGAGGACTCGTAGCCGGCGACGTGGTGCTGGGCGCCTTCGAGGGCGTGCAGCATGAAGATGCAGACGCCGACGATGAGGATGACGGCCTCGACGAAGTACGCCTGGCCGAAGTTGGACCCGGCGAATCGGGACTTGCGGCCCGGCTTGCGCGGATGGGCCAGCTGGCGGATCACGATCAGGGTCAGGATGCCGAGCACGGTCATCGTGCCGATGAACTCGACGAAGACGTTGTACGGCGCCCAGTCGCCGATGACCGGCAGGATCCAGTCGGCCTTGAAGAGCTGGCCGACGGCGTTGACGATCGTCAGGAGCAGGGAGAAGAAGCCCACCGCCACGAACCAGTGCGCGACACCGATGATGCCCCAGCGGTTCATCCGGGTGTGACCGAGGAATTCCCTGGCCACGGTGACGGTGCGCTGTGCGGGTTCGTCCGTGCGGGTGCCCGCTGGCACGTTCTGGCCGAGCCGCATGAAGTTGTAGATCTGCAGGAGGGCGCGGACGAACAGGGCCACGCCGACCACGATCAGAACCAGCGACACGATGATCGCGGCGAGTTGCATTTGAGGGCTCCTCGGGCCTGCGAGGGTGGGGAGGGTCGGATCCAGCGTCGATGAGACGGGTACTGGCGATTATCAGTGATTACTAAGCAGTAACTTAATCAGTCTGTGCCGACACTACCCACTTCTTCCGCCGTGCTGTAGCCGGAGAGGCGGTGATCTGTGTCGCTCAGGCGTGCCTTGCCGCGCAGGGCGAGCCCTCGGGCCGCCTCGCGCAGCGGAGCGTGTACGGCGCTCGCCAGGATGGCCAGGTCCACCCGTACCCCGTGGTGCTCGGCGTAGTGCTGGTCCAGCAGGGCGGGCTCGTCCCACGGCATCCCGGAGCGGGAGCGGATCTGCGCCAGGCCGGTGAGGCCCGGTTTCAGTTCCTGCCGCCAGTGTCTCGCGCCCGGGGAGGCGGGGGCTCCGGCGGGGTCGGTGCCGGCCCGCGGGTCGTCCGGCGCCAGGGGTTCCGGGCCGACCAGGGAGAGGTCCCCCCGGACGACGTGCGGCAGCCGGGAGAGCAGGTCCAGCCGTAGTCGCCGGGTGCGCAGTGAGCGCAGTACGAAGACGTGGCCGTCCAGGCCGACCCGCGGGGAGCGGGTCAGTACGCCGCCCGGGGGTCGCCGCGCCGCGAGGGCGACGGCGCCCGCGGCGAGCAGCGGGGAGGCCAGGGTCAGGAGGGCCGAGCCGAGGGTCAGGTCCAGTACGCGCTTGGCCGGCGGGGGCTCCCACCGCCGTACTCGTGCGCGTACCGCCGACAGGGCCGGTGGCGGCCCGTACCGCCTCGCGCTCCGGCTCGGTGGCGGCCCGTACCGCCTCGCGTCTCTCCTCTGTCTCTGTGTCTGCATCGTTCGCACCTGCCTGGGTTCGCGGCGGACCGAGTGCCGGTTTTGCGTGGCTCGCGGCATTTTGTGACAGAACGATCCCACGGGGCGATGATGGGGAAGGGCTGCATCGCCCGGGGGCGGGGGTGTCGTGCGCGATCGGGCCGCAACCCCGGGAAATGGCGGCGCGCGCGGAGCCTCTGCACGATAGTTGAGTCGCCTCGACTCAGGTCTGTTGACAGTGAGGCGGGGGTCGTGCATCCTTGAGTCAGATCCACTCAAGTAGTCAAGCTGGAGGAATTGAAATGGCACGTGCGGTCGGCATCGACCTGGGCACGACTAACTCCGTCGTCAGCGTTCTCGAAGGCGGCGAGCCCACCGTCATCACCAACGCAGAGGGCGCCAGGACCACGCCGTCCGTCGTCGCCTTCGCGAAGAACGGCGAGGTGCTGGTCGGCGAGGTCGCCAAGCGCCAGGCAGTGACCAACGTCGACAGGACCATCCGCTCCGTCAAGCGCCACATGGGCACTGACTGGAAGATCGACCTGGACGGCAAGAGCTTCAACCCGCAGCAGATGAGCGCCTTCATCCTGCAGAAGCTGAAGCGCGACGCCGAGTCGTACCTGGGCGAGAAGGTGACCGACGCGGTCATCACCGTCCCCGCGTACTTCAACGACTCCGAGCGTCAGGCGACCAAGGAGGCCGGCGAGATCGCGGGCCTGAACGTCCTGCGCATCGTCAACGAGCCGACCGCCGCCGCGCTGGCGTACGGCCTCGACAAGGACGACCAGACGATCCTCGTCTTCGACCTCGGTGGCGGCACCTTCGACGTGTCGCTCCTGGAGATCGGTGACGGCGTCGTCGAGGTGAAGGCCACCAACGGTGACAACCACCTCGGTGGTGACGACTGGGACCAGCGCGTCGTCGACTACCTGGTGAAGCAGTTCGCCAACGGGCACGGCGTGGACCTGTCCAAGGACAAGATGGCTCTCCAGCGTCTGCGCGAGGCCGCGGAGAAGGCGAAGATCGAGCTGTCGTCCTCGACGGAGACCTCGATCAACCTGCCGTACATCACGGCGTCCGCCGAGGGCCCGCTGCACCTGGACGAGAAGCTCACGCGCTCGCAGTTCCAGCAGCTCACGGCCGACCTCCTGGACCGCTGCAAGAGCCCGTTCCACAACGTCATCAAGGACGCGGGCATCCAGCTCTCCGAGATCGACCACGTCGTTCTCGTCGGTGGCTCCACCCGTATGCCGGCCGTCGCCGAGCTCGTCAAGGAGCTGACCGGTGGCCAGGAGGCCAACAAGGGCGTGAACCCGGACGAGGTCGTCGCCATCGGCGCCTCGCTCCAGGCCGGTGTCCTCAAGGGTGAGGTCAAGGACGTCCTGCTCCTCGACGTCACCCCGCTGTCCCTCGGTATCGAGACCAAGGGCGGCATCATGACCAAGCTCATCGAGCGCAACACCACGATCCCGACCAAGCGGTCCGAGATCTTCACGACGGCCGAGGACAACCAGCCGTCCGTGCAGATCCAGGTCTACCAGGGCGAGCGCGAGATCGCGGCGTACAACAAGAAGCTCGGGATGTTCGAGCTGACCGGCCTGCCGCCGGCCCCGCGTGGCGTCCCGCAGATCGAGGTCGCGTTCGACATCGACGCGAACGGCATCATGCACGTCGCCGCCAAGGACCTCGGCACCGGCAAGGAGCAGAAGATGACCGTCACCGGCGGCTCCTCGCTGCCGAAGGACGAGGTCAACCGGATGCGTGAGGAGGCCGAGCAGTACGCGGAGGAGGACCACCGCCGCCGCGAGGCCGCCGAGTCGCGCAACCAGGGCGAGCAGCTCGTCTACCAGACGGAGAAGTTCCTCAAGGACAACGAGGACAAGGTCCCCGGCGACGTGAAGACGGAGGTGGAGACCGCGCTCACCGAGCTGAAGGAGAAGCTCAAGGGCGAGGACACCGCCGAGATCCGTACCGCCACCGAGAAGGTCGCGGCCGTCTCGCAGAAGCTCGGCCAGGCGATGTACGCCAACGCCCAGACCGACGGCGCTCCGCAGGGCGACCCGCAGCCGGGTGCCCAGCAGGCCAAGGCCGATGACGATGTCGTCGACGCCGAGATCGTGGACGACGAGAAGGACGCCAAGGGCGGTGCGGTGTGACCGAGGAGACTCCGGGTTTCGAGGAGAAGCCCGACGTCCCCTCCGGCGCCACCCCTGACGGAGCTGAGCCGAAGGACGCCGCCTCCTCTTCGGAGGAGGGGGCGTCCCCGGCCGGGGACGGAGTACAGACAGTCGGCCTGACGGCCCAGCTGGACCAGGTCCGCACCGCGCTCAACGAGCGCACGGGCGACCTCCAGCGGCTCCAGGCCGAGTACCAGAACTATCGCCGCCGCGTCGAGCGGGACCGGGCCACGGTCAAGGAGATCGCAGTCGCGGGTCTCCTGTCCGAGCTCCTGCCCGTGCTCGACGACGTCGGCCGGGCCCGCGATCACGGCGAGCTCGTGGGCGGGTTCAAGTCGGTGGCCGAGTCTCTGGAGACGGTCGTCGCCAAGCTGGGCCTGCAGCAGTTCGGCAAGGAGGGCGAGCCCTTCGACCCGACGATCCACGAAGCCCTGATGCACTCGTACGCGCCGGACGTCACCGAGACGACCTGCGTGGCGATCCTGCAGCCGGGGTATCGGATCGGCGAGCGCACCATCCGCCCCGCGCGGGTGGCGGTGGCCGAGCCCCAGCCGGGCGCGACGCCGGCCGCAGCGAAGGAAGAGAAGGCAACCGACGAGGAGAGCGGTGGCACCGAGGAGGTCTGACATTCCGTCCGACCACCTCGTGGCCCACCGCCCGGCCATGCGACCGGCCCACGGGCCGGTCGCATGGCCGATCGTCCGGAAGGAGGGACGTCGATGAGCACGAAGGACTTCGTCGAGAAGGACTACTACAAGGTCCTCGGCGTCCCCAAGGACGCCACCGACGCCGAGATCAAGAAGGCGTACCGGAAGCTCGCCCGCGAGTTCCACCCGGACGCCAACAAGGGCGACGACAAGGCCGAGGAGCGCTTCAAGGAGATCTCCGAGGCGAACGACGTCCTCGGTGACAGCAAGAAGCGCAAGGAGTACGACGAGGCGCGCGCACTCTTCGGCAACGGCGGCTTCCGGGCCGGACCCGGCGGCGCCGGAGGCAACTTCAACTTCGACCTGGGCGACCTCTTCGGAGGCACCCAGGGCGGGGGCCAGGGCGGCGCGGCCGGCGGGTTCGGCGGTGGCGGCGGTCTGGGCGATGTCTTCGGAGGCCTGTTCAACCGGGGCGGCACGGGGACGCGGGTGCAGCCGCGGCGCGGCCAGGACATCGAGTCCGAGGTGACGCTCAGCTTCACCGAGGCGGTCGAGGGGGCCACGGTCCCGCTGCGGATGTCCAGCCAGGCGCCCTGCAAGGCCTGTTCCGGCACCGGCGACAAGAACGGCACCCCCAGGGTCTGCCCGACCTGTCTCGGCACCGGCCAGGTGTCGCGCGGCACCGGCGGCGGCTTCTCGCTCACCGACCCCTGCGTGGACTGCAAGGGCCGGGGCCTCATCGCCCAGGACCCGTGCGACGTCTGCAAGGGCAGCGGGCGGGCGAAGTCCTCCAAGACCATGCAGGTCAGGATTCCGGCGGGCGTCTCGGACAACCAGCGGATCAGGCTGCGCGGCAAGGGCGGCCCGGGCGAACGCGGTGGACCGGCCGGCGATCTGTACGTCGTGGTCCACGTCGACGCCCACCCGGTCTTCGGCCGCAAGGGCGACAACCTCACGGTCACCGTGCCCGTCGACTTCACGGAGGCGGCGCTCGGCGGCGAGGTGAAGGTGCCCACGCTCGGCGGCCCGCCGGTCACGCTGAAGCTGCCCGCCGGCACTCCCAACGGGCGTACGATGCGCGCCCGCGGCAAGGGCGCCGTACGCAAGGACGGCACCCGGGGCGACCTGCTGGTCACCGTCGAGGTGAAGGTGCCGGGCGACCTCAGCAACGAGGCCAGGGACGCCCTGGAGGCCTACCGGAAGGCGACCGCGGGCCAGGACCCGCGGGCGGAGCTGTTCCAGGCAGCGAAGGGAGCTTGAGGTGGACGGCCGACGACGCAATCCGTACGAACTGACCGACGAATCCCCGGTGTACGTGATCTCGATCGCGGCCCAGCTCTCGGGCCTGCACCCGCAGACACTGCGCCAGTACGACCGTCTCGGCCTCGTCTCGCCCGACCGCACGGCCGGGCGCGGCAGGCGCTACTCGGCCCGCGACATCGAGCTGCTGCGCACCGTGCAGCAGCTGTCGCAGGACGAGGGCATCAACCTCGCCGGCATCAAGCGCATCATCGAGCTGGAGAACCAGGTCGCCGCGCTCCAGCAGCGCGTCGCCGAGCTGTCGGCGGCGGTGGACGGCGCGGCCCAGGCCATGCAGCAGCGGGAGGCCCAGGTGCACGCCTCCTACCGGCGCGATCTGGTGCCGTATCAGGACGTCCAGCAGACCAGCGCGTTGGTGGTCTGGCGGCCGAAGCGGCCGAAGGACTGAGCCGGGTGGCGAGTCGACGGACCGGGCTGCCGGGCCGGGCTGACGGACCGGGCTGACGGACCGGGCTGACGGTGAAGGGCTGACTGGCCGAGCTGACGGTGAAGGGCCGGGGTGCCGACTTACGGGTCGGTTCCCCGGCCCTTTGCCGTACGCAGGTGTGTGCGGTGCCGTGCTGCGCTGCGCGGTGTGGTGCGCGGTTGCGGTGCGTGGGTGTGGTGCGGTGTACGGCCGTGCCGTGCGTCGTGCGCGCCGTGTGTGGTGCGAGTGCCGTGCGTCGTGTGTGCCGTGTGTGGTGCGTGTGCTGTGCGGGGCCCGGTCAGCTCTGCTCCTCCTCCAGGATTCCCGACCGCGCTATCAGGTAGCCGAGCTGGGCCCGGCTGCTGCTGCCGAGTGCGGCGGCGAGCTTGGCGACGTGGGCGCGGCAGGTACGGACGTTCATGCCGAGTCTGCGGGCGATCGAGTCGTCCACGTGGCCCTCCACGAGGAGCTGGGCGATGGAGCGCTGAACCCCGCTGATGCCCAGGGAGGTCGGTTCGTACTTGACTTCCTCCCGCAGCGGAGCAGCCCTCGTCCAGAACTGCTCGAACACGTTGACCAGGTACTGCACGAGCCCGGGATGGCGGAGCTCCAGGGCCACCTGGTCGTCGTCGCTGGCCGGGATGAAGGCGACGGTCCGGTCGAACACGATCAGGCGGCCGATCAGCTCTTCGAGCGTGCGTATCTCCACGTTGTCGTCGGTCATGCGTTCCGCGTACGCGAGCGTGCTGGGGCTGTGGCGCGCGGTGTGCTGGTAGAGGGTGCGCATGCTGACGCCGCGGTGGACCACGGACAGGCCGCGTTGCAGCGACTTGCTGAAACGATGCTCGGCCCGGCCGCCGCCGGGCTGGACGGTGAGCACTTCGGCGCGGCACTCCGCGGTGGCGAGATCGAGGGCCGCGTTGATCCGGTTCTCGCCCTCCAGCACGGTGATGGCGTGGGTGCTGGGCGGCCCCAGAGTGCTGATGTCCATGAATGGCTCGAACGACTCCGTCAGTTCGACCGAGTGCCGGCGCCGCTCCAGGATCTCCCGCTCGATGGGATGCAGATGCTGCGCGAGCGCGGTGGTCGGCGGAACAGGCCGGAGCCAGTCCGGGTCGTCCGGATCGGGATGCAGCAGCGCGAACTCCATCAGGCAGGGCGCCGGTTCCACTTCGGCGCGGGCAATGCGTCCCAACCGCAAAGCGCTGGCGTAAAGGCGTGCCCCCGCGTCGCACAGTTCGGTGATCCCATGAGAATGTGTCGGCTTTGTGTTGCTTGTGGTCATATCGTCACCCCCCAGGTTCCTGAACATGCAGGAACATGATGCATCTACTCAGTGGTGCTCGCGTGCCCAGGTGAGACATCGTCTTAGGTGCGGGGGAGAAGAATCCACAAGTGAGGACGAAGCCGACTATGTATAAGCGAATGCATCGCTCGGCGCTTGCCGTCTCGTTCGTCGCGGCCCTGGGCATCGGGCTGCTGGGCGGCAGCGACATTGGCTGGAGCGAGGACAGTGTTGCCGGTGGCGACATCGGGTGGACTGTCCGGGCCGGAGCCGACGGTGACATCGGGTGGCCGGTCGCCCCCGGCAAGTCGTCCGACATCGGCTGGGTCGTCCAGGCCGCGGCCGACGGTGACATCGGGTGGCCGGTCGCACCTGCCAAGTCGTCCGACATCGGCTGGGTCGCGCCTGCCAAGTCGTCCGACATCGGTTGGGTCGCCCCCGCCGAGTCGTCCGACATCGGCTGGGTCTCGCCCGCCCGTATCGGCTCCGCCACGGTCCAGCCGGGCGCATGACCATCCCGCCGGACGACCGGACCTTCCGGCGCGAGATGGCCACGGCCTACCGATCAGGCTGGCATTTCATCGATCTCGTCACCGCCATCCCCCACTGTGGCGACTCGTTGATGGTCACTCTGTTCGGCGACCCCATCGTTGTCGCACGTGAAGAAGACGACGAAGTACGTGCCTACCGATGCCTCCGCAAGCCGCGTGGAGCCCCGCAGCCCGTTCGCTGTGCGATCCGGTACGACATGATTTTCGTCAACCTCGACCGGCGTGACCACCAGCTGTTCGAGCCAGAGACTATTTCCGCCACCCCCCGCAGTGCCTGAGCGATCCCCCGTCGTTACATGTCGCTCAGTCACTCCCCCACACAACGGCGCCATCGTGACCTGAACACGATGGCGCCGTTGTGCTTTTCCCGGCCGGGTACGGTCCGAAGCCGTGCTCAGGCCCTGCCGAGCGCCCGGTCGACGGCGATCTCGATGACGATCCGGTCCGGGTTGGGCGCCGGCGTGCGCTCGTAGCGCTCCGCGTAGCGGCGTACCGCGTCGGCCACCGCCTCCGGCTCCGTGCGCACCGTCGCGCGCCCCTCCAGCGTCGCCCAGCGGCGCCCGTCGATCTGGCAGACCGCGACCCGTGCCCCGTCCGGGCCCGCGGCCAGCACGTTGGCGGCCTTCCTGGTGTTCTTTCCGGTGATGACCCGCGCCAGCCTCGTCTCGGGGTCGTACGTCACGCCCACCGGCACCACGTGCGGCGTGCCGTCCGGGCGGGGCGTGGTCAGGGTGCACACATGCCGCGCGCGCCAGAAGGCGAGGTACTCGGGGCCGGGATTCGTCACGTCGACTGCCATGTGGACAGCGTAGGCAGCGCGGGCGGGGGCCCGGTCCGCCGCCCCCGCTGCGGTGGCGGAGGGCCGGGGCGGCCGGTTCACTCGAAGCACCGGAATCGGTGGAACCGGACCCGGGACGACTCCCGGCCGCAAGTTGAGCGGAGTGGACTCAATTTTGGCTTGAGTGGGGTAGACTCAACTTTACGCACGTCGACCTAGTCAGTGTTGTCGAGAGGGCAGTCACCGCAAGAAGGAGGAGAAAGCGCACGTGGACGCCGAGCTGACCAACAAGAGCCGGGACGCCATCAACGCGGCCACCAGCAGGGCCGTGAAGGACGGGCACCCCGATCTGACCCCCGGGCATCTGTTGCTCGCCCTCCTCGCGGGCGAGGACAACGAGAACGTCACCGATCTGCTCGCCGCCGTCGAGGCCGACCAGATCGCCGTACGCACCGAGACCGAGCGGCTGCTGGGCGCCCAGCCCAGCGTCACCGGGTCCACCGTCGCCCCGCCGCAGCCCAACCGCGAGCTGCTCGCCGTCATCGCCGACGCCGCGCAGCGCGCGAAGGAGCTCGGCGACGACTACATCTCCACCGAGCACCTGCTGATCGGCATCGCGGCCGAGGGCGGCCGCGCCGGTGAGATCCTCGGTGGGCAGGGGGCCAGTGCGAAGAGGCTGCTGGACGCATTCGAGAAGAGCAGGGGAGGGCGCCGGGTGACCACACCCGACCCGGAGGGCCAGTACAAGGCGCTGGAGAAGTTCGGCACGGACTTCACCGCCGCCGCACGCGAGGGCAAGCTCGACCCGGTCATCGGCCGTGACCAGGAGATCCGCCGGGTCGTCCAGGTGCTCTCCCGCCGCACCAAGAACAACCCCGTGCTCATCGGTGAGCCCGGCGTCGGCAAGACGGCCGTCGTCGAGGGCCTCGCCCAGCGCATCGTCAAGGGCGACGTCCCCGAGTCCCTGAAGAACAAGCGGCTCGTCTCGCTCGACCTCGGCGCGATGGTCGCGGGCGCCAAGTACCGCGGCGAGTTCGAGGAGCGGCTGAAGACCGTCCTCTCCGAGATCAAGGAGAGCGACGGGCAGATCATCACCTTCATCGACGAGCTGCACACCGTCGTGGGCGCGGGCGCCGGCGGCGACTCCGCCATGGACGCCGGCAACATGCTCAAGCCGATGCTGGCCCGCGGCGAGCTCCGCATGGTCGGCGCGACGACGCTCGACGAGTACCGCGAGCGGATCGAGAAGGACCCCGCCCTGGAGCGCCGCTTCCAGCAGGTGCTGGTGGCCGAGCCGAGCGTCGAGGACACCATCGCGATCCTGCGCGGGCTCAAGGGCCGCTACGAGGCCCACCACAAGGTCTCCATCGCGGACTCGTCGCTGGTGGCCGCCGCGACCCTCTCCGACCGCTACATCACCTCCCGCTTCCTCCCCGACAAGGCGATCGACCTGGTCGACGAGGCGGCGTCCCGGCTGCGCATGGAGATCGACTCCTCGCCGGTCGAGATCGACGAGCTCCAGCGTGCCGTCGACCGCCTCCACATGGAGGAGCTGGCCCTCAAGAACGAGACCGACCCCGGCTCCCGGCAGCGCCTGGAGAAGCTCCGCCGCGACCTCGCCGACAAGGAGGAGGAGCTGCGCGGCCTCAACGCCCGCTGGGAGAAGGAGAAGCAGGGCCTCAACCGCGTCGGTGAGCTGAAGGAGCGCCTCGACGAGCTGCACGGCCAGGCCGAACGCGCCCAGCGCGACGGCGACTTCGACACCGCCTCCAAGCTGCTGTACGGGGAGATCCCGGGCCTGGAGCGGGAGCTGGCGGAGGCGAGCGAGGCCGAGCAGGAGGCCGCGAAGGACACGATGGTCAAGGAGGAGGTCGGCCCGGACGACATCGCCGACGTCGTCGGCTCCTGGACCGGCATCCCGGCCGGGCGTCTGCTGGAGGGCGAGACGCAGAAGCTGCTGCGCATGGAGGACGAGCTCGGCAAGCGCCTGATCGGGCAGAGCGAGGCCGTGCGGGCGGTGTCGGACGCGGTACGCCGCACCCGCGCCGGAATCGCCGACCCCGACCGGCCCACCGGCTCGTTTCTCTTCCTCGGCCCGACCGGTGTCGGCAAGACGGAGCTCGCCAAGGCGCTCGCCGACTTCCTCTTCGACGACGAGCGGGCCATGGTCCGCATCGACATGAGCGAGTACGGCGAGAAGCACAGCGTGGCGCGGCTCGTCGGCGCCCCGCCCGGATACGTCGGCTACGAGGAGGGCGGCCAGCTCACCGAGGCGGTCCGCCGCCGCCCGTACAGCGTCGTGCTGCTGGACGAGGTCGAGAAGGCCCACCCCGAGGTCTTCGACATCCTGCTCCAGGTCCTGGACGACGGCCGGCTCACCGACGGGCAGGGCCGGACGGTGGACTTCCGCAACACCATCCTGATCCTGACCTCCAACCTCGGCAGCCAGTTCCTGGTCGATCCCCTGACCAAGCCCGAGGAGAAGAAGGAGCGGGTCCTGGAAATCGTACGGGCCTCGTTCAAGCCGGAGTTCCTCAACCGGCTCGACGACCTGGTGGTCTTCTCCGCCCTGTCCGGTGACGAGCTCGCGCACATCGCGAAGCTCCAGATCGACCGGCTCGCCAAGCGGCTGGCCGACCGGCAGCTCACGCTCGACGTCACCCCGGCCGCCCTGGCCTGGCTGGCCGAGGAGGGCAACGACCCGGCGTACGGGGCGCGGCCGCTGCGCCGCCTCATCCAGACGGCGATCGGCGACCGGCTGGCGAAGGAGATCCTGTCCGGCGAGGTGAAGGACGGGGACACCGTCCGGGTGGACCGGGTCGGCGACGACCTGCTGGTCGGCCCCGTGACCGCGGGCGCCGGTGCGGCGGCTCCGGGCGGCGCCGCGTAGCGGGCATCCGGCCCGATCGGTGCCGGGCCCCGGCCGGAGGACCCAGGTGTCCCCGGCCGGGGCCCTGTCGTCGGCGCCGCCGTGCGGGAGGGGAGACATCGCGGTGATTCCGCGAGAAAGCGGTGATTCCGCCTGGAACGGGATGGTGGGAATCATCGCCGTCATTGGTGATCCATTGTTCAACATCGATATTGCGCCAAACGCCTGTTCTCGTACTGGGCGGCGGCAGCCCCTCGACCGGCTCCGTCCGGGCCGCATCACCCGCCCTTGACAAGGGAGTTCCGCTCGGACGAGGACAGTGCGCGCCCGGTGGTGTGCGAATAATCAGGACACCCCGGAGCGTCCTTCACGGCCCGCCCGCGAGCAGGATTGGGGCCCGAATTGGACAGTCTGTAGCGTGCCCGCATGAACGAGCGGATGGGCGATGAGATAAATCCGGGGCTCAAAAAGCCCAGATCTGACAATCTCTTTCACCTTGGCGAATTCCGTACCCTCTGGGCTGCTTACGCCCAGTCGATCCTGGGTGACCAACTGGCACGCGTGGCCCTGTCGTTGCTCGTGTTCGAACGCACCGACTCGCCGGGGTGGACCGCGGCGACGTATGCGCTGACCACCTTGCCGGCGCTGCTGTCCGGGGTGCTCCTGTCCGGCCTGGCGGACCGGTTCCCCCGGCGTACGGTCATGATCAGCTGCGACCTGGTGCGGATGGTGCTGGTCGGGCTGATGGCGCTGCCCGGGATGCCCCTGCCGCTGCTGGCCGGGCTGCTGGTGCTGGCGCAGCTGGCCGAGGCGCCCTTCGGCGCCGCCCAGGGCGCGCTGCTGCCCACCGTGCTCGGCACGCAGAGGTACGAACGCGGCCAGCGGGTCATGCAGATCACCCATCAGGTCGGACAGCTGGTCGGCTTCGCCGGCGGCGGTCTGCTGGCCGCGTGGCTGGGCAGCAACCTCTCCCTGGGCGTGAACGCGGCGACCTTCCTCCTTTCGGCGACCCTGATCAGGACCGGTGTGAAGGCCCGCCCCTCGGCGAGTGCCGACGCCCGCAAGACGCGGCTCGGTGCGCAGGTCGGGGGTGCGGCGGCGCTGATCTGGTCGGACCGCAGGCTCCGGTCGCTGCTGGCGCTGGGGTGGCTCGCGGGCTTCATCGTCCTGCCGGAGGGGCTGGCGGCCCCGTTCGCGGACGAGGCCGGCGGCGGCGCCTACTCGGTGGGACTGCTGCTCGCCTCGCATCCGGCGGGAATGGTGCTGGGCGCGGCGCTGCTGGGCCGGGCCAAGGTCGGTGACGAGTCGCGGCGCCGTCTGCTCGGTCCGTTGGCGATCGGCGCGAATCTGCCGCTCCTGGTCTACTGGCTCGACCCCAGTGTGGCCGTGGCCATGTTCCTGCTGCTGGTGGCCGGGGTGTGCTCCGCCTACCAGATCACCGCCGGCGCCACCTTCGTGCTCCTGACCCCGGTCGACCGGCGTGGCCAGGCACTGGGACTCGCCAGGTCGGGGGTGACCGCCATGCAGGGGATCGGTGTCGCCGCGGGGGGTGTGGCGACGGAGCTGACCGGCTCGTCGGCGAACACCATCGGCGCGTCCGGACTCCTCGGGGTGCTGTGCGCGATTCTCGCCGCCTCCGCCTGGGCGCGGGCACGGGTGTCGGACGAGCAGACGACTCCCCGTAGTGCTTAGGGCATGTCCGGCCGATCGTGGCCGACAGGCCCTGGAAGACCCCCTGGCCGCGAAACGCGGCTAGGGTCGTCGGCAGGAAACCACGTGCGATCCACAGGAGTACCCAGCGATGTCTATCGATCCGTCCTCGATTCCGAATTTCGGGGGCCAGCCCGAACCGCAGGCGGCAGGACCCGAGGGCCCCGTTGTCCCTGACCAGGACCTCGTCAAGCAGCTTCTTGAGCAGATGGAGCTGAAGTACGTCGTCGACGACGAGGGTGACCTCGCGGCGCCGTGGGAGGACTTCCGGACGTACTTCATGTTCCGGGGCGAGGACGAGCAGCAGGTCTTCTCGGTCCGTACGTTCTACGACCGCCCGCACGCCGCGGACCAGCGTCCGGTCCTGCTCGACGCGATCGACGACTGGAACCGCCGCACCCTGTGGCCCAAGGTCTACACGCACACCCACGAGCCAGAGGAGGGCTCCGAGGAGACCGAGGTCTCGGTCCGTCTGATCGGTGAGGCGCAGATGCTCATCGGTACGGGCGTCAGCCTGGAGCACTTCGTCTCGTCGACGGTCAGCTGGGTGCGCGCCTCGATCGAGTTCGACAAGTGGCTGCAGGAGCGCCTGGGCCTGGCCCCGGCCGAGGAGAAGGCGTCGGAGGACGGCGACGACGCCCCGGGCGCCTGAGCCCCCGTACGGCAGTGACACCCCACCCCGGGGCAGCGGTCCGCGCGACCGCCGCCCCGGGGTGGGCCGGTTTCAGGGCGCCAGGCGCCGCAGCCGGCCGGCCGCCTCGCGCAGGACGTCCTCCTTCTTGCAGAAGGTGAAGCGCACCTGGCTGCGGCCGGCGTCCGGGTCGTCGTAGAAGACGGAGTTGGGGACGGCGACGACGCCGCAGCGTTCGGGCAGCGCGCGGCAGAAGGCGTAGGCGTCCTTCTCGCCGAAGGGCGTGATGTCGGTGGTGATGAAGTACGTGCCCTGGGGCCGGTGGACGTCGAACCCGGCCGCGCGCAGGCCGTCGCCGAGCAGGTCGCGCTTGCGGCGGAGGTCGGCGCGGAATCCCTCGAAATAGGAGTCCGGCAGGCGCAGCGCCTCGGCGACGGCGTACTGGAACGGACCCGCGCTCACATAGGTCAGATACTGCTTGGCGGTCCGGACCGCGGCGACCAGCGGGGCGCTCGCGGTGACCCAGCCGACCTTCCAGCCGGTGTACGAGAAGGTCTTGCCGGCGGACGAGATGGCGACCGTGCGCTCGCGCATGCCGGGCAGTGAGATCAGCGGGATGTGTTCGCCCTCGAAGACCAGGTGTTCGTAGACCTCGTCGGTGACCACGATGAGGTCGTGCTCCACCGCCAGTCCGGCGATCGTGGTGAGTTCCTCGCGGGTGAGGACCATGCCCGTCGGGTTGTGCGGGCTGTTCAGCAGCAGCAGCCGGGTGCGGGGGGTGATCGCGTCCCGGAGGGCGTCGAGATCGGGGCGGAAGTCCGGGGCGCGGAGGGTCAGCGGTACGCGACGGCCGCCCGCCATGGCGATGCAGGCGGCGTAGGAGTCGTAGAAGGGCTCGAAGGCGATGACCTCGTCGCCGGGCTCCAGCAGCGCCAGCATGGACGCGGCGATGGCCTCGGTGGCCCCGGCGGTGACCAGGACCTCGGTGTCGGGGTCGTGGGCGAGGCCGTAGCGCCGTTGCTGGTGGTCGGCGATCGCGGTGCGCAGTTCGGGGATGCCGGGACCCGGTGGGTACTGGTTGCCGTGCCCGTCGCGCAGCGCCCGGACCGCGGCCTCGCGGATCTCTTCGGGGCCGTCGGTGTCGGGGAAGCCCTGGCCGAGGTTGATGGAGCCGGTCCGTACGGCAAGCGCCGACATCTCCGCGAAGATCGTGGTTCCGAACTCGGCGAGGCGGCGGTTGAGCAGCGGTCGTCCCTGTGTCATGGCTGTCATCCTGCTCAAAAGCTCTGGAGTTGCTCAAGTCTGCTTTGGCCGTTCGGGGACGGGGGCATCCCCCACACACGCAGAAGGCGCAGGGAAGCGGGGGACCTCGCTTCGGGGGACGGAAGGGCGTGGGGTCGGTGGGTGTTCTCTTCGGTGTGGTGGTCGCGGTCGTTCTGATCGTGTTGTTCGTCTCGGTCCTGGTTCGCGCCGGGAACCGGTCGAAGGCGGGCAGGCGCGGTGTGCGGCGGGGGGCCGCGAGCGGCAGCGCGGGGGGCGGCTGGTGGGCCGGGAGCGACGGGGGCGGTGGTTCGTCCTGCGGAAGCGGGCACTCCGGGCACTCGGGGCACTCCGGTGGTCATTCGTGCGGTGGCGGACACTCCTCGTGCGGTGGCGGTTCCTCGTGCGGCGGCGGGGGCGGATGCGGCGGAGGAAGCTGATCCGGACGGCTGGTTTTGAAGGTGTCCGGCGGGTGAACTCCCGCCGGACACCTTTTTGTTGGGCATTCCGTGAGTTGCCGGTGAACAGATGAACCGGGAGGCCCCCGAGGGGATGGAAACCACGGCAAGTTGGGTAAAAACGCTGTGGATGTGACTTATTCGTGGTTCCCTCGGTTGAGAGAACATTCAGCCCTCGGACCCCAGTTGGACCTGATCGGGCGCTACCCACCTCCCACGCGCATCGCGCCGGGAGCGTCCCCTGTCCATGCGTCCATGCATGCTTGCGGAGCCGACCCATGCTCACGACCCTCCAGACGGCTTATTCCGATACCCGTGCTGCCGATCTGGCCTGGGCGCTGGGGCGCGAACCGCTCCCCGCCCTCGCCGTGCTCGATCTCGATCTCGCGGGTGCCAGGCTTCAGCTGCGCCTGCTCGGCGCCTCCCACCAGGTGCTTCTCGAAGAGGACCGCGGCACCTGTTCCGAAACCGTCGCCTGTATCCCCGGGAGCAGCACCCCGCTCCCGCTCGGTGTCTCCAAGCGCCTCGGGGAATGGGAGTACGAATTCGCGGCGCGCGTCGAGACGCTCTCGGAGGGCTCGTTCGCGGGGCGCGCGCAGGAGCTGCTCGCGCTGGTGGCCGACCACCCGCAGGGTCTCGCCGGGACGTTCCCCGGCAGCCCGCACGCCTTCACCGCCATGCTCGCCCAGCGGACCGAGGGCCAGGTGCGGTGGCGCACCTGGCACGCGTACCCGCAGGAGGGGCAGTTGGTGGTGACGCGCACCCGAGTGGGAGTGCGGATGCCGGCGGCTGCGTTCTGAGTGGCCCCAACTTCGTTGTGAGCACGCCACTTACACCCTTGTGGGTGACAGGCTGCCACGTAATCGTGACGTAGCGTTCGCATCATGATCGACCAGCAGGTGTCGCTGCGAGGGGGCGCGGCATGCCTTCCCGTACGGCCGAGGACCGGTCGGTACCTCGTGCTCGCCGCTGTCTTCGTCTGTGCCGCCTGCGGCCTGGTGTACGAGCTCGAACTGGTGGCGCTCGCCTCGTACCTGATCGGTGATTCGGTCACCCAGGCCTCGGTCGTGCTGTCCGTGATGGTCTTCGCGATGGGCGTCGGCTCGCTTCTCGCGAAACGTTTACGCAGCCGTGCCGCAGTGGGCTTCGGGCTGATCGAGGCGGCGCTCGCGCTCGTCGGCGGCTCCTCGGCGCTGGTGCTGTACGCGTCGTTCGCCTGGATCGGGGAGTCGCGGTACGCCCTGGTCGGGTTCTCGCTCATGATCGGGATCCTGATCGGTGCGGAGATCCCGCTGCTGATGACGTTGATCCAGCGCGTCGACCGGCAGGACGCGGGCGGCGCCGTCGCGGATCTCTTCGCCGCCGACTACGTGGGCGCGCTGGTCGGCGGGCTCGCCTTCCCGTTCCTGCTGCTCCCGATGCTCGGGCAGCTCACCGGGGCGCTGTTCACCGGCGCGGTCAACGCGGCGGCGGGCGGGGCGCTGGTGCTGTGGGTGTTCCGGCGGGACCTCGGCCCGCGCTCGCGGTGGCTGCTGATCGTGTTCAACGTGGCGGTGATCGCGGTGCTGGCGGTCGCCACCGCGCTGGTCGACGACTTCGAGCGGGCGGCGCGGCGCGCGGTGTACGGGGGCGCGGTGCGGGTCGCGGTGCAGACCGAGGTCCAGGAGGTGGTGCTGACCGGATCGGGCCGCAGCTCCCTGGACCTGTATCTGGACGGCCGGCTGCGGGTCAGCGCGCGCGACGAGTACCGCTACCACGAGGCGCTGGTGCACCCGGCGATGAACGGGCCGCACGCCCGTGTGCTGATCCTGGGCGGCGGTGACGGCCTCGCCGCCCGGGAGGTGCTGCGCTACCCGGACGTACGCGATGTCACCGTGGTCGAGCTGGACCGGGGCGTCACCCGGCTGGCCCGTACCGACCCGGCGCTCTCGGAGCTGAACGGCCACGCGTTCCGCGACCCCCGGCTCACCGCCGTCACCGCCGACGCCTTCAACTGGCTGCGGGCGGCGCACGGCGGCTACGACGTGGTGATCTCCGATCTGCCCGACCCCGGGATCTCCACCAGCACGAAGCTCTACTCGGCGGAGTTCTACGGCCTGGTCGCCGAGGCGCTCGCGCCCGGCGGCCGGGTGGTGGTGCACGGAGGCCCCTCGGTGTCCCGGCCGCGCACCTTCTGGACGGTCGAGGCGTCGATGCGGGCGGCGGGCCTGCGTACCCGCCCGTACCGGATCGACGGCCGGCTGGCCGATTCCGCGGCCGGACCCGACCGGGCCACGCACCGGGCCCAGCGCACGCACGGCTGGGGCTTCGTGCTGGCCGGCCCGGGAAAGGCGCCGAAGCTCGGCCTCGCCCGGAGCGCGCCGGAGCTGCGGTCGATGACGGAGCCGGAGCTGGCGGACGCGGGGCGGCGCACGGAGCACGACCGGCTGCCGGGGCTGGAGCCGTCGACGCTGGTGCATCCGCGGTACTGGGGGGAGCGGTGAGCGGGTGGTGGTGTGGGGCGGCGGGGCCCCGGGGGAGCGGTGGGCGGGTGGTGGCCATCCGGGGTGGTGGGGTCTCGGGGGGCGGAACCGCTGACGTGACGGCCGGGGCTGAGTAGGCTCGGTTTCCATGGAGCATGAGGTGTTCGTTCCGGTTCCGGTCCCGTCCCTGAGGCGGACGCTGGGTGACCCCGCCCGCGTCGCGCGCTGTGTGCCGGGTCTGCAGCAGGACGCCGACGCGTCCGCGGGCCCGCTGTCCGGCCGGCTCAGGATCCGGGTCGATGGCCACACGATCACTTACCGCGGCGCGCTGCGGCTCACCGATGCGCCGCAGGACGGCCCGGAGGGCGCGCCCGGGGCCGGGGTCCTGGTGACGGGCGAGGGTGCCGAGGCCCGGGGCAGCGGCTCGGTGAAGCTGAGCCTGACGATCGGGCTGACCGAGCGCGACGGCGGCACGGTGATCGCCTTCACGGGTACGGCGAGCGGCGACGGCCGGATCCTGGAGCTGGACGCGGCGGCGGCGCTCGCGGCGGCCCACCGGCTGCTGGACCGCTTTGCCCAGCAGCTGGTGACGGAGACGCTGGCGACCGGCGGTGAACCGGACGGGCCGCTCGGCGAGGCCGTGGAGCAGGCCATCGAGGAGGCGGCCGAGGAGGCCGACACGACCGGCGCGGCCACCGCCCACGACGCCGTCCCGGAGGCCGGTGGTACCGACGATGTGCCGCCCACCCATGACGCCACGGCCGACGAGGCCCCCGCGGCGGGCGAGTCCGAGGCCCCGGGGAACCCTCCGGGCACCGGATCCGTCTTCGACGCGCCGGTGCCTCCGCCGTCGCTCGACCCGGTGTCCGAGGCGGGGTTCACCACCCCCGAAGACCTTCCGGCGGAGGCCGCGCACGCCAGGCGGACGATGATCGGCCGCAGCGCCGAGGAGGTCGACCACGCGCCGCCGCGCGGCCGGTACGCCCCCGTCCCGTCACCCGATTCGACCACTGCGGGCGCCACGCTCCGCTGGGTCGCCCCGGCCGCCGCGCTCGCGCTGGCGTCCGCCGTGGTGGTGACCCGGGCGCTGAGGCGGCGACGGTAGCCCTCGCGCCAGTAGTGTCGGTCCGGTGAGTAGCAGCGAGAAGGACGTCCGGCTGTCCGTCGGCGACACAGAGTTGACCGTGAGTCCCGCCAACGGCTGTCGCATCGACAGCCTGCGGATCGATGGCACCGAACTGCTGCGGCAGGGGGAGCGGTACGGCTGCTTCCCGATGGTGCCGTGGTGCGGTCGCACCGAGAACGGGCTGTTCCACAACGGCGACGTCCCGCACCGGTTGCCGCTGAACTCCCCGCCGCACGCCATCCACGGCACCGGCCGGGACAGCGCCTGGCGCACCGCCCGGCTGGGCGAGCGGGAGGCGTCGTTCTACTACGACCTCGCCGACCCCTGGCCGTATCCGGGCCGGGTCACCCAGACCTTCGAGCTGGCCGAGGATTCACTCACCCTCGCCTTCGGCATCGAGACCTACGGGGACTCGTTCCCGGCGCAGGCCGGCTGGCACCCCTGGTTCCTGCGCAACCTCGGCGGCGGAGGCAAGGACGTGGAGCTGGCCTTCGACGCGGCCTGGCAGGAGGAGCGGGGCGAGAACCATCTGCCGACCGGCCGCCGCATCCCGCCCCTGAGCGGCCCCTGGGACGACTGCTTCGGGATGCCGGACGGTGTCGAGGTGACACTCACCTGGCCGGAGCAGCTGGAACTGACCGTGAAGAGCAGGACCGAGTGGGTCGTGATCTACGACGAGCAGGACGAGGCGGTCTGCGTGGAGCCGCAGTCCGGCCCGCCGAACGGACTGAACACCGCACCCCGCTACGTCACCCCGATCGATCCGCTGGAGATCGCGACGACGTGGAGCTGGCGCCGGCTCCGGCCCGGCATCGGAGTCGGGGAAAGTTGATGTGAGACGCGCGGCCTTAAGCTCATAGCCATGACTGACGTACGTGCTGACCTGCTCCAGCAGATCAAGGACAAGGCCGTGGTACACGGCAAGGTGACCCTCTCCTCGGGTCTTGAGGCCGACTGGTACATCGACCTGCGCCGCATCACGCTGGACGGCAAGGCCGCTCCGATGGTCGGTCAGGTCATGCTCGACGCCACCGCCGAGCTGGACTACGACTGCGTGGGCGGGCTGACGCTGGGCGCCGACCCGGTCGCCACCTCGATGCTGCACGCCTCCGCCGCGCGGGGGCAGGAGCTGGACGCGTTCGTCGTCCGCAAGGCGCAGAAGGCGCACGGGATGCAGCGCCGCATCGAGGGCACGGACGTGAAGGGCCGCCGCTGCCTGGTGGTGGAGGACACCTCGACCACCGGTGGTTCGCCGCTGACGGCCGTCGAGGCGGTGCGCGAGGCCGGTGGCGAGGTCGTGGCCGTGGCCGTGATCGTGGAGCGGGGCGCGGCTGGGGCCGTCGCCGAGGCGGGGCTGCCGTACGTCCACGTCTACTCGGTGGCCGATCTCGACCTGGCCTGAGCCGATGTCTGGCTTTTGACCTGCGGTTTCTTCCGGGGGTGGGCGGTTTCACGTGAAACCGCCCACCCCCTCCGCATGCCTGCGTCCGGTGCGCCCGAACGCCAGGGCGATGGGCCGGGTGGAGCCGGAGCGAGAGTCTGGGAAGATGGGGGCGACGATGACGTCGCCCCCAGGTCAGGGAACCAGCACGCACACCCGCATATCCCAAGGAGCGGTCAGATGCCCATCGCAACCCCCGAGGTCTACGCCGAGATGCTCGACCGGGCGAAGGCAGGCAAGTTCGCCTACCCGGCCATCAATGTGACGTCGACCCAGACCCTGCACGCTGCACTGCGCGGCTTCGCGGAGGCGGAGAGCGACGGCATCGTCCAGATCTCCACCGGTGGGGCGGAGTTCCTGGGCGGCCAGTACAACAAGGACATGGTCACCGGCGCCGTCGCCCTGGCCGAGTTCGCGCACATCGTCGCCGCCAAGTACGACGTCACGGTCGCGCTGCACACCGACCACTGCCCCAAGGACAAGCTGGACGGCTACGTGCGTCCGCTGCTCGACATCTCCGCCGAGCGCGTCGCCCGGGGCGAGAACCCGCTGTTCCAGAGCCACATGTGGGACGGTTCGGCCGAGACCCTCGCCGACAACCTGGCCATCGGCCAGGAGCTGCTGGCCAAGGCCGCCGCCGCCAAGATCATTCTTGAGGTCGAGATCACCCCGACCGGCGGCGAGGAGGACGGTGTCACGCACGAGATCAACGACGAGCTGTACACCACCGTCGACGACGCGCTGCGCACCGCCGAGGCGCTCGGCCTGGGCGAGAAGGGCCGCTACCTGCTGGCCGCCTCCTTCGGCAACGTCCACGGCGTCTACAAGCCGGGCAACGTCGTGCTCCGTCCCGAGCTGCTGAAGGACCTCCAGGAGGGCGTCGGCGCCAAGTACGGTTCGACGTCCCCGTTCGACTTCGTCTTCCACGGCGGTTCCGGCTCCACCGAGCAGGAGATCGCCACCGCGCTGGAGAACGGCGTCGTGAAGATGAACCTCGACACCGACACCCAGTACGCCTTCACCCGCCCGATCGTGGACCACATGTTCCGCAACTACGACGGTGTGCTGAAGGTCGACGGCGAGGTCGGCAACAAGAAGGTCTACGACCCCCGCAGCTGGGGTAAGTCCGCCGAGGCGGGCATGGCCAAGCGCGTCACGGAGGCCTGCGCCAACCTGCGCTCCACCGGCACCAAGCTGAAGTAGCAGCCGGTACGAAGTGTGTGGCCGTGGGCCCGGTACCCCGTGGGGTGCCGGGCCCACGGCATGTCCGACAGACGCATATGAAGGGGTCGCTGTGAGTTCCAGCGCGCGCTATGACTTCGACACCGTCGTCGACCGCCGGGGCACCTGGTGCGTCCAGTGGGACGGGGTGGCGGACCGGTTCGGGGTGGACGGGCTGCTGCCGTTCACCATCTCCGACATGGACTTCGAGACCGCCCCGGAGGTACTGGGCGCGCTGCGCTCCCGGCTCGACCACGGGGTGTTCGGCTACACCGACTGGCGGCAGGACGACTTCCGTTCGGCGATAGCCCACTGGTACTCGACCCGGTACGGCACGGACGTGGACACCGGGCAGCTGGTCTACGCGCCCTCCGTGCTCAGCCAGCTCTCCCAGCTGTTGCAGATGTGGACGTCGCCGGGCGAGGGCGTGGTCGTCCACACCCCCACGTACGACGGTTTCCGCAAGGCGATCACCGGGCTCGGGCGCGAGCTGCGCGGCGTGCCGGTGGGGGACCGGGCCGC
This sequence comes from Streptomyces sp. NPDC047917, assembly GCF_043204345.1. Lineage (NCBI taxonomy): Bacteria > Bacillati > Actinomycetota > Actinomycetes > Kitasatosporales > Streptomycetaceae > Streptomyces > Streptomyces sp. NPDC047917. The sequence goes on from NZ_JBIDCA010000001.1 coordinate 623,759, forward strand.
GCTGGAACGCGAGCTGGCCCGCCCCGACAGCAAGGTCCTGGTGCTGTGCTCCCCGCACAATCCGACCGGCCGGGTGTGGACGGCGGCCGAGCTGGACGAGACGGCGTCGCTCGCCGCGCGGTACGGGGTCGCGGTGATCAGCGACGAGATACACGCGGACTTCGTGCACGAGGGGCAGACGCATGTGCCGTGGACCCGGGTCGCGGGCGGCGGTCGCTGGGCGCTGATCACCTCCGCGTCCAAGGCGTTCAACTTCCCGGCGCTGAGTGGTTCGTACGGGCTGATCGGCGATCCGGCCGACCGGACGGAGTTCCTGCGCCGGATGGAGACGGCCGAGGGGCTCGCCTCCCCGGCGGTGCTGTCGCTGACCGCGCACATCGCCGCGTACCGGGAGTCGGCGGCGTGGCTGGACGCGCTGCGGGAGTACGTGGCCGGGAATCTGGCGCTGGTCGCACGCAGGCTGGACGAGGCCCTCCCGGAACTGGGATGGCGGCCGCCGCAGGCCGGCTATCTGGCCTGGATCGATCTGCGGCCCGCCGGGATCGAGGGCGACGCGGAGTTGCAGCGGGTGCTGATCGAGCGGGAGAAGGTCGCGGTGATGCCGGGCGGGGTGTACGGCGCGGAGGGCTTCGTCCGGCTGAACGTGGGGTGCCCGAGGGCCAAGGCGGAGGCCGGGGTGGAGGCGCTGATCCGGGGTGTGCGGGCGGTGACGGCACGGGCGTCGTAGGCATGCCGCCGGTGGATGTGTTCGAGGCCGCGCACAACGGTGATCTCGCGGCCGTACGGGCCGCGCTGGACGCCGGATCCGACGTCGCTGCGGTCGACGAGCGGGGGTGGAGTCCGCTGCACCGGGCCGCGATGGGTGCGGAGGCGGACCCGGTCCGTGCGGCCGCCGTGCTCGGCGCGCTGCTGGACGCCGGTGCGCCCGTCGGGCATCCGGGCGGCGACGGGCGTACCGCCCTCTATCTCGCCGCCGAGTTCTCGCAGTCGCCCGAGGCGGTCGAGTTGCTGATCGCCCGTGGGGCGGATCCCGACGTCACCGACGGCCACGGCAACCACATCACCGTCAACGCCTGGGTTCCGGAGGTCGCCGCGCTGCTGGCGGCCGCCGCCGGGATCGAGCCGCCGGCACCCGACGAGGAGGCTCCCGCGCCGGAGCGGAGGCTGTCGCGGGCGCAGTGGCGCGAGGCGAGGAAGCGGGTCGGGAAGGTGCTGGACGGGCTGGACGCGGCCGGGTTCGTCGCGCTCGCCGACGCGGGCACCACCCAGTCCGACGGCTTCGACGACTGCTCCGAGGCCGCCGAGGGGCGGGACTCCGGTCCGGACGGCCTGGTGGGCTTCTGCTACTACACGGGCCAGGACGCCGAGCGCGCCCGTGCGACGGGGCGCCTCTTCCTGGCGTTCTGGGGCGCACCGGACGGCTCCGCCCGGAAGACGGAGCAGGCCGGTGAACTCGTCGTGGCGGCGTTCCGCGAAGCCGGCTTCCGGGTGGACTGGAACGGAGCGGGTGACAGCCGCCCGTCCATCGACCTGGCCGGCTGACCCGGCGCGGTAGGGGCCGTTGCCCGATGGCCCTCCCGGTGCGGAGCGGGGATGCTGCTCGTATGCCTGATGCAGCCGATGCAGCCGACGCAGCCGACGCAGCCGGTGCGGCGGACCCGGGAGCCATCCGTGTCGCCTCCGCCGCCGGGCGCTGGGTCGTCCTGACCACCGTTCTCGGCTCCAGCATGGCCATGCTGGACTCCACCGTCATCAACGTCGCGCTGCCCCGCATCGGCAAGGACCTCGGCACCGATCTGGCCGCACTCCAGTGGACCGTCAACGCCTACATGCTGACCCTCGCCGGGCTGATCCTCCTCGGCGGGGCCCTGGGCGACCGGTACGGGCGGCGGCGGGTCTTCGTCGTCGGGGTCGTCTGGTTCGCCGCCGCGTCGGTGCTGTGCGGACTGGCGCCGAACGCCGTCGTCCTGATCGCCGCCCGCGCCCTCCAGGGCATCGGCGGGGCGCTCCTGACGCCCGGCTCGCTGGCCCTGATCCAGGCGAGCTTCCACCCCGACGACCGGGCCCGCGCGGTCGGGCTGTGGTCGGGGCTGGGCGGGGTCGGGGCCGCCGTCGGGCCGTTCGTCGGCGGATATCTGGTCGACGGACCGGGCTGGCGGTGGGTGTTCCTGCTCAATGTGCCGCTCGCCGCGGTCTGCGTGCCGGTGGCGCTGCGCCACGTACCGGAATCGCGCGACCCGCACGCGCACGGGCGCTTCGACGTGCTGGGCGCCGTGCTCGCGGCGCTCGCCCTCGCCCTGGTGACCTACGCGCTGATCGAGGCGCCGGGGCAGGGGGCGTCCGGGGCGGTGATCGGGGCGGCCGTCGCGGGGGTGCTGCTCGGGGCGGCTTTCGTACAGGTGGAGCGGACCCGGGCGGAACCGATGCTGCCGCCCTCGGTCTTCGCGTCCCGGCAGTTCACCGCCGTCAATGTGATCACCCTGTGCGTGTACGCGGCGCTCGGCGGCTACTTCTTCCTCTCGGCGATCCAGCTCCAGGTGGTGGCCGGTTACTCGGCGCTCGGCGCGGGTACGGCGCTGCTGCCGTCGACGGTCCTGATGCTGCTCTTCTCGGCCGCCTCGGGCGAACTGGGCCAGCGCATCGGGCCCCGCATCCCGCTCACCGCCGGGCCGCTGATCGCCGCCGCCGGAATGCTGCTGATGCTGCGCGTCGGGCCCGGGTCGAACACCGTCTCCGGCTACCTCACCGATGTGCTGCCCGCGGTCGCCGTGCTCGGCGTCGGGCTGGTCACCCTGGTCGCACCGCTCACCGCGACCGTCCTGGCCTCCGTGGACACCGCCCGGGCCGGTCTCGCCAGCGGGATCAACAACGCGGCCGCCCGCGCCGCGGGGCTGATCGCGGTGGCCGCGCTGCCGCTGCTCGCCGGAATGGGCCCGGAGGCCTACCGGAACGCCGGCGAGTTCGCCGCGACCTTCCGCCGGGCCATGCCGATGTGTGCCGGGCTGCTGGTGCTGGGGGCCGGGATCGCCTGGGCGACCGTACGGAAGCCCCTGGTCGCGGTGGGCGAGGAGGAGCAGGCGCGGCCCGAGTGCACGGTGCACTGCGGGATCGTCGCGCCGCCCCTGGAACCGGCGCACGAGGAGGAGCGGGAACCGGGCGCGAGCTGACCGCGCACGCCGGTGCCCGGGTACCCCCGGCGGGTGCGCGCCAGGCACACTTGAACCCATGTCGATCCACGAGAACCTGCTCGGGGGACCTCCCCCGACCCATCTGCCCGACGACCCGGAGCCGCGCGAGCTGCTGGCGAACGGCACGGCCCCCGCCGATGTCGCCGCGAAGTACCCGACCTCCTCCCTCGCCTGGGCGCAGCTCGCCGACGAGGCGTACGACGGTGGCCGCGTCGTCGAGTCGTACGCCTACGCCCGCACCGGCTACCACCGCGGCCTCGACGCGCTGCGCCGGGCCGGCTGGAAGGGCCACGGCCCGGTGCCGTTCGAGCACGAGCCGAACCGCGGCTTCCTGCGCGCCCTGCACGCCCTGGCGCGGGCCGCGCGGGCGATCGGCGAGCAGGAGGAGTACGAGCGCTGCGCGACGTTCCTGCGTGATTCCTCGCCCACCGCGGCCGAGACGCTCGGCTAGCAGCCGGGTCCGGACCGGCCGGGCCCGGATCGGCCGGACCCCGCGGACGGTGGTGGTGCGTCCGCGGGGTCTGCGCGCCTGTGGGGCGTCCGTTTAGGATGCCGACAGGGGACCGGAGCTCCATCACCTCATGGAAGGGGCGGACCGCTACCCGGAAGCTCGTGTCGAGGAGACAGCAATGTCGACGATCCACCCCGACCCCGAAGCCACCGGTGCGCAGACCCCGCACCTCGACTTCGCGGGAACGACTCCGTACGAGGACTATGTCCAGGCGGATGTCCTGACCCATCTCCAGCACCCTCGCTCCGACGATCCGGGCGAGATGGTCTTCCTGGTCACCACCCAGGTCATGGAACTGTGGTTCACCGTCATCGTCCATGAGTGGGAGACCGCCGCGCACGCCCTGCGCGAGGACCGGCTGAACGTCGCGCGCGACGCGCTCAAGCGATCGGTGCGGGAGCTGGAGGCGCTCAACGCCTCCTGGACCCCGCTCGCCCAGCTCACCCCCGCCCAGTTCAACTCCTACCGCTCCGCGCTCGGCGAGGGTTCCGGTTTCCAGTCGGCGATGTACCGGCGGATGGAGTTCCTGCTCGGCGACAAGTCCGCGTCCATGCTGGTGCCGCACCGGGGCGCGCCCCGTGTCCACGCCGAGCTGGAGAAGGCGCTCGCCGAGCCGGGTCTGTACGACGAGACGCTGGCGCTGCTCGCCCGGCGCGGTTTCGGCATACCGCAGGCCGTGCTCGGCCGGGACCTGACGCGGAAGTACGAGCCGTCCCCCGAGGTCGAGGCGGTCTGGGCGGAGATCTACGCCGACCCCGAGCACCACGACGAGCTGGTCCGGCTCGGCGAGGCGCTCACCGATGTCGGTGAGCTGGTGTGGCGCTGGCGCAACGACCATCTGGTCGCCACCCGGCGCGCGATGGGTTCGAAGACCGGCACCGGTGGCTCCGCCGGGGTCGCCTGGCTGGAGAAGCGGGCCACGAAGAACGTCTTCCCCGAACTGTGGACGGCGCGAAGCCATGTCTGAGAACTCCACGGCCATGTCCGGGAACTCCGCGGCCATGTCCGAGAGCCTCGCCGCGCGGGCCGCGGCGCTGGACGCCGCCGACCCGCTCGCGGACCGGCGGAAGCTGTTCACCCTCGACGACACCGTCTATCTCGACGGCAACTCGCTCGGCGCGCTGCCCGCGCACGTGCCCGCCCGGGTGCAGGAGGTCCTCACCCGCGAGTGGGGCGAGCTGCGCATCCGGTCCTGGGACGAGAGCGGCTGGTGGACCGCGCCGGAGCGGATCGGCGACCGGATCGCCCCGCTCGTCGGGGCGGCCGCCGGCCAGATCGTGGTGGGCGACTCCACCAGCGTGAACGTCTTCAAGGCGGTCGTCGCCGCGAGCCGGCTGGCGTCCCGGGAGCGTGACGAGATCCTCGTCGACGCGACGACCTTCCCCACGGACGGGTACATCACCGAGTCCGCGGCCCGGATGACCGGCCACCGGCTGGTCCCGGTCACCCCGGCCGAGGTGCCCGGCGCGCTGGGCCCCCGTACCGCGGCCGTGCTGCTCAACCACGTCGACTACCGCACCGGCAGGCTCCACGACCTGCCCGGACTCACCGCCGCCGTGCACGCGGCGGGCGGCATCGCGATCTGGGACCTGTGCCACAGCGCGGGCGCCCTGCCCGTCGGCCTCGACGAGTACGGCGTGGACCTGGCGGTCGGCTGCACGTACAAGTACCTGAACGGCGGCCCCGGTTCGCCCGCCTACATCTACGTCGCCGAACGCCACCAGGCGGCCTTCGACTCGCCCCTGCCGGGGTGGACGTCGCACGCCGACCCGTTCGGCATGACCCCCGGATACGCCCCGGCCGAGGGCGCGGTACGAGGCCGGGTCGGCACTCCCGACATCCTCTCGATGCTGGCGCTCGAAGCGTCCCTCGACGTGTGGGACGGGGTGTCGGTCGAGGCGGTACGGGCCAAGTCCCTGGCGTTGACGGACTTCTTCCTGGAGTGCGTCGCGCGGTATCTGCCCGAGGGCCGGGTCGTCCCGGTGACCCCGGTGGCGCACGGCGAGCGCGGCAGCCAGGTCGCGCTGCGCTGCGAGGACGCGGAGCCGGTGATGAGCGAGCTCATCGCCCGGGGCGTCGTCGGGGACCTGCGCCGGCCGGACGTGCTCCGGTTCGGGTTCACCCCGCTGTACGTCGGTTTCGCGGACGTGGAGCGGGCGGCGCGGGTGCTGGGCGAGGTGACCGCCCGGCGGTAGCGCCCTGATCCTGGGCGGGGTGACCGCCCGGCGGTAGCGCCCTGATCCTGGGCGGGGACGGGAACCTTCCGTACTGGTACCGTCCCCGCAGGTCAGGCCAGTTGGGCTCAGCTACAGGACGGTTGGAGCAGCATGTCGGATTCTGCCGCGCGTGATCGGGACGCCGCCGAGACCGAGTCGGCCCTCTCGCATCCACCGGTCGCCCCCGACGCATCCGCCGCCTACGGCAGCCACCCCGACCAGCTGATCGACTTCTACGCCCCGCGCGACGGGCGGACCGGGGCGCCGGTCGTGGTCGTCCTGCACGGCGGGGCCTGGCGGGCGCCGTACGACCGGCAGCATGTGTCGCCGTTCGCGGACTTCCTGGCCCGGCGCGGGTTCGCCGTCGCCAGTGTCGAGTACCGGCGCGGCAGCGGGATCCCGCAGCAGCGGGGTGCCGACCCGGTGGCGGGCCGCTGGCCGGAGACCTTCGACGATGTCGCGGCGGCGATGGACGCGCTGCCGGCGCTGCTGGCCCGGGAACTCCCGGCGGCCGATGCCCGGCGGATCGTGGTGACCGGGCACTCGGCGGGCGGGCAGCTGGCGCTGTGGGCCGCCGCCCGGCACGTACTGCCCGAGGGGTCGCCGTGGCGGCTGCCCGCGCCGCCGCGGCTGCGGGGCGTCGTCGCCCTCGCGCCGATCGCGGACTTCGCCACCGCCGCCGGGCTGGACGTGTGTTCCGGCGCGGTCGGCCAACTCCTGGGCGGCGAGGACGACTTCGCCGAACGCTCCCCGTACGCCGACCCGGCCGCGCTGCTGCCCACCGGCATCGCCACCACCGTGGTGCAGGGCACCACCGACGTCGATGTGCCGCAGGCGGTCTCGGAGGCGTTCGTCGACGCGGCGGCGAAGGCGGGCGAGACGGTGGGGCTGACCCTGCTGCCGGATGTCGGCCACTACCCGCTGATCGACCCGGCGGCGGACGCCTGCGCGGTGGTGGCGGAGGAGCTCGCACAGCTCGCCTGGTGAGCGGGGGTCCGGCCGCTCGGTGGAGTCCGTAGTACTTGCGACGGACGGCCCGGAATCCGTATCACTGCTGACGACCGGGCCCGGCGCGCCGCCTAACGTGGAAGCGTGACCGAGACCAAGAGCAGAAGCCCGGAGATCCAGCTGGCGGCGGGGGCGATAGGCGGCCTCCGGCAGGCCCTCTTCCACGATGCGTTCGCCTACCGTCCGCTGCCCCGGCTGCGGACCGACGCGCCGGTGGTCCGTCTGCTGCCGCAGGGGGCACGGGAGCGCGCCACCTGGGCGGTGCACGCGTTCGTGGCGGTGGTCGCGCTGATCACCTTCCTGCTGGGGATCTCCTCGACGCACCATCCGCTCACCCAGCTGGTCGCGCTGTTCCCGGCCGTCAGCGTGCTGATGACGCTGGTCAGGCCGGTCGGCGCGTTCTGGATCTCGCTGATGCTGACCCCGGTGACCGCGGTGTTCGGCGAGGGCGGGTGGCCGTGGGGGCCGGTCACGTTCTTCGCGCATCTGGTCGTGCTGATCGTCGTCGCGGCCAGGACCGACCGGCGCACCGCCGCCTGGATGTGGAGCCTGACCGTACTGCTCGGCGTGCTCATGGAGAACCTGGTCTGGCGGCCCGGGACCACCACCTTCGGGATGGCCCTGACCTCGGCGTTCGCCCTGCTGGTGGTCTCCATGGTGCAGATCCGCCGCGACGCGGAGCGCGAGGTGACGGTGCAGCGCACCGTGACCGCCGTCGAGCGCGACCGGCGCACGCTGCTGGAGGAGCGCACCACCATCGCCCGGGAGCTGCACGACGTGGTCGCGCACCACATGTCGGTCGTAGCGATCCAGGCCGAGGCCGCCCCGTACCGGGTGGAGAATCCGCCGCCCGAGCTGGAGCAGGCCTTCGTCACGATCCGGGAGAACGCCGTCGCCGCCCTGACCGAGCTGCGCCGGGTCCTCGGTGTCGTACGGGCCGAGGACTATCAGGCGCCGGACGCCCCGCAGCCGACGCTCGCCCAGCTCGACGGGCTCCTCGCCAATGTCGGCGAGGCGGGACTGACGACGGAGAAGGCCATCACCGGTGCGGTGCGCGAACTGCCGCAGGGGGTCGAACTGTCGGCGTACCGGATCATTCAGGAGGCCCTCAGCAACACGCTGCGGCACGCACCGGGTGCCACCGCCAAGGTGGAGATCGGCTATGTGCTGGGCGGGCTCGGCCTGCGCGTCGTCAACGGGCCGCCCACCGGACCGGTGAAGCCCTCGCCGGGGGCCGGTCACGGGATCACCGGGATGCGGGAGCGGGTCGCGATGCTGGACGGGAACATGACCGCCGACACGACCGCCGAGGGCGGGTACGAGATCACGGTGTTCATCCCCGTACAGGCCGATGCCGAGCCCCGGGAACAGGCGGACGTGGCATGAGCACTCACACCGCCCCGTCCATCCGGGTGCTGATCGTGGACGACCAGATGATGGTCCGTGAGGGCTTCTCGGTACTGCTCAACGCCATGCCGGGGATCGAGGTCGTCGGCGAGGCCGTCGACGGCCGGCAGGCCATCGCGCAGGTCGCGGCGCTGCGCCCCGATGTGGTCCTGATGGACATCCGGATGCCGGAACTCAACGGCATCGAGGCCACCCGCGAGATCGTCGCCGCCGACGCGGACGCCAAGGTCCTGGTGCTGACCACCTTCGACCTCGACGAGTACGTGTACCAGGCGTTGCGCGCCGGGGCGTCCGGCTTCCTCCTCAAGGACGCCTCCGCGCGCCAGCTCGCGGACGGGGTACGGGTGGTGGCCGCGGGCGAGGCGCTGCTCGCGCCGACCGTGACCAAGCGGCTGATCAACGAGTTCTCGAAGCTCGCGGAGGCCCCGCGCTCGACCGCGCTGGCCCGGGTCGGCGATCTCACCGAGCGCGAGACGGAGGTGCTCGTCCTCATCGCGCAGGGCCGGTCCAATGCCGAGATCGCCTCGCACCTGGTGGTCGCCGAGTCCACCATCAAGACGCATGTGAGCCGGATCCTGGTGAAGCTGGGGCTGCGCGACCGCACCCAGGCGGCCGTCTTCGCGTACGAGGCCCGGCTGGTCACGCCGTCCTGAGAGGCCGCTGAGGGGCCGCTGAGGGGCCGCTGAGGGGGCTACGAGGGGCGCGGAGGGGGCGGGGAGGGGGCGGGGAGGGCGTGCCGAGGGGGGCGTGTCTGCTCAGGCCGTTCTGGGGGCGGTGGCGCCTGGGGACGCTGTCCTGAGCGTCGTGTCCTGGCCCGCTGCTCTGAGCGGTCGCGCCTGCTCAGGCCGTTGTGAGGGGTGGCCGGTGGGTGCGGGGTGCGGTTAGCGTCCGGCTATGCACCCGTCTCCCCGTTCCGCGGCCGATGCCCCCTTCGACCCCTGGTCACCGGCCTTCGTCGCCGACCCGTACCCCGCCTACACCGCACTGCGCGCCACCGGCCGGGTGCACCGCTTCGAGCCGACCGACCAGTGGCTCGTCCCGCACCACGCGGATGTGTCCGCGCTGCTGCGCGACCGCCGCCTCGGCCGCACGTATCTGCACCGCTTCACCCACGAGGAGTTCGGCCGCACCCCGCCGCCCGCCGAGCACGAGCCCTTCCACACGCTCAACGGGCAGGGGCTCCTCGATCTGGAGGCCCCCGACCACACCCGGATCCGGCGTCTGGTCTCCAAGGCGTTCACCCCGCGTACGGTCGAGCGGCTCGTCCCGACCGTGCGGCGGCTGGCCGCCGAGCTGGTCGACTCCTTCGTCGAGGCGGGCGGCGGCGATCTGCTCACGGCGGTCGCGGAGCCGCTGCCGGTGGCCGTCATCGCCGAGATGCTCGGCATCCCGGAGTCCGACCGGGGCCCGCTGCGGCCCTGGTCGGCGGCGATCTGCGGGATGTTCGAGCTGAACCCGTCCGAGGAGACCGCCCGGGCCGCGGTCCGCGCCTCGCTCGACTTCTCCGGGTATCTGCGCGAGCTGATCGAGGAGCGGCGCAAGAACCCCGGTACGGATCTGATCTCCGCGCTCATCGCCGCCCACGACGAGGGGGAGCGGCTGAGCGAGCAGGAGATGATCTCCACCTGTGTGCTGCTGCTGAACGCGGGCCACGAGGCGACCGTCAACACCACCGTGAACGGCTGGTGGACGCTGCTGCGCCACCCCGAACAGCTGGCGGCCCTGCGGGCCGATCACGGGCTGCTGCCGACGGCGGTCGAGGAGCTGATGCGGTACGACACCCCGTTGCAGATGTTCGAGCGCTGGGTCCTCGACGACATCGAGATCGACGGCACGGTCGTCCCGCGCGGCTCGGAGGTGGCGCTGCTCTTCGGCTCCGCCAACCGTGACCCGGCCCGCTTCGAAGCCCCGGACACCCTGGACCTGTCCCGGCAGGACAACCCGCACATCACCTTCGGCGCGGGCATCCACTTCTGCCTGGGCGCCCCGCTGGCCCGGGTCGAGCTGGCCGCGTCCTTCGGCGAACTGCTGCGCCGCGCCCCCGGGATGAGGCTGGCGGCCGAGCCGGAGTGGAACCCGGGCTATGTGATCAGGGGCCTGAAGGAACTCCGCGTGGAGCTGTGAGCGGGACCGGGGAGCGGCCCGGGGGCTGAGCGGGACACGGCCGGTGCGCTGAGCGGGATACGGGCCGGAGACCGAGCGGGATACGGGTCGGGAGGTGGAACGGGATACGGGCCCTGGGTTGAGCGGAATACGGGCCGGTGTGCTGAGCGGGATACGGGCCGGAGACCGAACGGGACACGGGCCGGGAGGCCGAACGGGACACGGGCCGGGAGGCGGCCCCCAGGCACTTAGCCCCGGTCCGCCTCCGGTTTGCCTCTGGTCAGGCCTCGGTCCGTCCCCGGCCGCCCCCGGCCCGGCCCCGGTTCGCCTCCGGCCCGTGTCCCGGTTCGCCTCCGCTCCCGCTCAGCACACCGGGTCGCAGACCGGGGGCGGGCCCTCCAGTACGTCGAAGGCCACCCCGAAGCCGGTGAGGGCGGCGAGGGCCGCCGCCGCCCCGAGCGCCCGCCGCCACTTCCGCCCCGCGAGGGCGACGAGGGTGAGCCCGGCCGTGATGCCGCCGAGCGTCATGACCGGCAGCCCGAGCCAGAGCACGTTCCACTCCGTCGCACCCTCGAAGCCGCCGAAGATCCCGCGCCTGCCGTACGGCGCCCAGACAAGCATCCCGGCGGCCGCGCCCCCGGCGACGACCAGGCATCCGGCGATCCCACGGACGGCTTCACGGACGGTTCCGCTTCGGTTCTCCATGAAGGGAGGGACGCGGGGAGGCCACGGCGGGGTTGCACCCCGGGTGCCGGCACCGGAACCGGTACTTCCGCGGGACTCCCGCCCCCCCCGCGTCACCGTCACGTCAGGACGTCGCGCCTGCGCAATGCCCCCACCCCGGCCCCGACCAGCACCACCGCGACGGCGGTGAGCGCGAGCACCGGGCCCCATTCCATTCCCGTGCCGCCGGGCAGCTTCGGCAGGTGCGTGAACGGCGATATGTCCATCACGGCCTGCGGCATGTTCACTGCGGGCCCGAGCCATCCCAGCGCCAGGCAGATCCCGGCGACGCCCCAGGACGCCACCGCCGCCTTCGGGAACGCCCCGTACAGCAGGACCGTCACCCCGCCCAGCAGCCAGATCGCCGGCAGCTGCACCAGCGACGCACCCAGCACGGCCGGCAGCTCGTGGCCGTAGCCCACGGCCAGGCCGAGGCCGCCGACCGCCATGAGCAGGGCCGCACCGCCGAACGCGATGACCAGATGACCGGCCGCCCAGCCGATCCGGCCCACCGCGCCCGCCAGCACCGGCTCGGCGCGCCCGGCGGTCTCCTCACCGTGCAGCCGCAGCACCGACGCGACGATGTACAGCGCCGCGACCATCCCGAGCACGGAGACCATCGCGGCGAGGAACGCGTCGGTCAGCCCGGCCTGTCCGCCCATCCGCTCGAAGATCTCCCGGGTCTTCGCGTTGTCGCCGACGAGATCGGCTGCCCCGCCGGTCAGCCCGCCGAAGGCGACACCGACCACCGCGAAGGAGAGCGTCCACCCGGTCAGCGCACCGCGCTGGAGCCGCAGCGCGAGCCCGGACGCCGTGGAGATCCGCCCCCGCGCGGGCCCAGGTCTCGTCGCCAGGAAGCTCATTCCGACGTCGCGCCGCCCGGCCAGCCCGTACGCCAGGGCGGCCTGCACCGCGACGGCCGCCGCGAAGGCGAGCAGCACCCACCAGCGCTCGTCCGCGTACGCCCGGACGTTCTCCGCCCAGCCGATGGGGGAGAGCCAGGTCAGCACGGACGAGCCGTCGTCCGACGCCGAATCGCCCGCCGCCTTCAGGACGAACGCGGCACCGATCACCGCCGCCGTGAGCCCCTTGGCGAGCCGGGCGCTCTCGGTGAACTGCGCGGCGATCGCCGCCGTGCAGGCGAACAGCACCCCCGTCCCGGCGACCGCCAGGGCGAGCGCCACCGCCCCGGCACCGCCCGCGCCCGATCCCGCCAGGCCCGCCGCGACGACCAGGGCCAGTGCCGCATTGGCGATCACGGCGGCGAGCAGGGCGGCGGTCAGCGGGGCGCGGCGCCCCACCATCGCGGAGGAGAGCATCTCCTGACGGCCGGTCTCCTCTTCCTCCCGGGTGTGCCGGACGACGACGATCAGGCTCATCACGGCCGCCAGCACCGCTCCGAAGGCGGCCATCCGCCAGCTCACGAGCCCGCCGACCGAGTCGCCGAAGACCGGTCCGTACATGGCGCGGAGCGAGCTGTTGCCGTTCATCGACGCGGCCAGCTCGGCGCGCTGTCCGGGGGTGCCGTAGATCGAGGAGAGGGAGCCGGCGACGGAGGCGAAGGAGCCGCCGAGCACGAGCACCCAGACCGGCATCATGATCCGGTCGCGCCGCAGCGCCAGCCGCAGCAGCCGCCACGTCCCGGCGAGCTGCCCGGCGGTGGCCCCGGTCCGGGGCCGGGCACCGGCCGGGGTGGTCATGGTCACGGTGGTCATCGCGCCACCACCCCCGCGCCCTCGTCGCTTTCGGTGCTTCCGGCGGTGTCCGTGGCGTCCGCCGCGTAGTGGCGCAGGAACAGCTCCTCCAGGGTGGGCGGAGTGCTGGTCAGCGTCCGGACGCCGGCGGCGGTGAGCGACTTGAGGACGGCGTCCAGCTTGTCCGTGTCGACCTGGAGCGTGACCCGCAGTCCCTGCACATCGAGGTCGTGGACGCCGGGCAGCCGGGCGAGCCCGTCGGGCGCGGTGGCCAGCTCGGCGCTGATGTTCGTACGCGTCAGGTGGCGCATGTCCGCGAGCGAGCCCGTCTCGACCGTGCGGCCCTGGCGGATGATGCTGACCCGGTCGCAGAGCGTCTCGACCTCGCTGAGGATGTGGCTGGAGAGCAGGATCGTCCGCCCGCGCGCACGCTCCTCGGCCACGCAGTCCTGGAAGACCTCCTCCATCAGCGGGTCGAGTCCGCTGGTGGGTTCGTCGAGGATCAGCAGATCCACATCGGAGGCGAAGGCGGCGACCAGGGCGACCTTCTGGCGGTTGCCCTTGGAGTACGTACGCCCCTTCTTGGTGGGGTCGAGCTCGAACCGGTCGACGAGGTCGGCGCGCCGGGTCCGGTCGAGGCCGCCGCGCAGGCTCCCGTACAGGTCGATCACCTCGCCGCCGGAGAGGTTCCGCCACAGCGTGACGTCACCCGGGACGTACGCCACCTTCCGGTGGAGCTCCACGGCGTCGTGCCACGGGTCGCGGCCGAGCAGCTGGGCGGCGCCGGAGTCGGCCCGCAGCAGCCCCAGCAGCACCCGGATGGTGGTGGACTTCCCGGATCCGTTGGGTCCGAGGAAGCCGTGGACCTCACCGGTCTCGACGGTGAGGTCGAGGCCGTCCAGCGCGTGTGTCCGACCGAACGATTTGTGCAGTCCGGCCACCGTGATCGCCTTCGTCATGTTTTGAAGCTACGCTACTTTCACAAATTTGTGAAGTTAAGGAAGCGTATAAAGTTGATGTCACGGCAGGGCCGAAGGACCGGGGGCCGGAAATCAGGGGAGACGATCGGGCGATGACCAGCGAGACCGGAGAGAACACGCGCTCAGGGCGGGACGCGGAGGCCGTGGCACGGTTCGTGGAGCGGTTCGCGTCCGAGATGACCGAGGCGGGGATGCAGCGGATGGCGTCCCGTGTCTTCGCCGCGCTCCTCGCGGACGACGACGGGTCCATGACCTCCGCCGAGCTTGCCGTGGCGCTCCAGATCAGCCCGGCGGCCGTGTCCGGCGCGGTCAGCTACCTCACGCAGGTCAGCATGGTCGGCCGCGAACGAGACCCGGGCTCGCGCCGCGACCGCTACCGCCTGATCGACGAGGTCTGGTTCTCGACCTTCGCCAGCCGGGACCGGGTGCTGACCCGTTGGGAGAACACCCTCAAGGAGGGCGTCCGCATCCTGGGCGAGGACACCCCGGCGGGTGCCCGGATCGCCGAGACGGTGGCGTTCTTCGAGTTCCTGCAGGCGGAGCTGGTCGGGATGATGGGCCGCTGGCACGAGCACCGCAAGACGCTCGACCTCCCGAACCGCCCCGTGTGACCCCCGCGTCGGGCCGGTGACCGTCGCATGGGTCGGCGACCATCACATGGGGCCGGTGCCAGTCACATGGGGCGGGCGACAGTCACGTGGGGCGGGCGCCCGTCACATGCGGCTGGTGAACGCCACACGAGGCTGGTGAACGCCACACGAGGCCGGCGACCACCGGGCCGGTGAACATCACACGGGACCGGTGACCGTCACATCGGGCCGGGGAGCAGCTCCGCCACGGCTTCGAGGGCCTCGGGGTCGGACGGGTCGATGTCCTGGTACACGTCCTGCGGCCAGTACGGCCGCCCTTCGATCCAGGCGACGACCACCCGCTCCGCGTCCAGCCACCCGCGCAGCTCGACAGTCCCGGTCGGCGCGGGCAGCCCCACCCAGGGGCACTTGTCCGGCCCCGGCGGCACGATCCGCGCCAGCCCCTCCGGCAGCGCATCCGCCCCTTCGGCCGGGAAGACCACCAGCAGGACCCCCTCGGCCGCATCGTCCGCGTCGAGCAGCAGCGCGTACCGCCGCGTCCGGGGCCCCGGAGCAGTGGCGGCACGGGCCGTCCGGCGCGCCGACGGGATGCCCGACGTGAACGTCCGCCAGGCCCGGTAGGCGCCCACGATCCCGGTCAGGACCGCGAGGGCCCTCGGCGCGCCCGGGACCGAGTCGGCCCCCATGGCCGCGCACACAACGGCCACGACAACGGTGTACCCGAGCAACCCCGAGGTGCGCCCGATCCCGCTGATCCGCCGGAGCATGGGCACTCGCCACCAGGTCACCGCCCGCCCCGCCCGCACATCGCCCACCGGCCGCGGCTTCGCCGTGGCCGGTCCCCGCCGCCCGGCCCGGGACTCCGCCACGGCGGCCAGTGCGGCGTAGGTGACCGACCGGGCGCGAGAGGCCGAAACATCCGTCACCCCGTCACCCCGTCACCCCTCATCCCTGCGCCACCGGCAGCATCAGTCCCCAGGCCCCCGCCCGCACCGTCCACGTCCTCGTCCGGACCGGCCCGCCGACCTGTATGTCCGCCCGGTAGCGGAAGTCCGCGCCCGAGACCGTGACGGCCTTCGCCTCCGTCGTCACCGGATCGGCCGAAGGCGGGCGGATGACCACTTCCGCGAGACCTCCGTCACCGCATCGCGAGGTCACCGTCACCGATTCGACCGGGTGGTCCAGATCGTTCAGCAGCACGCCGTCGGCCTCGACCCGCAGCCGGTGCGTGGGCGGCGGGGCGGCGGGTGCCGACGGGACGGGGCGGACGAGGGTGCGGACCAGATTGCGGCAGGTGTCCCAGACCGCCGTGACCCCCGTGTGCGCGGCCGCCGCGCCCGGCAGCGTGCTCATCGCCGGGATGTGCAGCGCGCCCAGGACCACGCCGTCGCTGTCGTCGACCAGCAGGTCGAGCCTGTGCACGGCACCGTCCAGCGCGGTGCGCGCCGCCGCCACCGCACCCATGGGCACGCCGAGCGAATGCGCCAGTTCCAGCGCGGCCGCGGTGCCCACCGGAATCAGCGAGAGCACGCCCCCGTCCGGCTCCCGCTCCCGGTGCAGCTGGGCCACCGCCCGCCGCAGCGCACGGTCGTCGCCGACCACCACCGGCCGCCGGCCGCCCCGGCGGGACAGGGCCCTGGCGAACTCCTCGGGCCCGTCGGGCAGGCAGATCTTGGCGTGCGAACCGGCGCTCAGCACGTCCTTCGCGATACGCACGGACTCGCCGTCGGTCCGGCGGGCGACCGGGTCGATGACCACCAGCAGCTGGTGCGCACCGTCGCCGGGGGGCTGGGCAGCCGACACCTCGGTCCTTCCTCGGGTAGCATCTTGGTGCAAGAGCCCCTTGCGCTATTGCGCCAGGGGCTTCGTCTATTCCGGGGCACCCGGTTCGACGGTTCAGGCCTTGTCGTACATCGTCGTACGGCATGTACGACGTTTACGTACGCCCCCTGACCTTGGACATGCCCCGCCCGGAAGGGGTGTACGCCTGTGCCCGCACTTGTGCTGCTCGGTGCTCAGTGGGGTGACGAGGGCAAGGGAAAGGCCACCGACCTCCTCGGTGGATCCGTGGACTATGTGGTGCGCTACCAAGGCGGCAACAACGCCGGCCATACGGTGGTCGTCGGTGACCAGAAGTACGCACTGCATCTCCTCCCCTCCGGAATCCTTTCGCCGGGGTGTACCCCGGTCATCGGAAACGGTGTCGTCGTCGACCCGGCCGTCCTGCTCTCCGAGCTGAGTGGGCTGAACGACCGCGGCGTGGACACGTCCAAGCTGCTGATCAGCGGTAATGCCCATTTGATCACCCCGTACAACGTCACGATCGACAAGGTGACGGAACGGTTCCTCGGGAAGCGCAAGATCGGCACGACCGGCCGTGGCATCGGCCCGACGTACGCCGACAAGATCAACCGCGTGGGCATCCGAGTCCAGGACCTCTACGACGAGTCGATCCTGGAGCAGAAGGTCGACGCGGCCCTGGAGCAGAAGAACCAGCTCCTCGCCAAGGTCTTCAACCGCCGCGCCATCGAGTCCGGCAAGATCGTCGAGGAGATGCTCCAGTACGCGGAGCAGATCAAGCCCTACGTCGCCGACACGACGCTGATCCTGAACGACGCCATCGACGCGGGCAAGGTCGTCCTCTTCGAGGGCGGTCAGGGCACGCTGCTCGACGTCGACCACGGCACGTACCCCTTCGTCACCTCGTCGAACCCGACCGCGGGCGGCGCCTGCACCGGCGCCGGCGTGGGCCCGACGAAGATCAGCCGGGTCATCGGCATCCTCAAGGCGTACACCACCCGCGTCGGCGCCGGTCCGTTCCCGACGGAGCTGCTCGACGAGGACGGCGAGGCGCTGCGCCGGATCGGTGGCGAGCGCGGTGTCACCACCGGCCGCGACCGTCGCTGCGGCTGGTTCGACGCGGTCATCGCGCGGTACGCGACCCGGGTCAACGGTCTCACCGACTTCTTCCTCACCAAGCTGGACGTGCTGACCGGCTGGGAGCAGATCCCGGTGTGCGTGGCGTACGAGATCGACGGCAAGCGCGTCGAGGAGCTCCCGTACAGCCAGACCGACTTCCACCACGCGAAGCCGATCTACGAGATGCTGCCGGGCTGGTCGCAGGACATCACGAAGGCCAAGACCTTCGGTGACCTGCCGAAGAACGCGCAGGCGTACGTGAAGGCGCTGGAGGAGATGTCCGGCGCGCCGATCTCCGCGATCGGTGTCGGCCCCGGCCGCACCGAGACCATCGAGATCAACTCCTTCCTGTAGGCGGGACGGAACGAAGGGGCCGGGGCGGCCCGCGAGAGCCGCCCCGGCCCCTTCGTGTTCGCGCGTTCACCCGTCGCCGCAGATCCGCAGCGCCTCCGGCGTCGCGCACGGCAGGTGGCCGCGGGCGCGGATCACGTCCTGGCCGTCGCCCCGGGTGAGGTAGCCCAGGAAGCCGGCGGTCAGTGAGCCGGTGGGCGGGCGGCCGTAGGTGTAGGCGTACTCGATCTCGCGGTACGGGTAGCTGCCGGCGCCGATCGTGTCGGCGGACGGGGTGGCCGCGTCGATGGCGAGCGGGTGGGCTCCGCGCAGCGGCGTGCCCTGGCGCAGTTCGCTGTAGCCGATCGCGCCGTCCCGCCGGCCGACCATGGCCAGGACCTGTTCGGTGGAGTCGAGCTCGCAGCGCACCACCCGGGCCCGTACGTCGTCCTTGGTGGTGCAGTCGCGGGACGACTGGGCCGGTTCGTTGTGGCCGAGCACGCGGCGCTGGAAGACCTCGCGGGTGCCGGAGTTGGCGTCCCGGCTGACCAGGAGCACGGGCAGGTCGGGGCCACCGAGGGCCTTCCAGTTGCGGATCTCGCCGCGGTAGATCCGCCGGACGTCGGTGAGGCTCAGGTTCTTCAGCCCCACCCGGTCGTTGACGACGAGGCGGAAGAGCGAGACGGCGACCCGGCTCTCGCCCAGTTGCGGGAAGCCGTCCGGCCTGGGGCCGTCGGAGAAGGCGATCACGGCGGGTGAGCCGGACTTCCCGGCCTCGGCGCCCCGGTCCGCGAGGTCCCGTATCCCGGCGTTGCTGCCGTGCACCTGCACGCGGATGTCGGAGCCCTCGCACTCCTGCTCGTACTTCTTCGCCGTGTCCAGCAGGGCCGGCCCGAAGGCGGTGGAGCCGGTCACGACCAGCGTGCCGCGCCGGCATCCCATCGGGGGCGGGGTGTCGTCGCGCACCAGGATGATCGAGGCCAGCGTGACGACGCAGACGGTCAGCGCGACGGTGATCAGCCGGGCGGCCGGGCCGAACAGCGGGGGCTTGTCGTCGGGGCGGACCGCCCGGTTGGGGCCGACCTCGCCGTCCTGGATGCCGCCGATGATGCGGATGGGGCTGTCCACGGCCGCCCCGGTGAGCAGCACCAGCAGCTTGAAGTGCTCACCCCGGTTGAGCGGTACGCGCGGCAGCCGGATCCGTGAGCCGCTCCGGTGCAGCCCGCCGTCCGGGGTGAAGTGCTCCATCAGATGGTCGGCGCCGGGCGCGTGCGTGACCGCGACGCCGTGCACCGTGCGGCCGGTGAACTCCGCGGTCAGCCCGTGGAGTCCGCGTCCGGTGTAGTCGTTGTCGGCGATGGACTGCGAGCCGTCGTTCTCGATCCTGAGCAGGACGAGCGTGGCGTCGTCCATGTCCGGCGTCTCGCCGAAGAGGCCGAGCCGCACATTGGCCCGCCCCAGACCCGCCTCGCTGCCGATCGGGGTGTCCATCTGGACGCGGTAGCCGATCCGCTTGCGGCGGGGCACCCGGCGCTCGTACCAGAGCACCCCGATGGAGGCCAGGACGCCCAGCACGGCGGTCGCCACGGCCACGATGTTCTCGGCGCTGAGCCACTCCACGGTCCTCGCACCCCCTAGAGAAACCTTTGGCCACCGTACGTACGGGGCAAGGGAGTTGGGGGTGCCGGGAGGGTCCTGTCGAGTGGTGTTCGCCCGTTGTTCGCCGACTGGTCCAGACCTTGACAGGTCCAGACCAGTGGGGCTTGAGTGGCGGGACATCCGGACGGCCCGCCGAGGGGTTCGGCGTGCCCTGTCGAAGGAGTGAGCAGCGCTGAAGACGACACTGAAGACGACAAGGATCAAGAGCCTTCTGGTCGTGCTGGGTTCCGTCCTCGCGACGGCCGCCTTCACCCCGGCCGCCACCGCCACGACCGCCGCCACCGCCGCCGCAACCACCGCCGCCGCAACCACCGACCGGCCGGCCGCACCGTGCGCGCCCCTGTGGAGTGCGTCGACCGCCTACACGGCCGGCGGCACGGTCTCGCACCACGGCCGCAACTGGACGGCCAAGTGGTGGACCCAGAACGAGAATCCGGGCGCCACCGGCGTCTGGGACGACCGGGGGGCCTGTACGGGCGGGGTCTCGGACTTCGCCGTCAGCGAGGCGCAGTTCGACGAGATCTTCCCGGACCGCAACCCCTTCTACACGTACCAGGGCCTGATCGACGCCCTGCACGCCTACCCGCGCTTCGCGAACACCGGCACACCGGCCACCCGCGCCCGGGAGGCGGCGGCGTTCCTGACCCACGCGGACTTCGAGTCGGTCGGGCTCCAGTACGTGAAGGAGATCAACGAGGACAACTACTGGCGCAAGTGCGACTACAGCCAACCGTACGGCTGTCCGGCCGGGCAGAAGGCGTACTACGGCCGGGGCCCGATCATGTTCAGCTGGAACTTCAACTACAAGGCCGCGGGCGACGCGCTCGGCCTCGATCTGCTCGACGACCCCTGGCTCGTCGAGCGGGATCCGTCCGTCGCCTGGCAGACCGCGCTCTGGTACTGGAACACCCAGAACGGCCCCGGCACGATGACCTCGCACGAGGCGATGGTCGGCGGTGCCGGCTTCGGTGAGACCATCCGCTCGCTCAACGGTGCCCTGGAGTGCGACGGCGGCAACCCCGCCTCGGTCGCGGCCCGGGTCGCCAAGTACGAGCGGATCACGTCCGTACTCGGGACGGCACCGGGCTCCGGACTGACCTGCTGACGCACCGCCACATGCTTTTGAGTGCCGCCGGGTGCCGCCGGGTGCCGCCGGGTGCCGCCGCGTGCCGCCGTACGTCGCCGTACGTCGCCACGCGATGCGCGTGATGCGCCGCCCGTGCGCCCCCGGATGCTTCCCTGCACGGACACCTCTCTTGGTCTAGACCTTGACAGGTTCAGACCAGTGCCGCTTGAGTGACGGGCAACCCCCCATGGCGGCGCACCGCTCGGACCGGTGCGCCGCACCGAAGGAGTGATCGCATGATCAGGCGCGTCATGGGCCTGCTGACCGCGTTGGCCGCGGTCGCCGCAACGATCGTCTTCCTCCCCGCGGTCACCGCGGCCAACGCCGCCGCGGCGGCCGCCTGCGCGACCCCCTGGAGCTCCTCGTCCGTCTACACCGGAGGCGGGTCCGCCTCCTACAACGGACACAACTGGACCGCCAAGTGGTGGACCCAGAACGAGACCCCCGGCAGCTCCGACGTCTGGGCGGACCAGGGCAGTTGTGGCGGCGGCGGCACGGACCCGGGCACCCCGTCCGGCTTCGTCGTCAGCGAGGCGCAGTTCAACCAGATGTTCCCGAACCGGAATTCGTTCTACACGTACGAGGGGCTGACCGCGGCCCTGAGCGCGTACCCGGGCTTCGCGAACACCGGCAGCGACACCGTCAAGCGCCAGGAGGCGGCGGCGTTCCTCGCCAACGTCAGCCACGAGACAGGCGGTCTGGTGTACGTGGTCGAGCAGAACACGTCCAACTACCCGCACTACTGCGACAGCAGCCAGCCCTACGGCTGCCCGGCCGGCCAGGCCGCGTACTACGGGCGCGGCCCGATCCAGCTCAGCTGGAACTTCAACTACAAGGCCGCCGGTGACGCGCTCGGCATCGATCTGCTGAACAACCCGTACCTGGTCGAGCAGAACGCCTCGGTCGCCTGGAAGACCGGCCTCTGGTACTGGAACACCCAGAACGGCCCCGGCACGATGACCGCCCACAACGCCATGGTGAACGGCGCCGGGTTCGGCGAGACCATCCGCTCCATCAACGGCACCCTGGAGTGCAACGGAGGCAACCCCTCCCAGGTCCAGAGCCGCATCGACCGCTACCAGGCGTTCGTGCAGATCCTCGGCACCACCCCCGGTTCCAACCTGAGCTGCTGACCCGCGGCTCCCGCTGTCCCCCACCCGGCGGGGGCGTGCCCGGCTCCGGCCGGACACGCCCCCTTCCGGGTTCAGCGCCCCCTTCCGGGTTCAGCCGGCCTTCCGGCTTCGGCGGGACCTCTCGGGTTCAGCGGGCGACGCCGGGCTCCGCGAGGTCCAGGGCCCGGAACGCGAGCCACAGGTCGTAACGGGCGCTCGGCGTCTGGAGCAGTGAACGGCCCAGGACCGATTCGAGCCGGGTCAGGCGCTTGCGGACACCCGGCACCGAGATCCCCAACGACTCCGCCGCCGGGGCGAGCTGGGCCTCGCACGCCAGCCAGACGCGGAGGGTCTCCCGCGGGTCGGCGGAGCTCTTCGCCGTTCCGGGGCCGGTGAGCGGGCGCAGTTGCCGGTCCGCCCATTGCCGTACGGCCGGCACGCCCAGGATGTCGTCCAGGCCGAGCGGCGGCCGGGCAGCCCGCTGGTCCCGGCCGGTCCTGCCGGGCGCGGTGGGGGTGGCACGGATCCGCAGGGCCAGGTCGAGGGCGGCCTGGTCGCCGACCCGGTTCAGGTCCAGGCCGAGCAGTTCGCCGATCAGCCGGAGCCGGGCGGCCAGGGTGTTGCGGTGGATCTTCAGATGCTGCGTCGCGTGCGAGGAGAAGGCCAGCCAGGAGGCGAGCGTCGCCGCGAGCTCCTGACTTCCCGGGTCCTGGCTGCGGCGCGGGAGATGGGTGAGCAGCGGGTGCAGCAGCTCGTCCGCCCACCGCGCCCCGGCCGCCCCGGCGGCCACGGCCGGGTCCGGAGCCGAGCCGAAGCGGGCGTGCCGGGCGGGCAGCCCACGGGCCACGGCCAGCGCGTGGAACGCCTGGCGGTAGCCGGTCGCGGTGTCGGCCAGCGGGACGTCCTCGCTCACCCCCGCGACGCACTCGGTGACCGCCTCGGCGACCCGGATGCCGAGCCGCTGTTCGGCGACACCCGCGTCGGCCGGCACGACGAGGATCAGATGGCGGGCGTACACCGGGCAGCGGACGATCCAGGACCGGCCGCCGGACAGCTCCGCGCAGATCCGCGCCACCTCGTCCCGGCGGCCGGCCGGACACTCCACGACGTACACCCGGACGGGGTCGGGCAGGTGGGGCTTCAGCGCGCCCGCCACCTGGTGCGCGATGGACAGCTGCCCCGTCATGAGCAGATGCAGCACCGCTTCCCGGCTGCGGGACTCCGCGAGGTCCACGCGCCGCCGCCTGCGCTCCACGGCCTCCGCCGCCCAGCACATGGCGAGCGGCATCGCCACGTCGGCGAGCAGGATGGCGAGTCCGTCCGGCAGCGGATGGGGCGCGACCACGGCCAGGATCGGGGCGGCGGCGTCCGGCGCTCCGTCCAGCGGGAAGAGCAGCGCGGTGTGGGTGCCCCGGTCGAAGGAGAAGGAGCGGGCGTCGAGCCCCGGCAGCTTCTTCGCGTACTCGCGCGCCAGCGCGGCCGCCTCCACGCCCGTACCGTCCTGGCTCCGGGTCACACCGTGCAGTACGGTGCCGTCCCCGTCGAGCAGCCCGGCCCAGCCCGCGGCCCGGCCGGACACCCAGCGCAGCAGCTCCTGGGATCCGCCGGACCGGGCCAGCCGGTACATCCGCAGTACGTCATCGGCCCGTTCCCGCGCGCGCACAAGTCCTCCACTCCTGCCAAAAACCGGAATCAAGGCTACCGGTTTGATTGTGCGGACTGATACCCACGACGGCCCACACAGTGCGAATTGAAGCTTTCGGGTACGTACCCGAAGACCTAGAGTCCGAACACGGTTGCGGCACCCCTTGGGGGAGGGGTACGGGGGCGACAGCAGCGGCTCACGGGGGTGGCCGCTGTCGCGTCGGCCGCAACCGTTCAACTTCTTCCGTTGTCAGTGGCGGCCCCTAGTGTCGGCCCGCGATCGCTTCCGCGATCGGAGCCGACCGGGAGAGGCCGCCGCCATGGAATTCCGCATTGAGCGCAGCGCACTGACCGATGCCGTGGCCTGGGCCGCCCGGGTGCTGCCCACGCGTTCGCCCGTCCCCGTGCTGGGCGGGCTGCTGCTGGAGGCGGCCGACGGCCGGCTGAGCATCTCGGGGCTGGACTACGAGGCGTCCGCCCGTATCGAGGTGGCGGCGGAGACCGTACGGGCCGGGAAGGTGCTGGTCATGGGCCGCCGGCTGCTCGACGTCTGCAAGGTGCTGCCCGAGAAGGTGGTGGAGTGTGCCGTCGAGGGCTCACGGTTCTCGCTGGCGAGCGACGGCGCCCGGTTCGGCCTCTCGGTGCTGCCGTTCGACGACTACCCGTCCCTGCCGTCGCTGCCGGAGGTGCTCGGCGCGGTGGACGCGGAGGAGTTCGCGGCGGCCGTCGCGCATGTGACGGTGGCGGCGGGCCGGGACGACACGCTGCCGACGCTGACCGGCATCCGGCTGGCGCTGGACGGGGACCGGATGACGCTCGCCGCCACGGACCGCTACCGCTTCGCGGTGCGCACGCTCTCCTGGAAGCCCGGCCGGGACGGTGTCTCGGCCGATGTCGTGGTCTCCGCCCGCAGGCTCACCGAGATCGCCCGCTCCTTCGGCCGGGGAGGCATGGTCAGCCTGGCCCTGGACGGCGGTTCGGCCGGTTTCGAGCAGGCCGGGACGCGTACCACGGTGCGGCTGCTCGACGGCCGGCTGCCGCGCCACGACAAGCTGTTCGCGATGACCGGCGCGGTCACCGCCGAGACGGACCGGGCGCCCCTGGTCGAGGCCGTCAAGCGGGTCGCCGTCGTCGCGGAGGGCGGCAGTCCGCTCCAGCTCGCCTTCTCCGAGGGCTCGGTGCTGCTCCAGGCGGGTTACGAGGACGACGTCGCCTCGCAGCGCCTGCCCGCCGTGCTGGAGGGCGCCGAGGACATCGCGGTCGCCTTCAACCCCGCGTATCTGATGGACGCGCTGGGCTCGTTCGACGCCCCCGTGATCCGCTTCGAGCTGATGGGACCGGGGCAGCGGGCGATGGTGACCGGCCGTCCGGCTGCCGGGGACGCGCAGCCGGACGGCGGTCGCCCCGCTCACCAGCACCTTCTGATGTCGGCGAGGCCACTGGTGTAGCGCGGGGCGGGGCAGGGGCGCCGGGCGGTTACTTCGTGAAGATGAAGTACTGCCAGGCGCCGTGCGTGGTCGAGTTCACCGTGTCGCCGGAGGTGCCGTTGACGTACGAGGCACGGACGCGCATCCGGTAGCCCGTGTCGTGGGCGCCCTGGAGCGTCACGATGGACTTCCCGGCAGTGCCGAGCTTGAAGTACTGCGAGCCCGCGTCGTACCACTTGCCCTGGTAGTACAGCTCCAGGGACAGCTTGTGCGAGCGGTTCTTGTAGTACGTCATCGTCGTCGTGAAGACCGGGTTGGTCTTCTTGTGGAAGTACCGGTACGACGTCTTGCCGATCTTCGCCGTCCTGTACTGCTTCGAGATGGAGGTCGAGACCTTCACCCTGGCGTACGCGGTCGACGTGACCTTCTTCGAGGTGTACCGGCCGTCGCCCTTGAAGACCGCGGTGACGGTGGTGTCCCGGCTCATGTCGACCTTGGTCGACAGGTTGCCCTTGGAGTCGACCTTGCCGGTCTTCACCAGCTTGTTCGGCTTGTCCGGGCCGAACGGGTCCACCCACAGCTCGACGGTGCGGTTCTTGTACGTCTTGCCGAGGTGGGCGGTGAACGTCACGTCGGTGCCGTACGAGTACAGCGCCTTGTTGTGGTTCACGGTCAGCGAGGTGACCGTGCGGGGCACGGCGACCTTGTCGGAGCCGGAGGCCGCGGAGTGGGTCGCGTCGCCCGCGTACGACACCTTGTACGTGACCTGGCCACCGGCGGTCGGGGTGTCGGCGAAGGAGAAGCTGCCGTCGGACTTCAGCGTCACCGCGGGCAGCGTCTTGCCCTTGGGCGACTCGATGTCGGTGCGCGTGACCGTGGCCCTGGAGCCCGCCGGGAACGCGCCGTCGGACTTCACCCGGCCGGTGACGGTGAGCTTCTTGTTCAGCGCGGACTTCGCCGGGGCGTTGACCGTGACGGTGCTCGCGGACTTCACGGCGTCGGTGAGCACCCGCAGCGAACGGACGCCCAGGCTGTTCGCGGTGACCGCGAACAGCCTGCTGGTGTCCGGCGCCCAGGCCAGCCCCGCGTCCAGCAGGGTGTCCGCGCCACTGCTGTTCCCGGTGTTGGGGAACTCGTACGTCCGGACGGGCTTGGTGGTGCTGCCGGGCTTGTAGACGTAGACGTCCGGGGCGTACCAGGCGGACGATCCCGCGGCGACCGTGCCGTTCGGGGCGATGTCGATCGCGTTGGGGTACGAGGTGGACGGGTACGCGGCCCCCCGCGTGAGGTCCGCCGTGTTGTACGCCTGGTGCAGGTACGGGGCCGCACTGGCCACCACGATCTGCTTGCCGTCCGGGCTCAGTGCCAGGTCGCGCATGTTGCCGCCGTCGACGGAGGCGTGCGCGGTCCGCGTGGCCGTCCCCGAGGCGACGTCGTACACCGCGAGCTCCGCGGGGCTCTGCGTCTCGATGCCGGCGGCCAGCGTGCCCGGTGCGCCGGGTGTGGACGCCAGGGTCGGGGCGGAGAACCAGGTGCGGTCCTGGTCCTGGTCCAGGGTGACGACCGGTTCGGCGCCGGACAGGTCGAGCGATCCGATGTTGCCCTCGCCCGCCGCCCCGTACCCGAACCAGAGCTTGCCGCCCGCCAGCGCCGGGTGCTTCGGGTCGGTGCCCTCGCCGGTCGCGTACCGGGCGGACTCCTTGAGCCCGGCCGTGTCGATGGTGACGATCGCGTCGGCGCCCGGCACGGCGGCGTACAGCGTGCCGGAGTCGGCGGAGAGTTCGAGGCCGGTCACACCCGGCAGGGACGCGATGGTGCCGATGACCGCGCCGTTGTAGTCGGTGACGAGCACCTTGCCGCCGGTCGGGTCACTGATGAAGACCCGCCTGTGCACACCGTCCGCGACGATGTCGCCGACCGACGCGACGGGAAGAACCTTGCTGGAGTCGGCGGCGGCCGGATTCGCCGCCCCGCCGACCAGAACCACTGAGCTGAAGAGGACCGCGAGCGAGGTCGCGGCCGAGATTCTGCGCGTACGCAAAATGATTTACCCCCACGGTAAGAGAGGGCCGTGGCACCCGAGATGAGAGGGGTGCGGCCCACGAACGCAGGGTATGCCATGGCGTCCACAAGTCCTACACATATGTGGGGCCGGGGCGGAACGCCTCCCCGGCCCGGCGAAACGTCAGTCCGCCCAGGTGAGGAACGTGGTCCAGGCATCGGGGGCGACCGCGAAGGTGGGGCCTTCGGGCACCTTGGAGTCCCGGATGTGAACGGAGTGGGGGCAGGTCGCCACTTCGATGCACTCGTCGCCGCTGGAGCTGCTGTACGAGGACTTGTGCCAGTCGAAGGCGACTTCGATGCACTGGCCGCCGCTGTCGCTGCTGTAGCTGGACTTGAACCACCGCAGGGTGCTGGTCATTCCTTTACTCCTGCCAACCGCTTGATGAGGTCCAGCGATTCACGAGGACCCATGGCCTGTGACCGGATCTTCGCATAGCGCTGGGCGTACGTGCTCACCTTCCCAGGGTCGCTGATCAGCAGGCTCTCGTCCTGGGGCTCCAGGTACACGAGGTGCTCGTGCTGCGGGGTCTCCATCAGAGTGAGTTCACCACGAGCCCCGGCGTACTCACCGAACTTCCCACTGTCCAGTGCCAGTACGTTGATCGTGACGTTGCGACGAAGAGCGCACTCTGCGAGGTACTGCATCTGCGCTCTCATGATGGAAGCATTGCCGATGACCCTGGTGAGTGCGGATTCTTCGATGACCATCTCGATCATGGGCAGGGGATCGCGGTCGAAGAGCATCTTGCGCACCATTCGAGCTTCCACCAGCTGTTCCACCCGTTGTTCCGGCAGCGGAGGGTACCCACCGCCGATCAGTGCGCGCGTAGTCCTCTGTCTGGAACAGGCCGTACACAACCTGCATCGAGTACACGCGAAGGCTCAGCGTCGCCTGCTCAAGCGGTGCGTGCGGCTTGAACTGCGGCGGATACGCCTCCATCCGCATGTACACCCGCGCCTGCTCGAACACGCCCATGCCGTCCCCGAGCACCCGCTCCAGTCCCACCAGCATGTCGTCGCTCGCGGGCTGTGCGCAGGTCTCCATCGCGCTGATCGCCGCCGCCGAGAAGCCGATCTCCTTGCCAAGCTGTTCCTGGGTCAGCTTCCTGCGGACGCGGGCCTTTTTGGCCACATCGGCAACCAACTTGGCCGTCGGACTCGCCATTTCCTTGTTCTCAGCTCGCGCCATTGCGATCCCTTTTCGACTCGACCGGTCTCAACCGGTCACTACCCAGCCCCGCCGAACTCGACTGAGCTTCAGGGGAGTTCGCGCAGGTCAACGGGTGTGCGACGCCCCTCGTCAGTCACGTAAAACGGTAACCAACAAGGGCGAGACTGGTCCTGTGAATGCGCCGAAAAGTGAACTGAACCTTGAGTGGATTCCGTACTCCGGATTTCAACTGCGCAAAGCGGGCGTGCAATTCGACGCCGTACGCGTGGACGGAGAAGAAGGGCGTCGGCTGGCCCTGCTGATGGAGGCGATCACGGGAGGCGAGCCCGGCCCCGTCGTCGCCGAGTCGAACGGGCGGCGGGCGGTGTACTTCCTCGTCCCGGCGGGGACCACGGCCCGCAGGACGTGGCCGGCCGGGGTCACCGAGCTGAACGCCACGGCGGGCCGGGTCAGTTACGTACCGATCCCGGCGCTGAGCGGCCGGACGTGGCCGCTGACGTGGCACTACCCGCCCACCGTGCCGGGCAGGTTCGTCCATACGCTGCTGCTGCTCAACGCGGCGTTCGCGTTGCTGGGCAGCACGAAACGGCCGACACCCGGACCGGCCCGCGAACGGGACCGGCCGGACGCCGGCCGAACCGGGGAGGGCTAGAAGCTCGGGAAACCGATGGGCGACGGGCGCTGGCCCGGGATGTAGTCGAAGTTCGGGGTGAGCGTGCCGAGCAGGCTGCCGACGCGCGGACCCGGACGACCGGTCACCTCGGCGAACAGCTTCGACGCCTCGGCGGTGATGCGGAACGGCACCTTCTCCAGCCGGAAACCCGTGGGGCTGGGGCGGGCGCCGAGCAGGGCCTCGGCGGGAGTCGTGTCCGCGACCATCACCTCGTCGGCGAGCGGCACACCGTTCACCGCGACTCCGGCGGAGTAGCCCGGGGTCGGCATGACACGGATGTACGTCGGCTTCAGCGTGATGGTCTTGTTCGAGGCGGCGTGGCGGAAGTTGAGGCCGCCGGGGTAGAAGATGCGGCCCCGGGAGTCGAGACCGTCACCCGCCGTCGAACCGATCGGCATGGAGAAGCCCCGGCCGTCCGCGTCCTCCGCCGGTCTGCTGCTGGCCGGCGGCAGCAACCGGCTGGCCGCCCTGGGCGAGCGGCGGCTGCCCGCCCTGCGGCGCTGCACCCCGTACGTGAGCGTCCTGACCGCGCTGGCCGTCCTCGCGGTGGGGATCGGCCTCACGGTGCGCAGCCTGGCCTGATCAGCCGTCCTTCGTGTACGTCAGCTGATCGCCGCTGTCGTTGTTCGTGCGGCGCAGCGAACCGTCCGGGAGCAGCGTCAGCGTGGTGGCCCCGCCCGCGGTGCAGGACGTCATGGGCTCGCCGACCGTGACCGTGGAGGGACCGATCTTCATGGGGCCGCCCGAGGACGGCTCCGCGGTCAGATCGGCCTGGAAGACGCAGTGGTACGAGCCACCGGTGTCGAGCGGGCCGTCGGCGGTGAGGGTGAGGACGCTCTGACCGACCGTGCCCTGCTGGATGACGAGTTTCCGGGTGGAGCGGCCGGACGCGTTCTCGATGGAACCCGACCAGGTGCCGAGGTAGCCGGACGGGACGGCGCCGTCGCCGTTCTGTTTGTCCTCGGTGGCGGAGGGGTCCGGCGAGGACGGGTCGTCGGTCTTGGGGGAGTCCGTCGAGGTGTCCTCGGTGGACGGGGAGCCGGTGGGGCCAGGGGTGGGGCCCGGCGGCTTGCCGTTCATGAGGGCGTAGACGGATCCGCCCGCGCCTATGGCCACGAGCACGGCGACGACGACGAGCGCGATGGTCGAGCCCCGTCGGCGCCGGGCCGGTTCGGGGCCGGGCTGCTGGGGGGCGGTGGGATAGGCGGGGCCGTACGGGGGCGTGGGGCCGAATCCGGGCTGCTGGTGCTGGTGTTGCTGCGGCGGGTACGGCTGCTGCGGGTAGCCGTAGGCGGCGGGTGCGGGAGGCTGCTGGGCGCCGAAGGGCTGGCCGGCGTGCGACGGGTAGCCGTAGCCGGGTGCCGGTGCGGGCACGTGTGCGGCCGTCGGGGGCGTGGCGGTCGTGGCGGCCGTGGCGGCCGTCGTGGGCGCCGGGGGAGTCGGGTCCGGTACGGGCGCCGCCTGCGCCGGGGCGATCGGGTAGTCCTCCGGGTCCTCCGGATCCTCCGAGTCCAGCAACTCGACCGCGTGGCGGCCGAGCTGGGCTATGAGGGCGCCGGGGAGCCAGGGTTCCGCCGTGTCGCCGTCGGCCAGGCGCTCCAGGAGCTCGTCCGTCGTCGGGCGGGCGGCCGGGTCCTTCCGCAGGCAGTCGCTGATCAACTCGACGAGGCCCACCGGGACACCGGTCAGGTCCGGGTCCTCCTGCGCGATCCGGAACATCTGCGCGTGCGCACCGCTGTCGGACGTCCCGAACGGAAGCCGGCCGGTCGAGGCGTACGCCAGTACCGAGCCGAGACAGAACACGTCGCACGCCGGGGTCACCCGCTCGCCCCGCACCTGCTCGGGCGACATGAAGCCGGGCGAACCGACCAGGGCCCCGGTGCGGGTGACGCCGCCGTCGGAGACCGTGTGCAGCGCCCGTGCGATGCCGAAGTCGATGACGCGCGGCCCGTCGATCGTCAGCAGGATGTTGGAGGGTTTGAGGTCGCGGTGGACGAGCCCGGCGGCGTGGATCGCCTGGAGGGCATGGGTGAGACCGGAGCCCAGGATGTGGACCGAACGCTCGGGGAGGGGACCGTACGCCCCGGACGCCACCCCCACGGGGGTGCGCGGGCCGGTGACGGTGGCCTGGAGGGAGGGCCCGGCGACGTAACCGGTGGCGACCCAGGGCACGGCGGCCTCGGTGTCGGCGTCCAGCACGGGGGCGGTCCAGGCGGATCCGACCTGGCGGGCGGCCCGTACCTCGTGGCGGAAGCGGTCGCGGAACTCCTGCTGCTCGGCGAGTTCGCCCCGTACCAGCTTGATCGCTACGGTGCGGCCGCGGTCGGACCGGGCCAGATAGACCTGGCCCATGCCGCCGGTGCCGACACGGCCCAGCAGCCGGTACGCGCCGATGGCACGCGGATCCTGTGGCGTCAGGCTCTGCATGGCGCTGAACGTCCTTCCCCGGGGTTCGAACTGAGCGATGCCTGGCGTGGCTCGCTCGATCATAAGGACCCACGCGGCATGTGGCCGGGCCGGTTGCGGGCTTCGGCCGGGAACGCGCGGCGGACCTGTCCCGGGAGGGCAGATCCGCCGGGGCGGCGGAGGCCGGGCGGGGGTGCGTCTACTCCTCGGCGACAGCGTCCATGGCGGCGGCCAGCTGATCCAGCACCCTTACGGTCTCGGCGAATTGCTCCTCGCCCAGCTCGGCGGCGAGCCGGGCGGCGAGCGCGGCGTGGCCGGGATCGATGCGCCGGACCGCGGCGCGTCCCTCGTCGGTGGGGCGCAGCAGTTTGGCGCGGCGGTGGGCGGGGTTGGGCACGTACTCGGCGAGGCCCTTGCCGACCAGCAGGTCGGCGACGCGCTGCACGCCCTGCCGGGTCATGCCCATGACGCGGGCGATCCCGGAGACGGGCAGGTCCTCGCGGAGCACGGCCCCGAGGACCTGCCACCAGGAGGCGGTGAGCCCGGCGGGCCTGGCCAATCGCTCCGAGACGGAGAGGAATTGGCCGCTGAGCCGGAAGACGCCGAGCGCGGTACGGCTCAGCAGCTCCTTGTCGCTCGCGGGCTCCGGACCGGCGGGGGATCGGCTCGCGGGGTCCTGGGCGGCGGGGGCCCGGTTCGCGGGGTCCTGGGCGGCGGGGTGCCGGCTCGTGGGTTCCCGGCTCATGAGCCGGCGTTCAGGATCTCGTAGGCGGCCAGGTCCGAGTCGTGGAACAGCCGGTACCAGGCGTCGAGCCTCTCGCCCTCGTACACCCCGAGCCGTGCGAAGACCTCGCGGGCGAACGCGACCGGTTCGGTCGGCCCGGCCGTGATGAGGTCGCCGTCCGTCACCGCGTCCGCGTCGATGTAGCGGTCGCCGCCCCCGTACCCCGTGGCCGCGAGGTAGAAGGAGACCGCGCTCGTGTGGGCGCGGTCGTCGAGCAGGCCCTCGCGGGCCAGGCCCGCCGTCGCACCGCAGATCGCGGCGACCGGCACCCCGGCGTCCAGGAAGCCGCGCGCCGCACGGGCGAAGGGGGCGAGTGTGTCACCGGCGTCCCAGAGCCCGGCGCCGGGGAGCACCAGGAGCGCGCTGTCCTCGGGGCGCAGGTCCGCGAGCGGGAGGTCGGGCAGGACGCGCAGCCCGCCCATGGTGGTGACGGGGCCGGTGGTGGGGCCGACCGTCCGCACGGTGAAGCCGGCCTGCGCGAGATGGGCGGTGGTGTGCCCCGTCTCCCAGTCGGCGAGGGTGTCGTACACGGCCAGGTGAATGGTCCCGCGGGTGTCGGTCATGGCGCCTCCTCGGTGGAACTGTGCCGTCGGCCCCGCTCCTCGGCGACGGTCACGAGTGACCACCGAGAGCATGCCAACATGCTGTCAAGATGGCAACATGTTACCAACTGATTCCGGCAGGCCGGGCCATGCGCCGATCCGCGCCGGTCCGTGATTCGGCGCCGTCCGCGACAACCCGACACCCTGCCCAGCGGAGCGCCCCATGCCATACAAGGTGGCCATGTCGGGCGGCTCCCGGCACGCCCTACGCTCGCCGCATGACCCCTCATGCCCCGCATGCCCCGCATGTCGACCCCGCTGCCGGCGCGGCCGTGAAGGCCGCCGACCGCGCGCACGTGTTCCACTCCTGGTCCGCCCAGGGCCTGATCGACCCGCTCGCCGTCGCCGGCGCCGAGGGGGCGTACTTCTGGGACTACGACGGCAACCGCTACCTGGACTTCACCAGCGGCCTCGTCTACACCAACATCGGCTACCAGCACCCCACCGTCGTCGCCGCGATCCAGGAGCAGGCCGGCAAACTCGCCACCTTCGCCCCCGCGTTCGCGATCGAGGCGCGCTCCGAGGCCGCACGCCTCATCGCCGAGCGCACCCCCGGCGACCTGGACAAGATCTTCTTCACCAACGGCGGGGCCGAGGCCGTCGAGAACGCCGTCCGGATGGCCCGGCTGCACACCGGCCGTACGAAGGTGCTCTCCGCCTACCGCTCGTACCACGGCGCCACCTCCACCGCGATCAACCTGACCGGTGACCCGCGCCGCTGGCCGTCCGACAACGGCTCGGCGGGCGTCGTCCGCTTCTGGGCGCCGTTCCTCTACCGCTCGCCGTTCCACGCGGAGACCGAGGCCGAGGAGTGCGCCCGCGCACTCCAGCACCTGGAGGACACCCTCGCCTTCGAGGGCCCCGGCACGATCGCCGCGATCATCCTGGAGACCATCCCCGGCACCGCGGGCATCATGACGCCGCCGCCCGGCTACCTCGCGGGCGTCCGCGAGATCTGCGACAGGTACGGCATCGTCTTCGTCCTCGACGAGGTCATGGCCGGCTTCGGCCGCACCGGCAAGTGGTTCGCCGCCGACCACTTCGACGTGGTGCCGGACCTGATGACCTTCGCCAAGGGCGTCAACTCCGGTTACGTGCCGCTCGGCGGTGTCGCGATCTGTGCCGAGATCGCCGCGACCTTCGAGACCCGCGCCTACCCGGGCGGACTCACGTACTCCGGTCACCCGCTGGCCTGTGCCGCCGCCGTCGCCACCATCCATGTGATGGAGGACGAGAAGGTCATCGAGAACGCCGCGCACATCGGTGAGACGGTCCTCGGCCCCGGCCTGCGCGAGCTCGCCGAGCGCCACCCGTCGGTCGGCGAGGTCCGCGGCCTCGGCGCGTTCTGGGCGCTGGACCTGGTCCGCAACAAGGAGACCCGCGAGCCGCTGGTCCCGTACAACGCGACGGGCGAGGCCAACGCGCCGATGGCGGCCTTCGGCGCCGCGGCCAAGAAGAACGGCCTGTGGCCCTTCATCAACATGAACCGCACGCACGCCGTCCCCGCCTGCAACATCACCGAGGCAGAGGCCAAGGAGGGCCTCGCGGCCCTCGACGCGGCCCTCTCGGTCGCGGACGAGCACACAGCGTGACCCGGATGCCGCGGGCCGCCCGACAGGCACCCGCGGCCGTACCGCGGGCCGCCTGACAGACACCCGCGGTACGACGCCCCTCCCCCTGCCCGGAACCGGGCACAGCGGCCCTGGCTTAAGGTGACCGGAAGCGAAGAACGGGGAGGGGCGCCATGGGCGCGAGCGGAGCTGTGACCCGCAGTACGCTGCGGCAGCAGATCGCGGACGCGCTGCGTGACGAAGTGCTTGCCGGGCGTCTGCAACCGGGCAGGGAATTCACGGTCAAGCAGATCGCCGAGCAGTACGGCGTGTCGGCGACCCCGGTGCGCGAGGCGCTCTTCGACCTGTCCGCGCAGGGACTGCTCGAATCCGACCAGCACCGGGGCTTCCGGGTACGGGAATTCACCGTCGCCGACTACCGGTCGCTGGTCGAGGCCCGCAGCCTGGTCATCGACGGAGTAGTCCGCGGCATCTTCTTCGGCCCCGCGCTCTCGACCGCGCAGCTGACGGGGTACCGCGACTGTCTGGTCCCCGTGCGCCGCCGGGCCCAGGAGGCCGCACGCGCGGCGCTCGGCGGCGACCTCGACATCCTCATCGGCTACGACCTGCGGTTCTGGCGCGAGCTGGGCATCCTGGTGGGCAACGCCTACATCAACGACTTCCTGCACCGACTGCGCGTCCAGGCATGGGTGTTCGCGGTGCCGTACCTGCGCCACGACGTGCGGGCCCGGGACTGGCTCTGGCACGGCCATCCGGATCTGGTCGCGGCGGTCACCCTCGGCGACCACGACGCGGTGCGCGCGGTGCTGGACGACTACAGCTCCCACGCGCTGAACTGGGCGGACCGGCTCGCGGCCGGTGAGATCGAACATCCGGGGCGCGGCGGACAGGAACCGGAGCCCGGGGCGCCGGGGGCGTAGCCCGCCCCGCCCCTCTTCGGTACCGGCCACTGTGCGCAACGCGACCACCGCATTACGCTGTCCCGACCATCCCGAACGTTCCACACGTTCCATGCGCACCCAGGGGAGAGCGAGACTTCGTGGCCTGTGACCTGTGGCTGGTCCCCCTCGTCGATGTGCTGTGCCACAGCCCCGACAATCCGTTCGCCGAAGAAATAGCCGTCTACGACAAGGCGTTGGGCGAGGCCGGACTGCCGCCCGTGCCCGTGTACGCCTACATGCCGGGCCTGACGGGCGACGTCGCCCCGATCGCGGGCTTCGACTACGACGCCCTGCACTTCCTGCGCCGCGCCTTCCTGCTCCAGCTCAGCGGACTGGCCGTCACACCGGTCGGGGAACTGGGCGGGGACTACGAGCAGTTGCTGGAGATGTTCGAGGCGACGGCCCAGCAGTCCCACCTGGTCTGGCACTACGACCACGCCGGGGCGTACGTCCCGCTGGACTTCGCCGCCCCGCTCTCCAACGACGACCTGCTGGCGGGCGGCGGCCCGCTCGGCTCCTCGCACGGGCTGCTGCGGGAGCTGGAGTACGTCGCCCCGTCCATCGGCATCGACCCGGCGAACCCGCCGCCCGCACCGCTGCCGCCCGCCGCACCGACCTCCCTGGAGGAACCGGCGGCGCCGATCACGTACGACCAGGGCCCGTTCGCCCGCGAGCGGCACGTCTGGCTGGGCCTGCACGCGGCGGCCACCCGCAGCCTCGCCCAGGGCTCAATGATCATCTTCAGCTGAGGCCCGGGGGCGGCGCGGCTCCGGTCCGGCGCCCCGGTCCCGGTTCTTGTCCTGGCCGACGGTGATCCGCCGTGATCCACCAGGGAGATCATGATCCGCCGGGATCCGCCAAGGAGATCGGGATCCGCCTAGGAGATCGGGATCCGTCGGGATCCGCCGGGTTCGCCACGACGACCCCGGCAGATCACGACGGTCACCCCGGCAGATCGCGACGGGTCACCCCGAGGTCGTCGCGACGGTCACCCCGGGGCCGTCGCGGGGTCATCGCGACGGTTGCCGCGGCGGTCGTCGCGGGGTCATCGAGGCGACTCCGGCGGGCGCTGGCGCGGCATGTTCGGCCGGGTCATCGTCTGGAGCGGGAACCGCCCCGGCAGCACCCCTTGATCCGAGCGCCCGCTGTTCCCGGTGCCCGAGGAAAGCGCCTGCATCCCCATCGGTGCGGGACCGGCCCGGAACTCCACCATCCAGTCGGCGGTCTCGGTGCGCACCAGCTCCGTGACGTCCTCCGAGAACCGCCGCAGCACTCCCAGGCACCGCTCGGCCGCCTCGCTGGCCGTCCCCTCGGTCGGGCCGAGCACCTCCCGTACGCACTCCGACGCCCAGTCGAACTGCAGCACCTGGAGGCGCCGCTGCACGGCCTGGGCGGTGGCGAGATTCCTTATCCAGCCGGAGGTGAGGCCGAAGTACCGGTCGCACGCCATGCACGCGGCGCCCAGCAGCAGCGACAGGTAGCCCCAGCCCGCCGCCCCGGGCAGCGCCCCGGTCAGATCGAGCAACGGCAGCGCGGTGCCCGCGACCGTCCCGATCGCGGTGCCGATCCGCAGCACCCTGGCGCCGCGGCGCTTGCGCACCCGGTCGTTCATGTACCAGTCGGCGGTGCGCAGTGCGTCGGCCTCGACCCAGCGGTACAGCTCGTCGAGACGGTCGGCGGGTTCGCCCCAGTCGCCGAGCGGAAACGGCGTACCGGCCAGATCCCCGCCCCGGCCGCCCCCGCCCCGGGTATCCCGGCCGCGTGCGCCGGAGCCCGAACCGGAGGAACCGGCCGAGCCGGCCGGGCCGGGCTCGTTGCGGGGCGGCCCTTCGGGCTGCATCTCCGGCTGACTCACCGGGTACTCCTCTGCATTCTGCGTAGCGATGCCTGAAACGGCGACGGGTTTCGACGGCGGGGTGCTCACTGCTCTCCGGCGTGGCCGACAGTCCCGCGTAGGTAACCTTGCGTGACGACCGGTGCGCCTGTGTGACCTATGCGCACGCCCTTCCTACCGCCGAATGGTGGGCCATGGGGTAGAAAACGCGGTATTCCCGGGTGCGCGGAGCCTGTGATCAGGTATAGGAGGCTGGCAAGGGCTGCCTGAAACTCACTCGAAAGAGTTGCGCGCCAGTGGGTGGGGCGAGCTGCCCGGTGACCACGTAGGCTCGGCGTACCGAAACATTTTGTCGTCGAATTGCCAGGAGTGACCGTGATTCCCGGTGGTGGTCAGCCCAATATGCAGCAGCTGCTGCAGCAGGCCCAGAAGATGCAGCAGGACCTCGCCGCGGCCCAGGAGGAACTGGCCAGGACCGAGGTCGAGGGTCAGGCGGGTGGCGGTCTCGTGAAGGCGACCGTGACCGGTTCCGGCGAGCTCCGCAATCTGGTGATCGATCCCAAGGCGGTCGACCCGGAGGACACCGAGACGCTCGCGGACCTCGTCGTCGCCGCGGTCCAGGCCGCGAACGAGAACGCGCAGCAGCTCCAGCAGCAGAAGCTGGGCCCGCTGGCCCAGGGCCTGGGCGGCATGCCCGGCCTCCCCTTCTGACCCGCTGAACCCTCCGGCTCGGCTACCCAGGACAGGAAAGGAAGGCGTTCCCGTTGTACGAAGGCGTGGTTCAGGACCTCATCGACGAGTTGGGCAGGCTGCCCGGCGTCGGTCCCAAGAGCGCGCAGCGGATCGCCTTCCACATCCTGCAGGCCGAGCCGACCGATGTGCGGCGCCTCGCCCACGCCCTCCTGGAGGTCAAGGACAAGGTCCGGTTCTGTTCGGTCTGCGGCAACGTCGCCCAGCAGGAGCAGTGCAACATCTGCCGGGACACGCGCCGCGACCCCTCGGTGATCTGCGTGGTCGAGGAGCCCAAGGACGTCGTCGCGATCGAGCGGACCCGTGAGTTCCGGGGCCGCTACCACGTGCTCGGCGGCGCGATCAGCCCGATCGAGGGCGTCGGCCCGGACGATCTGCGCATCCGTGAGCTGCTCGCCCGCCTCGCCGACGGCTCGATCACGGAACTGATCCTGGCGACCGACCCCAACCTGGAGGGCGAGGCCACCGCGACGTACCTGGCGCGGATGGTCAAGCCGATGGGCCTGCGGGTCACCAGACTGGCCAGCGGCCTGCCGGTCGGTGGCGACCTGGAGTACGCGGACGAGGTCACCCTGGGCCGCGCCTTCGAGGGGAGGCGCCTGCTCGATGTGTGATGCCGGCCCGATGCGTGGCGCCTGCCCGACGTGTGATGCCTTTACGTCTTCCGGTGTTCTTCCCGTGACCGTTTCGAGGACCGTTCCCGCGACTCACGGCGGCTTTACGTTCAGCGACGCTATGTTCTACTCACCGTTCGCGACCGTGCCCACGGGAGGTCCCCTCGATGTCTGACGCCACGCTGAACTCCGTCACGCAGGACCCGGACGACTTCGCCGTCCAGATCGCCGACCAGATCAAGACGTTCATCGTCGCGGTCACCGAGGTGTCCAAGGTCGAGGAGCCCGAGGAGGCCGTCCCCGTCCTGCTGCTCCAGGTCTCCCAGCTCCTGCTGGCGGGCGGCCGGCTCGGCGCGTACGAGGACATCGTCCCCGACGAGCGCTACGAGCCGGACCTGGGCGCGGAGCCGGACGCCGACGGGCTGCGCGAGCGGTTCGCCGCCCTGCTGGAGCCGATCGACGTCTACTCCGAGGTCTTCGACCCGTACGAGCCCCGCAAGGCCCCGGTCCCGGCCCGGATCTCCGACGACCTGGCCGACCTGGTCACCGACCTGCGCCACGGCCTGGCCCACTACGAGGAGGACCGCACCACCGAGGCCCTGTGGTGGTGGCAGTTCTCCTACTTCTCCAACTGGGGCTCCACCGCCTCCGCCACCCTGCGCGCCCTCCAGTCCCTGATCGCCCACATCCGGCTCAACCAGCCCCTCCAGGAACTGGACGGCCTGGACACCGACACGGAAACCCTCGACGACGACCTCGCCGAGGAGGCCGGCCGGGTGATGGCCGAGGAGATCGCGGGCCCTCTGGGGCTGCGGCCGGTGCAGTAGCGCGGACGGCTGCTCAGCCCCCGTCGCACCGCAGGTCGCCGTCGTGCATGAAGCCGAGCGGTGTGCCGTCGTCCGTGCGCGAGACGCGCCACAGCTCGTCCGCGCCCTGGCGGGTGGCGTTCACCGGGATGCCCGGGTCCAGGTAGCCGACGATGTCGGACGGTGTCGGGACAGGGTTGGCTCCCGCGTAGACCGGGGCGTCGGCGTGGGTGGCGAAGCAGGTGGTGCCCGCATGGGCGGGGGACGCGGTCAGGGGGAGCGCGGCGAGGGCCAGGAGCAGGGGCAGCGCGCGCAGTGGCTTGCGCATGGCGGGCCTCCGGCGGGCGGATGGTCGGGTTCCGGTTCACGCTAGAGGTGCGGGGCCGGTGAATCGTGGAGCCGGGCCGCCAGGCGTGTGGGCTGGGCCACATACGGCATGCGAGCCGGTTCGGCGGGCAGCACACCTGTACGAGCGGTCCGGAGCGACACGCCGATGATCACGTGCTGAGCGGGACATCTCACCATGTGGTATCAGCGGGGCGATTCCGGACTGCTCGTTAAACTGAGCCGACCGCAGTAATGGACTGAGCGAGGAGCGCACGTGGGCCTTGTCGTGCAGAAGTACGGAGGCTCCTCCGTAGCCGATGCCGAGGGCATCAAGCGCGTCGCCAAGCGAATCGTCGATGCCAAGAAGAACGGCAACCAGGTGGTTGTTGTGGTGTCAGCGATGGGCGACACGACGGACGAGTTGATCGATCTCGCCGAGCAGGTATCCCCGATCCCTGCCGGGCGTGAGTTCGACATGCTGCTGACCGCCGGGGAGCGGATCTCCATGGCCCTGCTGGCGATGGCGATCAAGAACCTGGGCCACGAGGCCCAGTCGTTCACCGGCAGCCAGGCAGGCGTCATCACCGACTCGGTCCACAACAAAGCGCGCATCATCGATGTGACGCCGGGCCGTATCCGTACGGCGCTGGACGAGGGGAACATCGCGATCGTCGCGGGGTTCCAGGGTGTGTCCCAGGACAAGAAGGACATCACCACCCTCGGCCGCGGCGGGTCCGACACCACCGCCGTCGCGCTCGCGGCCGCGCTGGACGCCGAGGTCTGTGAGATCTACACCGATGTGGACGGTGTCTTCACCGCCGACCCGCGGGTCGTGAAGAAGGCCCGGAAGATCGACTGGATCTCCTTCGAGGACATGCTGGAGCTGGCCGCGTCCGGCTCCAAGGTGCTGCTGCACCGGTGCGTGGAGTACGCACGCCGCTACAACATTCCGATCCACGTCCGCTCGTCCTTCTCCGGACTGCGCGGAACCTGGGTCAGCAACGAGCCGCAAGGGGACCAGAAGGTGGAGCACGCGATCATCTCCGGAGTCGCCCATGACGTCTCCGAGGCCAAGATCACCGTCGTCGGCGTTCCCGACAAGCCGGGCGAGGCCGCCGCGATCTTCCGCACCATCGCGAACGCGGAGATCAACATCGACATGGTGGTGCAGAACGTCTCCGCCGCGTCGACCGGTCTGACCGACATCTCGTTCACGCTGCCGAAGGCCGAGGGCCGCAAGGCCATCGACGCCCTGGAGCGCAACCGCGGCACCATCGGCTTCGAGTCGCTGCGCTACGACGACCAGATCGCGAAGATCTCCCTGGTCGGCGCCGGCATGAAGACCAACCCGGGTGTCACGGCGGGCTTCTTCGAGGCGCTGTCCGACGCCGGTGTGAACATCGAGCTGATCTCGACGTCCGAGATCCGCATCTCGGTGGTCACCCGCGCCGACGACGTCATCGAGGCCGTGCGCGCCGTGCACACCGCCTTCGGTCTCGACAGCGACTCCGACGAGGCCGTCGTCTACGGGGGCACCGGCCGATGACCGCGCGCCGCCCTTCGCTCGCGGTCGTCGGAGCGACCGGGGCGATCGGCGGCGTCATGCTCCAGATCCTTTCGCAGCACGCGGACGTCTGGGGCGAGGTGAAGCTGATCGCCTCGCCGCGCTCGGCCGGCCGCAAGCTGGTCGTGCGCGGCGAGGAGAGCGAGGTCCTCCAGCTCACCGAGGACGTCTTCGACGACGTCGACGTGGCGCTGTTCCTGGTGCCCGACGAGGTGTCCGCGCAGTGGGCGCCGATCGCCGCGGCCAAGGGCGCGGTCGTCATCGACGACTCCGCCGCGTTCCGGCTGGACGCGGACGTGCCGCTGGTCGTGCCCGAGATCAATCCGCACGCCGTACGGATCAGGCCACGCGGCATCGTCGCGAGCCCCAACTGCACGACGCTCGCGCTGATCGTCGCGGTCGGGGCGCTGCACGCCGAGTTCGGTGTGCGGGAACTGGTCGTCTCCTCCTACCAGGCGGTGAGCGGGATGGGCCGGGACGGCGTCGCGGCGCTCCGCGAACAGCTGTCGCTGGTCGCCGGTACGGAACTGGGCACGAAGCCGGGTGACGTACGCAGGGCCCTGGGGGACACCGAGGGCAGTCCCTTCGCCGCCCCGGTCGCCCTCAACGTGGTGCCCTGGGCAGGCACCGAGGCCGGGGACGGCTGGTCCTCCGAGGAACTGGCGATCCGCGAGGAGTGCCGCAAGGTTCTGGACCTGCCGGGCCTGCGGGTCGCGGCGACCTGCGTGTACGTACCCGTCATCGCGACGCACTCGATGTCCGTTCACGCCCGGTTCGAGAACGAGATCGAGGTCGACCGGGCCCACGAGATCCTGGCGACGGCACCGGGCGTGGTGCTCTACGACAGCCCGGCGGCGGGAGACTTCCCGACGCCGTCCGACGTCGTGGGCACCGATCCGACCTGGGTGGGACGAGTGCGCAGGTCACTGGACGATCCCCGAGGTCTGGAGCTGTTCGTCTGCGGCGACAACCTCCGCAAGGGGGCGGCGCTGAACGTGGCGCAGATCGCCGAATCGGTGGCCGCCGAGTTCCCAAGGTCCTGATCGAACCTGTTTTGTCCTCTCTGTGAACGTCCTGTGAGTAAGTTGAAGGTCTCAACCTCTTGAGATGGGGTGTCGGGGTATCCGACGATGACTTTCGGCCTGTTGCAACCGCTGACCGGGGACTACGCGTCTATGCGGTCACCTCTGGCGCGGCGGGGCGAAAAATTCGGGGCATTCAGGGTATCCGGGGAAGTGCAGGTACGTATGAGGGCATGTCGCACGACGGCGAACGCGGTGCCGCGCGCGTACAACCCTGATGGGGGGGAACGTGTCCAACTGGCGTGGCAGAGGTTCTCGATATCACGGTGGTGGGCCCCTTGCGCGGCGCTTCGGTGCGTCCGCTCCGACGGCCCCGCGCACCCGGCGGTATGCCGGTGATTGCGCCCATGCCCGCTGCGCGGCCCGCACGGCTGCCCGCGCAACGCGAGGGCGCTGAGGAGGCCGTGGCTGCCGGAACCACGGTCGACCATCTCACCGAGACCTATCGGGCCCACTACCGCTCGCTGCTCGGGCTCGCGGCCCTGCTCCTGGACGACACCGCCTCCTGCGAGGACGTGGTGCAGGAGGCGTTCATCCGGGTGCACTCGGCGCGCAACCGGGTGCGTGACCCGGAGAAGACGCTCGCGTATCTGCGCCAGACCGTCGTCAACCTCTCGCGCTCCGCGCTGCGCCGCCGCATCCTCGGGCTGAAGCTGCTCTCCAAGCCCATGCCGGACATGGCGAGCGCGGAGGAGGGCGCGTACGACCAGCTGGAGCGGGACGCGCTGATCAAGGCGATGCGGGGGCTGCAACGGCGCCAGCGGGAGGTGCTGGTGCTGCGTTACTTCGCGGACATGACGGAGGTCCAGGTGGCCGAGACGCTCGGGATATCCCTGGGCTCGGTCAAGGCATACGGCTCCCGCGGGATCGCGGCGCTGCGCGTCGTGATGGAGGCGCAGGTATGAGCCGGCGCGAGCACGAGAACGGTCCCGGGCACGAGAACGGTCCCGAACGTGAGAACGGTCCCGAGCACGAGAACGGTCCCGAACGTGAGAACGGTCCCGGGGGCGAGAACGGTCCCGAACGGGAGCATCGGCGTGAGCGTCGGAATGACCGGACTGGAAACGGAATTGTGAACCACGACCCTGGAACGGCTGGGGCTGCTGGGGCTGCTGGGGCGGCTGGGGCCGACGAGACCGACGAGACCGACGGGACCGACAGGGCCGGTGTCCCTGGCGGGGCTGATGGGGTCGGCGGGGCTTTTGAGACCAGCAGGGCTTCCGGGGCCGGCCGGGCCTCCGAGGCCGACGAGACTGCCGGGCTCGGCAGTCTGAGCAGCCTCTTCGGCACGGAGACCGGGCGGGACGGCGGTCCGGGTGTCGGCCTGGGTGCCGGTGGCGGCGCGGATTTCGACGAGGTCGCACTGCGCCGCATGCTGCAGGGCGCCGTCCGGAACATCGAGCCCGGCGACGGCACGCTCGATCATCTCCAGCGCGCGGTTCCCGCCCGGCGCGCCAAGCGACGCCAGGCCGTCGTGGGGCTGGCGGCCG
The DNA here is from genome assembly GCF_043204345.1 of Streptomyces sp. NPDC047917. NCBI lineage: Bacteria > Bacillati > Actinomycetota > Actinomycetes > Kitasatosporales > Streptomycetaceae > Streptomyces > Streptomyces sp. NPDC047917. The sequence goes on from NZ_JBIDCA010000001.1 coordinate 667,075, forward strand.
CGGCACTGCTCATCGGCACCGCGGTCCCCGCCTTCGTCCATGTCGCGAACTCCGACGGTTCGGACACCGCCAACCCTGCGATAGCCGGGCACGGTGAGCAGGCGCAGGGCGGCAGCGGAACCGACACCGACTCGCAGTCCGGCGGGAAGAACAGCAGCGGCAACACCGATGGGCAGGCCGACGGCGACCGGAACCATCCCACCAGCACGAGCAGCCCCTCCGACAGCCGTGGCCAGGGTTCCGACGGCAACCTGTCCGGCGGGGTCGCCGACCCGTCCGGCTCGGCGGTGGTCGCGATGCGGACCTGCGACCCGGGACAGCTCGGTGTCGCCTCGGCCGAGACCGGTGCGGCCGGTGCCGACGGCACGGTCTACGGCACCTTCCGGATCTCCAACGTCTCCGGCACGGACTGCTCGGTGAGCAGCGGCGGCAGCGTGGGCTTCCAGGCGATCGGCGCGGCCGACCCGGCCCGGATCGCGGTCGTCCAGCACACCGCGGGCGATGCGGCGGCCGGACTGCCCGACCCCTCGCAGGAGCAGGGGACGGTGCTGCTGAAGCCTTCGATGTCGTACGAGGTGAAGTTCGCCTGGGTGCCGAAGGACACCTGTCCGACCGTCGGCGGCTCGCCGAGCCCGACGCCGACCGACGACGCGGGCGGTGCGAGCGGCGCGGCGGCGGCCGGTGCCGGTACGGGGAGCAGCGACGGGACGTCGGAGACGGACACGCAGTTCGGCAGCGAGGACGGCGGCAGTACGCAGGACGGCAGCGTCGCGGTGATGCACACGCCGGAGCCCGGGGCGCCGGTCGCCGAGACGAAGATCTCCAACGCCTGCTCGGGCACGATCTACCGGACCGGGGTGCTGGCTCCCGCGACATGACGCGGCAGCGGGGCGGGACGAGGCAACGGGGCGGGGCGCGGCGGACCGAGACATGACGTGAGGGGCCCGCCGGATCGATCACCGATCCGGCGGGCCCCTCATCGTGTCCCTGTCGCCCCTGTCGCCCCTGTCGCCCCTGTCGTCGGCTCGTCCGCGACTCAGGCGGCGCCGGTACCCGCGCCCGTTCCCGTACTCACGGGGTGCTTGCCGGGCTCCGTCTCAGGAGCGGCTGCCGCTTCCTCCACCAGGCCCAGTTGCAGGTCGCGCGCCGCCTCGGCTTCGCGGCGGACCAGCCGGAACCACATGAAGAGCACGAACCCGGCGAAGACGAACCACTCGCCGGTGTAGCCGAGGTTCTGGAACGCCTTCAGGTCGAGTCCGGTGCCCTGCGCCGCGGCGGCCGGTACGGGACGCAGCTGGCCGGCCGGTGCGTCCTGGAGCGTCACCCATGCGTCGTAGACGTCGTACGGGACGAGGTTGATCAGCGACGCGGCGCTGATCATGCCCAACTGGCCGTCGGGGAGCCCGCCCGTCGTCTCGACGCCCGTGGTGCCCGCGTTCTCGGACGCCTGCAGGTCGCCGGTCACCGTGACCTCGCCGGTCGGCGCGGCGGGCACGGGGGTCTGGCCGGGCTTGCCGGGCAGCCAGCCGCGTACCACCGGCAGGGCCTTGCCGCTGTCCGTGCGGAGCATGTCCAGGACGTAGAAGCCGCTCTTGTCGTCCAACTTCCGTCCGGGCACCAGGAACTGATCGGTGTACCGGCCGGTGGCGATGGCGGGGCGGCCGGAGGTCACCGTGTCGACGGGCAGCAGCTCGTCGATCGGCTTGGCGGGCCGGGTGCCGGGGGCGGGCTGCTTCTCGGCGGCGTCGTGCGTCTGCACGCGGTCCTCGAAGCGGCCGAGCTGCCAGGTGCCCATGAACACGCAGAACGGGATGGCCAGCACGACGAAGAGGTTGATCCCCCACCATCGCGGGGTCAGCAGGAACCGGTACACCCCTCCACGGTACGGTCCCCGCTCCGGCCACCCGGAGCGGGGTGCCGACTGACGACCGTGCGCCCCGACCCGCACCCCGCTCCGACCCGCCCCCCCGACCTTGCCCTCGACCCGCCGCCCCGTCCCTGCGCCCGCCGGTCTGCCCGTTACGCGGCGGACGGGTCCGTTCCCGTGGCCAGGTGGCGCCGGGCGAAGTCCAGTTCCAGTCGGACCTGCTTGATCCGCTCCTCCACGACGAGCGAACCGTGTCCCGCGTCGTACCGGTACACCTCGTGCACCGCGTCGCGGTCCTTCAGCCGGTCGACGTAGTTCTCGACCTGGCGGATCGGGCAGCGCGGGTCGTTGACGCCCGCCGAGATGTAGACCGGCACCCGGACCGCGTCGACGTACGTCAGCGGGGACGACGCCTCGAAGCGCTCGGGGACCTCCTCCGGCGTGCCGCCCAGCAGCGTGCGGTCCATCGCCTTCAGGTTCTCCATCTCGTCGTGGTACGCCGTGACGTAGTCGGCGACCGGGACCGCCGCCAGGCCGAGAGCCCAGTCGTCCGGCTGCGTGCCGAGACCGAGCAGGGTCAGATAGCCGCCCCAGGAGCCGCCCGCCAGAACCAGCTTCTCCGGGTCCGCGAGACCGGACTTCACCGCCCACTCCCGTACCGCGGCGATGTCCTCCAGCTCGATCAGGCCGACCCGGAGCTTGAGCGCGTCCGTCCAGGCGCGGCCGTACCCGGTGGAACCGCGGTAGTTGACCCGTACGACCGCGTAGCCGTGGTCCACCCAGGCGGCGGGGCCGGAGGCGAACGCGTCGCTGTCGTGCCAGGTCGGGCCGCCGTGGATCTCGAAGACGGTGGGGAACGGCCCCTCCGCCGGAGCGGCCGGACGCTGGACGAGAGCGTGGACGCGGCCCCCGGGACCATCCACCCACACGTCCTCCACCGGAACGGACGCCGGCGCCTTCAAGCCGGGCGGATCGAGCACCACCGCACCCGATGTCGAGCGGACGACGGGCGGCTGCGCGGCCGAGGACCACAGGTACTCCACCGTGCCGTCCGGCCGGGCCGTGGCACCCGACACCGAACCCGCGGGGGTCTCCACCCGGACGGGCGCGCCGCCCGCCTCCGGCTCGTACCGCCACAGCTCGCTGCGGGCCTCGAACTCGTGCATGACCAGCAGCGCGGAGGCGTCCGGATACCACTCGGCGACCACATCGCCGGGCAGATCGATCGCGAGCTCCGTCTCCGCGCCGGTCGTCGGATCCCAGATCATCGGCTCCCAACGGCCCCGCCGCTGGTGCCCGACCAGGAGCCGCGGATCCCCGGCCACGGGCGCGAAGCCCAGCACGGACAGGCCCAGCTCCTTCGTGCCCCCCTCGGTGTCGTCCAGCTCGCCGACCGTCGTCCCGTCCGGCCGCACCACGCGCAGCGCGGAGTGCATCGCATCGCCGTGCTCGGTGTGCTCCAGGGCGATCAGCGCCCCGTCATGGCTGAGGTCACCGACACCCGCCGACTCGCGGTGCCGGTAGATCTCCACGGGAGCCGTACCGGGCCGCACGACATGGACCGTCGTGCCGTCGTCGTCGGTCGAGCGGCCGACCACCGCTGTGCCGTCCCGCCCGATCGCGAGCCCGGCCGGATACGAGGCGCCGAGCCCCGGCGTGGCCGGCTCGTCACCCGGCTGCCCGTCCTGGCCACCGTGGAACGGCTGGCGCATCCACACCCCGAATTCGTCGCCGTCGGTGTCGTTGAACCACCAGACCGACTCCCCGTCGGGCGTCAGCAACCCACCCGTCGTGCCGTTAGGCCGGTCGGTCACCTGGCGCTGCTCGCCGGTGGCGCGGTCCCACGCGTACAGCTCGTACGTACCCGTGGCGTTGGAGACGAACAGCGCACGGTCGGGGGCGTCCTCCGCCCAGTCGGGCAACGACACCCGTGGCGCCCGGAAGCGCTGCTCCCACTCCGGTGCGGAAGCGGCCGCCGTCGCGGCAGCGGGGTCCTGGGCGGAAGGGGCCGTCGTCGAGCCAGTGATCTCAGTCATGTCCCCCATTCTGCGTCGGAACGCCGGCAATCCGTTCGCTTCGTCCTCAGCCTGTGGATAACCTCCGGGCATGCATGTACCGACCCCTGCCGACTGGCACGAGGCAAACCGTGCGCACTGGGACGAGCGCGTCCCGATACACGCCACGAGCGACTTCTACGACCTCGAATCGTTCCGCGCCGGGAAGGACGCCCTGCGCGATTTCGAACTCGCCGAGGTCGGCGACGTCACGGGCAAGTCGCTGCTGCACCTCCAGTGCCACATCGGCGTCGACACCCTCTCCTGGGCCCGGCACGGCGCCGCACAGGTCGTCGGGCTGGACTTCTCCGAACCGGCCGTCGAGACCGCGCGCGCCCTGGCCCGCGAGCTCGGGTTCGGCCAGGACCGGGCGGCGTTCGTCGCGGCCGACGTCCACGATGCCGCGGAAGCCGTCCCCGACTCGTCGTACGACATCGTCTACACCGGCATCGGCGCGCTGAACTGGCTGCCCGACACCCGCCGCTGGGCCGAGACCGCCGCATCGCTCGTGGCGCCCGGCGGATTCCTCTACCTCGCGGAATTCCATCCGATGACGGACTGCCTCGACGACGCCACCGGGACGAAGGTCGAGCACGACTACTTCAGCCGCGACGCATGGGTGGACGAGACGCCGGGCACGTACGCGGACTTCGACGCGCCCACCGTCCACAACCGCAGCGTCGAATGGCAGCACCCGATCGGCGAGGTGGTGTCGGCACTGGCCGCCGCCGGGCTGCGGATCGAGTTCCTGCACGAGCACGACGCCTCGCTCTTCGCCCGCTTCCCGACGCTGGAACGGCAGAGCGACGGCTTCTACCGCTTCCCGGCGGACCGGCCGCGCATTCCGCTGATGTACTCCATCAAGGCGTCGAAGGCAGCCGATTCCTGAACAGGAGCCGATTGTCAGTGGTGGGGCTCAGACTCGGAACCATGACAACGACTGCCGATCTGCGCGCCGTGGTGGAGACGTACTGGAGCGCGGCCGACGCCCGCGACTGGGGCGCCTTCGCCGCGACGCTCGCCGACGAGGTGTTGTACGACCTGCCGCAGACCCGCGAGCGCATTCGCGGGAAGGAGCGGTACGTGCGGTTCAACCGGGAGTACCCCGGGGAGTGGCGGGTTCTCGTCGAGCGCGTGGTGGCCGATGGTGAGGGACGGCAGGCAGCCGTCCGTACGCGCTTCACGGTCGGCGCCGAGGAGCTGCCCGCCGTCCACTTCTTCGTGTTCGACGCGACGGGGCGGATCAGCGGGATCACCGACTTCTGGCCCGAGCCGTACGAACCCCCGGCGGGCCGGGAGCACCTCGTCGAGCGGTACTGATCCATCGGCCCGTCGGCCGGTCTCCGCCAGATGATCTCTGCCGGCTGACCCCCGGCTGCTGCTCTCTGCCGACTGAACGCTGTCTGCCGCCCTCCGTCGGCTGATCGCTGTCTTCGGCACCCCGCCGGCTGACCGCTGTCTTCGGCAGCCCCCGCCGGCTGATCGCTGTCTTCCGGCAGCTCCCCGCCGGCCGTGTGCCGAGGCATCGGCCTCGTACTCAGACGTCGGACGGGCCAGGCTCCCTGGGGCCCGCGCGGTCCCACCCCGGGGCACGGACATCGACCGCCAGTGTGTTCATCACGACTTCCTCGCCGCAGGTGCGGCAGATCCACGCCGCGTCGAGATCGTGCGCGTGCGCGGGCGGCTGCGTACCCCCGGGCGTACGGGCGTCCGTGGCCGGCTCGTGGAGCATGACCACCGGCCGGTCCTCCAGCACCCACCGGTCGCCCCAGTCCAGCAGGGCCCGGATCACCGGCGCGAGATCGCGCCCGGATTCGGTCAGGTGGTACTCGTACCGCGGCGGGCGCTCGTTGTAGGGCCGCCGCTCGATCACTCCCGCCTGCTCCAGCGAGCGCAGCCGCGCCGCGAGACGGTCACGGGGCGCGCCGGTGTTACGGGTGATCGCGTCGAACCGGTGGTTGCCGAAGAAGATCTCGCGCACCGCGAGCAGCGCCCATTTCTCACCCACCACATGCAGCGCGGCGGCGGCCGAGCAGGGCCGACCGGGCAGCGCGACCGTCGGGGCGGTACGGGCGTGGGGTTCCTGTGCAGCTCTCATCACCACAAGGTTGCCATCTCAAACTCACTGGCGCTACCTTGCGCCATGATAGTTGGAAAATCAAACTCACTCGTCTCCGTGAGCGACGGGGCGGCCGCTCACGGAGCCGCCCCGGCCCCTTCCGCTCCCCCTCCCGCCGCCGCGTCCCGTGCCTCCGTCTGGATCATCGCGGCCGGTGTCTTCGTCGTGAACCTCGACCTGTTCATCGTCAACGTCGCGGTCCCGGCCCTCGGCGACGCCTTCGACGGCAGCTCCCTCTCCTCGCTGTCCTGGGTGCTCAACGCGTACGCGATCGTCTTCGCCGCCCTGCTCGTCGTCGCGGGCAGGCTCGCCGACCGCTACGGTCACCGCCGCGGATTCCTCCTCGGGCTGGCGGTCTTCACCGTCGCCTCCGCGCTCTGCGCCGTGGCCCCGGGCGTCGGCTGGCTGGTGGCCGCCCGCGCGCTGCAGGCCGCGGGAGCCGCCGCGCTCATGCCGACCTCCCTCGCACTCCTGCTCGTCAACACCCCGGCGGAGCGCCGCCCCAGGGCCATCCGGAGCTGGGCGGCGATCGGCGGCATCGCGGCCGGCCTCGGTCCGGTGGTCGGGGGCGTGCTCGTGGAGGCCGACTGGCGCTGGGTCTTCCTCGTCAATGTGCCGGTCGGCGTGGTCGGGCTGCTCGCGGGCGCCCGGCTGCTCCCCGATTCCCGCCCGCACCGCGAGGGCCCCTTCCCCGCCTGGTCGGGGCGGCGCTGCTCACCCTCGCTATCGCCGCGCTGGCACTCGCCCTGGTCAAGGCCGATTCCTGGGGCTGGAGTTCGCCCGGAGTCCTGGTTCCGCTGATCGCGACGGCCGTTCTCGCCGCGGGCTTCTGGATGCGGTCCGCCCGGCACCCTGCCCCGGTCGTCGAACTGCCGATGCTGCGTTCCCGGGTCTTCGCGACGGCCACCCTCGCGGCACTGCTCTTCACCGTCGCGTTCGCGGCGATGCTGCTCACTTCGGTGCTCTGGTGCCAGCAGGTGTGGGGGTACTCGGCGATCCGTACCGGACTCGCCATCGCACCGGGGCCGTTGGTCGTGCCGGCGCTCGCCGTCCTCTCGGGACCGCTCGTCCGCCGGCTCGGGGCGGGCCGCACGGCGGCGCTCGGCTGCCTGCTGTTCGGCTGCGGGCTCGCCTGGTGGGCCGTCGCGCTCGACACGGCTCCGCACTACGCGAGCGCTTTTCTCCCCGGCATGATGGTCACCGGCATCGGCGTGGGTCTCGCCCTGCCCACCCTGGTCGGCGTGGCCGCGGCGGCCCTCCCGCCCACCCGCTTCGCCACCGGATCGGCCGTCACCACGATGGCCCGCCAGACGGGTTCGGTGCTGGGGGTGGCGCTGATGGTCACACTGCTCGGTGCGCCGGACGGGCCGGGCGCGGCCCTCGACGCGTTCCGCCACGGCTGGTGGGTGGCCGCGGCCACCGCCGTACTCGCCGCGTTCACCGCCCTGACCCTGCACCGGCCGGACGCCGCGTCTGCCTCCGCCCGACCGCCCCGTGGCAGCAGTGCGGCGGACGGCCGGAACGATCCCCGGCAGCCCGCCGCACTTTCTGCACCTCCGTCGTCCGCGTCCTACGCGGCCGAGCGGAAGGCCGGAAGGTAACCGCCGGACTGGCCGGCAGCCTTGGGGTGGTACGAGTTGTAGACCGGGATCGACACGCTGTGGAGCCACGTGTCACCGGAGCACAGCTCGTGGCCGGTGAACTCGTCGACCACGCTGGAGAACGTGAATCCGGCGTCGGCCGCCTGCTTGGCGATGACGCCGTTCAGCACGTCGGAAGCATTGTTGATCGCCGTCCGCTCCTTCTCCGACAGTCCGGCGATGCAGCTGCCGCCGAGCTGGTAGAAGCGCGGGTAGCCCAGCACCACGACATGGGCCTGCGGGGCGCGCGACCGGATGGAGCTGTAGAGCGAACTCAGGCCGGAGGGCAGGGAGTTCTGCATCTGTGAGACGGCCGAGCCGATGCTGCTGAGGCAGGTGGCCTCACCGGACAGCACGCAGTCCTGCATGACATCGGCGAAGCCGACGTCATTGCCGCCCGCGGTGACGCTGACCAGGCCGGTGGACGAGTTCAACGCCCCCAGCTGGGTGCCGGCAACCGAGCTGGTCGTGGCGCCCGAGCAGGCCACGAAGGCAAAGGAGGAAGGCGAGTTCGCAGCCGCCCAGAGGTAGGGGTAGGCGTTGGTGCTGCGGCGGCAGTCGCCGCTGTCGGACAGATAGCTTCCCGCGCCGACGCCGGAGGAGTACGAGTCGCCGAGGGCGACGTAACCATCGGCGGCGGCCGAGGAGTTGGCCGAGGCCGGCTGGGCGACGCCCAGCGCGGCAACGGCGGCGAGGACCAGAGTGGATGCGGACGCCCAGAATCTCCGTACTGACATGGCTGTCAGCCCTCCGAAGTGTGGGGGGTGGGTGGGGGGTTGATTGAGCGCCACGTTTCTAGCAGCTATCGGTACCGGCCGGTAATAGCTGCGGAAGAACTGGTCTGATATGCCCGAATGATCGTTCGGGTGTCATGGCTCCGCGCGTAGATAAACCTCCGGCCGCACCCTGAACGGGTGGTGTGACGGCGGGAGGTCGGGTGTGGGCGCGCCGGATGAGTGCAGGGGAACGCAGGGGGGACGCAGGGGAGTGAACGGGAGCGGAGGGGAGTGAACGGGGGCGGAGGGGAGTGCGGGGGAGTGCCGGGGTGCCGTGGGGGTTCTCCGGGGTCCGCGAGGCTCACGGGCGGTGCGCGGGGTGGGCACGCGCGGCGCCCATGAGCCTCATGGACAGGGCATGGGCGGTACTACTCGGCAGCTCTCCCGGACAGCCCTTCAAGGCGGGCCCTTCGGGCAGCACTCCCGGACAGCCGTTTCAGGTGGCCCTTTCGGACAGCCCTTTCGGGCGGGCCTTTTCGGGTGGGTTCCCCGGGCGCGGCCCCTCCGCGGGTGCCCACAAACAGAAACCGCCCTCTGTGGCGGCATTCCCACAAGGTGGGTGCCGCCGCAGAGGGCGGTTGTCCTGGTTATCCGAGGATCAGTTGTGGCCGAACCTCCGCTGCTTCCGGTGGGAGACCTGTTCTGAGATCGCGTGCACCGTGTCCTGGGCTGCCGTTGGCTGTGTCTGCTCCTTCGTCTCCGGAGCAGTGCTGCGTTCGTGGCCGCCGGTGCGGGCACCGCGGTTCTGCCGACTCTGCTTCTTGCCCACGATCGTGCCTCCTGTTGCGGATCTCGGACGATGGGCCATCACCAGACTCGCATGTGGGCAGGAAAGGTGCATTCCGGGTGGTGGTCGGCGAATGCGACTCCCCACGGCCGCACCCGGTTCCCGCCTGTTCCTCCAGGTCGCCAGACCGGAGGCGGCGCCGGCCGAGAGTCTTGTGCGGGCCCGCCCCCCGGGCCGGGCCGGGTCAGGCCGGGCCCGTACAGCAAGCGCTGTACGGGCCCGGCTGTCGCTCGTGGCCATGAGGAGACCTGCTGCTCGCGGGCCAGCGTCCTGGCGGCGCTGCGACGCTGGGGGGAAGAAGCCGCCCTTCGTGCCGAGCGGGTAGTGGCCCGGCCGGATCTGTACGGCGGTTCCGGAGGCCGGATTGGCCTTGGCCAGACCCCCGCGCACCGCGCTCGGCCCGCGCGAGCCGACCACATCGCCCTTGCGCAGGGCCGGGCAGCGATGCCGCCGCCGTGGCGCCCGCGATCACAGCGGTCCGGGCGAGGAACGGCGACCGCCTGGTCCACGGCCTGGTCGATCAAGTCGTAGTGCCGCGTCTCCCAGTGCGTGGAGGTCTGGATCAGCGACTTGCGCGGCAGTACCCCGGCGCGCATGGGCGGCGCCCTGCTCCGGGTTCACGGAAGCGGAACGCCGCCCATGGGGTCGAGCGAGCAGTGACTGCGCCGAGCGGTTCACCGGCGGCTTCTCCCGCAGCCGGCTGCGGCACGGTGTGTTGTGCCAGGAGGCGAGAGGGCCGGCCGGCCGCTCACTGCCGGTGTCTGCCCGTCAGTACCACGCCGTGCAGCGCTTGGTTCCTCCTGCTGTGGGCGTCACGCATGCCCGCACCTGCTTGGTGGACGGGTTGTAGTACATGGGCGTCCACGTCGTGTAGGTGTTGGACGTGCCCGCCTTCTTCACCGTCCAGCCGCTCGCACCCGCAGCCTTCTTGCCCAGGCCCGTTTCGCACGACCCCCCGCCCTTGTTGCAGCGCTCCACCGTGATGTTGTAGGCGGGCGGAATGCTGGAGTATTCGAGGCGCGCCCAGCCGTACTGGTCTCCGTCCGTCTTTCCCCAGCGCAATTCGAGATGGTTCGAACTGCCCAGGTTGATTTCGTACGGGGTGACAGGGCCCGACTGCCACGTCTGAATATTCGGATCGTGGCCATCGCACTGATAACCACTGCAGGACGCGGCCTGCGCCGATCCGGGAACGGCGATCCCCAATGCCAGGGCGGCAATTACGGATCCGAGAATGGTGGCGAGTCTGGATCTGTCTCGCATACGGTCCTCCTCTGGATTTCCGGGCGGACGACGGTGAAATCATTCGACAGTTACCCAGTGTTAAGAATGATAACTGTCGGTGCATTCTGGATGAGCATACGTGAAGGGTTCGCGAATGAGCAATGGCGAATTGGTGTTCGCGCATTCGCCTCCGGTGAGGGATTTCGGAAGAGTTCCATGATCTTTGTCGAAGTTTCCTTTATGTAGAAAAATGACGGATCGTGGATATATCTTGAAGCGCTGTGGGGCTTTCCTGGTGGCCCGTGTGGCCGTGCGGCCCGAGCGGCCTGTGGAAGGGGCGAGTCCCCGTGCCGACCGGCACGGGGACACACGGTGCGGGGCGTCCCGCGCCCGCGGCATCAGGCCGAGGAGGTGACGGACCGCCGGGCAGGAACGGCTCGCCCGGCCGTGGATGCCGTGGCGTCCGTGCCCGGGCTGCAACCACCCTCTCCGAGGACGAACTCCTCCGCGTGCCCCGGGTGTCGCGCCGAGCGCTGGTGCCGGTAGTCGCGCATGGCGTCCTCGCGCCAGGCGGTGAAGGCGGCATCGCACAGCCGGTCACGGAACCGGCCGATTCCCATCCAGCGCAGCACGGCCCCGGACCGGTCCAGGGGGAAGTAGGTCTCCCCGGGCCCGGTGGTGCCCGCCTCCGGCTCACCAGGAGGTCCAGGCGTCCATCCCAGGGCGGTGACCGTGTCCATGGAACGGAGGTTTCCGAAGATGCCCGGCATCCGACGCGCTTTCCGGCCCAGGTCCAGGTGTTCCACCTGCACCGGACCGGTGTCGTCGGTTGCGTCCAGGGGCGTGGTCAGGTCCCCGCCCGTCTGCCCCGCGCGACCCAGTACGACCTTCTCCTGCATCAGCACCTTGCCGGTGCCGTGAACCCGGATGCGGGTGCTGCGGTGGGTGGCGATCTCGTCCGAGACCACGAACGGCCTGCCCGCCCAGGTCAGGACGGCTCCGTCGCCCACGGTGGCGTGGATCGTCCAGGACGACGGTGCGTCGCCCTCGTAGGCGACCGTGCCGGTCGGCTCCACCCCGTCGAGCCAGGCGCCGGGCGCGACGTCCACCTCGATACGGACGTCGTCACCGGACAGCAGCAGCGCCCGGGTGGCGATGAGGCCCACCCTGGCTCCGCCTGCGTCCTGGTCCACGATCCGCACCGTCAGGTGCCCGGTGGTGTGGTGGACGCGGCTGCGGCCGGTCGCGGGCGCCACGCTCAGGCGGGTGGGTCCGGTCACGCGATCTGCCCGGTCCTCGTCGGGGCGTGGTCGTGCGCGTGGGCGGTGCCGACGGCGTGAGTGTGCGGATGGCCGCCCCCGTCTTCCCGGCCGGCGTGGAAGTGCGGGGCCATGGGGCCTGGGTCGACGGGGGTGTGATCACCGGTGCGGTACCGGGCGAGGGCCTCGCGGACCCAGCCGGTCAGCATCCGGACGGACGTCTCGTCGTGCCGGGACAGCGCGATCACCGGGGATCCCTTGCGGGCCTCGCTGCCCTCGCGGGTCATACGTTCCACGTCCACGCCCACGTACTGGCCGAGGTCGGTCTTGTTGATCACCAGGAGGTCGGCGCGGGCGATGCCGGGACCGCCCTTGCGGACGACGTCACCGCCGCCGGCGACGTCGAGGACGAACAGCTGGGCGTCCACCAGGGCGGGGGAGAAGGTCGCGGTGAGGTTGTCGCCGCCGGATTCGATGACGACCAGGTCCAGGGGGCCGAAGTCGGCCTCCATGTCCTCGGCCGCCAGCAGGTTGGCGGTCACGTCGTCGCGGATCGCCGTGTGGGGGCAGGCACCCGTCTCCACCGGGCGGATCCGCTCGGGGTCCAGCACCCCGGCGCTCCTGAGGAAGCGTGCGTCCTCGTCGGTGTAGATGTCGTTCGTGATGACCCCCAGGCTCAGTTCGCCGGACAGGGCCCGGCACAGCGTCGCGATCAGCGAGCTCTTGCCGGTGCCGACGGGACCGGCTACGCCCAGACGCATGGCGCGGGCAGGGGCGGTGGTGTTCTCAGGCACTGAAGAGTCTTTCTGTGGTGGTGTCGTGGGTCTCGGCCCAGCGTTCGATGAGAGGGGCGCCGTGGGCAGGGATCTGTTCGGGGGCGTGAAACCGGGCGACCTGAGCGGCCATCCGGTCGATCTCCGGCAGCAGGTCGTTCACCCACCCGGTGACGACCAGGGGGTCCTGCGGTTCGAGTTTGAGCAGGGCCGCCGTCACGGTCTGGACGTCGTCGTAGCCGACCAGGCGGGCCACGTCGGCGGCGTCCATCCCGGAGCGGTGGGCGAGCAGCCCCAGCACGACCGGGCGCGACCAGGTGCGCGCGCGAGCGTCCAGGGGGCCGGGCCACAGCGTCTGCAGGACACGCAGGTAACCGCGCCCCAGGCGCCGCCCGTTGGCCCTGAGCGCCGGGCTGGGGGTCCGGGCCGCCCAGGCGGCCTCGACCGCGGCAAGATCGCCGCCGTCCGCTGCCACCGCACGGGCGACGACGGCGGTCCCCGCCTCCCCCCGGGTGACCGTGTGCAGGCGGGAACGCAGGTAGGCGGGAATCTCGGCCGATGTCGTACCGGCCCGCAGGGCGGGCTCCAGGCCGGCGGACTGGGTGTGCCCGCCGGAGGGCAGCCGGGCGTCGCCCAGCAGGGCGAGCAGGAGCGAAGAGGCGCTCACCGGGCGTCTCAGAACAGCAGGTAGCGCTGGGTGAGCGGCAGGCTCTCGGGCGGATCCGGCTGGTCGAGGAGCCAGAACCCCGCCCGCTCCGGGTGCGGGGTGAGGCGATGCCCCTGCTGAGGGTCGACTCCCGGGATCTCGACCGCGATCCGGAACCTGGCCGGATGGATGTCGATCCCGAAGAGCTTGTCGTTGAAGACCATGTCCTTCTTCGTGACGTCCTTGACGGGCTTGGCGCCCTTCAGCTCACGTCGCAGCCCGAGAGTGTCCTTCAGCGAGTCCTTGAAGACGCCCTTGCCCCGCACGGCGCTGTAGGGGTCGGTGCCGGCGGGCGGGTTGAGGACCTTGTCCGAGACGAACGCGTAGGACAGGTGCGAGGCGATCGGGGCGGCCATCGCCGGCCGCAGGAGAGTGGGCTGCGGGGCGGACACCGAACCGTTCGGGTCGCCCAGGTTCCCGACCACCATCGCGCCGCCCTTGATGACCATCTCGGGCCGCACACCGAAGAACCGCGGGTCCCACAGCACCAGGTCGGCCAGCTTGTCCACCTTCACCGAACCGACGTACTCGTCGATCCCGTGGGCGATGGCGGGATTGATCGTGTACTTGGCCACGAAGCGCAGAGCGCGGGCGTTGTCGCCCTCCCCGTGCTCGGGCCCGTAGAAGAAGTTCGCGTCGTGGAAGGTCCTGTGGCTCCATTCCTTCATGACGTGCGCGACCTGCCAGGTGCGGGTCACGACCTCCCCGATGCGGCCCATGGCCTGGGCGTCGGACGAGGTGATGGACATGGCACCCATGTCGTGGAGCACGTCCTCGGCGAACATGGTCGTGGAGCGGATACGGGAGTCCGCGAACGCCTGGTCGTTCGGGTTGCGGAGATCGAGGTGGTGGGCGGAGGCCAGCATGTCGATGTGCTCGGCCACCGTGTTCACCGTGTACGGCAGCGTCGGGTTCGTCGAGGCGGGCAGGACGTTCTTCTCGGCGGCCACCTTCAGGATGTCGGGGGCATGCCCGCCACCCGCGCCCTCGGCGTGGAAGACGTGGATGCCGCGTCCGTCGACGGCCGCGAGGGTGGTCTCGCAGAAGCCGGCCTCGTTGAGGGAGTCGGCGTGCAGGGTGACCTGCAGACCCCAGTCCTCCCCGGCCTTCAACGCGGCGTCCAGTGCCGCCGGGGTGGCCCCCCAGTCCTCGTGGATCTTGTAGCCGCCGGCGCCCGCCAACGCCTGCTCGTCCAGACCGTCCTTGCTGACGGTGTTGCCCTTGCCCAGCAGCAGGACGTTGACCGGCAGGTCGTCGAAGCTGCGGTGCAGGTTCACCAGGTGCCGCGGGCCGGGGGTCACGGTGGTCGCCTTGGACCCCTCGGAGGGGCCCACGCCGCCGCCGACCAGGGTGGTGGTCCCGGTGGACAGGGCCTCCACGACGGCCGAGGGGGAGATGAAGTGCACGTGGGTGTCGACGGCGCCGGCGGTGAGGATCTTTCCCTCGCCGGAGATCACGTCCGTGGAGGGACCGAGCTCCAGCCCGGGGGTGACGCCGTCCATGACGTCGCTGTTGCCGGCCTTGCCGATCGCGGCGATCCTGCCCTCCTTGATACCGACGTCGGCCCGCACGACGGCACTCCGGCCGGCGCTCTCACCGGGGACGAGGCCGGCCAGTTCCTGGGCGGGGGAGACGTCCAGGATGATCACGTTGGTGATGACGGTGTCGGGGGCGCCCCCGATGCTGGTGGTGGTGCCCTGCAGCATGGACTCGCGAACGGTCTTGCCACCGCCGAAGATCGCCTCGTCGCCGCCGAAGGTGAGGTCGTGCGTGACCTCGATCCAGAGGTTGGTGTCGCCCAGGCGGACCTGGTCGCCCACGGTCGGGCCGTACGACTTCGCGTAGTCCGCGCGCGTGATGGTGGTCATTGCATTCCTCCAGCTGGGAGTACGGGGCGGTCAGTCGAGGGAGATGTCGCCGAGCTGCTTGTCCTTGCGCAGACCGGGAACACGTCGCCGCCCGCTGATCGCCACGACTTCGATCTCCTCGCTGGGGGAGGACTCGGGGCTGAACCGTTTGGAGTCCCCCGGAGGGACATCGAGACGGAATCCCCAGGGGGCCCGACCAGGCGTCTTCGACCGGTCGTGCGCCAACCGGCGGACAGCGGCGATCCGGTCGGGCCAGGGCGATTCCTCGTCCTCCAGAACGCGTTCGGCCTCGCCGACCGCCTCCTCGTCGGTGAAGAACAGCAGGTCCTCGTTGACGTCGGCCAGGTGGATGTGCGAACCGATCTGGATGTCGCGGTCACCCACGTTCATCACGTACACAACCGCCTGCGCGCCCGCGGAGTTGAGCACATGCTTCGAGTCGGGCTCCTTGACCCACACGCCTCCGACCGGGTACTCGGAGAAGTCGTAGTCCGCCGTCGGATCCAGGGCGGACGGCTTGAGCGAAGGCTGTTCGAGCCTCGGGCCGGAACCGGGGGACGAGGGGACGGGCTGTGCGACCGGGCGCTCGACCGGCTCGGGCGGGACGGGGAAGGGCTGTGTGGTCAGCGGCTGGAAGTAGGGCACGGGACGTCCTCAGCGGATCGGGTTGTGGAGGGTGACGAGCTTGCGGCCGTCGGCGAAGGTCGCCTCGATCTGCAGGATGTCGAGCATCTCGGGCACGCCCTCCATCACGTCGGCACGCGTCAGGACGCTCTCTCCCTCGCCCTGGGTGTCGCCCTGCCGCTCGGGCAGAGGAATGGTGGCGTCGCTCATCATTTCGTCGACGGAGTAGGTACCCGCCCGGGCCTCCTCGATGACCCAGCAGCTGATGTAGGCCACGGCCTCCGGGTAGTTCAGCTTGATGCCGCGTTCCTTGCGGTAGCTGGCGAGCATTCCCGCCACGCTCAGCAGCAGCTTTTCCTGCTCTGAGGGAATCAGGTGCATCCGTGCTCCTCGGTGGTGGTGATGGCGTCCCTGGCCCGGGTGGGTCAGGAGCATCGGCCGGACCCGGCTGAAGAAGAACAGGCCGCCAGGACGGCTCCGGCGGGGCTCGACGCGCGTGCGGATTCCGTCGGCGAAACCCTCGCGGGACCGCGGCGCCATGAGCCCCGTGCTCGGCGCGGCCGGATCACGCCGGGACACCTCCTGGGCGACGCCGCTCCGGCAGGCACCCCGCGGAGGCACGCACCGCCGTGCCGGGCTCCTGCCACCTGGACGACTGGGCGCACCTTGCTCGGAGACTGGAATGCCTGCGGCCTTTCCCGGATCCAGGGATGAATACGAGTCCGCGGAGTGAGGCGGGACCATCGGTTCGCCGGCCGAGCCACGCTGCGCCGTAGTCGATCATCCTGCGACCGGCCGGGACGCTGCCGCACAACTGACTCCTCCCCCCTCAAACGGATGCCGACGCGAGCGTTTGAACGAAACCGGCGACCGCCGGAAGGGGGACGGGACGGGGACGGGACGGGGACGTACGGGGAATGATGAGCCGGGAAGCTGATTTCCATGACGCCGGATTCAGCCCGGCCGGGCCCGCCGTCGATGGGCCGGACATACCTGCTGACGAAGCACCGGACATGCCTGCTGACGAAGCACCGGACATGCCTGCCGCCGATGGGCCGGACAGGCCTGCCGCCGAAGGAATGGACGTGCCTGCCGTCGTAGGACTGGACGCAGAGCTTGGAGGCCCGGATCTCGAAGTCGGCTGCCGTGCGGCTCCTCCACGGCTGCTCTACGGCTCCAGAAGGCGGCCCCGCAACGCAGGTCAGGCCCGGTACTGATTTCTCAGTACCGGGCCTGACCTGGTATTTAAGCTGTCGGGGTGGCGGGATTTGAACCCACGACCTCTTCGTCCCGAACGAAGCGCGCTGCCAAGCTGCGCTACACCCCGATCGCCGCCGGTCTCCCGGCGACATCGATTACTTTAGCCCACTCGCGCCCGCAGGCGAAATCCGGTTTCTGCGCCGCCGGCGGGGGAAGGGCCGGGCCCCTGGGCGGCGCCCCGGGCGGGTCCTCAGTCCTGGGGGGTCAAGGTCAGAAGGGTTGCCTCGGGCGGGCAGGCGAAGCGGACCGGGGTGTAGCGGTTGGTGCCGCAGCCGGCGGAGACGTGGAGGTAGGCGCGGTGCTCGTCGACGGAGTGGGTGGAGAGGCCCTTGACCCGGTCCGTGTCCAGGTCGCAGTTGGTGACCAGGGCTCCGTAGAACGGGATGCAGAGCTGGCCGCCGTGGGTGTGACCGGCCAGGATCAGGGGGTAGCCGTCCTGGGTGAAGGCGTCCAGGGAGCGCAGGTAGGGGGCGTGGACCACGCCGATGGAGAGGTCGGCGCCCGTCTCGGGGCCGCCGGACACCTCGGCGTAGCGGTCGCGCTTGATGTGCGGGTCGTCCAGGCCGGTGAAGGCGAGCTCCAGACCGTCGATCTTGAGGCGGCCGCGAGTGTTGGACAGGCCCAGCCAGCCCGCCTCGTCGAAGGCGTCGCGCATCGGCTCCCAGGGGTTGTGGACGACGCCGACCGCGGGCGCGTTCCCGTTGAGGCCGTGCTTGCCCCGGGTCTTTTCGAGGAGGTAGCGGGCGGGGTTGCGGAGCTTGGGGCCGTAGTAGTCGTTCGAGCCGAAGACGTACACCCCCGGGAACTCCATCAGCGGGCCGAGGGCGTCGAGGAGTTCGGGCACGCCCTCGGGGTCGGAGAGGTTGTCGCCGGTGTTCACGACGAAGTCCGGGCGCAGGCCGGCCAGCGACTGGAGCCAGGCACGCTTCTTGCGCTGACCGCTCACCATGTGGATGTCGGAGACCTGGAGCACGCGCAACGGGCGTGCGCCGCGCGGGAGTACGGGAATGGCGACCCGTCGCAGTCGGAACGAGCGGGCCTCGAATCCGGCGGCGTAGGCGATGCCGGCTGCGCCGATCGCCGCGCCGACTGCCGTGACTTTCAGGGGTACTCCGTAGCGTGCGCGCATGCGTCCATCGTCGCAGACACTGTGCGGCAGGCAGAAAACCGGCGGGCGCCGGTCGCCCCGTACCTGCCACAATCAGCACATGACCACGCTCAAGTCCAAGCTCAAGGAAGACCTCACCACGGCCATGAAGGCGCGTGACGAGCTGACCTCGTCCACGCTCCGGCTGACGCTCACCGCCATCACGAAGGAGGAGGTCAGCGGCAAGACGGCCCGCGAGCTCTCCGACGACGAGGTGCAGAAGGTGATCGCCAAGGAGGCGAAGAAGCGCCGCGAGGCGGCCGAGGCCTTCGCGCAGGGCGGCCGTACCGAGCAGGCCGAGCGTGAGAAGGCGGAGGGCGAGATTCTCGACGCGTACCTGCCGAAGCAGCTGAGCGACGAAGAGCTGGGCGCGATCGTGGCGTCCGCCGTCGAGGAGGCCAGGGCCGCCGGGGCCGAGGGACCGCGCGCGATGGGCGCCGTCATGAAGATCGTGAACCCGAAGGTGGCCGGGCTCGCCGACGGCGGCCGGGTGGCCGCCTCGGTGAAGAAGCTCCTCGCGGGCTGAGCCCTGTGCGACAGGGACCGCGGCAGATGTAGAGCGGGGCAGAAACACACGAGGGGGTGCCCGGATCGGGATCGATCCGGGCACCCCCTCGTTCCGGGGTCGAGCCGGGTGGCTCAGGGCCCCTGCGTGCCGCCGGTGGTCCGGCCGCGGTGACCGTCGCCGTTGTTCCCGCCGATCAGGTCCGGCGAGATGCTGATGCCGGGGAACGGGCTCTTGTCACCGGGCTTCTTGCCCCCGGCGCCGGGCCTGCCCCTGTCCCGGCCGTGGCCCTTGCCCTTGTCCTTGTCCCGCTCGTCGCTCTTCGGCGGGTCCGGGATGTCGACGGTGTTGAAGGCGGGGGCGGGGACTCCGTTGAGCGCTCCCGTCATCGCGTCACGCCAGATCGGTCCGGGGACCTGCCCGCCGTACACCTTGTCCTGGTACACGCCACCGATCGTGATGCGCTCCATCTCGACGCTCTGGGACGGGCTGCCGACCCAGACCGCGCCGGACATGTTCGGCGTGTATCCGACGAACCAGGCGTTCTTCCGGGCGTCGGTCGTACCGGTCTTGCCCGCGTTGTCGCGGCTCTGGAGACCCGCCTCCTGGCCGGTACCGGAGTCGACCACTCCGCGCAGCAGGGTGTTGATGGTGTCGGCCGTGGTCGGCGACATCGCCTGCGAGCAGGTGGTCTTGGGCACGGGCAGCGTAGTGCCGTCGGCCTTGCTGACCGACTCCATGGCGATCGGCGTGCAGTACGTACCGCGGTTGGCGAAGGCGGCGTACGCGCTGGCCATCGTCAGAGGGGACAGCCCCTTGGAGCCGAGCGCGATGGCGGGGGACTGGGGGAGCTTCTCACCGTTGCCCTGCACCACACCGAGCTTGTCGGTCATCTTCGCCACGGGGCAGAGGCCGATGTCCTCCACCATCTGGATGAAGTAGGTGTTGACGGACTTCGCCATCGCCTCCTTCAGCGCGTACGGACCGCGCTCCGACTCGTTCTCGTTCGGTACCCGCTCGCCGTTCAGGTTCACGTACGGCTTGTCGCAGGTCTGGACCGTCGGGTAGGGCATCTCGTAGGGCGACGAATAGACCTGGGTCGCGGGCTTCCCCTGCGCTATGGCGGCCGCCGCGACGAACGGCTTGAACGTCGAACCGGTCGGGAAGCCGTAGTTGGAGCCGCCCATGGCCTTGTCGACCGAGTAGTTGTACTGGGTCTCGTTGTTGCCGAAGCCGTACGGCTTGGACTGGCCCATGCCCATGATCTTGCCGGTGCCCGGCTGGACCAGCGTCACGGCCGTCGCGACCTTGTCCGACTTGTAGACGTGGCTCTTGATCGAGGCCTGCACCGACTGCTGGGACTGCGGGTCGAGCGTCGTCCGGATCGTCAGGCCACCGCGGTTCCAGATCTTGGCCCGGTCCTCCTTGGACTTGCCGAAGACCGGGTCGGTGAGGAAGACGTGGCGTACGTAGTCGCAGAAGAAGCCGGCGCCGCTGACGGCGGTGATACAGCCGTTCTTCGGCTTCTTGACCCGGAGCTTGATCGGGGTCGCCTTCGCCTTGTCGGCCTGGGCCCGCGAGATGTCCCCGACGTCCGCCATGCGCTGGAGCACCATGTTGCGGCGCTTGGTGGCCTCGGCCGTGTCGTTGACCGGGTCGTAGCGGCTGGGCGACTGCACGACGCCGGCCAGCAGCGCGGACTCCTCCAGCGTCAGGTCCTTCGCCGACTTGGAGAAGTAGCGCTGGGAGGCGGCCTCGACGCCGTAGGCCTGCTGCCCGAAGAAGGTGATGTTGAGGTAGTTCTCCAGGATCTTCTTCTTGCCGAGTTCTTCCTCGACCTGGATCGCGTATTTCAGCTCCTGGACCTTGCGGCCCATCGTCTGCTGGGTGGCCTGCGCGACCTTGTCCGGGTCGTCGCCCGCCTCCTCCACGAAGACGTTCTTCACGTACTGCTGGGTGAGGGTCGACGCACCCTCGGCGGTCCCGCCCGACTGCACATTGCGGTTCAGTGCGCGCAGGATGCCCTTGAGGTCGACGGCCCCGTGTTCGTAGAACCGGGCGTCCTCGATCGCGACGATCGCCTTCTGCATGTACGGCGAGATGTTCTTCAGCGGGACCACCGTGCGGTCGCGTGAGTACACCGTGGCGATCGTTCCGCCCTTGCTGTCCAGGATCGTGGTGCGCTGGCTCAGCGGCGGAGTCTTCAGATTGGCCGGGATCTCGTCGAATCCCTCGACCGTTCCCTTGGTGGCGAGGCCCAGTGCTCCGGCGGCCGGCAGCGCGATGCCCGCGAGCACGACTCCGGAGAGCGCGGCGACACCGAGGAACTTGGCGGCCTGCTGGGTCGTCGAGAGACCCCCGCCCGAGCGCTTCTTTGGCATGGGGGCAGCCTACGTTCTCATTCGCCGGACACACGTATATGCCTTGGCCTAAGCTGCTCTCAACTGTCACAGCAGTCCGGTTCCGCATCAACCCCCGTGCTCGTCCCGGCCACGACCTCAGGTGCTCCCGAATTCGCCTCGTGTGTCATTGAACGTCCGTTGTGATCCAGGTGAACTGTCCCGATTCTGGCGGGATAGTCGCGTATGCCCTCGCCTCACTCCCCTGGGTGATCTGCCGGATACGCATAGTCCGTTCGGGCCATTCAAGATTGGGCCCGAAGGGGGTGTTGTGCTGTCGCCACCTTCCGTAACGTCCTCAACTGGCAGCGGTGAATATGCCGCTTGCCGCCGTGGGGGAGCCTCGATTCGGGAGAGGACGGCGCCGTGATGGGCTGGGTAACCGACTGGAGTGCGCAGGCAGCCTGCCGCACTACCGATCCGGATGAACTGTTCGTACAAGGGGCAGCGCAGAACAGGGCCAAGGCGGTGTGCACCGGATGTCCGGTGCGGACCGAGTGCCTGGCCGATGCGCTGGACAATCGCGTCGAATTCGGCGTGTGGGGCGGAATGACCGAGCGGGAGCGCCGCGCACTGTTGCGCAGGCGGCCCACCGTCACGTCCTGGCGCCGGCTGCTGGAGACCGCGCGCAGCGAGTACGAGCAGTCCACGGGCATCCTGCCCGTGGCGATCGGACTGGACGACGACGAACTGCACGAGAGGTACGCCGCAGTGGGATAGGACCGGCGGGTTGTTACGCAGCTCCGGCCGGGGCGGAACCGGTCGCGAGACGGTCTCCGATGGCCCTGAGCCCTTCGAGATCATGTACGTCACCGGGCAGCGCGGCCACTTCGGTCACGGCGACCTCGGGATGCAGCGCGGTGAAACGGTCACGTGTGCGCTGCTCGCGCGCGACCACCTGCATCCGTTCAGCATGCAGCCGCAACAGACCAGCGGTCAGCTCCTCGACGGAAGCGGTCGGCACGCGGTCCGAAGTGGTCGGTCGATGGTACGAAGCTGCCGGCGCGTGGTCCGAAGCAGTCGGTTCGTGGTCCTCGGTGTTCTTCTGCTCGGCGGTGTCCTCGCGCTCGGAGTTGTCGGGCGTGACGTCGGGGGCGGCGTCCGGCGCGGAACCGGGCGTGGCAACGACTTCGGGGGAGTCGGGAGCGACCGAGTGGTCGGCCCGGTCACGAAGTCCAGCCTTCCCGGTCGTCTGATCCACAATGCCGACCCCGTCAAGATTTTCTGCGGCGGCCAGGGCGTGCTCGGCGGAGAGCCGGGCGGCATCGCTGCCGTGGACCCGGTTGAGCACCAGACCGGCCAGCGGCATCTCCTCCGCGGCCAGCCGTTCCACGAAGTACGCCGCCTCGCGCAGCGCGTCCCGCTCCGGTGTCGCGACGACCAGGAACGCCGTACCGGGCGCCTGCAGCAGCTTGTACGTGGCGTCGGCCCGGGTACGGAAGCCGCCGAACATGGTGTCCATCGCCGCGACGAAGGTCTGTACGTCGCGCAGGAACTGACCGCCGAGCAGCTTGCCCAGGGTGCCCGTCATCATCGACATGCCGACGTTCAGGAACTTCATCCCGGCCCGGCCGCCCATCTTCGCCGGGGCCATCAGCAGTTTGATGAACTTTCCGTCCAGGAACGAGCCGAGCCGTTTCGGTGCGTCCAGGAAGTCCAGCGCGGAGCGCGACGGCGGGGTGTCGACGATGATCAGGTCCCACTCGTCGCGTGCGCGCAGCTGCCCGAGCTTCTCCATCGCCATGTACTCCTGCGTGCCCGCGAAACCGGCCGACAGGGACTGGTAGAAGGGGTTCTCCAGGATCGCGCGGGCCCGCTCGGCGTCCGCGTGCGCCTCGACGATCTCGTCGAAGGTCCGCTTCATGTCGAGCATCATGGCGTGCAGCTCCCCGGCGTCGCCGGCCTCTTCCCCGCCCTTGATGCCCGGCACCCGGCGCGGGACGTTGTCCAGCGAGTCGATGCCCATGGACTGGGCGAGCCGGCGGGCCGGGTCGATGGTGAGGACGACGACCTTGCGGCCGCGCTCGGCCGCCCGTACGCCGAGAGCCGCCGCGGTCGTGGTCTTGCCGACACCGCCCGAACCGCAGCAGACGACGATCCGGATGCCGGGGTCGTCGAGCAGCGCGTCGGTGTCCAGCGCGGGTGCGGGGAGGCTCTCCGCCGACCCGGCCGCGGCGCCCTGCGCCGGGTCCGGGGAGGGGCCGTCCTCCGTCGTCCCGGCCGTGTCCGTCGCCCCGGCCGTGTCCGTCGTGGCTGTTCCCGTGCGCTGTGTCATGTCCCCACCCCTTGTCCCGCCCCTTCGCCCACGCCCTGCTTGCGGAGCTCGGTCGCCAGGTCGTAGAGACCGGCCGGGTCCATTCCCTCGCCGATCAGCGGGAGTTCGTACCCGGGCAGCTCCAGGCCGGCGAGCACCGCACGCTGTTCGCGCTCCAGCTCGACCCGCTGTGCGTGCTCGGCCGCCTGCTCGACCAGCGGGCGCACCAGCCCCGCGGAGCCGGTCACCCCGGCCCGGGTCAGCGCCTTGGCGATCTCCTTGCGGCGGCCGCCCGCAGCGGTGCGCAGCGTGTCCTCGTCCAGCAGATGGGGCCGCACCATGTTCACGATGACCCGGCCCACCGGCAGCTCGGCGTCGCGCAGCTCGGCGATGCCGTCCGCGGTCTCCTGAACCGGCATCTCCTCCAGCAGCGTCACCAGATGGACAGCGGTCTCGGGGGACTTCAGCACCCGCATCACGGCCTGTGCCTGATTGTGTATCGGGCCGATCCTGGCCAGCCCCGCCACCTCGTCGTTCACATTGAGGAAGCGGGTGATGCGTCCGGTGGGCGGCGCGTCCATGATCACGTAGTCGTAGACGTACCGGTTCTGCTTGTCCTTGCGGCGTACGGCTTCGCAGGCCTTGCCGGTCAGCAGTACGTCCCGCACACCGGGCGCGATCGTGGTGGCGAAGTCGATCGCGCCGAGCTTCTTGAGCGCCCGGCCCGCGCTGCCCAGCTTGTAGAACATCTGGAGGTAGTCGAGCAGGGCGCGCTCGGCGTCGATCGCGAGGGCGTACACCTCGCCGCCGCCCGGCGCGACGGCGATCTTGCGCTCCTCGTACGGAAGGGGCTCCGTCTCGAAGACCTGGGCGATGCCCTGCCTGCCCTCGACCTCCACGAGAAGAGTGCGCCTGCCCTCGGTCGCGAGGGCGAGCGCGAGAGCGGCGGCAACCGTGGTCTTACCGGTACCGCCCTTGCCGCTGACGACCTGGAACCTGCTCACGTATTCGAGCCTAACCAGTCACACCGCAGGCTACGCACGAGGCTGCGCGTGCCAGGGATTACACAGGCGTTACAGTCGGGCCCATGACCAAGTGGGAATACGCGACCGTGCCCCTTCTCGTGCACGCGACCAAGCAGATTCTGGACACCTGGGGCGAGGACGGCTGGGAGCTGGTCCAGGTCGTTCCCGGCCCGAACAACCCCGAGCAGCTCGTGGCCTACCTGAAGCGGGAGAAGGCGTAGTGGCGGGCACCGTCGAGGCGAAGCTCGCCGAGCTCGGGCTGACGCTGCCGGACGTCGTGCCGCCGCTGGCCTCGTACCAGCCGGCCGTGCAGTCGGGGGTGTACGTGTACACCTCCGGCCAGCTGCCGATGGTGGACGGCAAGCTCGCGGTCACCGGCAAGGTCGGTGCCGAGGTCACGCCCGACGAGGCGAAGGAGCTGGCCAAGACCTGCGCGCTCAACGCGCTGGCCGCCGTGAAGTCCGTCGCGGGCGACCTGGACCGGATCGCACGTGTGGTGAAGGTCGTGGGCTTCGTCGCCTCGGCGTCCGACTTCACCGGCCAGCCCGCCGTGATCAACGGCGCCAGCGAGCTGCTGGGCGCGGTGCTCGGCGACAAGGGTGTGCACGCGCGCAGCGCGGTGGGCGTCGCGGTGCTGCCGCTGGACGCTCCGGTGGAGGTCGAGGTCCAGGTCGAGCTGGTCGGGGCCTGAGCCGTACGTTCCCTTCGCAACCTTTCCCGATCCCGTCCGGGTCCTCTTCGGCCCCGGTCGGATCTTCTCCGGTCCCGGACGGATCTTCTCCGGTCTCGTTCAGAACCTCTTCGATCCCGTCCGGTCACGACGACCGGGCGGGATCATCTGTGTACGGGGCATGTACGGATCACTGCACCTCTCGAACATCGGCGCGGTTCCGGATAGCCTCCGGCCATGTCCAATGGTCAGTGGTACCCACCGGAATGGCCCGACCGGATCCGGGCACTCGCCGCAGGTGAGCTGAGCGCCGCGACCCCGAAGCGGGCCGCCACCGTGATGCTGCTCCGGGACTCCGCCGCTGACACCGAGGGCGGTCCCACCGTCCACATGCTGCGCCGCCGGGCCTCCATGGCTTTTGCCGGTGGGGCGTACGCCTATCCGGGTGGCGGGGTCGACCCGCGCGACGACGACCGGCTCGTCGGCTGGGCCGGACCCGCGCTGGAGAGCTGGGCCGGGCGGCTCGGCGTCGCCACCCCGGCCGAGGCCCAGGCCATCGTCTGCGCGGCGGTCCGGGAGACGTACGAGGAGGCGGGCGTCCTGCTCGCGGGGCCGAGCGCCGGCACGGTGGTCAGCGACACCACCGGCGCCGACTGGGAGGCCGACCGCGAGGCACTGGTCGCCCGGGAGCTGTCCTTCGCCGAGTTCCTGGACCGGCGCGGCCTGGTGCTGCGATCGGACCTGCTGGGCGCGTGGGCGCGCTGGATCACCCCGGAGTTCGAGCCCCGCCGCTACGACACCTGGTTCTTCGTCGCCGCGCTCCCCGAGGGCCAGCGCACCCGCAACGCCTCCACGGAGGCCGACCGCACGGTGTGGATCGAGCCGGGCGAGGCGGCCGACGGGTACGACCGGGGCGAGCTGCTGATGATGCCGCCGACCGTGTCGACGCTGCGGGCGCTGAGGCCCTACGGGACGGCCGCCGAGGCCCTGAAGGCGGCGGATTCCCAGGACCTCACGCCGGTGCTGGCACAGGCGAGGCTGGAGGGTGGCGAGTTGGTGCTGAGCTGGCCGGGACACGACGAGTTCACCAAGCACATCCCGAGCGGGCCGTCGGGCGACGGCCCCGGTGACGGCTTCGGTGACGGTTCCGGCGGCACGGGAGGCGGATCCATATGAGCGATGCGGCAGCGCTGCCCGGACAGCCGCGCGGTGTGGTCCTGTCCGGCCCCGCCACGGCCCGCGCCGTCAACGTCCTCGCCCCCAACGCCTCGCCGATGACGCTGGACGGCACCAACACCTGGATCGTCGCCGAGCCCGACTCGGACCTCGCGGTCGTCATCGACCCGGGCCCGCTGGACGACACCCATCTGCGGGCCGTCATCGACGTCGCGGAGCGGGCCGGCCGCCGGATCGCGCTGACCCTCCTCACCCACGGGCACCCCGACCACGCGGAGGGCGCGGCGCGGTTCGCCGAGCTGACCCGTACGAAGGTGCGTGCCCTGGACCCGGCGCTGCGGCTGGGCGACGAGGGGCTGACCGCGGGCGATGTGATCACCACCGGCGGCCTGGAACTCCGGGTCGTACCGACCCCCGGGCACACCGCGGACTCGCTCTCCTTCCATCTGCCCGCCGACCGGGCGGTGCTGACGGGGGACACGATCCTCGGGCGCGGCACCACGGTCGTCGCGCATCCGGACGGCCGGCTCGGCGACTACCTCGACTCGCTGCGGAGACTGCGTTCGCTGACCGTCGACGACGGCGTGCACACGGTGCTGCCGGGGCACGGTCCGGTGCTGGACGACGCACAGGGCGCGGTCGAGTTCTACCTCGCGCACCGGGCGCACCGGCTGGCCCAGGTGGAGACGGCGGTCGAGGCCGGGCACCGTACGGCGTCGGCGGTGGTGGCGCAGGTGTACGCGGACGTGGACCGGTCCCTGTGGCCCGCCGCGGAACTCTCGGTACTGGCCCAGCTGGAATACCTGGGCGAGCACGGGCTCATCTAGGGTCTTCCGTTGTTCAGGGCCCCGGGCCGCCGTACGTGGGCGGGGCGGGAACGCGCCAAGGCCCCGCCGGGTGATGGCGGGGCCTTGCGCACGGATGCCGATGAGGCCGGGGCCCCGGTCCGGCTAGCGGGACCGCTTGGCCAGGCGCTCCACGTCCAGCAGGATCACGGCGCGCGCCTCCAGGCGCAGCCAGCCGCGTCCGGCGAAGTCGGCGAGCGCCTTGTTGACCGTCTCGCGGGAGGCGCCGACCAGCTGGGCCAGCTCTTCCTGCGTCAGGTCGTGGACGACGTGGATGCCTTCCTCGGACTGGACGCCGAAGCGGCGCGACAGGTCGAGAAGGGCGCGGGCTACGCGGCCCGGTACGTCGGAGAAGACCAGGTCGGACATCTGGTCGTTGGTCTTGCGCAGGCGGCGGGCGACGGCGCGCAGCAGGGCCGTGGCCACCTCGGGGCGGGCGTTCAGCCAGGGCTGGAGGTCGCCGTGGCCGAGGCCGAGGAGCTTGACCTCGGTCAGCGCGGTCGCGGTGGCGGTGCGGGGGCCCGGGTCGAAGAGCGACAGCTCACCGATCAGCTCGCCGGGGCCGAGGACCGCCAGCATGTTCTCGCGCCCGTCGGGGGAGGTGCGGTGGAGCTTCACCTTGCCCTCGGTGACCACGTACAGGCGGTCGCCCGGGTCGCCCTCGTGGAAGAGCGCGTCGCCGCGCGCGAGGGTCACCTCACTCATCGAGGCGCGGAGCTCCGCGGCCTGCTCATCATCGAGCGCCGCGAAAAGCGGGGCGCGCCGCAGAACGTCGTCCACGAGTTCTCTCCTTGTCGGCCTGTTCAGGGAACCGTGGTCCCCATCATGCCGGACGGTAAAACAGTGCGATCGATCACAAACCAGTTTGACGCACGGGCGTGCCCAATCGTGCGGCAGGGGGCCGATCGGGGGCGGATACACGGTGACGGGCGCAGATGTCGGTGCGTGGCTCTAGGCTGGCCGGGTGTCCAGATCGCCGGTGAGAGCGCAGGCCAAGGGGGCTGATGGGGTGTCGGAGGGCCGTGATTCCGCTGTGGGCGAACAGGATGCGATTCGCCCGAAAAAAGCGACAAAACGCCCCACGGGGAAGTCGGTCGGGAAGTCGGTGGGGAAGTCGGCAGAGCCGGCCACGAAGGCAACGGTGAAGGCCGCGGCAGGGTCGGGATGGAAGCCGGAGTCGCGCCTGGCGATGGTGCGCCGCGCCCGCAGGATCAACCGCGAGCTCGCCGAGCTGTACCCGTACGCCCATCCCGAGCTGGATTTCCGTAACCCTTTCGAGCTCCTGGTCGCCACGGTCCTCTCCGCCCAGACCACCGATCTGAGGGTCAACCAGACCACTCCCGCGCTCTTCGCCGCCTACCCCACCCCCGAGGACATGGCCGCCGCCGTCCCCGAGGAGATGGAGGAGCTCATCCGGCCGACCGGGTTCTTCCGGGCCAAGACCAAGTCGCTGATAGGCCTCTCGGTGGCGCTCAGGGACAACCACGGCGGTGAGGTACCGGGCCGGCTCGCCGATCTCGTCAAGCTTCCGGGGGTCGGCCGCAAGACCGCCAACGTCGTTCTCGGCAATGCGTTCGGCGTCCCCGGGATCACCGTCGACACGCACTTCGGCCGGCTGGTCCGCCGCTGGAAGTGGACCGAGCAGGAGGACCCGGAGAAGGTCGAGGCCGAGATCGCCACGATCTTCCCCAGGAGCGAGTGGACGATGCTCTCGCACCGGGTCGTCTTCCACGGCCGCCGCATCTGCCACGCCCGTAAGCCCGCCTGCGGCGCCTGCCCGATCGCCCCGCTCTGCCCGGCGTACGGCGAGGGCGAGACGGACCCCGAAAAGGCCAGGAAGCTGCTGAAGTACGAGATGGGCGGTCAGCCGGGCCAGCGGCTGAGCCCGCCCGCCGACTACCCGGGCAAGCCCGCTCCGGCCCTCGGGGCGGGCTGACGCCCGACACCGGCCGCAGGGCGGACGGGACGGCCGGAACGGCAGCGGTGGCCGGAGCGGCCGGAACGAAATGCGTGATGACAGGCGTTGTGAAACGAGGGGTGCCTATGAAGACGCACGAACAGAGCACGGATACGGCAGCGGCTCCCGCGGCTGCGGACCGGGCGGTGACCGGCCCCGCAGCCGCAAGACCCACCGCACCCGTCGCGGGCGACTCGGCAGCGGGAAACCCGGCAGCGGGAAGCAGGGCAGCGGCAGGCCCTGCTGCGGTCAGCCCCGCTGCGGCGGTCGCGGCGGCCGCGGCCACGACCGCCGGCGATGAGGACGCCGCGATCGCCGTCACGACCGAGGGGCTGCCCGTCTGGCTCGACCCCGTGGCCAGTGCCGCGCGGACCATCGAGCCCGACCAGCTCAGCCGCTTCCTGCCGCCGGAGAGCGGCGCCGGGCGGCAGTCCGCCGTGCTCGTACTGTTCGGCGAGGGCGAGCGCGGCCCCGAGCTGCTCCTCATGGAGCGATCCGGAAGCTTGCGTTCCCATGCCGGACAGCCTTCCTTCCCCGGTGGCTCCCTGGATCCGGAGGACGGCGACCAGGCGACGACGGGGCCGCTCAGGGCCGCCCTGCGGGAGGCCAGGGAAGAGACCGGTCTCGATCCGCGCGGGGTCCAGCTCTTCGGCGTGCTGCCCCGGCTCTACATCCCCGTGAGCGGCTTCGTCGTGACACCGGTCCTCGGCTGGTGGCGCTCGCCGAGTCCGGTCGGCGTCGTCGATCCGGGTGAGACGGCCCGGGTCTTCACCGTTCCCGTGGCGGATCTCACGGATCCGGCCAACCGCGCGACCGCGGTCCACCCGAGCGGCCACCGGGGTCCGGCATTTCTGGTCGAATCCGCCCTGGTCTGGGGTTTCACCGCCGGGGTGATCGACCGGATTCTGCACTTCGCCGGCTGGGAGCGCCCCTGGGACAGGGCCAAGCAGGTGCCGCTCGACTGGCGCGCATGACAGTCTGACTCCCGTGCTGCGCTGTCCGGCCCCGCCCGGAGCCAGCCGAAGGAACGGGCCCGGTGACGAATCTGCGAGGCTATAGACGGTGAACGTGCTGGACATCCTGCTGCTGGCCGGCGCCGTGTGGTTCGCGGTCATCGGCTACCGACAGGGGTTCGTCGTCGGCATCCTGTCGGTGCTCGGGTTCCTGGGCGGCGGCCTCGTCGCCGTCTATCTGCTGCCGATCCTGTGGGACCAGCTGACGGACGGTTCCGAGGTCTCGTCGACGGCCGCCGTCGTCGCCGTCGTCATCGTGATCGTCTGCGCCTCGGTGGGCCAGGCATTCACCACCCACCTGGGCAACAAGCTCCGCCGGTACATCACCTGGTCGCCCGCGCGTGCCCTCGACGCCACCGGCGGCGCCCTGGTCAACGTCGTCGCGATGCTGCTGGTCGCCTGGCTGATCGGCTCCGCGCTGGCCGGCACCACGCTGCCGACGCTGGGCAAGGAGGTCCGCAGCTCCTCGGTCCTGCTCGGCATCTCCCGGGTGATGCCGGCGCAGGCCTCCACCTGGTTCACGGACTTCTCCTCGGTCCTCGCCCAGAACGGCTTCCCGCAGGTCTTCAGCCCGTTCGCCAACGAGCCGATCACCGAGGTCAAGGCCCCGGACCCGGCGCTGGTGGGCAGCCCCGTCGCGGCCCGCGCCAAGAAGTCCATCGTCAAGGTCGTCGGCACGGCCCCGGGCTGCGGCAAGGTCCTCGAAGGCACCGGCTTCGTCTTCTCCGACCGCCGGGTGATGACCAACGCGCACGTCGTCGGAGGCGTCGACGAGCCGACCGTCCAGATCGGCGGCCAGGGCCGGGTGTACGACGCGAAGGTCGTCCTGTACGACTGGCGGCGCGACATCGCCGTGCTCGACGTACCGGACCTCGACGCGAAGCCGCTGCGGTTCGCCGGCCCCGACAGCGACGCCCGGACGGGGAACAGCGCCATCGTCGCGGGGTTCCCGGAGAACGGCTCGTACGACGTACGGGCGGCGCGGGTCCGGGGCCGTATCAACGCGGGCGGACCGGACATCTACCACCGGGGCACCGTCCACCGCGATGTGTACTCGCTCTACGCGACGGTCCGCCAGGGCAACTCCGGCGGACCGCTGCTGACCCCGGCGGGCGAGGTGTACGGCGTGGTGTTCGCCAAGTCGCTCGACGACCCCGACACCGGGTACGCGCTGACGGCGGACGAGATCCGTCAGGACATCGCACGCGGCCGCGCCGCCAACCAGCAGGTCGACAGCCAGGTGTGCGCGCTCTGAGCGGCTGCTGAGGTCCGCCGGGCGCCTGCGGTGTGCCCGCTGAGCGTCAGAAACGGGCCCGGCACGGTCACCGAGGCGCGGCCCGTCGAGACCGGGAGAAGTGTGGTGAAGTCCCGCCCGGCCGGTGAGCGTTCACCGGCCGACCGGGGCGGACATCATCCGCGTGGATGGCGCAGCCGCGCCGAGACCCAGCGGGCCCTGCGGCGCAGAATGCGCGGAATACCGAGCCGGGGATCGTGCAGAACCTGCATATCGTGCACCCGGCCCTGGGGGCCGCCCCCCTCATGAGTGCTCGGACTCGCCGTGGCGGTCGAGCGGCGGTTGCGTGCTGCGTCACCGAAGTCGTGCGTCCAGCCCATACCGGGACGTCTGCCCGTGCCTCATGGTCGGTAACCGCCCATCCGTCAGCCAATTGGCCTATGCGCCGGGCAATTGGCCGTTCGACGGACAACTGTGCCTCTGCGGCTACCGGTCGGGCTCCGGATCCTTGAGCCAGTTGATGAGTTCGGCCGAGAACCCGTCCGGGTCCTCCTCGTGGGGGAAGTGCCCCAGACCGTCGAAAAGTCGCCAACGGTAGGGAGCTTCGACGTACTCGCCGGACCCCGCCGCGCTTCGGGTACGGATCGCCGGATCGAGTGAACCGTGCAGATGCAGAGTCGGTACCCGCACCGGCAGTTTCATCCGCCGGTTGAACTGGATGCCGTCCGGACGGGCGAGGGACCGCACCATCCAGCGGTACGGCTCGATCGAGCAGTGCGCCGTCGACGGGATGCACATCGCGCGCCGGTAGACGTCCACCGTCGCGTCGTCGGGAAACTCAGGGGTCCGGGGGCCCGCCCATTCGTGGATCAGCCGGCCGACCAACGCCGCGTCGTCCGCGACGAGCTGACGTTCCGGAACCCACGGTCGCTGGAAGCCCCAGATGTACGAGCCGGCCCGGGACTGCGCGAAGTCGGAGAGCATCGAGGAACGCCAGCGGCGCGGATGCGGCATCGAGGAGACCACGAGGCGGCGCACCAGCTTCGGACGCATCACCGCGGCGGTCCAGGCGAGGTAGCCGCCCATGTCATGGCCGACCAGGGCCGCGTCCGGTTCGCCGAGCGAGCGGATCACGCCGGTGATGTCGAGCGCCAGGTTGGCGGGGTCGTAACCCCGGGGCGTACGGTCGCTGCCGCCGACCCCGCGCAGATCCATCGCCACGGCCCGGAAGCCGGCGTCGGCCAGCGCGGTGAGCTGGTGGCGCCAGGTCCACCAGAACTGCGGGAAGCCGTGCAGCAGCAGCACCAGCGGCCCATCGCCGAGCTCGGCGATGTGGAAACGGGCGCCGTTGGCCGCCACGTCCCGGTGGGTCCACGGCCCGTCGATCCGCACGGGCCCACCGGAGGCCGCCGGGACGGGTGCGTCGGTCGAGCCTGTCGGGCCGGTCGGGGTGGCCGGGCCGGTCGGGGTGGCCGGGCCGGTCGAGTCGGGTGAGTTCGCAGGGCCTGAGGTGCTGCCCGAGCCTGCCCGGTCGCCCCTGTCCGCAGGGGATGCCTGACCTTCCGGGCCTACGGGGCCTACCGGGCCGAATGCGCTGGAATCGGGGACCGTCATGTGGACGAGCGTGCCACAGAGGAGCCCTTGTCCTGGACCGGAGCCTTCTCGATGGCCTTGCCCGTCAGCGTGCTGCCGGAGGCAGCCGGAAGGCTCGTTCCTGCCGGGACGGCGGGCCGCGGGTGCGGCTTGACGCCCTGGAGCACGGCGGCCGTCTGCTTCGCCGAGGCGATGGACTTCTCCGGCGGCTTGACCTTCTTGAACTTGAGCCGGCCGATCAGCCCCAGCAGGACCGCCAGGAGGAAGAACCCGCCGGCCACGATCAGGAACGACCACGCCAGGCCCATCCCCAGGTTGTGGATTCCGTAGGCGGCCGCGAAGCTCAGCATCGGCATCATGAACAGAAGCAGTACGCCCGCGACGATGAACGCCACACTGCCGATCGCCCCGCGCTTGACGTCCTGCCGGACCTCGGCCTTGGCCAGGGCGATCTCGTCATGCACCAGCGCGGACATCTCCGCCGTCGCCGAGGCGACCAGCTGCCCGAGACTGCGGTCGGCGCTGCCCGCGTTGTTGCCGGGGTCGCTCATCCCTGACTCCCTCTCCAGTCCTGCTGCTGAACACATCTGGTGTCAGATCATGCCGGACTGTCCGGCTCGTTGCTCGCCGCCCCCGCCAGTTGGGCAAGGCGGCGATGCTCGGCCGCCTTCTTCTCGTGGATCGCGGCCATCCGCAGGTGGTACGCCGGGTCGCCCTGTTCGTAGATGTCGGGCACCCCGTCCTGGTCCTCGTCGAGCTCCTCCGCCTCGTGCAGCTCCCGGTGTCTACGTACCCGCAGTTTGAGCAGTACACCGGAGAACACGGCGGCCGTCAGGGAACCGATCAGCACGGCGGCCTTGATCTCGTTGATCGTTGTCTCGTCGCCGGCGAAGGCCAGCTCGCCGATGAGCAGCGAGACGGTGAAGCCGATGCCGGCGAGTGAGGCGACCGCGAAGACATCGGCCCAGGCCAGCTCCTTGTTCAGCTCCGCCTTGGTGAATCGGGTGGCCAGCCACGTACCGCCGAAGATGCCCACGGTCTTGCCGACGACGAGGCCCAGGACGACACCGAGCGTCTCGGGCCGGGTGAAGACATCCGCCAGCGCGTCTCCGGAGAGGGAGACCCCGGCCGAGAAGAGGGCGAACAGCGGCACGGCGAGACCGGCCGACAGCGGGCGGATCAGGTGCTCGATGTGCTCGCCGGGCGAGTGGTTCTCGCCCTCCCGCCGGGTGCAGCGGAGCATCAGGCCCATGGCGACGCCGGCGATCGTGGCGTGGATGCCGCTGTTGTACATCAGGCCCCAGATGACCAGGGCGAGCGGTATGTAGATGTACCAGCCGCGCACGTTCCTGCGCAGCAGCAGATAGAAGACGGCCAGGCCGACGAAGGCGCCGATCAGCGCCGTGAAGTTGATCTGCTCGGTGAAGAAGATCGCGATGATCAGGATCGCGAAGAGGTCGTCGACCACGGCCAGGGTCAGCAGGAAGGCGCGCAGCGCGTTCGGCAGCGAGGTGCCGATGACCGCGAGGACGGCGAGCGCGAAGGCGATGTCGGTGGCGGTGGGGACGGCCCAGCCGTCCGTCGAACCTCCGCCGACCACGTTCACCAGCGTGTAGACGACGGCCGGAACCGCCATTCCGCACAGCGCGGCGACGACCGGGAGGGCGGCCGCCCTGGGGTCGCGCAGTTCCCCCGCGACCAGTTCCCGCTTGAGTTCGACTCCCGCGACGAAGAAGAAGATCGCGAGCAGCCCGTCGGCCGCCCAGTGCGCCACGGAGAGGTTGAGGCCCAGCGAATCCGGCCCGAAGTGAAAGTCGCTGACCGAGGCATAACTGGAGCCGAAGGTGTTCGCCCACACCAGCGCGGCAACCGCTGCGACCAGCAGGATCACCCCGCCCACGGTCTCGGTGCGCAGGGCCTCCGCGAGGTAGTTCCGCTCGGGGAGGGAGAGCCGTCCGAGCAGGGTGCGGCGGGGCGAAGGGGGTGCGGGGGTGGGCGCGGCCACGAGTGGGGACCTCCGGGTCGGTACGGCAGCGATGGCATGGCTGATGCACTTGCCGACCAGACTTCCCGGCACCCCTGTGGAGTTTTCTTATTGTTTTGTTGACGCAGCAGTCACTGTACCCGGGGCGTGCGGGGCTGTATCCGGTGATCTTCACCTTAAATGTCCGAGGGGCATCCGGCGCGTTGCCGGATGCCCCTCGGGGACGTACTGCTCAGCCTGCCGATCAGTCCTCGGAGGAGGACGACGGCAGCTGGGCCTGGATCAGGTCCATCACCGAGGAGTCGCTCAGGGTGGTGACGTCTCCCACCTCGCGGTTCTCGGCGACGTCCCGCAGCAGACGCCGCATGATCTTTCCGGAGCGGGTCTTCGGCAGCTCGGCGACCGGCAGGATCCGCTTGGGCTTGGCGATCGGGCCGAGCGTGGCACCGACGTGGTTGCGCAGCTCCGCGACCAGCTCGTCGGAGGGCTCGGCCGTGCCGCGCAGGATCACGAACGCGACGATGGACTGGCCGGTCGTCTCGTCGGCGGCGCCGACCACGGCCGCCTCGGCGACCGACGGGTGTGACACGAGTGCCGACTCGACCTCGGTGGTCGAGATGTTGTGCCCGGACACGAGCATCACGTCGTCGACCCGGCCGAGCAGCCAGATGTCGCCGTCCTCGTCCTTCTTGGCACCGTCACCCGCGAAGTACTTGCCCTCGAAGCGCGACCAGTAGGTGTCGATGAAGCGCTGGTCGTCGCCCCAGATGGTGCGGAGCATCGACGGCCACGGCTCGGTGAGGACGAGATAGCCGCCCCCGCCGTCGGGAACCTCGTTGGCCTCGTCGTCGACGACCGTGGCCGCGATACCGGGCAGGGCGCGCTGGGCGCTGCCCGGCTTGGTCTCCGTCACGCCCGGCAGCGGCGAGATCATCATCGCGCCGGTCTCGGTCTGCCACCAGGTGTCCACGATCGGGCACTTGTCGGCGCCGATGTGCTTGCGGTACCACATCCACGCCTCGGGGTTGATCGGCTCACCGACCGAACCGAGGACCCGGAGACTGCTCAGGTCGAACTTGGCGGGGATGTCGTCACCCCACTTCATGAACGTGCGGATCGCGGTCGGCGCGGTGTAGAGGATCGTGACGCCGTACTTCTGCACGATCTCCCAGAAGCGCCCCTGGTGCGGGGAGTCGGGTGTGCCCTCGTACATGACCTGCGTCGCACCGTTGGCCAGCGGGCCGTAGACGATGTACGAGTGGCCGGTCACCCAGCCGATGTCGGCGGTGCACCAGAAGACATCGGTCTCCGGCTTGAGGTCGAAGACCGCGTTGTGCGTGTACGCCGCCTGCGTGAGGTAGCCGCCGGAGGTGTGCAGGATGCCCTTCGGCTTACCCGTCGTGCCGGAGGTGTAGAGGATGAAGAGCGGCTGCTCCGCCTCGAAGGCCTCGGGGGTGTGCTCGGCGGACTGCCGGCCGGTGATCTCGTGCCACCAGACGTCGCGGCCCTCGGTCCATGCGGTGTCCTGGCCGGTGCGCCGGACCACGAGGACGTGCTCGACGCTGTCGATACGGGAGACGGCGTCGTCCACGGCGGGCTTCAGCGCGGACGGCTTGCCCCGGCGGTAGCCGCCGTCGGCGGTGATGACGACCTTGGCGTCCGCGTCCTGGATGCGGGCGGCGATGGCGTCGGCGGAGAAGCCGCCGAAGACCACCGAGTGGGCTGCGCCGATGCGGGCGCAGGCCAGCATCGCGACGGCGGCCTCGGGGATCATCGGCAGATAGACGGCGACCCGGTCGCCCTTGCCGACACCGAGCTCGATGAGCGCGTTGGCGGCGCGGGAGACCTCTTCCTTGAGCTGTGCGTAGGTGATGGCGCGGCTGTCGCCGGGCTCGCCCTCGAAGTGGATGGCGACCCGGTCGCCGTTGCCCGCCTCGACATGACGGTCCACGCAGTTGTACGCGACGTTGAGCCTGCCGTCCGCGAACCACTTCGCGAAGGGCGGGTTGCTCCAGTCGAGCGTCTCGGTCGGCTCCGTGGCCCAGGTCAGGCGACGGGCCTGCTCGGCCCAGAAGCCCAGCCGGTCCGCCTCGGCCTGCTCGTACGCCTCCGCCTTGACGTTGGCGTTCGCGGCCAGATCGGCAGGCGGTGCGAACCGCCGCTCCTCACGAAGCAGATTGGCCAAGCTTTCGTTGCTCACGACATCTCCCATTCCCAGGGTGTCCGTTGTGTCCCGGGCATAGCTCATCAGGCCAAAGGCCAGGTGACAAGTGCCTGCCCGGAATTGGTTTAGACCTGTGTCTCGTGTATGGAGACACGGCCCCGCGTCCACGTGCGGCGCGACGCGGTACGGCACAGTGCGGGGAGCTGTGCAATGCGCCGCAGAGCGACACGGAGCGGTGCAATGCGCCGCGCCGCAGCGGGGAGGCAGGACCACAAGGTCTCACGGACCGGGGGCGAACGAGGTTCAGACGCCGGTGCGTTCCAACTCGCCGGAACCGGGAGTGTCGCCGGGGTCCACGCGGTCGAAGACCTCGTCGAGCTCCAGCCCGCTGCTGGCACCCTCGGTCAGCAGATAGGCCTGGGCCTCGCCCACGTGGAAGTACATGCCGTGCAGTCGGATCGTGCCCTCGGCGAGCCGCCGGGCCACCGATTCGTGTGCCCGCAGATGGTCCAGCTGCTGGACCACATTGGTGAGGCAGAGCTGCTCCAGCGCGTCGGTCGGCAGCCGCCCGGAGATCCGGGCCCAGGCGTGGTGCCGGGACGCCATCCGCTTCAGGCTGGGCAGCCCGTGTCTCAGCCACCGCCACAGGGACGTGGCCGGAGCATCCCGGTCCGGTTCGCCGCCGAGCAGCGCCTGCATCGCTCCGCAGCCGGAATGCCCGCAGATGGTGATGGACTCCACCTTCAGTACATCCACCGCGTACTCGATCGCCGCACCCACCGAGTGGTCCCCGGATTCGGCGTCCGGCAGGGGCACCAGATTGCCGATGTTCCGCACGGTGAACAGGTCACCGGGGCCGCTCGCCGTGATCATGCTGGTGACGAGGCGGGAGTCGGCGCAGGTGATGAAGAGCTGCGACGGGCGCTGACCCTCGACGGCCAGACGGGCCAGTTCGTCGCGCACCAGCGGAGCGGTGTTGCGCTGGAACGAACTCAGACCGCTGATCAGCCGATTGCCGCCGGTCGGGCGGGGGGCCTCGGGAACCGGTGCGGGGGTGGGGGCTGGGGTGAGGCCAGGGGTGTGGGTGGGGGCTGAGGTGAGGTCAGGGGTGTGGGTGGGGGCGTTGCTCGGGTTGTCGGTGGTCGTGTCATGGCTCGCGTCGTGGGATGCGGGGTGGCCGACGGGGTGGTGGGCTGGACAGTTGGCATCGCGGCCGGTGGGGCCGCTGTGATCGGCGCTGCCGGTGTTGCTGGTGTCGGCAATGCTTCCGGCGCTGCCGACGTCGGCAGCGCTGCCGACACGGGCGGCGCGGCGGCTGCGGCCGGTGCCGGTGGACCGTTTACCGAGTCCGAGTCCGAGTCGGAGCCTGGGGCCGGGGCCGGGGCCGGGGCCGGGGCGGGGGCCGGGGCCGAGGTCATGGCTTGCTTCCGGCGCACGGCCGGGCTGGTCGTGGCAGTGGTGGTTGCGCCACGGAGTCCAGGGGCGGCAACAGGAGTGCGCCGCCGAGGCGGGCTCGGCGATCCGGCCACCGGACCTGCCGGTGAACACGACCCTGCCGCCATGGGCGGTCTGGGCCGTGCTCCAGCCCTGGATCGCCTCGTACGCCGCGTGGTCCATGAAGAAGCCGTCCAGTTCGACGACGGCGTCACCGTCCTGGGGCAGTTGGCCGAGCGTACGGCTGAGCCGGGGCACCGCGAGGAACGTCAACTGGCCCCGTACGACGACCAGATGCCGGCCGCCCTGATCGGTGACCGTGATCCTGGTCCGGGCCAGCCGGTGCAGGGCGACCGCCACCGCCACCGCGATGCCGATCGCCACGCCCTTGAGTACGCCGAAGAGGACCACGCCGGTGATCGTCGCCCCGTACACCAGGAATTCGCGGTGCTTATGGACGTTGCGGATGTGGGCGAAACTCACCATCTGGATGCCGACCATCATCACCAGCGCGGCGAGCGCGGCCAGCGGGATCCACTCCAGCACGGTGACCAGCAGCCCGGTGGCGAGCAGCACCCAGACGCCGTGCAGCACGGTGGAGGCGCGACCGGTCGCCCCGGCGCGCACGTTCGCCGAGCTGCGCACCGCACCACCGGACACGGCCAGCCCGCCCACCAGCCCGGACAGCGTGTTGGCGATGCCCTGGGCGCGCAGCTCCCGGTCGAGGTCGGAGCGTCTGGCGGGCAGGGCGAGAGATGCGGTTGGTGCCGATGTCCCGGACGGGAGCGCGAGCGCCAGTGCGGGTGTGGTCGGTGTGGGCGGCGGTGCCGTGCCGGCCCCGGGCCGGGCGGCCGTCTGCTCGGCGGTGCGGTCGGCCGACAGCTTGTCGATGGCCACCGCAGCGAGCAGTGACTCCAGGCTGGCCACCAGCATCACCGTGAACACAGCGGTGGCCAGGGCGAGTACGGGTCCGTGCGGCATTTCCGGCAGGGCGTGCGAGCGCCAGGACGGCAGATCGACCCGGGCGATACCGGGCGCGACCATCGCAGCCACCGCCGTAGCGGTCACCACCGCGGCGAGGGCGGCCGGAATCCGTCGTACGGATCTGCCGATCCGGCCCGGGATCCGGGGCCAAAGGATCAGGACGCTGATGGTCAGCGTGCCGATGAGTGGGGCAGCAGGGCTCACCCGGTCCAACTGGTCGGGGAGTGCCAGGGCATTGGCCACGGCTGAACTCTGCGGCGATCCGCCGAGCACGATGTGCAGCTGGGCGAGCGCGATGGCCACGCCGATGCCGGCGAGGGTGCCGTGGACGATGGCGGGGCTGACGGCGAGAGCGCTGCGCGCCGCCCGCAGGGAGCCGAGCAGGATCTGGAGGAGTCCGGCACCGATGGTGATCGCGCAGGTGGTGCGCCAGCCGTAGATCTGGATCAACTCGGCTGTGACGACGGTCAGTCCGGCGGACGGGCCGCTGACCTGGAGTGGGGTGCCGCCGAGCAGCCCGGCGACGATGCCGCCGATCGCGGCGGAGATGAGGCCGGCTTCCAGCGGGGCGTCCATGGCGACGGCGAGGCCGAGCGACATGGGGACGGCGAGCAGGAAGACCGTGATCGATGCGGACAGATCGGCGCCCGCGATACGGAATCGACCGCCGCGCGGTGGCGGCGGGCTGTGTGGTCGCTTCACTCCCGAGGCGCGTGGTGGACGTGAACTGCGGGATGGGTGGTTGTGACGAGTGGGGACGCAAGCAGACATGTTCCCGTCTCCTCCGGGGCAGCGCGGTCGCGGAATGTGGGGACGCGGCCGTGGGTCACGGCGTGCAGCGGCGGGATTTCTCAACTCTCAGTAAACAGATCGTAATGGAGAGTAAAGACATGCGTCCACACTTGCGATCAAATGGGCCATGTGATCACCCATTGAGGTGAATAAGCATCTTTTCATTCGGTATGTCGCATCGACCTCGACCGGACCGCGTGCGAACTTGACCGCGCCGTGTCGGCACTTCGACGCAAATTACCTGCAAGGAAGAGGTGGGCAAATGATGGCCGCCACGAGGAGAGTCGCTGCGAAGAGAGCCGTTACGAAGAAGGTCGTCGCGACGAAGGTGGTCGCGACGAGGACGGTCGCGAAGGAGGGTGTCGCGACGAAGGCCGTAGCGAGGAAGGCCGTTGCGGCGAGGGTCGCTGTCGGGCGGGTCGCCCTGGGGGTCGTGGCCGTCGCGCTGACCGCGGGAGTGGCCGGGTGCTCCTCCGGTTCCGGCGGAGGTGCCGGTGCCGCCGGTCCGGGGGCGGCGAAGAAGGCGCCCGCCCCGAAGAAGAAGGCCCCTGAGGCTCTCAAGGCCCCCGCCGCGCCCGGCAGTGTCTTCCGGCTGATCGGCGACGGATCCACCGCGTTCACCGGCAGTCAGCCGAAGCAGCCCGTGGCCAAGCGTCTGGCGCCCGGTCAGAAGCCCCCGCAGTTCGTGGTGTTCTCTTGGGACGGCGCAGGTGAGGACAGTCAGAAGCTGTTCTCGCACTTCCGTGAGGTCGGCAGGAAGTACCACGCGAACATGACGTACTTCCTCAGCGGCGTGTACATGCTGCCGGAGGACAAGCGGGAGCTCTACGACCCGCCGAAGCACAACGCCGGTAGCTCCGACATCGGCTTCAACGACACCAAGGGAATCCGGGACACCATCACCCAGGTGCGCGCGGCCTGGGAGGACGGTGACGAGATCGGCACCCACTTCAACGGGCACTTCTGCGGCCCCGAGGGCGGCGTCGGAACCTGGTCCGTCGACCAGTGGAAGGCCGAGATCAGTCAGGCCAAGTCCTTCGTGAAGAACTGGAAGACCAACGACCCGGGCCTCGAAGAGGAGAAGCCGCTCCCCTTCGACTACGACAAGGAACTCATCGGTGGCCGCACCCCCTGCCTGGAAGGGCAGAAGAACATGGTGGCAGCGGCACGGACGATGGGCTTCCGCTACGACTCCAGTGGGGTCGACAACCAGGTCTGGCCGAAGAAGAAGGACGGTGTCTGGGACCTCTCGATGCAGCTCGTGCCCGTGCCGGGCCGCGAGTTCGAGACCCTGTCGATGGACTACAACTTCATGTTCAACCAGTCCGGTACGACGACGCAGGGCGACCCGGACATGCACGAGTACTGGGGCAACCAGATGCGTGACGGCCTGCTCCAGGCCTTCGACCGCTCGTACGACGGCAACCGTGCCCCGCTGATCATCGGCAACCACTTCGAGTCCTGGAACGGCGGTACCTACATGCGTGCCGTCGAGGACACCATCGCGACGGTCTGCACCAAGGCGGGTGTCCGCTGCGTCTCCTTCCGGCAACTGGCCGACTGGCTGGACGCCCAGGACCCGGCGACGCTGGCGAAACTCGGCACGCTCGATGTCGGCCAGGCGCCCGAGAAGGGATGGACCGCGTTCCTCGACGGAGCGGAAACTTCCGGAACCGGCCGGACCACGGGCGCCGACAAGGCCCACGCGGGCCCCGGCGGGGGCAAGTCCGGCCGCTGAGCCGCGCGGACTTCGGGCATGGCCGGCACGTCATGCGCCGGACCGGACGGGCAGGGGCCGTGCGTCGAGCGCCGGACGGGTGGAGGAACCGATCCTGTCCGGCGCTCGGGGGCACGACGGCTCACGTCGGGCGGAGCGAGTCCGTCCGGCGGCGCCGACGGCCCGGCGGGGTACCGAGGTTCAGGCGGGCTGAGCGGCGCCGTCCTGCGCGTACCGCTCGTCGAGAACGAAGGCGGGGTCGACCTGGGCGGCCAGATCGGCGCCCGTCTTCTCGTTGCCCCAGCTCTCCGCGTTCTTCAGATGGAAATGAACCATCTGCTGCGTGTAGCGCTGCCAGTCCCGCTGCTCGTACGAGTCCTCGGCGGCGTTCTGCAGCGCCTGCAACGCCATCCGGTTGTCCGCCTCCAGCAGCTCGAAGCGAGCGGGGCGACCCTTCTCCATCGAACGCACCCAGTCGGAGTGCCCGACGCTGACCAGCAGGTCGTCGCCCACCTCGGCACGCAGGAACTCCAGGTCGTCCTCGCCCTGCACCTTGTTGCCGATGACCTTCAGGGCGACCCCGAAGTCCCGCGCGTACTCCTTGTACTGGCGGTAGACCGAGACGCCCTTACGGGTCGGCTCCGCGACCAGGAACGTCATGTCGAAGCGGGTGAACATCCCCGAAGCGAAGGAGTCCGAACCCGCTGTCATGTCGACGACGACATAGTCGTCGGGACCGTCGACGAGATGGTTCAGGCAGAGTTCGACCGCGCCGACCTTGGAGTGGTAGCAGGCCACGCCCAGATCCGACTCGGTGAACGGGCCGGTGGCCATCAGCCGGATCTCCCCGTCGTCGAGCCGGACCGTGCGCGCGCACGCGTCGTAGATCGGGTTGTCCTCGACGACCCGCAGCAGCCGCGAGCCCTCGCCCGGCGGAGTCGTCTTGATCATCGTCTCGCCGGAGGCGATGCGGGGATTGCTGCCGCGCAGATACTCCTTGATCAGAGGCAGATGCGCTCCCATGGCGGGCAGCGCGGAGGCCTCCTGGTCGTCGAGGCCGAGCGCGGCCCCGAGGTGCTGGTTGATGTCGGCGTCCACCGCGACGACATGGGCTTCATTGGCTGCGAGGTGGCGGATGAAGAGCGAGGACAGCGTGGTCTTGCCGCTGCCGCCCTTCCCTACGAAAGCGATCTTCATGTTCACCTAGGGTAGTGGCGCGATCGCGGTCTGCTGTCACACTTCGTGAAGAAGGCCACTCCCGGGCGGTATCGGCGCGGTGGACGCGTAGCCTCGTTACCTATGAGTACGACTGCCCCTGACCCGCTCGCCGCCCTGGGCGCCCTGCCTGGGGTCGCCGACGCGGTGGACTCCGTACGCAAGGCCGTCGACCGGGTCTACGGTCACCGCGTCATGCGGCGCCGCAGCAATGAGGTCACCGCGGAAGCGGCACTTCGCGGTGCCCGTGGTTCGGCGGCGCTGTCGGGCGCCGACTGGAACCTGGAGGAGGTGCGCCGGCGTACCGACTTCAGCGGTGACGGCGAGGCGCACGTGATCGGGGCGGCCCTGCGGTTGACCGCCGAGGCGGGTCAACTGCTCTCCATCTGGCGGCAGTCACCGCTGCGGGTGCTGGCCCGGCTGCATCTGGTCGCGGCCGGCGGAGCGGCACCCGACGACGCCGTCGGACGGCCGAGGCTGGCGGGCGAGCCGGTGGACGAGTCGCTGGTCGAGGCGCCGCTGCCGGACGCCGACGAGGTGGCAGGGCGCCTGGAGGGGCTTTCGGGGCTGATTCTTTCCGGCACCTCGGCGCCCGCGCTGGTGACCTCGGCGGTCGTGCACGGCGAACTGCTGGCCCTGCGCCCCTTCGGGTCGTACAACGGCCTCGTCGCGCGGACCGCCGAGCGGATCGTGCTGATCGGGAGCGGGCTCGACCCCAAGTCGATCTGCCCCGCCGAGGTGGGGCATGCCGAGCAGGGGCGGGCGGCGTACATCGCGGCGTTCGAGGGCTATCTGTCGGGGACGCCGGAGGGGATGGCCGCCTGGATCGCGCACTGCGGACGCTCCGTGGAGCTGGGTGTCAGGGAGTCGACGGCGGTGTGCGAGGCGCTGCAGCGCGGCGCCGCGTAGAAACCCGTTCGCGCGGAAGTCGGTCAATGGGGAACGGCCGGATCGCGGCCCGGGCCGCGATCCGATCGGGCGCCGGTTTCGAGTCCGCCGGCGCCGCTTGCGCGGTGCGCGTCGAGATAAATCCACCTGGGTAACTTCATCCCGGTAACTTCACGAATGCCTTCGCCAAGTCGACTTATCGCCTCGACTTGCTGTATTGGCCTGCCGAATCGGCTTCACCGGCCGATCGGCTTCATGAGCCGATTGGCATCACTGCTCCGGGAAAAAGGTTGCGGCGGTACCGTCCTCGGTACCGCCGCTGGCATGTCTACCCAGTTACCATGCGTCCTCGATATATGCCCATCAGGTCGGGATGCTTTGCCCGTTCCCTGGTGCGGCTGGCCCGTAATCGACGGGTCGA
Source organism: Streptomyces sp. NPDC047917 (assembly GCF_043204345.1). Taxonomy (NCBI): domain Bacteria; kingdom Bacillati; phylum Actinomycetota; class Actinomycetes; order Kitasatosporales; family Streptomycetaceae; genus Streptomyces; species Streptomyces sp. NPDC047917. The sequence continues at coordinate 711,449 of NZ_JBIDCA010000001.1, forward strand.
CGTCGCGTGGGTGCTCGGTTTTCATGCTCGGTCCGTGGGGCCGTCTCTGCGTTACAGGTAATCCTCTCGGATGTCCTTGGTCTCGCGGGCCGTTGAGTCATTTGTACTCCAGAGCCGGGGTGAGCGGTAGTGCTGGCCCGACTTCTTTACTTTTGGGTTCAATTACGGGCGAGTTGGATATTCCGCACCGACCGCCGAGTCGGAGGGCTCCGTACTCCTCCGCCCGGGGGTGCGTCAGGCGGAGGCCGCGGCGCGGCGACGTGAGCTGTACCAGACCAGTCCCGCCGTGACGGCCGCCGCTCCCACCGCTGCCGCAGCGACCAGTGCCGGACGTGGTGGCAGCGAGAACGCGGGCAGTCGCTGCTTGAGTCGGACCGGCCGGTCGAAGACGAGAACCGGCCACTCCCGGACGGTCGCCTCGCGCCGTAGGGCGCGATCCGGATTGACCGCGTGCGGATGGCCGACCGACTCCAGCATCGGTACATCAGTGGCGGAGTCGCTGTAGGCGTAGCAGCGCGAGAGGTCGTACCCCTCCGACACCGCGAGGGCTCTGATCGCCTCGGCCTTCGTCGGCCCGTAGGCGTAGTACTCGACTTCGCCGGTGAAGCAGCCGTCGTCACCGACGACCATTCGGGTGGCGACGACCCGGTCGGCACCGAGCAGCTCGCCGATCGGCTCGACGACCTCGGCGCCCGAGGTCGAGACGATCACCACATCGCGCCCGGCGGTGTGATGCTCCTCGATGAGCGTCGCCGCTTCGTCGTAGATGATGGGGTCGATCAGCTCGTGCAGGGTCTCGGCGACGATTTCCTTCACTTGCTGGACGTTCCAGCCCTTGCAGAGTGCGGAGAGATATTCCCGCATCCGCTCCATCTGATCGTGATCTGCACCCCCGGCAAGGAACACGAACTGTGCGTACGCGGTGCGCAGTACAGCGCGGCGGTTGATCAGTCCGCCTTGGTAGAAGGACTTGCTGAAGGTCAGCGTCGAAGACTTCGCAATGACCGTCTTGTCCAGGTCAAAGAAGGCGGCTGTGCGCGGCAAGAAGCGGTTTTCCACAAGGCAGAGCATAGGCGGACGCCATTCGGCGTAAACTCTGGCGCGTGGGTTTGCCTGAGAAGGCTCTCGGGTACACCATGGAAGTCACGGATCGTTCGCGACCGTGCTAACCCGGTCCGGCTCCTCCCCCCCCGAGTCGGCCGTGGGGACGACCCCCGCTCTCCCCCCCGGCGGGGGTCGTCGCATGTCCGGACGCGTTTCTGTCGTTCGGAATCAAGCATTCCGCCTCCGTTTCGGTCGCGACGGCCCGCTTCTCGTTCCGTCCCCCACCACCATGACTCGTCACGGTGCGTAGCGGAAGTGCTGCACTCCGGAAGTCGCCGGTATGAGCGACGGAGTTATTCACAACGGTGGAGTTGTCCACAGTTTTTGAGCAAGATCCACACGATTTTCCGAAGCGCTGCACGGTGATTCCAGCCGCGAAGTCCGCGGGTTGTGGAATCGCCGATCCCGGAACACTCCGAGATCACCGCGAACCGCGATGAAGGTGCAGTGAGAAGGGGGTGGAGATCGTGGCCGAGTCCATCGCGCGGGATCCTCTGCCCGCCGCCGGAGGGCGGCGGGGCGGACCGCTGATCGTGACCGAGGATGTGGAACTGCTCGACGATCTGCTGCGGCTGTGTGCCGCCGCCGGAGCGGAGCCGGAAGTTCATCACTCGCCGCCCGAAAGCAGAGGCACCTGGGAACAGGCGCCGATGGTCCTCGTGGGCGACGACGCAGCCCGGCGATGCCGAGGGGCGGTGCGCAGGCGGGGCGTGATGCTCGTCGGCCGGGACCAGGACGCACCGGATGTCTGGCGCCGGGCCGTGGAGATCGGGGCCGAATATGTGCTGAGGCTGCCGGATGCGGAGGGCTGGCTCGTCGACCAGATCGCCAATGCGGCGGAGGGTGTGGGCCGACCGGCTCTCACCGTGGGAGTGATCGGCGGCCGGGGTGGCTCGGGCGCGTCCACGCTGGCCTGTGCCCTCGCGGTGACGGCGGCCAGGGCCGGGCGGCGGACCATGCTGATCGACGGCGATCCGCTCGGCGGGGGCATCGACGTGCTGCTCGGGGGCGAACGGGCCGAGGGAATGCGATGGCCGGATTTCGCCCATTCCAAGGGGCGGGTCGGCGCTGGTGCGCTGGAGGAGTCACTGCCGACGCTGCACGGACTACGGGTGCTCAGCTGGGGCCGAGACGACTGGGTGGTCATCCCGCCGCAGGCCATACGGGCCGTGCTGGCCGCCGCACGCAGGCTCGGCGGGGTGGTGGTCGTCGATCTGCCGCGCAGGGTCGACGAATCGGTGGCCGAGGCGCTCGCGCAGCTGGACCTCGGGCTGCTGGTGGTGCCGGGGGAGCTCCGCGCGGTCGCGGCGGCCAAGCGGGTCGCGTCGATGGCCGGGATGATCCTGGACGACCTGCGAGTGGTGCCCCGCGGGCCGTACGCGGCGGGCCTCGACGAGCGATGGGTGGCACAGGCGCTGGGGCTCCCGCTCGCCGGTGAACTCCCGCTCGACGCCGGGCTGCTGACCGCCCAGGACGACGGAGCACCCCCGGGCGGCAGTGCGCGCGGTCCGCTGGCCAGGTTCTGTGCGGCGTTCTGGGAGCGGGCGCTCGCCCCGGAGGGCGCGGGGGGCCGCGCCGGTGGGGGTGCGTCATGACGGAGACGCTGCTCGACGCCGTACGGCAGCGGCTCGCGCAGAGCGGTACCGCGCCGACACCGGCCGGGGTCGCGGCCGCGCTTCGGGCCCAGGGGCGGCTCCTCGGGGACGCCGAAGTGCTCGGTGCGGCCGACGAGTTGCGCGGCGAGCTGGTCGGGACCGGAGTTCTGGAGCCCCTGCTCGCCGATCCGGAGGTCACGGATGTGCTGGTCTCCGCACCGGACCGGGTGTGGGTGGACCGGGGCAGGGGCCTCGAACTCACGGGGGTGACCTTCACGGACGCCGCCGCGGTGCGCAGGCTGGCGCAGCGGCTGGCCGCCGTGGCGGAGCGGCGGCTGGACGACGCCCGCCCCTGGGTGGACGCGAGACTGCCGGACGGCACCCGAATGCATGCCGTGCTGCCCCCGGTGTCGGTCGGCTCGACGTGCCTGTCGCTGCGGGTGGTTCGACCCAGGGCCTTCTCGCTGGCGGAGCTGGTCGCCGCGGGGACGGTGCCACCGGGCGGCGACCGGCTGCTGCGGGCCCTGGTGGAGGCCCGGGTCTCGTACCTGATCAGCGGAGGTACGGGGGCCGGGAAGACGACGCTTCTGTCGAGTCTGCTGGGTGCGGTCGGGGAGCGGGAACGCATCGTGCTCGCCGAGGACTCGGCGGAGTTGCGGCCGGACCATCCGCATGTGGTGCGCCTGGAGTCGCGCCCTGCCAATCAGGAGGGTGCGGGCCGGGTGACTCTCCGGGACCTGGTGCGGCAGGCGCTGCGGATGCGGCCCGACCGGCTGGTGGTCGGAGAGGTGCGCGGCGCCGAGGTCACCGAGCTGCTGGCCGCGCTGAACACCGGCCATGAGGGCGGGTGCGGGACGGTTCACGCCAACGCGGCCGAGCACGTACCGGCCCGGCTTGAGGCTCTGGGGACGGCGGCGGGACTCGATCGGACCGCGCTGCACAGCCAGTTGGCGGCCGCGCTGTCGGTGGTGGTCCATCTCGTACGGGACCGGGCCGGGCAGCGGCGGATCGCCGAGGTGCAGGTTCTGGAGCGGGACGCGGCAGGGCTGGTGGTGACCGTACCCGCGCTGCGCTGGGGCGCCGAAGGATTCGTAGAAGAGCGGGGCTGGGAGCGGCTGCGGTCGCTGATCGGGGGTGCGCTGTGACCGGTGGCGCGCCGATGGGGCTGTCGGCCGGCATGAGTTGTGCGGCGGCCCTGTGTGCCGGGGTGGCGACCTGGCTGGCTGTTGCACAGGACCATGGGCGGCGGAGGGCCCGGGTGTTGTTCGTCGACGAGGCCGTCCGGCCCTCGCTGCGAGCGCGCTGGAAGCGGACCGGGGTGTGGCTGCGGAAGTGGTCGGCGGAGCGGCGGGAGTGGCTCTGCGTCCCGGTGGCGCTGCTCGTCGCCGTGCTGGGGGAGTCGGTGCTGCCGCTGCTGGCCGGGGCGGCGGCCGTGCCGCTGGTGCGGAGGTGGCTGTGCGGGCGGGCTCTGGGCAAGGAACGGGAGCGACGGGCGGCCGGAGTGGTGGCGCTGTGCGGTGCGGTCGTGGGCGAGCTGCGGGCCGGACACGAACCCGGGCAGGCGTTACTGGTGGCGCTGCGTGGCACCGAGGTGATGGGGGCGGCCGAGGCCGGCGTGGTCGCCGCGGCGAGGTTCGGGGGCGATGTGCCGGGGGTGCTGACGCAGGCGGCGCGGGAGCCGGGGCTGGACGGGCTCGCCGGGGTGGCGGCCTGTTGGCGGGTGGCGGTCGACGGCGGTGCCGGGTTGGCGGCGGGTCTGGACCGCCTGGAGGACGCGTTGCGGGCCGAGCGGCGCAGACGGGAGGAGTTGCGGGCCCAACTGGCGGGCGCCTGGTCGACGGTGGCTGTGCTGGCGCTGCTTCCGGTGGTGGGCCTGGGGCTGGGCGCGGCGCTCGGGGCCGATCCGCTGCGGGTGTTGCTGCACACGCCGGCCGGGCTGGCCTGTCTGGTGACGGGCGGGCTGCTGGAGGTGGCCGGGCTCTGCTGGGCGGCCCGGATCGTGCGGGCGGGGGAAGCGGCATGAGCGGAGTCGTCGGCGAAGCCGCTCATCGGATGGCGGCAGTGTGCGCGGTGCTGAGCGCGGTCGCGTGTCCGGCTCTCGCCCTGGCCGGGCTCCGACGCAGGCGGGCGGTACGCCGCCGGGGCGCGGCGCTGCTGGCGATGGGCGGGTCGGAACGCCGGCATGGGCGCAGGGGAGGGCGCGGAGGTACGGCGTTCGGTGTCCGGGTGAAGGAGTGGATCGCGCCGCTCGGCGTGGTCGCGGTGGGCTTTGTCCTGGTCGGCGGCCTGCCGGGGTTCGTGACGGGGCTGGTGGGCGCGTACGGCGCTCGGCGGTGGCAGCTGGGCCGAAACAGGCCCGAACCAGGAGCAGGGCTCGCGGAGATGGCGGAGGCCGCACGCCGGCTTCCGTTGGCGGCCGATCTGTTGGCGGCCTGCATCTCCGCCGGAGCCGGGCCCCGGGAGGCGGCCGAGGCGGTGGGGGAGTCGGTCGGCGGGCCGGTCGGCAGGTGCCTGGCACGGACCGCCGCGGAGATCCGCCTCGGTGGCGAACCTGCGGTGGCCTGGGGGCGGTTCGGAGAGATACCGGGTGCGAGTGCGCTGGCCCGGTGCCTGGAGCGGGCGGGGTCGACCGGGGCTCCGGCGGCGGAGCCGGTAGCTCGGCTGGCCGAGGCGATGCGGGCCGAACGCGCGAGTGCTGCCGTGGCCCGCGCCCAGCGGGCAGGCGTGCTGATCACCGGTCCGGTCGGGCTCTGCTTTCTGCCCGCCTTCCTGGCGGTCGGAGTGGCACCTGTGGTGATCGGTCTGGCGACCGGACTGCTTCAGACCGCATGACCGAAAAAGGCAAGTACGTATCCATTCAGTATGAATTAAGAAATGGCGGGGGTCGGAATGGTGCAGCGAATCAGGACCTGGGTGCGGGGCATGGCACGTCGGGTCCGGCAGGACAGTGGAATGACGACGTCCGAATACGCGGTGGGGACGATCGCGGCCTGTGCGTTCGCGGCGGTGCTCTACAAGGTGGTCACCAGCCAGCCGGTCATGTCCGCATTGCAGTCACTGCTGAAGGACGCGCTCGATGCGAAGTTCTGAGAGCGGTCTTCCCGGAGTGTGCGCCGGAGGCCGTTTCCGCATCGCGGACGGGAGACCGGACGCCCGAGCGTCGGATCGCGGCGCGGTGACCGCGGAAGCGGCCATGGCGGTTCCGGTGCTGGCGATCTTCGCCCTGGCGCTGGTCTGGGCGCTGATGGCCGCCTCCGCCCAGATCCGCTGCGTGGACGCGGCGAGGGCCGGGGCGAGGGCGGCAGCCCGCTCCGAGCCGGAGGCGCAGGTGCTGGAGGTGACTCGTTCGGCGGCACCCGGCGGGGCCGAAGTCGCGATGGAACGGACCGGGGAGCTGTGGAGGGTACGGGTGGCGGCGCCGATACCGGGGCCGGGCCCGCTGTCCCTGACGCTTCACGCGGAGGCAGCGGCAATGGCCGAGGACATGGTGGGGGCGACGCAATGAGCGGGACGGGCAGGACGGGCAGGACGGGCAGGACTCGCGGGACTCGCGGGACTCGCGGGACCGACGGGAAGGGCGGGAGCGACGGGACTGGTGAGGGAGGGCGTGCGGCTGCCCTCGCGTGGCTGGGCAGGGCCAGGGGCAGCAGCAAAGGCAGTGGCAGTGGCAAAGGCCGCGGAGACGGGGACAGGGGGCTGGCCACGGTGTGGGTGGCCATGACCACGGCCACGTTGTGTGCGGTGTTCGCGGTCGTGCTGGCGCTCGGGCAGGTGGTGGCCGTCCGGCACAGGGCGGGTGGTGCGGCGGACCTGGCGGCCCTGGCAGCGGCAGACCGGGCCCTGCAGAGCCCTGGGGAGGCGTGTGACGCGGCTGGGAAGGTGGCCGCGGCGCAGGGAGCCGTGGTGATCCGGTGCGCGGTGAGCGGGGAGATCGCCGATGTGACGGCCCGGGTGAGTTTCGGGCCCTACGCACCGGCGGTCAGGTCCCGGGCCGGTCCTCCGGCGGCTGCCGCCGGCTCTCCGGAGCCGTTGCCTCCGCCCCCGGCTCTCCCTCCGGGGCCCGATCCGGATGCGGAGGCTGTGCAGAGCTCGGCTCCCCGGGAGACGGGGGTGCGTATCGGAGGAGTTCGGTGAGGAGCCGTACGGCACCGCGTTTGTGCAGGGGTTCGTTGCCGTTGCCGCACTTGGGGGACTGGACGCAGGAAGGGCAGCCGGCCTCGCACTCGCAGGACGCGATCGCCTGGCGGGTCGCGGTCAGCCAGGCACGGGCGGTGTGGAAGGCCCGTTCGGCGAATCCGGCACCGCCCGGGTGGCCGTCGTACACGAAGACCGTGGGCAGCAGGGTGTCCGGGTGCAGGGGCACGGCGACGCCACCGATGTCCCACCGGTCGCAGGTGGCGAAGAGCGGCAGCATCCCGATCGACGCGTGCTCCGCGGCGTGCAGAGCGCCGCCCAGGATCTCCGGGTTGATGCGGGCGGCGTCGAGCTGGTCCTCGGTGACCGTCCACCAGACGGCGCGGGTACGCAGGGTGCGGGGCGGCAGGTCCAGTTTGGTCTCGCCGAGGACCTCGCCGGTGATCAGCCTTCGGCGCAGGAAGGAGACGACCTGACTGGTGACCTCCACGGAGCCGTAGCAGAGCCGCCCGTCGCCCCATGGGATCTCGGTGTCGGTCTCCAGGACGGCGATGGAGGTGGTGTCGCGGGCGGTGGTCGAGTACGGCGGGACGGCTTCCTCGACCAGGGCCACCGAATCCTCCAGGTCCAGTTTCCGGACCAGGTAGGTGCGGCCCTGGTGGAGGTGGACGGCACCCTCGTGGACGGCGGTGTGCGCGGCCGAATCGTCGACGGTGCCCAGCAGCCGGCCAGTGCCCTCCTCGACGATCTGGACGGGGCGGCCCCCCTCACCACGGATGTCGGTGAGATCGGCGGCGCGCTCGCGGCGGGTCCAGTGCCAGCCCGATGCCCGCTTGCGGAGCAGCTTCGCGGCCTCCAGTTGCGGCAGCAGATCCGCCACGGCCGGGCCGAACAGCTCCAGGTCGGGCGCGGTGAGGGGGAGCTCAGCGGCGGCGGCGCACAGATGGGGGGCGAGGACGTACGGATTGTCCGGATCCAGGACGGTCGACTCCACAGGCTGCTGGAACAGCGCCTCGGGATGGTGGACGAGGAAGGTGTCCAGCGGATCGTCGCGGGCCACCAGGACGGCCAGGGCGCCCTGGCCGGAGCGCCCGGCGCGGCCCGCCTGCTGCCACAGCGACGCCCTGGTACCGGGATAGCCGGCGATGACGACGGCATCCAGGCCGGAGACGTCGATGCCGAGTTCGAGGGCGGTGGTGGCGGCCAGTCCGAGCAGTTCCCCGGAATGCAGGGCGCGCTCCAGGGCTCGGCGTTCCTCGGGGAGGTAGCCCCCGCGGTAGGCGGCGACCCGGCCCGGCAGCGAGCGGTCCACCTCGGCGAGGCGCTCCTTCGCGATGACGGAGATCAGCTCCGCGCCACGCCGGGAACGTACGAAGGCGACCGAGCGGACGCCCTGGACGGTGAGATCGGTGAGGAGGTCGGCGGTCTCGGCGGTGGCGGTGCGGCGGACGGGGGCGCCCTTCTCGCCGTGCAGCTCGGTCAGGGGCGGCTCCCACAGCGCGAAGACCAGCTCGCCGCGCGGCGAGGAGTCGTCGGCGACCTCCTTGACCGGGAGGCCGGTGAGGCGGCCGGCCGCGACGGATGGTTCCGCCGCGGTGGCGGAGGCGAGGAGGAAGACCGGGTCGGCGCCGTAACGGGCGCACAGGCGGCGGAGCCGGCGTACGACCTGGGCGACGTGGGAGCCGAAGACGCCGCGGTAGGTGTGGCACTCGTCGATGACGACGAAGCGCAGGGCACGCAGGAAGGAGGACCAGCGGGGATGGGACGGGAGTATCCCGCGGTGCAGCATGTCGGGGTTGGTCAGGACGTAGTTGGCGTACTGGCGCACCCACTCGCGTTCCTCGACCGGGGTGTCACCATCGTAGACCGCGGGCCTGATGGCGTTGCCGAGCGGTGCCGCGAGCTGCTTCACGGCACGCCTCTGGTCGGCCGCCAGGGCCTTCGTGGGCGCCAGGTACAGGGCGGTGGCCCCACGGCCGTTCGGGGCCTCGGAGCCGTCCAGCAGGGCGCTGAGGACCGGGGCGAGGTAGGCGAGGGACTTGCCGGACGCGGTGCCGGTGGCGATGACCACGGATTCGCCGTCCAGGGCGTGCTCGGCGGCAGCCGACTGGTGCGCCCACGGATGTTCGATTCCGGCCTTCCGGATCGCGGCGACAACTTCCGGCCGGATGCGATCGGGCCAGATGGCATGGGTTCCCGCACGCGGGGGCAAGTGCTCCGTATGAGTGATGCGCGCGGACCGGCCCGCCACTGCGGCGAGCCGGTCGAGGACCATGGCGGGAGAGTGGCTGGTGTCGCTGTTCCCGGGTGGTCGACTGGGGCGGTGATTCTTGGCCATCGGCACCGAGTGTGTCACTGGCGTGACGGACAATGGCCCCAAGGCGTCGTGCATGGCTGCTGGTAAGTGATTGAATGCCATCGCGGCTGGCGATCCGTTCCCTGGCTCCGCCGGGGAGACCGAGGGGCGACCGCTCGATAGCAAGGTGCTGGAGGATCCGTGGACCTGTCCTTGTCGACTCGCAATGTGTCCGGCCCTGGTGGCGACCGTACGGTCGTCGAGGTCGGTGGCGAGATTGATGTGTATACCGCGCCCAAGCTGCGCGAGCAGTTGGTCGAGTTGGTGAATGACGGCAGCTACCACCTGGTTGTCGACATGGAAGGCGTCGATTTCCTCGACTCCACCGGCCTCGGCGTGCTCGTGGGTGGCCTGAAGCGTGTCCGGGCCCATGAGGGCTCGCTGCGCCTGGTCTGCAACCAGGAGCGCATTCTCAAGATCTTCCGGATCACCGGCCTGACCAAGGTGTTCCCGATTCACACCACGGTCGACGAGGCCGTTGCGGCCACCGACTGACGACCGGCTGGCTACCGACCGGCAGTCGGTCCGAGGCCGGTCCGCAGGTCGGATCGGCCCAGGGCCGGCTCGGCACGCGGCCGGCGCACCGGCAGCCCGCCAGGCGGCCGGTGCGACGCGCGCGTGCCCGACGGCCGACTGCCGTGAGGCAGGCCGATCGGACGGTCGGTGGTCCGTCGTCCGACGGGCTGTCGGCCGCGCCCGTTCGGGCGGTTCGGTCTCGTTCCGTTCCGTTCGTGCGGCTGTCGGTCGCTCGGTGATTGGACCGCTCGCGGGCGGTCCGGCTGCCGGACGGGAGTCCGTCGGCCCGTCGGTGCCGGTGGTTCAACGCCGGATCTGGAAGAAGAGCAGGGACGCCGGGCAGCACGCCCGGGCCCCTGGGATGCACGCCCGTACGTCTGAGGGGGATCGCATGGCCACCGTTGAACTCCGCTTCAGCGCCCAGCCCGAACACGTCAGGACGGCCCGCCTCGTGGCGGCCGCCGTGGCGCGCCGTGCAGGGGTCGATGAAGCCGTGCTCGACGAGGTCAGACTCGCCGTCGGTGAAGCCTGCAGCCGCGCTGTCGGGCTGCACCGCAGCCATGGCATCACCGCACCGGTCTCCGTCGCCCTGATCGAGGAGGAGAAGTCCTTCTCCGTCGAGGTCGCCGACGAGGTGCCCGGCCCCGGCGACGACCCCGCCCTCGGAGGACCGGTCGAAGCCGCCGCGACACGCGGCGCCACGCCCGGCGCGGGACTCGATGGGCCGGATCACGAGAGCGACGCCGACGGCGAGGACGAGATGGGTCTCGCGGTCATCAGCGGCCTCGTCGATGATGTGGAAGTCAGATCGGGAGCCAAGGGCGGCGTGATCCGCATGAGCTGGCCGAAGACTCCCGCGACCGTGTTGCCGTGACGCCGCTCCACCGAGGCATCGCAGGCGCCGCATGCCTCGTGGGCGGTCCGCCACCCGAGCCGCCCACTCGATCCGCCTGCCCCGGCCCGGTCGAACCTGTACCTCGGTTTCCCCGGCCCATTTCTTGATCCGTCTTTCGAGGCCCTGCTGAGCAGGGCCTTTTTTATTTATGCGTGATCAATGATCTACAGAAAATGTGCCCGCCCCATTACTGCATTCAGGTCCATCCGGGAGTGCGATCATTTAATGATCGGCGGGCGAAGGTCAATTACATTTTACGGCGCACTGTTTTGATCAGCTCCCGCTCCCTACAATCCGTCCACGTCTTGAGCGCTGAGCGTCAAGGAGGACGTATGGCGGAGTTCTTCAACACCCCACTGGCAGGACCCGCGCAAGATTCCGCATTTTCCGCACCTTCCGGCCGGGCCACTTCTCTGGCGGCCGCGGTTCTCACCGATGACAACCGCGTCATCGTGGTCGTCGTCGCGGTCGTGGCCCTCGCCGCCCTGGTTGTCGCCAGGCTGCTGGTGCGCCAGGTGCTGGCAGCCGGCGAGGGTACCGACCGCATGAAGGAGATCGCAGCCGCCGTCCAGGAAGGTGCGAATGCCTATCTGGCCCGGCAGCTGCGCACCGTCGGCGTCTTTGCCGTCGTGGTCTTCTTCCTGCTTCTGCTGCTACCGGCCGACAACTGGTCGCAGCGCGCAGGCCGTTCCTTGTTCTTCCTGGTGGGTGCGCTTTTCTCGGCGGCCACCGGATACATCGGGATGCGGCTTGCGGTGCGCAGTAATGTCCGTGTGGCTGCGGCTGCACGTGAGGCGACTCCCGCGGAAGGTGAGCCGGAAAAGGATCTCACCGCTGTTTCGCACAGAGCGATGAAGATCGCTTTTCGTACCGGTGGCGTGGTCGGGATGATCACCGTGGGCCTCGGCCTGCTCGGCGCGTCCTGTGTCGTGCTCGCCTATGCCGCCGATGCCCCGAAGGTGCTGGAGGGCTTCGGGCTCGGGGCCGCGCTGATCGCCATGTTCATGAGGGTCGGCGGCGGCATCTTCACCAAGGCCGCGGACGTCGGCGCCGACCTCGTCGGCAAGGTCGAGCAGGGCATCCCGGAGGACGATCCGCGCAACGCCGCCACCATCGCCGACAACGTGGGCGACAACGTCGGTGACTGCGCCGGAATGGCGGCCGACCTCTTCGAGTCGTACGCCGTGACACTCGTCGCCGCGCTCATCCTCGGCAAGGCCGCCTTCGGCGACGCCGGACTGGCCTTTCCGCTGATCGTTCCGGCGATCGGCGTGGTCACCGCGATGATCGGAATCTTCGCGGTAGCCCCTCGGCGCACCGACCGCAGCGGAATGTCCGCGATCAACCGCGGATTCTTCATCTCCGCGGTGATCTCGCTGGTGCTGGTGGCCGTGGGCGTGTTCGTCTACCTGCCGTCCTCGTACGCGGATCTGGACGGTGTCACCGACGGCGCCATCACCTCGCACGGTGGTGACCCGCGGATCTTCGCCCTGGTCGCCGTCGCCATCGGCATCGTGCTGGCCGCCCTGATCCAGCAGCTGACCGGGTACTTCACCGAGACGAGCAGGCGCCCCGTCAGGGACATCGGCAAGTCCTCGCTGACCGGCCCGGCCACCGTCGTGCTCGCCGGCATCTCCATCGGTCTGGAGTCCGCCGTCTACACGGCGCTGCTGATCGGTCTGGGCGTCTACGGGGCGTTCCTGCTCGGCGGTACGTCGATCATGCTGGCACTCTTCGCGGTGGCCCTGGCGGGGACCGGGCTGCTCACCACCGTCGGTGTCATCGTCGCCATGGACACCTTCGGCCCGGTCTCGGACAACGCACAGGGCATCGCCGAGATGTCCGGTGATGTCTCGGGCGCCGGCGCGCAGGTCCTCACCGACCTGGACGCCATCGGCAACACCACCAAGGCCATCACCAAGGGCATCGCCATCGCCACCGCGGTTCTGGCGGCGTCGGCGCTCTTCGGCTCGTACCGTGACGCGATCGCCACGGCGGTCGACGACGTGGGTGCCAAGGCCGGTGAGATGACGCTCAGTCTGGACATCTCGCAGCCCAACAACCTGGTGGGCCTGATCCTCGGTGCCGCGGTCGTCTTCCTCTTCTCCGGGCTGGCGATCAACGCCGTGTCGCGGTCCGCCGGGGCCGTGGTCTACGAGGTGCGGCGGCAGTTCCGCGAGCACCCCGGGATCATGGACCACAAGGAGAAGCCGGAGTACGGGCGTGTGGTCGACATCTGCACCAAGGACGCCCTGCGCGAGCTCGCCACGCCCGGTCTGCTGGCCGTTCTGGCGCCGATCGCCGTCGGGTTCACGCTCGGCGTCGGAGCGCTCGGCTCCTATCTCGCAGGTGCCATCGGGACCGGCACCCTGATGGCGGTCTTCCTCGCCAACTCCGGTGGCGCGTGGGACAACGCCAAGAAACTCGTCGAGGACGGTCACCACGGTGGCAAGGGCAGCGAGGCCCATGCCGCGACCGTCATCGGCGACACGGTCGGCGACCCCTTCAAGGACACGGCCGGGCCGGCCATCAACCCCCTGCTCAAGGTGATGAACCTGGTCGCCCTGCTCATCGCTCCGGCGGTGGTGCAGTTCAGCTACGGGCAGGACGCGAGCGCCGGAGTGCGCGCGGTGGTGGCGGCGCTCGCCGTCGCGGTCATCGTCGGCGCGGTCCATGTGTCCAAGCGGCGTGGAATCGCGGTGGGCGACGAGGATTCCGGCGACGGGGACGGAGGCGGGGACGCGCCGGCCAAGTCGCCCGGCCAGGCAGCCGTTTCGTGAACCAGCGGCCGGGGCCGGGCGGTGACCCGTAGTCCGCCCCCGGCTCGGCTGGTCCGTCCCCGGTCCGGTGGGCGGAACGTAGTCCTGTCCCCGGTTGGGTGGGCGGACCGGGTGGACCGTGGCACGTAACCGGCCTCGGTTCAATGACCGGGCGGGCGACGCATTCTGATGCGTCGTCCGCCCGCACGCATTTTCGCGCGGGTGCCCGTCCCGGCGTCGATCCGTACGCCGTTCGTGTGTTTGTCTGTGCGCGTGTTCCCGAGTGGCGAGGGCTGTGCGGGTGAGTGGCATCTCCCTCATTTCCCTTGGTGCAAATGGCTTCAAAAGGCTACTCATCGGACGCCCGGCGCCCGGCCGGAGGGCGCTCGCCGTGTAAGTTCCGGGGCCGAGAGCCTTGGAAGGGACCGATCCGGTGAACAAGAAGCTTGCGGCCGCACTGTCCGGCGGTGCGGTACTGGTACTTACGCTGTCGGGCTGCAGCAGTGACGACAACAGCGACAAGGTGAACGACTGGGCGAAGAAGGTCTGCGACCAGGTCCAGCCCCAGCTCCAGAAGATCGCGAACGCCAACGCCGCCATCCAGCAGCAGACCGCGGACAACAGCAAGCCCGCCGACGTCCAGAAGACCGACTCGGCCGCCTTCCAGCAGATCTCGCAGGCGTACAAGGCACTGGGCACGGCCGTCGACTCCGCGGGTGCGCCGCCGGTCGACGGCGGTGAGGCCACGCACAAGGAGGCCGTGAAGGAACTCAACGCCTCCTCGGCGGCGTACGGGAACCTCCAGAAGAAGGTCGACGCGCTGGAGACGAAGGACCAGGCGAAGTTCGCCGACGGTCTCAAGGGCATCGCGGACGAGCTGAACAAGATCAGCACCAGTGGTGACGAGGCGCTGAAGAAGCTTCAGTCCGGCGAGGTCGGCACGGCGATGGCCAAGCAGAAGGGCTGCCAGAAGCCGACGGCCTCGACGCCGCCGAAGGCCCCCACCGAGCCGTCCAAGGAACCGGCCGCCTCGCCCAGCAAGAAGGCGTGACCGGGCGGCAGCGGCTCCGGTGATACGCGGCTGTTGTCGCGCGCCGGTGCCGCGACATGCGGCTGTTGTGACGCGTGGCCGACGTGCTGGAGCGCCGGCCGACGTGCAGCGCGGCTGACGTGCGGTACAGCGGCCCGGCCGCCCCGATGGGCGCCGGGCCGCTGCCGTTGTCGGTGGCAGCGGCCACAATGGGTGGGTGAGTACGACCAGCCTCCCCGTGCCCGACCGTTCGCCCCGGCTCCGCGAAGCCCTGATCGCCGCCGCCTTCACCGCGGACGGGCTCCTCGACCTGCTCGGTGCGCCCGCCTACGCCGCGCTCGCCCGCAGCGAGACGGTCCCGGCGCTCCGTGCCACCCGGGGCGACGCTCCGCTCGACACGCTGGTGCGGCTCTTCCTGCTCCAGCAGCCGGTGCCGTACGAGCGGGCCGCCGCCGCGCTCCCGCTGTCCGAGTGCGCCGAGGACGGCTGGGTGACCCGCGTCGGCGACGAGGTGCGGGCCACGGTCGACGTACGGCCGTACAGCGGGCCCGAGGGGCAGGACTGGTACATCGTCTCCGACCTGGGCTGCGCCGTCGGCGGCGCGGGCGGCATCGGATCGCGCGAGGAGGGTGTGGTCCTGGGTGTCGGCGGGGCGTCCACCACGCTCGCCGGGATCACCGTCCGCACGCCGGTCGCTTCCGCGCTGGATGTCGGCACCGGCTCCGGAATCCAGGCGCTGCACGCCTCGCAGCACGCCTCCCGGGTCACGGCCACCGACCTCAACCCGCGTGCGCTGGACTTCACCCGGCTGACCCTCGCGCTGTCCGGAGTCGCCCCGGCCGAGCTGCGTCAGGGCTCGTTGTACGAACCGGTCGGCACCGAGACGTACGACCTGATCGTCTCCAACCCCCCGTTCGTCATCTCGCCCGGCGCCCGGCTCACCTACCGCGACGGCGGCATGGGCGGTGACGACCTGTGCCGGACGCTGGTGCAGCAGACGGGCGACCGGCTGAACGAGGGCGGATACGCCCACTTCCTCGCCAACTGGCAGCACGTCGAGGGCGAGGACTGGCAGAGCCGGCTGAGCTCCTGGGTTCCGTTCGGCTGCGATGCCTGGATCGTGCAGCGCGAGGTCCAGGACGTCACCCAGTACGCGGAGCTGTGGCTGCGCGACAGCGGGGACCACCGCACGGACCCCGCCGAGTACACCGCGCGGTACGACGCCTGGCTGGACGAGTTCGAGGCCCGTAGGACCAGGGGTGTCGGCTTCGGCTGGATCACCCTGCGCAAGTCCGCCGCAGCCGCCGCGGGCAATGCGTCGGTCGTGATCGAGGAGTGGCCGCACGCGGTGGAGCAGCCGCTCGGACCGGCCGTCGAGGCCCACTTCGCCCGGCAGGACTACCTCCGCGAGCAGGACGACGCGGCGCTTCTGGCCGGGCACTTCACTTTGGCAGCCGAGGTGGTGCAGGAGCAGGTCGGCCTGCCCGGCGCGGAGGATCCGGAACACGTGGTGCTCCGTCAGAACCGGGGCATGCGGCGCGCGACGAAGGTCGATGCCGTGGGCGCCGGCTTCGCGGGGGTGTGCGACGGGACGCTGCCCGCGGGACGGATCCTGGACGCGATCGCCCAGTTGATGAACGAGGACCCGGTGCTGCTGCGCGACCGGACGCCGCAGGCGATCCGGCTGCTGGTCGAGGAGGGCTTCCTGGAGCCGGCGCCTCCGGCGGGCTGATCGCCGGCCCGGTCGGCGCGCCTCCGCTCGCCCGGTCGCTCGCCCGATTGGCGCCCCGATTGCCGGCCCGATTGTCCGTTCGGCCCCGTCCAGCCGCGCCCGGGTCTCCGTTCCCGTTCCGGTCGGGTACGTACCGCCGTAGGTAAGGAGGGGCCCCGCGAGCAGCGGATTCGGGCTCGCCGTCGGCGGTGCGTCGCGGAGAGGGCGGATTCCGGATGGGACGCGGCCAGGAACCCGACGGGGCTCCGGGCGGCGGCACCCAGGAACCCGACAGGGCTCCGGGCGGCGGCACCGGGAAGCGGGCGGAACCGGCCATTCACCCGGGGTTCGCATGGCCGATGCCCTGAGGTGGCAGCCTCCCCCCTGGCCGGACGGCACACGCCCCGGCCCGGGCAGGGACAGGGAGGCGTACGGCATGGAGAGCGGACCAGCGATCTTCGCCGGATCGGCGTTCGCGCTGTTCGGTGCCGCACTGCTGCTGTGGACGGGGGCGCGTGTGCTGCATCGCGCGCCGGTGGCGCACGGCGTGAGCCCCGTCGCCTCCGCCGCGCTCGCCACTGTGTTCGGCGTACTTTTTCTCGTCCTCGGTGTGTGGTGCTTCACCCGTATCTGATCCGCTGCCCTGATCCGCTGCCCTGATCCACTGCTCACAGTCCCGGTCGGATCCGCGCCCCATGGGCCCGGCCCGATCAGCCGCCCGCCCCGGCGGTCCTGCCGGGAAACCGGCGGCGCGGGGCGGACAGTGGCGGGGAACACGCCCGGACCGTACGGAGCCCGCCATCGACGCCCGCGGCGCCGCCACAGCACCCGGAAACCCGCAGGCAGGGACCGCGCACACGGCGGACCGGGCGGTCCGGGCGGCAGGAATGGCGGAAGTCGGGTTACCGTTCGAGTGGCCGTTGCGGGCTTTTGCCGTTTGACACGGGGGCGGGTTGTACCGTCACACTCCGCAGCGACAGCACCTTCGGCAGCGTCATCGCGCTGCCCGGATGCCCACCGAGCGTCGACCGGAGAGAAGAGCGAAGTTGTCCCCGACCAGCGAGACCGCACAGGGCGGCCGCCGACTCGTCATCGTCGAGTCGCCTGCCAAGGCGAAGACGATCAAGGGCTACCTCGGCCCCGGATACGTCGTCGAGGCGAGCGTCGGGCACATCCGCGACCTGCCGAACGGCGCCGCAGAGGTTCCGGACGAGTACACCGGCGAGGTCCGCCGGCTCGGCGTCGACGTCGAGCATGACTTCCAGCCCGTCTATGTCGTCAACGCGGACAAGAAGGCGCAGGTCAGGAAGCTCAAGCAGCTGCTGGCCGAGTCCGATGAACTTTTCCTCGCCACCGATGAGGACCGCGAGGGCGAAGCCATCGCGTGGCACCTTCAGGAAGTCCTGAAGCCCAAGGTCCCGGTCCACCGGATGGTCTTCCACGAGATCACCAAGGACGCGATCCGGGCGGCCGTGGCCAACCCGCGCGAGCTCAACCAGCGCATGGTCGACGCCCAGGAGACCCGCCGTATCCTCGACCGCCTCTACGGCTACGAGGTCTCGCCGGTCCTCTGGAAGAAGGTCATGCCGCGCCTGTCGGCCGGCCGTGTCCAGTCCGTGGCGACCCGGCTCGTCGTCGAGCGCGAGCGCGAGCGCATCGCCTTCCGCTCCGCCGAGTACTGGGACCTCACCGGCACCTTCGCCACCGGCCGCACCGGTGACGCCTCCGACCCGTCGAACCTCACCGCCCGCCTCAGCGCGGTCGACGGCCGGCGCATCGCCCAGGGCCGTGACTTCGGTCCGGACGGACAGCTGAAGTCCGCCTCCGGCCAGACGCTGCACCTGGACGAGTCGAACGCCCGCGCCCTGGCCGCCGCACTCGCCGACTCCTCGTTCGCCGTCCGGTCCGTCGAGTCGAAGCCGTACCGCCGCTCCCCGTACGCCCCCTTCCGCACGACGACCCTCCAGCAGGAGGCGAGCCGCAAGCTGGGCTTCGGGGCCAAGGCCACCATGCAGGTCGCGCAGAAGCTGTACGAGAACGGCTTCATCACCTACATGCGTACCGACTCCACGACCCTCTCGGACACTGCGGTCTCCGCGGCCCGGGCGCAGGTCACGCAGCTGTACGGTGCCGACTACCTGCCGGACAAGCCGCGCACGTACGCCGGGAAGGTCAAGAACGCGCAGGAGGCGCACGAGGCGATCCGCCCCTCCGGCGACCGCTTCCGCACCCCCGCCGAGACCGGCCTGACCGGCGACCAGTTCCGGCTCTACGAGCTGATCTGGAAGCGGACCGTCGCCTCCCAGATGAAGGACGCGGTCGGCAACTCGGTCACGGTCAAGATCGGTGGCCGGGCGAGCGACGGCCGGGACGCCGAGTTCTCCGCGTCCGGCAAGACGATCACCTTCCACGGCTTCATGAAGGCGTACGTCGAGGGCGCCGACGACCCGAACGCCGAGCTGGACGACCGCGAGCGGCGCCTGCCGCAGGTCGCCGAGGGCGACGCGCTGTCCGCCGAGGAGATCTCGGTCGACGGCCACGCCACCAAGCCGCCGGCCCGTTACACCGAGGCCTCGCTGGTCAAGGAGCTGGAAGAGCGCGAGATCGGCCGCCCGTCGACGTACGCGTCGATCATCGGCACGATCCTGGACCGCGGCTACGTCTTCAAGAAGGGCACGGCGCTCGTCCCGTCGTTCCTCTCCTTCGCCGTGGTCAACCTGCTGGAGAAGCACTTCGGCCGGCTCGTCGACTACGACTTCACCGCGAAGATGGAGGACGACCTCGACCGCATCGCACGCGGTGAGGCCCAGTCCGTGCCGTGGCTCAAGCGCTTCTACTTCGGCGCGGGCGACGACGACACGGCCGGTGCGGGGGCGGCCTCCGACGCGGGCAACGGCGACGGCGACCACCTCGGCGGTCTGAAGGAGCTCGTCACCGACCTCGGCGCGATCGACGCCCGCGAGATCTCCTCGTTCCCCGTCGGCAACGACATCAAGCTCCGGGTCGGCCGCTACGGCCCGTACATCGAGCGCGGTGAGAAGGACGCCGAGGGCCACCAGCGCGCGGACGTGCCGGAGGACCTGGCGCCCGACGAGCTGTCCGTCGAGTACGCGGAGGAGCTGCTGGCCAAGCCGAGCGGCGACTTCGAGCTCGGTGCGGACCCGGTCTCCGGGAACCAGATCATCGCCAAGGACGGGCGCTACGGTCCGTACGTCACCGAGGTACTGCCCGAGGGCACCCCGAAGACCGGCAAGAACGCGGTGAAGCCGCGGACCGCCTCGCTCTTCAAGACCATGTCCCTGGACACGGTGACGCTGGCCGACGCGCTCAAGCTGATGTCGCTGCCGCGGGTCGTCGGCGAGGACGCCGAGGGTGTCGAGATCACCGCGCAGAACGGCCGCTACGGCCCGTACCTGAAGAAGGGCACGGACTCGCGTTCGCTCACCTCCGAGGACCAGCTCTTCGACATCACGCTCGAAGAGGCCCTCGCGATCTACGCCCAGCCCAAGCAGCGCGGCCGGGCCGCGGCCAAGCCGCCGCTGAAGGAGCTGGGCACGGACCCGGTGAGCGGGGCCCCGGTCGTGGTCAAGGACGGCCGCTTCGGCGCCTACGTCACCGACGGCGAGACCAACGCCACGCTGCGGACCGCCGACAGCGTCGAGGACATCACGCCGGAGCGCGGCTACGAGCTGCTCGCCGAGAAGCGTGCCAAGGGGCCCGCCAAGAAGAAGACGGCGAAGAAGGCCCCGGCCAAGAAGGCGACCGCGAAGAAGACGGCCGCCAAGAAGACCACGGCGACCGCCAAGAAGACCGCGGCGAAGAAGACGACGGCCGCGAAGAAGACCACGACCGCCGCCAAGAAGGCGACGGCCGCCAAGAAGACGGCGTCCGCGGCGTCTGCGGAGGACTGACCGTACGCGCCGGCCGTATGTGTCGAGCATGCCGGAGGGGGCCGGGCAGTTCCGGGCCCCTCCGGCGTTTGCACGTACAGGGGCATGCAAGGGCGTACGCGGGTGTACGTGGGCGAGTGATGGCGCGCGATGGCTCGTGACCGGGGCTCGGACCGGGGGGCAGGGTAGCGCCGGGAAGGTCCGGGCGCCCATATGTTCGGACGGGGCCTCCGGGGACCCCATGGCTCCGGATAGGCTGGGCGGATGACGCGAGCCGAGCAGCCAACGGTCGTGAGCCCCACCTCCGACACACTTGCCGCAGACTCACGCGAGCGCGCCGTACGAGCCCTGTTGCGTGTTCCCCCGCTGAAGCGGTTGTGGAGCGCACAGCTCGTCGGCAGTACCGGCGATGCACTCGCCCTTCTCGTGCTGGTGCTGATGTCGCTGCAAGCGGCGGTCCTTGAGGGCTCATTCGGAGCCGGGTACCGAGGTGCGGCCTTTGCCGTCGCCGCGGTGTTCGGTGCCCGGATCCTTGCCACCCTGCTCTTCGGAGCCGTACTCCTGGGGCCGCTGACGACGCTCACCGCGCCCGGCGGACCGCTGGACCGGCGGTGGCTGATGATTGGGACGGACGGACTGCGGCTCGCGCTGCTGGTCGTCGCGCCCCTGTGGATCGACTGGATGCCCGAGCGGGCACTCATGATGATCCTGATCACCGTCTTCGTCACCGGCGCGGCCGAACGCCTGTGGACGGTCGCCAAGGACGGCGCCGCCCCCGCGCTGCTGCCCGCCCCGCCCCCCGAGGGCGCCGCGGTGCGCCCGCTGCCCGACCACCTCGACGCACTGCGCCGGCTCTCCGTACGCACCGACTTCGCCGCGATCCCGGCCGCGGCGGTCGCCCTGCTGGTCGCCACCCTCGTCGGCAACTTGCTGGGCTCGGGCCTGGAATGGTTCTCGATCCACCAGGCGGCCCTCGGCTCGTACGTCGCGGCCGGGCTGTTCTCGGCGTCGATCTCCACCCTGTACTTCCTGGAACTGCCCGGTACGCAGACTCCGCGCCCGCGCTCGCCGCTGGAGGGCCTGCGGCGCCCGTCGGTGGACGGCGGACCCGACAAGGGCCGCACCGGATCCGTCCCGCTGGTCGTCGGCGCATCGGCCGCGGTCGCCGGGGCCATCGCCGCGGCCGCCGCCGTGTCGGTGCTGCACGCCGCCGACCTGGGCGGCGGACCGGCCACCTTCGCCCTGCTGGTCCTCGGCCTGACCGGCGCCACCGGCGTCGGCATCCGGACCGCGGGGAAGGTGCTGCCGACCCTGTCGCGGCGCCGGCTGCTCTCGCTGGCGACCGCCGTCACCGGTCTCGCGCTGCTCGCCATGGGCCTGGTGCCGGACACGGCGACCGTGCTGATGATCGCGGTGCTGGCCGGATACGCCGCGGGCGTCGCCGCCTACACCGGTCATGTCCTGGCCGACCAGGAGACCGAGGAGTTCCGCCGGGCCAGGACCACCGAGCACCTCCAGGCCGTCGTACGGGTCCTCATCGCGCTCGGCGCGCTCGCGGGCCCGCTGCTGGCCGCCGCGATCGGCGCCCACCGGCTGGGCTCGGGCGACTTCGTCTTCGAGCACGGTGGTGCGGCCTTCGCCCTGATGCTGATCGGCGCGCTGCTGCTGCCGGTCGCCGTGATCGTCCTGGCCAGGACGGACGACCGCTCCGGCGTACCGCTGCGCCGCGATCTGCGCGAGGCGCTGCGCGGCGGCGACCCGGCGGTCGCCCCCGCCGCGACCGGTTTCTTCATCGCCCTGGAGGGCGGCGACGGCGCGGGCAAGTCCACCCAGGTCGAGGCGCTCGCCGACTGGATCCGCGCCAAGGGCCACGAGGTCGTCGTCACCCGCGAGCCGGGCGCGACACCGGTCGGCAAGCGGCTGCGCTCGATCCTGCTCGACGTCTCGTCGGCCGGGCTGTCCAACCGGGCCGAGGCGCTGCTGTACGCCGCCGACCGCGCCGAGCACATCGACTCGGTCGTCCGCCCGGCGCTGGAGCGCGGCGCGATCGTCATCTCCGACCGCTACATCGACTCGTCCGTCGCCTACCAGGGCGCGGGCCGCGACCTCTCGCCGACCGAGATCGCCCGGATCTCGCGCTGGGCGACGAGCGGGCTCGTTCCGCATCTGACGGTGCTGCTGGACGTCGACCCGGAGACCGCGCGGGAACGGTTCACCGAGGCCCCCGACCGGCTGGAGTCCGAGCCGCCGGAGTTCCACGCCCGGGTGCGGTCCGGCTTCCTGACCCTGGCCGCCGCCGACCCGACCCGCTACCTGGTCGTGGACGCGGGCCAGGACCCGGAGTCGATCACCACGGTCGTACGTCACCGGCTCGACCAGCTCCTGCCCCTCTCCGAGGCCGAGATCAAGGCCCAGGAGGAGGCGCGCAAGGCCGCCGAGGAGGAGGCCAGGCGCAAGGCCGAGGAAGAGGCCGCCCGCAAGGCCGAGGAGGAGCGGCTGGAGCGCGAGCGGCAGGAACAGCTCGCCAAGCTCCGTGCCGAGGAGGAGGAGCGCAAGGCCCGCGAGCTGGAGGAAGCGCGCCGGCGCGAGGCCGAACGCCAGGCGGAGGAGGCCCGGCAGCGGGCCGAGGAAGCGCGCCGGGTGGCCGAGGAGGAGCGGGTCCGGCGGGAGGCCGAGGAGGCGGCCCGCGAGGCCGAGCAGGCCAGGCTGCGCAGGCAGGCCGAGGAGGAGGCGCGGCTGCGCAAGGAGGCCGAGGCCCAGCGGCTGGAGAAGCAGCGCAAGGCGGAGGAAGCACTGCTGCGCGCCGAGGAGGCCAGGCGCAAGGCCGAGGCCGAGGCCGCCGCGGCGGCGGAGAAGGCCCGGGCGGAGGCCGCCGCGGCGGCCTCCGTGCCGGAGAACGAGATCACGGTGCCGACGCCGATCGTCAATCCGAACGACGTGACGCAGCAGGTGCCCGCGCCGGACGGCTCGTCCTCGTCCGCGTCGCCGTCCTCTCCCTCCTCCTCGGACGAGGAGGAGACGACGATGATCCCCAAGATCCACGACCTTCGGGGCGGCTCCGGCCGGTCCGGTGGCACGGGTGCGGCGGGTGCCGCCGACGAGACGACGGTGCTTCCTCCGGTACGGGACACGGATCCGGCGGACCGGATTCCGCGGGGCATGTTCCGCGACGAGCGCCCGGCGGGCTCCGCTCCGGAGAGCGAGAACGAGCGCACCCGCGAGCTTCCGCAGGTCGGCGGCTGGGACGGCCGGCAGCATGCGGAGCAGGAGCGCTCCGCCGGTCGGCGGCCCCGTCCCGACTGGGCCGAGGAGACCCCGCTGGACGATCTGCCGACGCTGGCGGACGAGCTGCTGGGCGACCACGGCGACCAGCAGGACGACGGGGGCCCGGGCCGCTCGGGCCGGGGACGCCGCCCGCGCCGCTGATCCGTGCCGGCCGCCGGGGAGCCCCGCCCCGGCGGCCCGTCCTGGCAGCGGGTCCGGACGGCCGGGGCGCTTGTTGCCGGGATTGTCAGACCCGTCCCCCACAATGGGAGTCGGATCGGGGCATCCGGACCGACGAGCAGCGACAAGCAGGCAGTGACCGGCTACAGCCGGCAGCAACCGGCAACAGCAAGCAGTGACCGGCTTCAGCGGGCAGTGACCGGGTGCAAGCAAGCAGCACCGGCAACAACGAGCAGCGACGTGCAGGAAGGGCGGCGACCCATGACCGTATGGGACGACCTGGTCGGCCAGGACCGGGTGCAGGAGCAGCTCGGCGCCGCCGCCCGGGACGCCGATGCGCTGGTCACCGCGCATTCGGCGGGAAAACCGGTCCCGCCGGGGTCGAAGATGACCCACGCCTGGCTGTTCACGGGTCCCCCGGGCTCGGGCCGTTCCACCGCCGCCCGGGCCTTCGCCGCCGCCCTCCAGTGCACCAGCCCCGACCGCGCCCTGGGCGGAGCACCCGGCTGCGGTTTCTGCGACGGCTGCCACACCAGCCTCATCGGTACGCACGCCGACGTGGAGGTGGTCCGTACGGACCTGCTCTCCATCGGTGTGAAGGAGACCCGCGAGCTGGTCCGCCGCGCCCAGCTCTCCCCGGCCGTCGGCCGCTGGCAGGTCATCGTCCTGGAGGACGCCGACCGGCTCACCGAGGGTGCCGGGAACGTACTGCTGAAGGCGGTCGAGGAGCCCGCGCCCCGCACGGTGTGGCTGCTCTGCGCACCCTCCCTCGAAGACGTGCTGCCCACCATCCGCTCCCGCTGCCGCCACCTCACCCTGCGCACGCCCCCGGTCGACGCGGTCGCCGACGTCCTGATCAGGCGGGACGGCATCGACCCGGAGCGGGCCGCGTCCGCCGCCCGGGCCACGCAGGGCCACATCGGCAGGGCCCGCCGCCTCGCCACCGACGAGCGGGCCCGCTCGCGCCGCGCCGCCGTGCTCAAGCTCCCGTTGCGGGTCGAGGACATCGGGGGCTGTCTCAAGGCCGCCCAGGAGCTGATCGACACCGCCACCGACGACGCCAAGCAGGTCTCCGAGGAGGTCGACGTCAAGGAGACCGAGGAGATGAAGGCCGCGCTCGGCGCCGTCGCCGGGGGACGGCTGCCACGGGGTACCGCGGGCGTGATGAAGGAGCTGGAGGACCGGCAGAAGCGCCGCAAGACGCGTACGCAGCGCGACAGCCTCGATCTGGCGCTCACCGATCTGACCGGCTTCTACCGTGACGTACTGGCCATCCAGCTGGGCTCGGGGATCGCCATCGCCAACGCGGACGCCCAGGACGCGCTCGACCGCGTCGCCCGTTCCTCCACGCCCGAGCGCACCCTGCGCCGGATAGAGGCGGTGATCGCCTGCCGCCGGGCGCTGGACCGAAACGTGGCGCCGCTGCTCGCGGTGGAGGCGATGACGATGGCCCTGCGCGCGGGCTGATTCCGGGGCCGACCCGCCAACCCCACCCACACACCCGAATCACCCCGTTCACGATCGCTCATTCATGATCGTGCGTTCACCCGTACGGGGAGCGAATCGGGGCGAGTCGTCACATGGCGACTACGCTCCGGGGATGAACACCAGGCGCTCGCTCCGGATTCTCGCCACCACGCTCGGCACCGCCGGCCTTCTCATCTCCGGCTGCAGCAGCGGCAGTTCGACGAGCGCCTCGCCGTCCGCCTCGCCCGCGTCGTCCGGGGCGGCGGTCCCCGCCGGGCTCACGTCGTACTACGCGCAGCAACTGAATTGGCGGGACTGCGGCGTCGAGGGGTTCCAGTGCAGCACGATGAAGGCGCCGCTGGACTACAAGAAGCCGGACGGTGGCGAGATCGAACTGGCCGTCGCCCGCAAGAAGGCCACCGGCCCCGGCAAGCGGATCGGCTCCCTCCTGGTGAACCCGGGCGGACCCGGCGGGTCGGCCATCGAATATCTCCAGAGCTACGCGGCCGTCGGCTACCCGGCCCAGGTCCGGGCCCGGTACGACATGGTCGCCATCGACCCGCGCGGAGTGGCCCGCAGCGAGCCCGTCGTGTGCCTCACCGGTCCGCAGATGGACGCGTACACCCAGGTCGACCAGACCCCGGACGACGCGGCCGAGGTCACCGACCTGGGCGACGCGTTCAAGCAGTTCGCGAACGGCTGCGAGAAGCGCTCCGGCGAGATCCTGCCCCATGTCTCCACCGTCGAGACCGCCCGCGACATGGACATGCTGCGAGCCCTGCTCGGTGACGAGCGGCTGCACTACGTCGGGGCGTCGTACGGCACCTTCCTCGGCGCGACGTACGCGGGGCTCTTCCCGGCCCGGGTCGGCCGGCTGGTCCTGGACGGCGCGATGGACCCGTCGCTCGACGCCGTCGCGCTGAACCGCGACCAGACGGCGGGCTTCGAGACCGCGTTCCAGGCCTTCGCAGCCGACTGCGTGAAGAAGGCGGACTGCCCGCTCGGCACCACCTCGACCGCCGATGCCGCCACCCGGCTGAAACGGCTCTTCGCCGACCTCGACGCCCGGCCGATCGCCACCGGCGAGTCCCGCCGGCTCACCGAATCGCTGGGGACGACCGGGGTCATCGCCGCCATGTACGACGAGTCGGCCTGGCCCCAGCTCCGCGAGGCCCTCACCGCCGCGCAGAAGGGCGACGGCTCCGGCCTCCTGGCCCTGTCGGACAGCTACTACGAGCGCCGGCCGAACGGCACGTACGCCAACCTCATGTTCGCCAACGCCGCCGTGAACTGCCTGGACCAGCCGCCCGCCTTCGCCGACGCCGAGGCCGTCACCCGGGCCGTCCCCAGCTTCGAAAAGGCATCCCCGGTCTTTGGCAGGGCCTTCGCCTGGGCCGCCCTGAACTGCGCCCGCTGGCCGGTCCCGCCCACCGGCACCGCGCACCGCATCGAGGCGAAGGGCGCGGCCCCGATCGTGGTGGTCGGCACGACCCGCGACCCGGCCACCCCGTACAAGTGGGCCCAGTCCCTGGCCGGCCAGCTCTCCTCCGGCACCCTCCTCACCTACCGGGGCGACGGCCACACGGCGTACGGCCGCGGCAGCGACTGCATCGACTCGGCGATCAACACCTACCTCCTGGAGGGCACCCCGCCGGCAGAGGACAAGAAGTGCTCCTGACCACCCCGCAAAGCTGCTGACCTGCGAAAACAGTCCGGCGCGAGGCTGGTACGGAGCACCCCCGGAAACTGTGTAGACTTGGCGACGCTGCTGATCGCACCATGGTGCGACAGGGCGTGCCGCCTTAGCTCAGTTGGCCAGAGCAACGCACTCGTAATGCGTAGGTCTCGGGTTCGAATCCCGAAGGCGGCTCTGTGGAAGCCTCAGGACTCACTCGCCGTGACCTGGGGCTTTTGCTTTTTCCGGATGCGGCGGCGTCGGGCGCGGGCCGGGCGAGCGCCGGCGGCCGGAAGAACTGCCGCCGGCATCGACGACCGGCATCGGCCGTGACCGCTCCGGGCTGCTGGTGACGGTGTGGGCGGGCCCGGTCTCGCGCCACGGTTGAGTACGCGTACTCACTCCCCCATCGCGCCCGCGAAGGGAGACTGGGGCCATGACCCGTCGCACTGGCACGGCCGTAGTCGCGGTGCTCTGCGTCCTCGCTCTGACGAGCTGCGGGAAAGACGCGGACGATCTCTTCTCCAATCTCAACGGCAACGATTCGTCCAGCGCCTCCGAGCACGGAACCCCGAGCAGCGGCACGGCCGGCCCGGACGTGCCGCCTTTCTACGGAGACAACAGCCGGGCGCGACGCCCGGACCGTCCGGACCCGGCGGACGAGAAACGGGCCCGGGAGAAGGTCAAGGACATCACTCGGGCCCTGGAGGATCTGCGGCGTCAGCATCGGACCCGGCCCGCCGAGGTGCGGGAGGCCCTTGCGCCCCTGGCCGCTCCCGCCCGCCTGGAGGTGGCGGAGCGGTCCGCATCAGGAGACGAAGACCCTGTTCGGGGCAGCGTGTACGGAATCTGGATCGGCAGGACCGCCTGCGTCACCGGTGCCGTCACCGCGGAGCGCGTCTGGTCGGACGTCAACGGCCACGTCCCGGAGACGGGCTGTCTGCCCCCGGCGCCGGCTCATTGAGGCCCTCGGGCCCACGTCGGCGCCCGGTCGGTTGAACAGTGCGGGAAGGCTGCGGGCCAGAGGGGCGAAGGCGTCGAGGAGCGTGCACCGGCCGAGCAGGCGCTCAAGCCCGCACCCGCCCGCGCACGTCCGCGAAGAGACTGTCCGCCGGCAGGCCACCACATGCGCCGACCAGCGGTGTGAGGGGCCGGATGCACGCGTGCGGACCTGCGAGGACCGAGATGCGACAACTCGTAACTCGGCAGGCGTGGGGCTCGGGTCCGGATCCCGGAGGCGGCTCCGGAAAGGCCCGGGTCGGACACCGTCCGGCCTGGGCCTACGTGGTTCGGAGCTTGACGGCCGCCCGTGTTCCTGACGGCCGTACGGGCCGGACCTCTGCGGACGGCGGGTGCACCCGCCCTCGTCAGGGACGGACTTCGGGACCGTGGCGTGAAGCATCCGTGAAAACTCTGTGGAAGCGATGTCGGTGGGGCCGCTTATGCTGCACCGGACGATCGCGCGGGACCAGGGGAGGGCTCGGTATGTTCGGCAGGCTGTTCGGCGGGGACGGGGGCGGGGAGAGGCCGGCGGCGGATCCGCATGCCCTGCCCGTTCCGCGGCGGCGGAGGAACGGGGCGTACACGCTGCGCGCGCTCGGGGACGCGCGGGTGCTCGCGCTGGTGGAGGCGGCCGACGCGGGTGACTGGGAGGCGGTCAAGGCGGCGCTGGTCCCCTTCGATCTCGGCCACGACCACAAGGTCCTGGGCCAGTTGGCGGACCTGGACGGTGTGCAGGACTGGATCGTCCGCGCCGTCGAGGAGGACAAGGAGCACCGGGCCACCGCCCTGCTGATATCCGGGGCGCGCCACGTCGTCTGGGGCTGGGAGGCGCGTACGTCCGCGCGCGCGGCGAACGTCACGCAGGAACAGTGGCGGGTCTTCCACGAGCGGCTCGACCTCGCAGAGGAGCAGCTGTTCGAGGCCGCCGAGCTGCGGCCGGAGTGGATCACGCCGTGGCGTTACCTGCTCACCTCCGGCCGGGGCATGTCGCTGGGCCCGGTCGTCAACAGGACCCGGCTCGACGCCGCCCTGCGCCGCGATCCGCTGGACCCGGAAGTCCACATCGACTGGGTTTCGCAGTTGCAGCCCCGCTGGAGCGGTGAGCCGGGCCAGGCCCTGGCATTCGCCCGCGACGCGTTCGCCCGTGCTCCGCAGGGGCACCGGATCGGCTGTGTGATCGCCATGGCGCACATCGAGGAATGGGTCGAGTCGGAACATGCGGGGTGCCTCGAAACCCCCGAGATCCAGGCCGAGTTGCGCAACGCGGCCGATCGCAGCATCCTCCACCCCGCCTACGTACGCCGGCCGGGCTGGCAGCAGGACTTCAACATGTTCGCCATGGCCCTTTCGCTGGCCGGTGAGCGCCACACGGTCCGGCGCGTCTTCCAGGCGCTCGACGGCGCCCGTACCGAATGGCCCTGGTCCTACTTCGCCGAGCCCGAGAAGCAGTTCGCCCGCCACCAGCGCCGCGCCTGAGCGCCGCACGCCGGTCCCGGTTCCGGCCGATGCCGGAGCCACTTGCCGCCGTACCCCGCCACCCGTTGTCCCTTCCACCCCGGACTGCCCGATGACTCTGCCCGACCCCGCCGCGAACCCGGCCGGCGCCGACCGCACCTTCCAGGTGGATCTGCGCGGCCTCGTCGACCTCCTCTCCCACCACCTCTACTCCAGCCCACGCGTCTACCTCCGCGAACTCCTGCAGAACGCGGTGGACGCGCTGACCGCCCGACGCGGACTCGCCCCGGACGCCCCCGCCGACGCCTTCGGGATCCGCCTGTACGCCGACGGTTCGGTGGTACGCGTCGAGGACGACGGGGTCGGTCTCACCGAGGCCGACGTACACAGCTTCCTCGCCACGATCGGCCGCAGCAGCAAGCGCGCCGAGCGGATCGCCGAGCAACGAGCCGACTTCATCGGCCAGTTCGGCATCGGGCTGCTCTCCTGCTTCCTGGTCGCGGACGAGATCCACGTCCTGAGCCGCTCCGCCCGCACCCCCGACGCCCCCGCCGTGGAATGGCGGGGGCGCGGCGACGGCAGCTACACCGTGCGCACCCTGCCCGCGTCCGCCCGCCCCCGCCCCGGTACCACCGTCACGCTGACGCCGCGCGCCGACACCGGCGAGTGGACCCGGCCGGCACAGGTGCACGCGCTGGCCCGGCACTTCGGCTCCCTGCTGCGCCACCCGGTGACCTTCGACGACGGCACGGGCGGTCAGGGCGTGGCCGTCAATCCGGAGCCCGCACCCTGGGCCCGTACGTACCCCACCCCGGGATCCCGGTCCCGGGCGCTGGCCGCGTACGGGGAGGGGGTCTTCGGGTTCACGCCGCTGGACACCATCGAGCTGGACCTGCCTGCCGTCGGCCTGAAGGGCATCGCGTGCGTGCTGCCCGAGGCGGTGCCGGCCGGGCGCCGCCACGGCCATCGCGTGCACGTCAAGGGCATGCTGCTGTCCGAGCAGGCCGAGGAACTCCTGCCCGAGTGGGCGTTCTTCGTCCGCTGTGTCATCGACGCCGAGAGCCTGCGCCCGACGGCTTCCCGCGAGTCCCTGTACGAGGACGACACGCTCGCCGCCGTCCGCGACTCCCTCG
The DNA here is from genome assembly GCF_043204345.1 of Streptomyces sp. NPDC047917. Classification (NCBI taxonomy): domain Bacteria; kingdom Bacillati; phylum Actinomycetota; class Actinomycetes; order Kitasatosporales; family Streptomycetaceae; genus Streptomyces; species Streptomyces sp. NPDC047917. Next base: position 741,615 of record NZ_JBIDCA010000001.1, read on the forward strand.
CCGACCGGCTGCGCGAGTGGATAGCCCGGGCCGCCGCCAGCGATCCGGACCTGCTCGGCCGGTTCCTCCAGGCCCACCACCTGGCCGTGAAGTCGCTCGCGGTGCACGACGACGAGATCCTGCGGATGCTGCTGCCCTGGCTGCCGTTCGAGACCACCGACGGGCACACCACTCTCGACGAGTTCGCGCGCACCCACCGCACCGTGCTCGTGACGTCGAGCGTGGAGGAGTTCCGGCAGGTCGCGGCGATCGCCTCGGCCGCCGGACTCGGCGTCGTCAACGGCGGCTACACGTACGACCGTGAGCTGGTCCACCGGCTGCCCGAGATCAGGTCCGAGGTCAGCGTCGCCGACCTCGACCCGGCGACCCTCACCGCCCACCTCGACCCCGTCGACCGCGAGACCGAACTGGCCGCCGTGGCCTACCTCGCCCTGGCCCGCGACGCCCTCGCGGTCTTCGACTGCGATGTCGCGCTGCGCACCTTCCAGCCCGCCTCCGCCCCCGCCCTTCTCGTCGACAGCCGCGAGGCCCGGCACGAGCGCACCCGCTCCCAGCTCGCCCGTGAGCAGGAGGGCGGCGTGTGGGGCGACATCCTCGGCGCCCTGCGCCAGGAGGCCCCGCGGGCCCAGCTGATCCTCAACCAGCTGAACCCGCTGGTCCGCGCCGCCGTCACCATCGAGGAGCCGGAGCTGGCCCGTACCAGCGCCGAAGCCCTCTACGGGCAGGCCGCGCTGCTGTCCCGCCGCCCGCTCAGGCCCGCCGAATCGAGCCTCATCAACCGCTCCTTCCTCGACCTTCTCGCCCACGCCCTCCGCAAGGACAGCTGACGATGCCGACCACACCCCGGAACACCGACGAGCTGTACCAGGCGCTGGAGGAGAACGACCGGCGCCCCTACGGCCGCACCCGCACGGTCGCCGCCGAGGAACTGGTGGACGCCGCCGAGCAGTTCGCCGAGCCCGTCCCGCTCGTCCACGCACTCTTCGAACTCCAGGAGGCGTACACCTACGGCTCCGAGCCCCGGAAGTCGCCCGTCGTCTTCGCCCGACTGCTCAACCTGTTCGACGAGCAGCCCGACGTATTCGACGAACGTCGGCGGCACACGCTGTTCTGGCGGTTCAAGTGGGTGGCCAACGCGCTGCGCGTGCTGCCCGAGATACCCCTTTCCAGCCTGAATCAGTGGCTGACGGAGATGCGCGACCGGTACGAGAAGGCCGGACTGGGCCTCCAGCCCTACTACGGGCAGGCGTACCAGCTCGCCGCCCACACCGGTGAGGGCACCACCCTCGCCTACGAGCTGTGGGCGGGCCGCTCCCGGACCCGGCTCAGCGACTGCGAGGCATGCGAGATCTGCGAGCGCGCCCTCCACCACCTCGCGGCGGGCGACGACGAGCGGGCGCTGAACGAGTGGGAAACCGTTCTGGCCGGGAAGGAGTCCTGCCAGGAGGAGCCGGCCCGTTCCGTCTCGTACGCGCTGCTGCCCCTGCTGCGCAGCGGCCTCGTGGACCGGGCCCGCGAACTGCACCTGGCCGGTTACCGGAACTGCCGCCGCAACCCCTCGATGTCCGGGGAGGTCGGCCGGCACCTGGAGTTCTGCGCGCTGACCGGCAATGAGGCGCGCGGTCTGGAACTGCTCGCCGAGAACCGGAATCTGTTCGGCGAGGTGGACTCGCCGCTGGACCTGTTCGACTTCCTCACCGGTGCGGAGGTGCTCCTCCAGCGCGTCGAGTCCCTGGGACACGGCGAGCTGCCCGCCGCCGGGTACGCGGGCCGCGCCTGGACGGTGGCCGGCCTGCGCGCCGAGGTGCGGGGCCGCGCCGACGACCTGGCCGCCCGCTTCGACGCCCGCAACGGAACGACGGCCCACGCCGACCGCCGCAGGGCCCGCCTCGACCGCGCCCCGCTGGTGGACGCGCTGGAACTTACCCTGCGCACCCGTGGCCTCGACGAAGTGGCCCCGGCCGCCCCGGTCGCCGCGCCCGCCGCCCGTACGGCCGCCGAGGTCCCGGAATCGCTGCCCGAACTCATCCTCCGGGCCCGGACGCTGGACGAGCAGGGGCACCCGGACGCGCGGGCGTGCTGGGCGAAGCTGCGCACGCTCGCCACCTCCCGCGACTACGCCCACCCCGACGACCCGGCCGTCGGCCCGCTCGCACAGCTGCGGGCGGACCTGCTGAGCGACGAGGCGAGCCGGACGGGCGAGAAGGACGAGTTCGCCGAGGCCGCGGCTCTCCACGAGGAGGCCGCGGGCCTGTACGAGGACGCCGGAGCTTCGGGTGACGCGGCCGTCGCGCGTGCTTGCGCCCTGCTCGCCACTGCGGAGGGGGCCGAGGAGGCGGGCGGTACCGATGGGGCTGACGGTGCCGCCGGGGCCGGGGTGAAGGTCGCCGCGTTGGCCGCCGCTCACGCGGACATGGTTCGCCTGCACGAGGAGGCGTCCGGCCTCGCCCCGCACCAGGAGGCCCGCCTGCTGCGGTTGCGGGCGACCGCGCTGGGCATGCGGTTGCAGACGTCGGGGGACGAGGCGCACGTCGCGCCGGTTCTCGCCGAGGCCGACCTGCTGCTCGCGTTCGCCACCCGGCACGATCTCGGCGGGCAGATCTCCGGTGCCATGCTGCTGCGGGGCACCACCCATGCCCTCTCCGGCGACCTGCCCGCCGCGGTCACCGTGACCGACGAGGTCCTCGACCGGCTGAAGGCGCACGGCCCCGCCTGGCACCTGCCCCGTACGCTCGCGCTGCGCGGCCGGCTCCAGCTCGGCCTCCGGGACGTGCAGGCCGCGCAGGCCGACCTGGCCGAGGGGCTGCGACTGGCCGCCGACTGGCCGGCCGACGTGGTCGACACCGCCCGCCTCCACGCCGATCTGGCGGAGGTCTGCATGCACCTCGGCCGCCCCGACGAGGCACTGCGGCACCTGACGCGCTCGGCGGAGCTGGAGCTGCGCCGGGGCAGCCGGACGGACGCGTACTGCGCTTACAGCAGTGCCGCTCAGCTCTGCCTCGACCTGGGCCGCGTCGAGGACTGCATCGCGCTGCTCGACTCGCTCCTGGCCGAACGGGACGTCGCCGCCGGAGAAGTGGACGACCGGCTCGTCGCCCAGCTGCGCCTGACCCGGGCCCGCGCGCTGCACGCGGGGGAGGACCTCAAGGCCGCCACGACGGAGTTCGTCGCGCTCGCGGCCGAGTCGGCACGCTGGGACGACGACCCGGGGAGCCACGTCATGATCGCCGCGGAGACGGCCGTACTCCTCGGTGAGTCCGGTGAGTTCGGCCGGGCGCGCGAGGCCGCGGAGCAGGCGCTCGCCGCCCACACCCGCGTTCCGCGCTACGAGCAGCTCAGCGGTTGTCTGCGCGAACTCGCCCGTCTCCAGGCGGAGCGGCAGGGCCCCGAGGGTCTGGCCGACGCCCTCGCCAACCTCGCCGACGTCGGCCGGATCGCCGACGAGGCCCGCGCCGCCGCGTACGAGGCCCAGGGCCGTTCCCTGGACACCGCCCTGGCCTACGAGCACGGGCGGGTCAATGCCTACGCGGGTGAGTACGAGGACGCCCTCGCCGCACTGGAGAAGGCCCTCGCCCTGCTCGGCGAGCCGACGCCGGAGAAGGGCGGGGACCACGCCGGTGAGTGGGCCGAGTGCGTCCGTCTCACGGCTGCTGTGGAAGGCATCTACCTGGAACGCCCCGCCCCCGCCCTCAACCGCCTCGACGCGGCGGTCTCCCGACTGACCGCCCTGGGCCACACCGAGGAGGCCGAGCCGCTGTCCTCCCTGGCGAACCGGCTGCGCGACGGGGAGTGACGCGGCGCGAGGAGTGACGCGGTGCGGGGCCACGTGCACCGCCCCGTACGCGTAGTTCGTACGCTCAGCCCGTATGCGTAGAGCGCGGCTCCCGTGCCCGCAGCCCGGGACGGTACCGCGAAGGACCCCAGGTCAGCCCTCTGACCTGGGGTCCTTCCCTGCCTTGCCGGTGGCACGGAGGAAGCGGGCGCCCCAGTCCTGGACGTGCGCGGTGAACTCCGGCGGCCCCAGCACCTCGAATTCCGCGCCCACGTTGCCCAGCGCCTGGGCCGGCCAGTCGAGGGAGGTGGAGGTCATGGTGAGGCGGCAGCTGTCCGGGGCGAGCGCTTCGACCGTGCCCCACTGGCCGACCGCCTGCCGGACCCGCGCGGCGGGCGCGTGGACCAGGGCCTCGACCGTGTACGGGGCCGGGGCGCCGCTCGCCGCCCGGACGAAGGCCGCGGCGTCCTCGGCCGGGAGCGGGCGGGGGCGGAAGCGGGTGCCGGTCGCCTTCGGACCCGTCAGCCGGTCGAGGCGGAAGCTGCGCCAGTCGTGCCGGCGCAGGTCGTAGGCGACCAGGTACCAGCGGCCGCCGGTGGCGACGACGCGGTGCGGTTCGACCTCGCGCTCGGCCGCTGCCGAGCCCCTGGACGCATAGCCGAACCGCAGCCGTTCCTCGTCCCGGCACGCCTGGGCGATCGCGGTGAGCACGCCCGCCGCGACGGCCGGCCCGGACGCGGAGGCGGAAACGGTCACCGCGCGCAGGGCGTCCACCCTGGCCCGCAGCCGGGGCGGCAGGACCCGTACCACCTTGGTCAGTGCCCGCAGGGATGCCTCCTCCATCCCCGCGATCCCGCTCTGCGCGGCGTCGCCGATGCCGACCGCGAGAGCCACCGCCTCCTCGTCGTCCAGCAGCAGCGGTGGCAGTACGGCGCCGGGCGCGAGCTGGTAGCCGCCGTCCGTGCCCCGGGCCGCGCTGACCGGGTAGCCGAGCTCGCGCAGCCGGTCGATGTCGCGACGCAGGGTCCGCTCGGACACTCCGAGCCGGCCGGCCAGTTCCAGGCCCGGCCAGTGGCGGTGGGTCTGCAGCAGCGAGAGCAGTCTGAGCGTCCGTGAGCTGGTGTTCGCCATGCCGGGATCCTCTCGCGACTTCCGGCCGGAAAGTGGCCGGAAGCCTCCCTAGAGTCGATCCCGAAGGCCGAACCGGACCGATGCGGTCGGTCTCGAAGGCCGAACCGGAACGATGTGAGGACCAAGAAATGATCACCCGTGAGATCCAGCTGGCCGGACAGATCACCGGCATCCCCACACCCGGCCACTTCACCGTCGCCGAGACGGAGGTGGCGGGCGAGGTCCTGGTGCGGACCGACCAGGTGGGGCTCGCCGCGACGTACCTGGAGCTGATGCGGGCCGACTGCACCATCCCGGTGCCCGCCTGGCAGCCCGGACAGCGGGTGGGCGTCGCCGCCATCGGCACCGTCGTCCGGTCCGACAGCCCCGAGCTCGCGGTCGGTGACCTGGTCCGGTCGATGAGCGGCTGGAGCGAGTACTCGGCGGGCCCGGCCTCCGGGTACGTCAAGCTCGACCGCGGACTCTTCCCCGACCCCGGCCACCACCTCGGGCAGGGGCCGACCGCGTACTACGGAATGGCCGACGTGGCGGCCGTGGGCGAGGGCGACGTGGTGTTCGTCTCCGGCGCGGCGGGCGGGGTCGGCTCGCTGGCCGGGCAGATCGCCAGGTGCCTCGGCGCTGCGCGGGTGATCGGCAGCGCCGGAAGCCCGGCGAAGGTCGACTACCTGGTGAACGAGCTCGGCTACGACGCCGCGTTCGACTACCACGACGGTTCCCCGGCCGACCGGCTGAGGGAGCTCGCGCCCGACGGCATCTCGGTCTTCTTCGACGTCGTGGGCGGTGCGCAGTACGAGGCGGCGTTGCGGGTGGCCCGGCCGGGGGCGCGCTTCGCGCTGTGCGGCTCGCTGTCGAGCCAGCTCGGCGACGCAGCGGAGCGCTTCCCGATCCCCGACCCCGCGGCGGCCGGGGCCAGGGACGTGGAGCTGCTGCCGTTCTCCTGCTACCACACGCCCGGTCAGATCGCGGCCTGGCAGGAGCACTTCGGCAGCTGGCTGGCCGAGGGCCGGTTCGTCTACCCGCAGACGGTCGTCGAGGGCGGGATCGAGGACGTGCCTGCGGCGTTCCTCGCCCTGCTCCAGGGGGCCCACCGGGGCAATGTGTCGGTGCGGCTGTCGTGACCACCCTGTCCCTCCGGGCGCTGAACCGGGCACTGCTGGACCGTCAGTTCCTGCTGGCCCGCACCGATCGCGCCCCGCTGGAGGTGATCGGGCGGCTGGTCGCGCTCCAGGCGCAGGAGCCCAACTGGGCCTACGTGGGGCTGTGGAGCAGGATCAACGGCTTTACGCAGCCCCTGCTCACCGCACTGCTGGAGGACCGGCGGGTGGTCCGGTCCGGCCTGCTCCGCTCCACCCAGCACCTCGCCGCGGCCGACGACTTCCGCCGGCTGCGGCCGCTGCTGCAAGCCGTGCTCGACCGCACCGCGGCCTCGCCGCACTTCACCCGGAACAGCACCGGCCTGGACCCGGCGGCCCTGGTGTCCGACGTGCTCGGCCTGCTCGCGGGCGGAACCCTGCCACGCAAGGAGCTGGCCCGGCGGCTGGCCGAACGCCACCCGGGACGTGACGGGCGGATCCTGGCCGGCCAGGCGGAGCTGAGCACCCCCCTCGTCCATGGCGCGGCCACCGGCGCGTGGGGCTCCTGGGGCAACCGGTCGGCGGTCTCCGTCACGCCCGCCGACGCCTGGCTGGGCCGCCCGATGGCGGTCATCGAGTCGGCGGCCGCCGCCAGGGAGTCGGCGAAGGAGCTGATCCGCCGCTATCTGGCCGCCTTCGGCCCGGCCGGGGTGAAGGACGTCCAGGCCTGGTGCGGGCTGACCCGCCTCGGCGAGGTCGTCGCGGAGATGCGCGGCGAACTGCGCCGCTACCGCGACCCGGACGGCCGGGAACTGTTCGACCTGGCCGGTGCGGAGCTGCCCGATCCCGGGACCCCCGCCCCGGTGCGGCTGCTGCCTGCCTTCGACAACGTCCTGCTCGGCCATGCCGACCGCACCCGCGTCATCAGCGACGAGGACCGCAAGCACGTGATGCCCGGCCAGGCCCGGGTGCGCCCCGCCTTCCTGGTCGACGGCCGGGTCCACGGAACATGGTCCCTGGACGCCGGCACACTGCGGCTGGCCCCGCTCCGCCCACTCGCCGGTCCCGACCGGGCGGCCCTGGAGCAGGAGGCGGAACGGCTGCTGCCGTTCGTGGGCGGTGCGGTGGTGAGCCGGTCGTCCTGAGCGGTCCGGTGCCGCGGCGCGACCGTGCGCGGCCTCAGGGCCACGGCCGTGCGACGCGGACGCGGGGCCACGACTGTGCGACGCGGACGCGGGGCCACGACTGTGCGCGGCCCCAGGGCCGCAACCGTGCGCGGACGCGGGGCCGCGTCCGGATCCCGGCGGCGTTCCCCGTCCGTGCGCCACCGGCGCTCCGGGCCTACGCCGCTGGTGGAGTTCTGTTCTCCCGTGACGGGAGCCGGCCCATGACGTGTTCCTCAACACCGACACCGACTACCGGGGTTCGGAACCGAGCACCCTCTTCGGCGAGGCGATCACCCGCGTCGTGACCCCGCAGCACGTCTATACGCTGCCGGCCCAGCCCGCCGGGCGGTAACGCGAGAAGGGAAAGGGGACGCGCGGAGGGGGAGGGGACGCGCGGAGGGGGAGAGAAGGGGGCGGGGCGGCTCAGGCGGTCAGGTCCACGACCAGGGAGGCCGCCCGGTCGATCAGCGCCATCTCCTGCGGGCCCGTCGCCGGGTCGGCCGCGCGGTGCGCGACGGCCTCGGTGAGGTGGCGGGCGGGGATGCCGCCGGAGGCGGAGAAGTGCGGCAGCAGCTCGGTCAGCAGGGCACGGGCTTCCGCCGGCGCCGGAAATCCGGGGTCGACCGCCGCCTGGGCCAGGATCAGGGACGTCATCGCCCGGTCCGCGGCCGGAACGCCCTCCCTGGTGTTGCTCCAGTCGATCACCACCGCTCCCCGGTCCGTCAGCATCACGTTGTCCGGATGCAGGTCCAGGTGGAGGATCCGGTCCTCGGGATCCGGGGACAGCCGGGCCGGAACGGTGTGGAGTTCGGCGAGCAGCCCGGCCAGCACGGCTGCCGCTTCGGCCGCCGACACCTCGCCGGTCAGCAGGGCTTCCCGCATCGTCGGGCCGGTCAGGCGTTGCAGCACCAGGTCGCAGGGGGGCGTCTCCGAGTCCCGGGGGCCGAGGCGGGGGACCGGGAAACCGTGTGCGCCGAGGTAGGACATGACCACCCACTCGTGAGTGGCGTCCATGCCGTCGCGGTAGTGGCGCAGCACCCACTTGTCGTCCAGCGCGTACACATCGGCGGATCGGCCGGAACCCAGTAGCTCACCTATTCGCATGGGGCGAACCTACGGGGATCGGCGGCGTATGTGGACCTCCCCGGCGCGACCACGGAGCAGCGAGGCGTCGCGGCCGGCCAGGGCCCCATAACGCGAAGTGAGGGGGTGAACGGGATCTCCTGGGGATGACGTGTACGCGGCTACCTTGACGGCAATTCCCCCGAAGTCAAGGAGAGTTCCGTGGAGAGCTCCGTGCTCCGCAGACGTGCCCTGGCCGCGTGTACCGCCACCGTGGCCGTCGGTGCGCTCGCGCTGGCCGGCCTGACCGGCAGTGCATCCGCCGATCCGGCTTCGCAGTTCCGCACCCCCACCGCCACGGAGACCGGGCAGCTCTCGCCCGGTCTGCTGAAGGCCATGCGGCGCGACCTCGGACTGACCGCCGACCAGGCGCGCAGCCGGATCGGCCACGAGGCCCGGGCGGCGGCCGTCGCCGCCGGGCTGAAGCACTCCCTCGGCGCGGACTTCGCCGGGGCCCGGGTGAGCGGCGACGACGCGGCCCTGACCGTGGCCACCACCGACGCCTCGGACGCCGCCCGGATCCGGGAGGCCGGTGCCAGGCCCGTGGTCGTCGAGCACAGCCAGGCCGAACTCGACTCCGCCAAGGCCGCGCTGGACCGCGTCGCGCTGCGCCGGGCCCCCGAGGGGGTGCCCGTCTGGTACGTCGACGTGGCCACCAACCGGGTCGTCGTACAGGCCGCCCGCGCCTCGGCCGCCGACGGGCTCCTCGCCGAGGCGGGTGTGGCGCGCGACGTGGTGACGGTACGCCGGTCCGCGGAGCGGCCCCGTACGCTCACCGATCTCCGGGGCGGTGACGCGTACTACATGAACGGCTCGGGGCGCTGCTCCATAGGCTTCCCCGTCAAGCGCGGCAGCAGCCAGTCCGGTTTCGTCAGCGCCGGTCACTGCGGGACGCCCGGGGTCAGTACCAGCGGGTACAACCAGCAGGCCCAGGGCTCCTTCCAGGGCTCCACCTTCCCCGGCCGCGACTACTCCTGGGTCGCCACCAACACCGGCTGGACGCCGCGCGCCCTGGTGAACGGCTACGGCAACGGCGATGTGACGGTCACCGGGTCCACCGAGGCGCTGGAGGGGGCGTCGGTCTGCCGCTCCGGCTCGACGACCGGCTGGCACTGCGGGACGGTCCAGCAGCGCAACACCAGCGTCACCTACCAGGAGGGCACCGTCTCCGGTGTCACCCGCACCAATGTGTGCGCCGAACCCGGTGACTCCGGCGGCTCGTTCATCTCGGGCAGCCAGGCGCAGGGCGTCACCTCCGGCGGCTCCGGCAACTGCTCCCAGGGCGGTACGACGTACTTCCAGCCGGTGAACCCGGCGCTCCAGGCGTACGGACTCACCCTGGTCACCAACGGCACCCCGCCCGACCCCACCGACCCGCCGACCGAGCCGGGCGGCACCTGGGCGGCCGGTACGACGTACGCGTCGGGCGACATCGTGACCTACGGCTCCGACAGCTACCGCTGCCTCCAGCCGCACCAGGCGCAGCCCGGCTGGACGCCGCCGGACGTCCCGGCCCTCTGGCAGCGCGTCTGACGGCCGGCCCGCACCCCGGCCGGTTCCGCCGACCGGCCGGTCCGGCGGCCCCGACGGGGCCGCCGCCGATGACCGCGCCCGCCCGGCCCAACTCCACGCCTCCCGGCCGGGCGGCGCGCACCTCCCGCTCCTGCTCCGTGTCATGCACGTGCCCTTCCCCCACCCGAGGAATCAGCCATGACCCCAGAACCGACCGAAGGCCCCGGCGACGACCGCCGGATCAGCCGCAAGACACTGCTCAAGGCCGCGCTCGTGGCCGGAGCCGTCCCGCTGCTCGCGGGCGGCGGCGTCGCGCTGGCCCGCGACGCCGGCACCAGTGGCCGGCCGCTGGCGCCCACGCCGAACTGCGACGACGGCGACGGCCCGACCCACGAGCAGATCGAGGGGCCCTACTTCAAGCCCAACTCCCCGCTCCGTACGAGCCTGGTGACCGCGGGCACGCCCGGCGTCCCGCTGACCGTGAGCGGCTATGTCTTCGGGCGGAGCTGCAAGCCCGTCCCCGGAGCGCTGCTGGACTTCTGGCAGGCCGACACCAACGGCGCGTACGACATGAGCGGATTCGCCTTCCGCGGGCACCAGTTCACCGACCAGGCCGGGGCCTTCAGCCTGACCACGATCGTGCCGGGGCTGTACCCGGGGCGCACGCGTCACATCCATGTGAAGGTCCAGGCACCCGGCTCGGGCATCCTGACCACCCAGCTGTACTTCCCCGACGAACCGCGCAACAACACCGACTCGATCTTCGACCCGGCGCTCCTGATGAACGTCCGGGAGATCGGCTCGGGGCGGGAGGGGACGTTCGACTTCGTCCTCGACGTCGACCAGGGGCCGACCGTTCCGCCCACCGATCCGCCGACCGACCCGCCCGGCTCCACCTGGGCGGCCGGGACGCTCTACAGCGCGGGAGACCGCGTCACGTACGGCGGCGCCACGTATCGCTGTCTGCAGGCGCACTCGGCCATGGCCGGCTGGGAACCGCCGAACGTCCCCGCGCTGTGGGAACGCGGGTAGACAGGCAGCTCAGTGGGGGGTACGCCGCTGCGCGGGCGCGCTCCCGGGGACTCCTCCCCGGGGGCGCGCTCCGGACAGCGGAGTAGCCTGGAGGCGTACGGCTCCCGGTGAGCCGCTCGTGTCGGCCTGCGCATCGAAGGGGGCCGGTATCGCATGGACACCCTGGTCACGGTCGTGGTCGTCCTCGCGATGATCGCGATCGCAGCGTTCGTCATCCATCTGCTCAACGCCCGGCACCGGCATCAGCATCTGCGTCCGGCGCACTACGACCACGGGCTCGCGGGGTTCGGCGAGGGCCCGGGCACCGCACCGGGGTCCGCCCCGGGCACTACTTCGCGTCCGAATAACGCTCCACCACCGCCGTAGTGAACGGGAAACGCACCGGTGTCTCACCGAAGGCGGTCCGCCCGGCCAGCTCACCGGCCGCCCGGATCGCCTCCACGACGGTCTCCGCCTCCTCCCGGGGGCAGTGCACGATCACCTCGTCGTGCTGGAAGAAGACCAGCTCCGCCCGCAGACCCGCCGCGCCCAGCGACCGGCGCAGTGCGGCCAGGAGCAGCAGCGCCCAGTCGGCCGCGCTGCCCTGCACCACGAAATTGCGCGTGAAGCGGCCCCGCGCGCGGGCGTTCGACGACGCGTAACCGGGGGTGAACCCGCCGTCGGCCAAGGGCAGGCCGGCACTCTCCTGCGGGATGCCGGCCTCCTCGTCGGCCCCGCTCCCGACGGCGGGAGGGCTGGTCCGGCCCAGCCAGGTCCGCACGAGACGGCCGTCCTCGCCGGCCTTCGCGGCATCGTCGACATAGGCCACGGCCAGCGGGAACCTCCGGCGCAGGGCGGCCAGATTCTTCAGGCCGTCGCCCGAGGTCTGGCCGTAGACGGCGCCCAGCAGCGCGAGCTTGGCATGGTCCCGGTCGCCGTGGAACGCCCGGTCCGACAGTGCCGTGTACAGATCGCCGTCGTGGCCCGCCACCTCCATCAGGCCGCGGTCGCGGGAGATCGCCGCGAGCACCCGGGGCTCCATCTGGTCGGCGTCCGCGACGACCAGGCGCCAGCCCTCGTCGGCGACGACGGCCCGCCGTATCACCTTGGGGATCTGGAGCGCCCCGCCACCATTGGTCGTCCAGCGGCCGCTGACCGTGCCGCCCGGCAGGTACTCGGGGCGGAAGCGGCCGTCGCGCACCCAGTCCTGGAGCCAGCTCCAGCCGTGCGCCGTCCAGATCCGGTACAGCTTCTTGTACTGGACGAGGGGCTCCACCGCCGGGTGGTCCAGCTCCTCCAGCTCCCAGCGGCGGGTGGACTTCACCTTGATGCCGGCCTGCGCGAACGCCTTCACCACGTCGGCGGGGAGGTCGGGGCGGACCCGTCTGCCGAAGGCCGCGGACACCTCGTCGGCCAGCTCGGCCAGTCTGCGGGGCTCGCCGCCACCCGCGTAGCGCTCGCCGAGCAGCTCGTCCAGGACCTGCCGGTGGACGTCGGCGCGCCAGGGCAGACCGGATCTGTTCATCTCGGCGGCGACCAGCATGCCGGCCGACTCGGCGGCCGTGAGCAGACGCATCCTGCCCGGGTGCGCGGCGGCGTCGTGCCTGCGGAGCTGGTCGGCGTACACCTGGAGCAGGTCCTCGAAGGGGAGCCGGGTGCCGGAGCTGGGCTCGAAGAGCGAGGACTGCGAGCCCGGCTCGGCGGAGCGGGCCGGAGGGTCGGGGGGTACGGGGGCGCCGCGCAGGCGGGCGTGGGCGGCGGCCGCGGAGCGGGGCTCACCGAGCCGCCCCTCGTGGGCGAGGAGGATGGATTCGGCGACCTCGATGTCGTAACAGCGGTCCACGGGGACGCCGGCCGCGAGCAGCCGCGGGTAGATCTCGGCGCTGGACCGCCACACCCAGCGGGTGACGCCGGGGCGGGAGCGGACCGCCGCGACCAGGTCGGGTTCGGCCACGACGGGGGCGGCGGGCAGGCCGGTGGGGCCCAGCGGGGCGAGGAGGGCGCCGCCGGTCTCCGTCATGGCCAGGGCCCACCGTTCGGTCATGCCTTCGAGTCTGGCACCCGGCACTGACAGCGGACGGTGGGCGGGCGGTGCGTGTCCCCCCGGCCCGCAGATGCCTGGCGGGCTCCGGGACCGGGGGACCGGAAAGTGTCAGGACTCGGACTCGCTCGTCCAGGTGCCCAGCGAGATCTCGGCGGTGATGCCGGGGCCGAAGCCGGCCATCAGACCCCGGTGGCCGTCGAGGGCCGATGCCTCGTCGAACATGCGGCCGAGGGCATCGAGCACCACGGCGCTGGCTATGTTGCCGTACTCGGTGAGCGTGGCCCGGCTGAAGCGGAACGCCTCGGGCGGCACGTCCAGGAAGTGGCTCAGGTCGTCCAGGATGCGCGGGCCGCCCGCGTGGATGATGTAGAAGTCCATCTTTCCGGCGTTCCACTGGTTCTCCTCGGCCACCGCCTCCAGGGCCGGTGCGAGGGGCTCCATGGTGCCGGGCACCCGCTTGTCGAGCTGGAAGTGGAACCCGGTGGACCGGACCGCGTAGGAGATCCAGTCCTCGGTGGCCGGGATGACGTACGAGCCGTTGCGTTCCAGACGGACCCCGGTGCCGCCGTTGCCCCGGAGCACGACGGCGGCTATGCCGTCGCCGAACAGCCCGTTGGACAGCAGCGATCCGACACCCAGGTCGGTGGGCTGGTAGCAGAGCGAGCAGAACTCGCAGGCCACGATCAGCACATTGCCGTCGGGGTACGCGGTGCAGAAGTCGTGGGCCCGGTTGACCGCCGCGCCGCCCGCGGCGCAGCCGAGCTGGGCGATCGGCAGCTGCCGGGTCTCCGGCCTGAAGCCCATCTCGCCGATGAGCCACGCGGTCGGCGGCGGCATCATGAAGCCGGTGCAGGAGACGTAGACGATCAAGTCGATCTGCCTCGGCTCCAGTTCGGCCTGGTCGAGCGCGCGGCGCACCACCTCGGGCACCCGGGCCTTGGTGTGTTCCTCGTAGGTGACGCTGCGGGCGTCGAAGCCCGGATGCTGCAAGACCTTGTCGATCGGCTGGATCAGGTGCCGCTTCTGCACCCCGGTGTGTTCGATGAGACGAAGGACCAGGTCGATCTGCGGGTGGTCGCCGTGCAACCGTTGAGCCAGGTCGAGGGTTTCCTCGTTGGTGATGACGTACTCGGGAACCGCGATGGCCGGCTTGCAGAGAACCGCCATGGAACTCCTCCTAGCGGGCATGGTCCAACACGGCCGGGCCCGAAGGGTTCCGGGGCTTCCCGGCCGGAGGCGGCCACCACGGTTCCGCACGCGCGACGTTGCGCGGATGTGGATTCACTGGTGGATTCCGGCGCCGGGTCAGGTACCCCTGGAACGGGCGCGGACGGGCCGACCGTCGAAGACTGACGTTCTAGCCGTGCGTGGGCGGAAGTGGATCCGCCACGGCTTGGGTGGCCGTCGGAATCACGGTACGGCAGGCGGGTCGGGGCCGCACGCCGAGCACCCGCCGGGGGCGCTGCGCGGGCGCCGCGGAGGGCGCCGCGGAGGGCGCCCGGCGCCGGTCGGGGCCCGGAAGAGGCCGGAACGGGGCCGGCCCCCGGCCGGCGGCCCGGAACGGTCCCGGTTGCCGCCGGCCGGGGGCCGACGCATCATCGATGACGGCTGTCGGAGCGCCCGGTCACCAGGTGACGGGCAGTTCGAGGGGATAGCGCCAGATCGACGTCCTGTTCCAGCGCACCTCCTCGGCCGGAGCCGCCAGTTTCAGCGCGGGGAAGCGCTTCAGCAGCGTCCCGATGGCGATCTGGAGCTCCGTGGCCGCGAGCGGGGCACCGAGGCAGTGGTGCCCGCCCCACCCGAAGGTCATGTGGGACGGTCCCTGCCGCTCCAGGTCCAGCTCGTCGGGGCGGTCGAACTTCCGGCCGTCGCGGTTGGCCGTCAGATAGGAGACGTGCACGATGTCCCCTTCCCGGATCCGTACGCCGCTCAGCTCCACGTCCTCCAGGGCGACCCGGGGGATGCCGACGCCCTTGCGGAAGGGGATGAAGCGCAGCAGCTCCTCGATGGCCTGCGGGAGCATCTCGGGGCGGTCGCGGACCATGGCGAGCTCGTCGGGCCTGGTGAGCAGCGTGTAGGCGATGTTCCCGATCTCGTACGTGGTGGTGTCCTGGCCCGTGATGAGCAGGACCATGGCCATGACGGTCAGTTCCTGGTCGTTGAGGATCTCGTCCCCGTCGCGGGCGGTGGCCAGCGCACTGATCAGGTCGTCGCCCGGGTCGGCGCGCCGCTCGGCGGTCAACGTCTCGAAGTAGGAGCGGAGATCGGCCTTGGCGCGTACCGCGGCGGGCTTGTTCTCCACGGTGGTGTCCATCATCGTCCGGGCGTGGGCGCGCAGTTGGGCGCGGTCGGCCTCCGGGATGTCGAGGACCTCGCAGATGGTGGTCAGGGGCAGCGGGGCGGCCAGATGCTCGAACAGGTCGGCCGGGGCGCCGTGCTCCTCCATCCGGTCCAGCAGCTCGTCGACCACGTGCTGGGTGCGCACCCGCATGCGCTCCAGGTGGCGGGGGGCGAAGCCCTTGGAGATCAGGCTGCGCAGCCGGCTGCTTCCCGGCGGGTCCATCACGTTGATCGCCTCGTCCTGCACGATCGGTTCGGGGGTCATGCGCGGGAAGTTCCGGCCGATGATGGCGGTACGGCTGAAGCGCCGGTCGGTGGTCACCGTACGCACGTCGTCGTAACCGGTGACGAGCCATGCCTCGCCGTCGCCGTGCGGGAGGCGGATGCGGGAGACGGGCTCTTCGGTCATCAAGTGCCTGAGCACCGGGTCGAATTCGAGGGCCTCGGCGTAGTCGAACGGGCAGTGCCGTGCGCCGGCTACTGGTTCCATGCGGAGCTCCAGAGGGGGATCTGACGGGTGGTTCACGAAATCGCGGGCCTGGACGGGACATGGGTGCCCGGTCGTCCTCTGGGCCACGCGCCGTCCCGGGCCGATTGGTCCATATGCAGAACGGATCGGACGATGCCGGTCGCTGGACCGGCGCAATCCGGTCCGGCGGCCGGCGGGACGGGCGGTGACCGCCGGTCCGTGACCGGTCTCAGCCGCCCGGTACGACGTCGGTGGCGTCCACCGCGCGGCGCAGCGCACGGGCGAGCCGCACGCCGTCGTCCACCGCCCAGAAGTGGGTGAAGAACAGGCGGGGGTCCTCCGACAGATGGTGGTTGTGCAGTTCGACGAGCTTGATCCCGCCGCTCCGCAGCGCCTTCAGTACGTGCGGGACCTCGTCGGCGCGCATGACGCAGTCGCCGCTGAGCGCGGCCCGGCCGCCGCCGACCGGCTGGAAGTTGAACGCGCTGGTCGAGCCCAGGCCGGGCGGCAGGATCAGATGGCCGTCCGCGACGGTCTCGCGGCGCACGAAGAGGATCTTGTAGAGCCCGTCCTCGACGGAGCCCTTCGCGCCCAGCGCCGCCTCCATCCGGGCGATGTCCAGGTCGACCGGGGTCGACCGGTCCGGGGCCACCGCGGGCGGGGTGCCGGTGCGGTCGAATCCCGCGCGCAGCCCGCGGGCCAGGGCCACCGCGTCGTGGCCGTGCCCGTGGACATGGGCCCACCAGAGGTCGGGGGTCTGGGCGAGCAGGTGCTTGTGGAGCGCGGTCTGCTCGATCCCGTGCGCCTGCCACGCGTCGATCACGTGCTGGAGCTCGTCCTCGGTGACCACCACGTCGCCCATGACCATCGTGCTGCCGTCGGCGTAGCGGACGAAGGCCACGTGTGTGCCCAGTGCCAGCCCCGGGGTGACGACGACGCCGTCGGAGACCACCAGCAGATCCCGCCGGGGGAAGCCCGTGTGGTACATCGTGCCGCGCAGCATGTTGCCCTCGCGGCCCAGCGCCTTCGCGACGCCCGCCCAGTGGCCCAGCTCCGTCGGTACCGGCTTCACCCGCTTTCCGTGCCCCGCCCCGGTCGTCCCGGTGGACAGGCCGCGGGCGGGGGCGGGGCTCGTCGCGGTCAGTACCGGCGCGAGCGCGGCGGCTGTCAGCACGCGCCGCCGTGACGTGATCGCCCGTGCGCCGCGCGGGTCCTGCTGCCGGTCTCCGGTCATCATCCGATCGCCTCCATTGGTCGCCTTCATGGCGAGATGAAAGCATGCGAAATCATGATGAAAGGATGAAAGCGGATACATCGTCAGCGGGTGGGCCTGGATGGACTAAGCGCGCCTTCCGGCCGGGCCCGGTCGGGACCGTCCGTCCCTGGGGTCCGGCCGGTCGTACCCCGCCGCACCACCCTGCCTACCCTGACCTCATGGAACCGGTGATCGACCAGGCATTCGCGGCGGCCCTCTACTCGGACGGCGACGCCGGTCTCGACACCGGCGCCTCCCTGCTCGCCGCCGGCCCGGCGGCCGACGCGGAACTGTTCCGGCGCGGTGAGGAGTTCGTCCGCCGGTCCTGGGAGCGCGGCTGGCAGCCCGCCGATGTCGTACGCCTGGTCCGCCGCGACCTGGACGAGACGGCGGCCGGACTCGCCGCCGGGCTGATCGTCTCGGAGACCGCCCGGTACGAGCGGCTGCCGCCCCGCTGGCAGGGCCAGCTCGACGCGCTCCCCGCCGCGCCGCCCCGCAACCGGCCGGACCGCTTCTCCTACGCGTCCGCCGTGCTCGGCCTGTACCGGCTGCTGCTGCGGCTCCCGTCGATCGAGCCGGTCGGGCCGCCGCCCGGCGCCTCCCCGCACGGGCTCCACCTGCCGCCGGCGCACGACGAGCCCCGGATGCTGACCCGGATCCGCGCCCTGCTCGCCAAGGCGGAGGCGACCGGCTTCCCCGAGGAGGCGGAGGCCCTCACCACCAAGGCGCAGGAGCTGATGGCCCGGCACTCCATCGACGAGGCCCTGCTCGCCGCCCGTACGCACAGCAAGGAGGCGCCGGGGGCGTGCCGGATCGGGGTGGACGCGCCGTACGAGACGGCGAAGGCGATCCTGCTCGACGCGGTCGCCGCCGCGAACCGCTGCCGCGCGGTGTGGAACAGCGACCTCGGCTTCTCCACGGTGGTCGGCTTCGAGCCGGACCTGGACGCCGTGGAGCTGCTGTACACCTCCCTGCTGGTCCAGGGCACGGTGGCGATGGCCAAGGCGGAGGCGGGCCAGCGGGCCGGCGGACGCCGGCGGACCAAGACGTTCCGGCAGTCGTTCCTGATGGCGTACGCCCAGCGGCTGGGCAGCAGGCTCGCCGCCGACACCGCCCGCGTCACCGCCGCCGGGGCCGGGACCGGACCGGTGGGGCCCGGCGACCCCGCGCTGCTCCCGGTCCTCGCCGCCCGCGACATGGCTGTCACGGACACCGCCGAACGGATGTTCCCCGAGACCACGACCACCCGGGTCCGGGGCGCCACCGACCTGGACGGATGGACCCACGGCACGGCGGCGGCGGACCGGGCCCGGACGGGCGGCAACGGCCCGGAGCTCCGGGGCGGCCGGGGCGACCGCTGAGGGATCGGCGAGTACCGCGGGGCGACCCCAAGGGCTGTCCCGCAATTCCTGGCGGGCGCACGACGACAGCTACGGCACCTCGCCGCGTTGTCGGAACGCCCGAATACATCCAGTATTCAGGCGTCCCTACGCCTTGCGATGCACCGCATCCGACGCCGCGCACTGTTCCACCAGGAATTGCGGGACAGCCCTTGGACCGCGGCCGGGACGGCCTCCCGCCCCGGCCATGTCCCACTCCCGACAACTCGGGCCAATCGGGAATTCCGGTTAGGCTCTCGGCATGAGCTGGCTCCGGGCGCTTAAGGAGACCGCCCGCTCGGGGCTGTCGATCGAGCGGCGCCGTCTCGAACCGCTCATCGCGGTCCGAGGTGCGGCCGGACTCGCCCTGGTCATCGGGGTCAGCCTCGCGTTCTTCGGCCCGGTGGTCGCGGCGAGCTCCGCGTTCGGCGCGTTCCAGGCGGCCATCGCCACCTTCCAGCGCAGCTGGCGCCCCCGGCCCGTACTCGCCCTGGTCTCCGGGGCGAGCCTCGCCGTGTCGACGTTCCTCGGCTATCTCACCGGCTCCCGGCTGCCGCTGTTCCTCGCCCTGCTGGTCCTCTGGACGTTCGTCGCGGGACTGGCCTGGGCGGCGGGCCCGACCGCCGGCATCATCGCGGCGTCCAACGTGGCGATCATGCTGGTCACGGTCACCCTGCCCACCTCCGTCGCCAACTCGGCCGTGCACGCCGTGATGATCCTCTTCGGCGGGATCGTGCAGGCGGCACTGATCGTCCTGTTCCCGGTACGCAGATGGGGCGCCCAGCGCGACGCCCTCGCCGACGCGCTGGCCGCCGAGGCCGACTACGCCCGGCGGCTGCGCCACGACCCGCTCGCCCCCTTCGACCCGGTACCGCTGATGACGGCCCGCAGCGCGGCGGCGGTCACCCCGCGCCAGGCCCGCCGCCGGCCGCCCGAACTGCGGGGCTCCCGAGGGGTCGCGGAACGGATCAGACCGGTGCTCGCCTCGCTCGCCGATCCGTCCCTGGGAGTGCCGGACGAGGGACCGGAGCGGGAGAGGGTCCGTGAGCTGCTCGCCGCCGCCGGATCGGTGCTCGACTCGGCGGCCCGCGCGATCCGGCACGGCGACCCGGTCGAGCTGGCCCCGTCCGCCGTCGCCACGCTGAAGACCCCGGACACCGGAACGCTGCTCACCGGCCCGCCGCGCCGGGCCGCCGACCGGCTCGGCGCCCTGCTCTCCGACGTCATCGAGACGGCCGAGGGCGAGGGGACGAAGGAACAGGACGCCAGGGCGGAGGAGGCCGCCGAGGCCATCAAGGCCCCCTCGGACGGGACACCCCCCGCCCCGCACCGCCGCCGTCCCACCCTGCTCCGGCTGGTCCCCGTCGTCGGCAGGGCGATGCGCGCGGAGCTGCGCCCGGGGTCACCGATCCTGCGGCACGCCGTCCGGGTGTCCGTCGTCGCGGCCGTCGGCTATCTCATCGGCACCGCGCTGCCGTTTGGCCACGGCTACTGGGCTCCGATGGCCGCCGTCATGGTGATGCGACCGGAGTTCTCCCAGACCTACGGGCGGTCGGTGGCCCGGTTCGGCGGCACGATCGTCGGCGTCTCGCTCGCCACCGCGATCGTCCAGACCGCCCATCCCGGAGTGACCACGGCCGCGGTGCTCTCCGTGTTCTGCGCCCTGCTGATGTACCTGCTGATGGGCACGGGGTACGTGGTCGGCCAGGCCTGCGTCTCGGCGTACGTCGTCTTCCTGCTCGGGATGGCGGGCGACGACTGGTCGCAGACCGTGCTCGAACGGGTCGTCCTCACCCTCGCGGGCGGCCTGCTCGCGATGACCTCGTACGCCCTGTACCCGGCCTGGGAGACCCCGAGGCTGCGCGGCAGGCTCGGCGACTGGCTGAAGGCGGACGGGCGGTACGCGGCCTCGGTCGTCGACCAGTACGCCGAACCGGCCGAGCGCGGCCACGACGACGTGCGCTCCGCGCTGCTCGACACCCGTGAGGCCCGGGTCGCCTGGCAGGAGGCGCTGGCCACCGCCCAGCACGAACCGGTGCGCAACCGGGGCCTGTCCCGCGCCGCCGCCGACGAAACCCAGCACGCGCTGGCCCAGCTGGGCCGGGCCGCGATGCTCCTGGAGGCCCACCTGCCGGGCGGCAACGCCACCCCCGAACCGGACGCGGCGCACCTGGCCGAGGCGCTGCGCCGGGCCACCGAGCAGGGGGCGAAGGCGGTGCGGGAGCGGAAGGTGCCGGACTGGACCGAGGTGCGCGAGGCGCTGGCGGAGTGGGACGCGCGGCAGCTCGCGGACGAGGGGCGGACGGACCCCTTCGTGCGGGAAGGGGCCCATCTGCTCCTCGAAGCCCTGGAGGAGTTCTCCCGGGGACTGGACGGAAAACCGAAGCCGAAGCCGAAGGCGGCGCCCGGGGCGGACAACCCACCCGAGAAGGAGGCGGGTTGACCGGACCGGGCGCCGGGCGTCAGGGAGCCGTGGTCGGCAGGTCGGCCAGGTCCGGCAGACCGGACGGCAGGGCGCCCGGGTCGGTCTTGGCCAGGGTGTCCTCGATCCCGCCGGCCCAGGAGACCACGACGGTCTTCCCGTCGTTGGACTCGATGGTCCCCGCGGTGCGGTCGTCGCCGCCGTCGACACACTTCAGCGTGAGCGTCACCTTGCCCGTGCCCTGCACGGTGCCCGTGCAGGCGTGCTGTTCGGTGACGAGCGCGGCCTTGCCCGACGACACCGACAGGACGACCGCCTTGCCACCGGTCCTCCCGGCCCAACCGCCTTCCAGCGCCGCCGCGTTCGTCGCGGACCCGTTGTCGTCGCCGGACGACTCGCCGGACGATCCGCCGGGCTGGTCCGAAGCGGTGGATCCGCTCGGTGTGTCGCTCTTCTCGCTGTCGCTGCCGCAGCCGGTCAGTGCCGCGGCGGAGAGGATTCCGGCAGCGATCACCACGCCGGTCCGTACGAGCCTGTGCATCTGTAATTCCCCCTCGTTGACGAAAGACCGGGCCAAGTTATCAGCGGGTTCCGGCGGGATGGAGAGCCCGACCCGGGGTAGACGCAGCCGAAACGGCGTCCGCTGCGTCTGTACATACGGAGTAAAGCTGTAATCACGGGAACACCCCGCGTGCACGTGCATCCGCGCATGCATCTGCGCATGCAGGGAAATTTGAACAGAGCTATGATCCGAGACAGTTGACACTTGCACCTTGCAACTCGGGGAGCGTCCTGTGCACCACGTGTACAACGGCATGGCGGCCACAGAGCTTCGCGGAGTCGTCTGGCAGAAGAGCAGACACAGCAACTCCCAGGGTTCCTGCGTGGAGTTCGCGAAACTGCCCGACGGAGATGTGGCGATGCGGAATTCGCGCCACCCCGACGGGCCGGCGCTGGTCTATACGCCGGCCGAGATAGAGGCACTGCTGCTCGGTGTGAAGGACGGGGAGTTCGACCACCTCATAGCGGGCGGCTGAGCGCTCCCCGCGGGCCGGTGTCCGGCCCGGACCGCCGGCCGCTCGTCGCGGCCGGACGGATCAGATGCCGTCGGTGAGCCGGAACAGTGCCCAGACCACCTTGCCGCGCGACGACGCCGGCGCGTTCGGGCCCTCGGCCACCGGCGAGGGATGCCAGCCCCACGAGTCGCTGAAGGACTCCACGAGGAAGAGGCCGCGGCCGGATTCCGCGCAGTCCGGTGCCTCGGAGGCGATCGGGCTCTCCTGGCTGGGGTCGCGCACCGCACACACCAGCCGCGAACTCCAGCGCATCAGATGCAGCCGTACCGGGGGGTCCTGGGACTCCGGCCCGGCGCCGTCCGAGGGCAGGGCGTGCCGCAGGGCGTTGGTGACGAGTTCGGAGACCACCAGTGCGACGTCGTCGAACCGGTCGGCGAGCCCCCATCCGGTCAGCGTCGTCCGGGTGAACCGCCTTGCCCCGCCCACGGCTTCGTAGCGGGCGGGCAGTGTGCAGGTGGCCGATCCGGAGACGCCTGAGGGATCGATGGGGGGAAGCCCCTGCCGTAACGGCGCGAGCATCGTCGATCCATTCGTCCCCATGCGAGGCACTCCCGGGATTCGCGGCTGTATCAGAACTGCGGGGGGTACAGCGGCACAACACGAACGAGCACGCAGGTGCGCGAGCCCCATGGTTCCCAATGCGTAGGGCAGATGCAAGGGCAGATGCACGTGCACGCGCCTGACCTGTCCGAACCCGTGCCGGTTCTTGGTCATTTCTTCCTGCGCGTATTTTCACAGCTTTCTGGAAGGCTTCTCATTTCCGTAATCGAATGAGTACGGGCTGAAGCGTTTTGGTGGCAGAATCCGGCACTTGGGGTTCAGGGGGGAGCCCCGATGCCAGGGAAGCGATGGGGAGGACCGGGCCAGTGGCGGCAGGCGAGTCGAGTGGATCTGTGGTGCGGCGCATCCTGCTGGGCTCGCAGCTCAGGCGGCTGCGCGACTCGCGCGGCATCACCCGTGAGGCGGCCGGCTACTCCATCCGGGCCTCCGAATCGAAGATCAGCCGCATGGAGTTGGGACGGGTGAGCTTCAAGGCCAGGGACGTCGAGGATCTGCTCACGCTCTACGGAGTCACGGACGAGGCGGAGCGCGATGCCCTGCTCGGCCTGGCCCGTGAGGCCAACGTGGCGGGCTGGTGGCACAGTTACGGCGATGTGCTGCCCGGCTGGTTCCAGACATACATCGGACTGGAGGGAGCGGCATCGCTCATCCGGGTGTACGAAGTCCAGTTCGTCCACGGGCTGTTGCAGACCGAGGCGTACGCGCACGCGGTCGTCACCCGGGGCATGGGCGCCGCGCCCGCCGTCGAGATCGACCGCCGGGTGGCGCTGCGGCTGGAGCGTCAGAAGGCCCTCGTCTCCGAACGTGCCCCCCATCTCCACGCCGTACTGGACGAGGCGGCGCTGCGCCGGCCGTACGGCGACCGCGAAGTGATGCGCGGGCAATTGCGGCATCTGATCGAAATGTCGGAACAGCCCAACGTCACTCTCCAGGTCATGCCCTTCAGTTTCGGCGGGCATGCCGGCGAGAGCGGTTCTTTTACGATGCTGCGATTCCCTGAATCCGATCTGTCGGACATTGTCTATTTGGAGCAGCTGACAAGTGCGCTCTATCTGGACAAGGCCGAAGAAGTCGCGCAGTACGAAAAGGCCATGGTGCGGCTCCACGAGGACAGCCCGGGGCCCGAGGAGAGCCGCGATCTGCTCCGTGGTCTACTCCAACTCACCTGATTCGTCAGTACGATGACGGTTCGACGGGAGTTGCACCTGAGTCAAGGGATCTGCATGTCCTTCTTCTACGAGCTGGCCGACCAATACATCGACGGTGAGTGGCGGACCGGAACCGGCTCGTGGGACATCATCGATTTCAATCCCTTCGACGGGGAGAAACTCGCCGCGATCACCATTGCCACCGCGCGGGAGGTCGACCTGGCCTACCGCGCCGCCGAACGTGCCCAGCGCGCCTGGGCCACCACCGGAGCGTACGAGCGTCGCGAAATCCTGGAACGCGCGCTGCGCGTCACCGGGGAACTGCACGACGACATCGTCGAGGCGATCATCGACGAAATCGGCTGCACCCGGGTCAAGGCGGAGTACGAGGTCCGGGTCGCCGGGGAATTCCTGCGCGACGCGATCCGTCAGGCGCTGCGCCCGCCCGGCAGCCTGCTGCCCGCCCTTGCGGACGGCAAGGAGAACCGCCTCTACCGGCTGCCCGTCGGCGTCATCGGTGTGATCAGCCCGTTCAACTTCCCGTTCCTGGTGGCGATGAAGTCCGTCGCACCGGCTCTCGCGCTCGGCAACGCGGTCGTCGTCAAGCCCAACCAGAACGCCCCGATATCCGGCGGCACCCTGATCGCGAAGATCTTCGAGGACGCCGGACTGCCCGCCGGACTCCTCAACGTCGTGATCACCGATGTCGCCGAGATCGGCGACGCGTTCATCGAGCATCCCGTGCCCCGGGTGATCTCGTTCGCCGGCTCGGACCGGGTCGGCCGCCATGTCGGTGCGGTCGCGGCCGGGCACTTCAAGCGGACGATCCTCGAACTCAGCGGCAACAGCGCCCTGGTGGTGCTGGAGGACGCGGACATCGACTACGCGGTCGACGCCGCGGTGCACAGCCGCTTCGTCTACCAGGGGCAGGTCTGCATGGCCGCCAACCGGATCCTGGTGGACCGCCGTGTCGAGCGGGAGTTCACCGAGAGGTTCACCGCCGCGGTGGCCGCGCTGAAGACCGGTGACCCGCGCGATCCGGAGACCCGGATCGGCCCGGTCATCAGCACCTTCCAGGCCGACGCCCTGACCGCGCTGGTCGACCAGGCGATCGCCGAGGGGGCCACCGCGCTCGTCCGGGGCCGGACCCGCGGCAACCTCGTGGAGCCGACCGTGCTCACCGGGCTCCCCGACGGCTCACCGCTGCTGTCCCAGGAGATATTCGGCCCGGTGGCGCTGCTGCTGACGTTCGACGGCGAGGACGAGGCCGTACGGATCGCCAACGACACCCCGTACGGGCTGAGCGGTGCGGTGCACACCGGCAGCACCGAACGCGGGGTGCGGTTCGCGCGGCGGATCGTCAGCGGGATGTTCCACGTCAACGGCTCGACCGTGCAGGACGATCCGCTGGTGGCGTTCGGCGGCGAGAAGTCCTCCGGCCTCGGCCGGCTGAACGGCGAGGCGACCGTCGAGGCCTTCACCACCCAGCGGTGGATCTCGGTCCAGCACGGCCGGACCGCCTTCCCCTTCTGATTTCCGTGCCTCCTCGTCATCGAGGACAGAAGCTGACCGCATCGGGCCGTAGCTTGTTCGGTGTCAGGCAGAACCGGCACAAAGCATCGAGGCGGTCATCATGGTCACTCACGTTCCCTCGGAAACCTCCGGCGACGAGCGCGGCATGCTCCTCTCCTTCGTCGAGGCCCAGCGCGGGGCGATCCGGCGCTCCCTGATCGGACTGACCGAGGAGCAGGCGGCGAGCCGCCCCAGTGTCAGCCAACTCTCGCTCTCCGGGCTG
The DNA here is from genome assembly GCF_043204345.1 of Streptomyces sp. NPDC047917. NCBI lineage: Bacteria > Bacillati > Actinomycetota > Actinomycetes > Kitasatosporales > Streptomycetaceae > Streptomyces > Streptomyces sp. NPDC047917. Next base: position 766,891 of record NZ_JBIDCA010000001.1, read on the forward strand.
CTCAAGCACGTGGCCGAGACCGAGCTGAACTGGCTGCGGATGGCTCAGCAGCAGCCGAACGAGGGCGCCCGCGTCGAGGAGACCTGGGCGGACAGCTTCCGGCTCGTCGGCGACGAGACCGTGGCGCAGATGCTGGAGTTCTGGGACGGCATCGCGGCCGAGACCGAGAAGTTCATCCGCTCGGTGCCCGACATGAGCGACACCTTCCCGCTGCCCGAGGCTCCCTGGTTCCCGAAGGGGGAGCGGTGTTCGATGCGGTGGCTGCTGGCCCATCTCGTCGAGGAGATCGCCCGGCACGCCGGGCACGCCGACATCATCCGGGAGTCCCTGGACGGCCGGACCGCGTTCGAGCTGATCGCCGAGGCGAAGGGCTACTCTAATCAAAGTTGAGTAGAAGGGGTGCGTGAGATGTCCGCGATCCGGCTGCTGGTCCTCTGCGCCGTGCGCCAGCACGGCCGGGCGCACGGCTATCAGGTCCGCAACGACCTGGAGTACTGGGGCGCGCACGAGTGGTCCAACGCCAAGCCGGGGTCGGTCTATCACGCACTGAAGCAGATGGCGAAGCAGGGACTGCTGCTCGCCCACGAGACCGCCCCGAGCACGGCGGGCGGCCCGCCCCGTACCGAGTACGAGATCACCGGGCGGGGCGACGAGGAGTACTTCACGCTGCTGCGCGCGGCGCTGACCTCGTACGACCAGAAGCCGGACGTGCTGTCGGCGGCGCTCGGCGGGATCGTCGACCTGGAGCGGGCCGAGGCGGTCGCGCTGCTCAAGGAGCGGGTCGCCGGTCTCGCGGCCTGGCGGGCCACGGTCACGGAGTACTACACGCCTCAGGACGGGCCCGAGTCGATCGGCCACATCGGCGAGATCATGAACATGTGGGTCCACTCGGCGGACGCCGGGGCCGAGTGGACGCGCGGACTGATCGCCCGCATCGAGGGCGGGGCGTACACCTTCGCGGGGGAGGGCGAACCCTTCGTCGGAGTGCTCGCCGAGGGGCAGGAGAACCCCTACGCGACGGGTCGCTGAGCCCCGGCCGGCCGGCCGGCGCCTCAGTGGTGGAACGAGGTGGCCATCTCCCGGTCGTGGCTCAGCGGGTGAGCCTGGCGGCGCAGGTCGGGAAGGATCAGGTCCAGGTCCTCCAGCAGCAGTTCGGCGAGGTCCGAGGAGAAGCCGTTGCGGCACACCACCCGCAGCACCGCCAGGTCCTGCCGGTTGGCCGGGAAGGTGTACGCCGGTACGCGCCAGCCCTGTTCCCGCAGCCGTCGTGACACGTCGAAGACGTCGAAGGCCGTCACGTCCGGTGCGGTCGTCAGCGCGAGGACGGGCAGCTGGTCGCCCCGGGTGAGGAGCCGGAAGTCGCCGATCGCCCCGATCCGCTTCGCGAGCCCGCAGGCCACGTCCCGGGACGCCTGCTGGACGGCCCGGTAGCCCTCCCGGCCCAGCCGCAGGAAGGTGTAGTACTGCGCCACCACCTGCGCGCCCGGCCGGGAGAAGTTCAGCGCGAAGGTCGGCATGTCGCCGCCCAGGTAGTTGACCCGGAACACCAGCTCCTCGGGCAGTTCGGCGGGCGAACGCCACAGCACCCAGCCGACGCCCGGGTAGACCAGGCCGTACTTGTGCCCGGAGGTGTTGATGGAGGACACCCTCGGCTGGCGGAAGTCCCAGGACAGGTCCTCGTCCAGGAACGGCGCCACCATCGCCCCGGAGGCCCCGTCCACGTGGACGGGGATGTCCAGGCCGGTGCGTTCCTGGAGGGCGTCCAGTGCCGCGCACAGCTCCGCGATCGGCTCGTAGGAGCCGTCGAAGGTGGAGCCGAGGATGCCGACGACACCGATGGTGTTCTCGTCGCAGAGGTCGGCCGCGGCCTGCGGGTCGAGATGGAAGCGGTCGCCCTCCATCGGGACCAGCCTCGGCTCGACCTCCCAGAAGTTGCAGAACTTGTCCCAGCAGACCTGCACATTGATGCCCATGACCAGGTTAGGCCGGGCTGACGCGGGATAGCGGTCGGCGTTCCTGGCCGCCCAGCGGCGCTTCAGCGCCATTCCGGCGAGCATGCAGGCCTCGCTGGAACCGGTCGTCGAACAGCCCACGACGGCCGAGGGATCGGGGGCGTTCCAGAGGTCGGCGAGCATCGCCACACAGCGCCGCTCCAGCTCGGCGGTGCGCGGGTACTCGTCCTTGTCGATCATGTTCTTGTCGCGGCACTCGCCCATCAGGATCCCGGCCTGGGGCTCCATCCAGGTGGTGACGAAGGTGGCGAGGTTGAGCCGTGAGTTGCCGTCGAGCATCAGCTCGTCATGGACCAGGCCGTACGCGGTCGACGGCGGCATCGGCCCGTCGGGCAGCCGGTGCCGGGGCGGCGCCGACTCCATGCCCGCGGCCGGGTCGGCCTCCCCGTAGAACGGGTTGAGGGCGAGCCGGCGGCGGGGGTCGGAGGGTTCGGTGCTCTGGGGCGAGCCCTTGTGGAGTGGCATCGGGGCGGCCCTTTCAGTGCTCGGCGGCCAGGCCGTCCTTGATGGCCCGGGTGAACTTCACGACCCGCTCGGCCTGGACCCGGGCGGCGGTCAGGGTCTGCTCGCCGACCGGGATGTCGCCCTGGCCGGCCACGTGCGAGGTGCCGTACGGATTGCCGTCGACGAACTTCGACGGGTCCGTGTAGCCGGGGGCGACCAGGATGCCGCCGAAGTGGTGGATCGTGTTGTAGAGCGCGAGCAGCGTGGACTCCTGGCCGCCGTGCGCGGTGCTGGTGGAGGTGAAGCCGCTGTAGACCTTGTCCGCGAGGTGGCCCGCCTGCCAGAGGCCGCCGAGGGTGTCGAGGAACTGCTTGAGCTGGGAGGTGACGTTGCCGAACCGGGTCGGCGATCCGAGGATCACGGCGTCCGCCCAGATCATGTCGTCGGGCGAGGCCTCGGCGATGTCGGCGGTGGCCCTCGCGTTGGCCGCCCAGGCCGGGTTGGAGTCGATGGCCGCCTGCGGGGCCAGCTCACCGGCCTTGCGCAGCCGCACCTCGGCACCGGCCTTCTCGGCGTACTGCGCGACGGCCTTGGCGATCGTGGCGACGGTTCCGGTCGACGAGTAGTAGATGACGGCGACGTTGACGGGCGTGGGCATGGCGCGAACCTCCGACGGACCTGACGGAATGAATCCGGACGAATCCATACGGTTGCGACGATACGGAAGGGGTGGGCATCCGGCGCGTCGGACGGCACTCCGGCTCACTTCGACGGCACCCCGGCTCACTTCAGCGGCGTACCGTCCTCGCGCAGCTGCATCTGCGGCCGCCCGGTCACCAGCAGCCACACGGGCAGCGAGGCGACGCACAGCAGCGGCAGTACCGCCGCGTCGCCCACCAGCACCGCCGCGGTGAACAGGCTCAGCCAGCCCTGCCGGGTGATGGCCAGCAGCACCCCCAGCACCCCGCAGGTCACCGCCAGTGCCACCGGCACCGAGGTGACCAGGGCATGGGCGCAGAGCCCCAGCGCGACGCCCACGAAGACGGCGGGGAAGATCCGACCGCCCCGGAAACCGCAGCTCGCCGCGATCACCAGCGCGGCCGTCTTCACCACGGCCATGACCGCGAACTGCCCGGCCGGCCACCCGCTCGGGTCGGCGGCCAGCTCCTTCACCTCGTCGAGCCCCTTGAACAGGGTGAGACGGCCGCCCAGCGCGCCCAGCAGGCCGAGCAGCAGCCCGCCGGCGGTCAGCGCCAGGACCGGGTGCCTCAGCGCCCACAAGCACCGGTGCACATACGGGAAGGCGTACACCGCCAGCAGGCCGAGCACCGCCCCGGCGAGCGCGACGACGACGGAGGAGAGCAGGTCGTCCCAGTTCGTGCGGGTGTAGGGCGGCAGTGACAGGTCGAAGCTCGGATGGGCCAGCAGGGTCATGGTGAGCGCACCCGCGGTGCCCGCCGCGAGCGGGCCGAAGAGGCGGTCCCAGAGCGCGCCCGGTTCGGCGCGGGAGGCGAGGATCTCGGACAGGATCAGCGCGGCGGCGACCGGGGTGCCGAAGAGTGCCCCGATGGTGCCGGCCGCGGCGAGCGAGAGCCACATCGCCGCCGGTGTGCCGGGCAGGAAGCGGCGGCCGAGCCAGCAGGCCAGCGCGATGTTGGCGGCCGTGATCGGGTTCTCCGGACCGAGGCTGACCCCGCCCGCCAGGGTCAGGACCGTGACCAGCAGCAGCCCCGGGACCACCCCCGGCGGCAGCGGCGGATCGACCAGCCCGGTGGTCGCCGGATCGGGGCCCGCGTGACCGGGCACCGCCCGGACGAGCAGCCCGACCACCAGCCCGCTCGCGGTGAGCATCACGACCGTCCAGAGCACGGAGTAGCGGCCGACGGAGAGCGCGTCGGGGAGCGTCCCCCAGAGCACGTCCTGAAGCCTCTCCGCGAGCAGGCTGATGCCGAGCAGGACGAGGGCGCAGAGAACCCCGACGGCCAGTGCGGGCACGATGACGGGCAGCAGCCGCCGTACGGGGGTGGGCTCGGGGGCGGATCCGGCGAGGGCGGGGGATTCGGTGGCCACCGGCTCACCATAACGGCGTAAAAGGAACATAACTCATCAGATGGCACCGAGGGTGGTGCCGATTCGGACTTGCACCTCACGTCACGTCAGGGCCGAGGCTCAGGACGTACCCGATCGGAGAAGGGAGCGGGGAGCCATGGAGTACCCCGTGGGACAGGTCGCCGGATTCGCCGGAGTCACGGTGCGCACCCTGCACCACTACGACGGCATCGGACTGCTCTCGCCCAGCGGGCGCAGCCGGGCCGGGCACCGCCGTTACGACGACGGCGATCTCGACCGGCTCCAGCAGATCCTGTTCTACCGGGAACTCGGCTTCCCGCTCGACGAGATCGCGGTACTGCTCGACGATCCGGGAGCGGACCCGCAGGAACATCTGCGGCGCCAGCACCGACTGCTCTCCGACCGGATCACCGAGCTCAGAAGGATGGCCGACGCCGTCGAGACAGCAATGGAGGCACGGAAGATGGGCATCAACCTCACGCCCGAGGAGAAGTTCGAGGTCTTCGGGGGCAAGGACCCCGAGGAGCACGCCGAGGAGGCCGAAGCCCGCTGGGGCGGCACCGACGCCTACGCCGAGTCGCAGCGCCGGGCCGCCCGGTACACCAAGGACGACTGGAAGCGGATGCAGGCGGAGGTCGCCGAGTGGAGCGCCGCCTACGCCGCGCTGGTGGAGGCCGGGGAGCCGGCCACCGGTGAGCGGGCGATGGACCTGGCCGAGGCCCACCGGCTGCACATCGGCAAGTGGTTCTACGAGTGCTCCGCCGAGATGCACCGGGGGCTCGGCGGGATGTACGTGTCCGACGAGCGGTTCCGGGCGTTCTACGACTCGATGCGGCCGGGCCTGGCCGAGCATCTGCGGGACGCGATCGACGCCAACGCCCGGCGCCTGGCGTGACCGCCACGGGGGCGGGGGCGGCCGGACGACGACCGCCCCCGCCCCCGTGGCCCCGCCCGCTCAGCTCCTGCTGATCACGACCGCCGTTCCGTACGCGCACACCTCCGTGCCCACGTCGGCCGCCTCGGTCACGTCGAAGCGCATCATCAGCACCGCGTTGGCACCGCGTGCCTTCGCCTGCTCGACGAGACGTTCCATCGCCTGGTTGCGGGTCTGGACCAGGGTCTTGGTCAGCCCCTTCAGCTCGCCGCCGATCATGGACTTGAGCCCGGCACCGATCTGGCTGCCCAGATGGCGGGAGCGGACCGTGAGGCCGAACACCTCCCCGATCACCCGGGTCACCTGGAAGCCCGGCACGTCGTTCGTCGTGACGACCAGGACGTCCGACCGGTCCGTCTGCCCGCCGCCGTAATCCTCAATGCCCATCGTGTGGCACCTCCTGGGGACAGCTTTGTCCCGGTTGCCCCGGTGTGCATCCCCGCGCGGGCCACTGGAACCCAGGGGCGTCATCCCGCGTTGATAGCTTTGGGCGGCCACGCAGCCGCCATCGAACGATCCAGGAGCCCCGGACCCTTGAATACGCTTGCGCTCGGCCCGAGCTGGCTGGACCCGGACTATCTGATCAACACCTTCGGACTCCCCGGCGTACTCCTCATCGTGTTCGCCGAGTCCGGACTGCTGATCGGCTTCTTCCTCCCCGGCGACTCGCTCCTGTTCACCACGGGTCTGCTGGTGACCACCGGCCAGCTGAAGACCCCGCTCTGGCTGGTCTGCCTCCTGGTGGCGCTGGCGGCGATCATCGGCGACCAGGTGGGCTATCTCTTCGGCCGCAAGGTCGGCCCCTCGCTCTTCAACCGCCCGGACTCCCGCCTCTTCAAGCAGGAGAACGTCGAGAAGGCGCACGAGTTCTTCGAGAAGTACGGCCCGAAGTCGCTGATCCTGGCCCGCTTCGTGCCCGTGGTGCGTACGTTCACGCCGATCATCGCCGGTGTGAGCCGGATGAACTACCGCTCGTTCATCGTGTTCAACATCATCGGCGGAGTGCTCTGGGGCGTCGGCGTCACGCTGCTCGGCTCGGCCCTCGGCAAGATCGACTTCGTCCACGAGAACATCGAGGCGATGCTCATCCTGATCGTGCTCATCTCGGTGGTGCCGATCGGGATCGAGTTCCTGCGGGCCCGCTCCAAGTCGAAGAAGGAGGCGGCGTCCGGCGACGGCGAGGGCCAGGGCCCGTCCGCCGGGGGCAGCCCGTCCCCGGGCCAGCGCGGCCGGCACGCCAAGCGCTGACGTACGTCCCGCCGGGTCTCAGAAGCCGCGCGTCCGCTTGGCCGCGCGGCGGTTGGCCCCGCCGACCGCACCCGGCACCCGCATGAACAGCCGGGAGATCTCGCTCCCCAGGTTCACCCCGATCGCGATGGCCAGGGCCGTGGCCACCGCCGTCGACAGCGAGGCGAGCCCGGTGTTCACCCTCCCCTGCGCCACGGCCAGCAGACCGAAGTACGTGGCCGAACCGGGCAGCAGCGGACCGATCGCCGCCGTGATGAACGGCAGCGACGAGGTGTACCGGTAGCGCGAGAACAGCTGCCCGAACAGACCCACCAGACCGGCCGCCGTAGCTGTCGCCGCCACCGGCGAGATATTGCCGGTACGGGCCATCGCCCCGTAGATCACCCAGGCCACACCGCCATTGAGGGTCACCGCCAGAACCGTGGACCGGTCCTGCTGGAGCAGGATCGCGAACGCGAGACAGAGCGCCATCGACGCCAGGATCTGCACCACCGGCCGGTCGTGCGGGACGAATCTGGCCTCGGGGTTCAGCTGGGCGCCCAGCTGGAGACCCAGGTACAGCACCAGCAGCACACCGACGACGATGCCGATGAACAGGTACATCACTTCCAGCAGCCGCGCCGCCGCGGTGATGTAGTAGCCGGTCAGTCCGTCCTGCACCCCCGCCACCAGCGCCCGCCCCGGCAGCAGCGCGAACAGCCCACCGGTGATCACCGCCGACGGCCGTACGTCCGACCAGTGGGTGAGGGTCAGCGCCACGCCCATCGCGGCGGGCGGCATCGCCGCCACCACGAACTGGTAGAACTCCGGCAGCCCCCGGCCCGCGAAGAGCCAGGCCAGCCGGTCGCCGAGCATCGCGCCGACCGCCGCCACCACGAACACCAGCGGACCACCGCCGACCAGCACCGACGCCGCTCCCGCGAGGCCACCGCCGGCCAGCGTCAGCGCCCAGCCGGAGTACGGGTGACGGTTGCGCCGGATCTCCGCCAGCCGCCGGTAGGCCTCCTCCAGCGAGACCTCGACCTCCTCGGAGGTGATGTCGTCGATCAGCCGGAAGACGGCTGCCAGCCGGGTGTAGTCGGTGCCGCGCCGGCGTACGGTACGGCTCGCCGTCACCGGGTCGTCGACCAGCGACGGCTGGTGCGAGATCGACAGCAGGGTGAAGGTGACCGTGGGCTCGCTGCGGTCCAGGCCGTAGCTGCGGGTCACCGCGAACATGGCCGCCTCGACGTCCTCGGCACCCTCGCCGCCCGCCAGCAGCAACTCCCCGATACGCAGCGTCAGGTCGAGCACGCGCGGCACTGCGGGCCCCGCCTCGTCGGCCCTCTGCACCGGCTCGGACGCCGGGCGCTCGGCGACCGGCATCCGCAGCATCGTGCGCATCCGGTCCTGCCAGGGGGCCTCCTTGGTCAGCCGGATCATCGGGCTGCCGTGGGCCGGGGTGAAGGCGGGCGGCGAGTGCTGGGCGCTGTACGTGCTCGGCGGCGCGAAGGCCGAACCGATCGTGTCCGAACTCGGGCCCGAACCCGGACCCGGCCCCGAAGCGGAACCCGAAGCGGAACCCGTTCCCGGCCCCTGGGGCTCGGCCGCCAGACCGGACGGAACGGCGAACTCCGAGGTCGGGTGGTCGTCGTCGGGCGCGGACGCGCGCCGGTCCACCCCGGCCGGCGGGACGAAGGCACTGCGCGCCTCGTCGGACTGGGGCTTCTGGTCCTCCGGACCGCCCTGCTCCGCCACCACTCGACCTCGCTCCTCCTCGACTGCGCACCGTCGGCCGCACCTGTGCCCAGTATGGCCACGGGAGGCGGCAGGGACGCCAGGAGGGCGGCACACGGGCCCGGGTCAGGACACACGGAACGGGCGGCACTCCACAGAGGGAGTACCGCCCGCTCCGGCACGGAACCGCAAACGGAACCGTGTCACGTACCTCGGCCGGAAACCGGCCGCGACCCTGGGGTCAGTGCGCGCCGCCCTGCGCCTCAAGACGCTTGTAGGAGGCCTCGATCTCGGCCTCGGCCTCGGCGCGGCCGACCCAGTCGGCGCCCTCGACGGACTTGCCGGGCTCCAGGTCCTTGTAGACCTCGAAGAAGTGCTGGATCTCCAGGCGGTCGAACTCCGACACGTGGTGGATGTCGCGCAGGTGCTCCACCCGGGGGTCGGAGGCCGGCACGCACAGCAGCTTGTCGTCGCCGCCGGCCTCGTCGGTCATCCGGAACATGCCGATGGCACGGCACTTGATGAGGCAGCCGGGGAAGGTCGGCTCGTCCAGGATGACCAGCGCGTCCAGCGGGTCGCCGTCCTCGCCGAGGGTGTTCTCGACGAAGCCGTAGTCCGCCGGGTAGCTGGTCGAGGTGAAGAGTCGACGGTCCAGGCGGATCCGACCGGTCTCGTGGTCCACCTCGTACTTGTTCCGCGAACCCTTCGGGATCTCGATGGTGACGTCGAACTCCACGGGTGGCTCCTCCATGATCAACACATACGACTGGTGATTAAGTGTCCCCCACGCAGATGTGTGCTCGCGAAAGGGGCTGGTCAACGGTGGACGAGCCGGTGAAAAGACCGTCGGTCAACCCGCTGGACAAGCTGAGCAGGCTCGCCCGTCGGGCCGGCATGATCAGGTCGAGGGGACTGAACGACCGGCAGTTCACCGCCGTCTCCGCCGGCCTGGGCCTGGCGCTCGCAGCCGGCGTCGTCCTTGCCGCCGGCCCATGGGACTCGGGTCAGCGTAAGGCCGAGAGGGACTGGGCCGCCGCCCGGAGCGGCACAGGTGGCGCACATCACGAATCCGCCGCCCCGTCCGGACCGGAACCCGCACCCAGCGCCCCGGCCGTCCTGGCCGCACTCTCCGCCGCCGTCGACAACTCCGCCCCGGACACCCGCACCACCTCGAACAGCGCAGCCGCCGCCCTCCGCGCCGCCCTCGGCCCGCTGCTGAAGGACCCCGCGCTGGGCGAGCGGCACGCCGCCGTCGTCATCGACACCGCCAGCGGCGAGCGGCTGTACGGCCAGGGCGCCGGCACCCCCATGACGCCCGCCTCCACCGTCAAGATCGCCACCGCGGTCGCCGCCCTGACCGCCCTCGGCCCCGACCACCGCATCGCCACCACCGTCCGGGCGTCCCCCGACTTCCGCCGCCTCATCCTGGTCGGCGGCGGCGACCCCGTCCTCGACCGGGCCGCCCTGCGCGGGCTGGCCACCGACACCGCCCGCGCCCTGAAGGACCACGGAGTCGAGAAGGCCCGCCTCACCTACGACACCTCCCGCTACTCCGGCCCGCCCCGGCACCCGATCGGCCCCAACGAGAACATCGCACCCGTCAGCGCCCTGATGACCGACGAGGGCAGGCTCGACGACACCACCAGCGGACCCGCCCCGCGCAGCGACGACCCGGCCGGGGACACCGCCCGTACCTTCGCCAAGCTCCTCGACGACGCCGGGATCGACACCGGGGCGGAGCCGGAGCCCGGCCGCCCGGCCACCGGTTCCCGCAAGGTCGCCGAACACCGCTCCGTACCGCTCTCCGCCCTGGTCGAGCGGGCCCTGACCAACAGCGACAACGACATCGCCGAGGCACTCGCCAGGCAGACCGCGCTCGCCGCCGGCGAACCGGCGGACTTCGCGGGCGGCCGACGCGCCGTCACCGCACAGCTCAGGAAGCTCCACCTGCCGCTGGCCGGCGCGGACTTCGCCGACGGCAGCGGACTCGACCGCAAGGACAAGGTCACCGCCGGACTGCTGGCGGGCCTCCTCGCCCGAGCGGCCGACCCGGACCACCCCGAACTGCGCCCGGTCCTCACCGGCCTCCCGGTGGCCGGTTTCAGCGGCACGCTCAGCGACCGCTTCACCGGGAAGTCCGGGGGCACCGGCCTGATCCGCGCCAAGACCGGCACCCTCACCGGCGTGAACACCCTCGCGGGAACAGTCGTCGACCGGCAGGGCCGGCTGCTCGCCTTCGCCTTCCTGGCATCCGGCACGACCTCCCCGTCCGAGGCCCAGACCGCGCTCGACACCCTCGCCACCACCCTCGCCTCCCGTACCGGCTGAGAGCCTGTCGGGTGGCCTCTGACCGGGCGGACGCGGTCTGGCACGCACGCTTCCCGCGTTGCCGGGATGGCCTGGTAGCTCCTTCCCCAAGCTCTCAACTCCGTTCGAGCAGGGGAGGCCCCACCCGAGGCCATCCCGGCGCCTTGGAATCGCACGCACCAGACCGCGTCCGCTTTCCGATCGAAGGCCACCCGACAGACTCTGAGCCTTCAACACCGCACCGCGGACGGACCCGAGCACGTACGGTTGACGCATGACGAGCATCGGTGGTGCCGAGATGGTCGACTGGAATCTCGCGGTCGCGACCGCGACCCGACTTGTGCGGCCGGGGCCGGAGATCAGCCGCGAGGAGGCCCGCGAGGTCGTCGCGGAGCTGCGCCGGCATGCCAAGGCCGCGGAGGAGCACGTCCGTTCCTTCACCCGGATGATCCCGGAGGGGACCGAACCGGAGGACACCCCCGTCCTGGTCGTGGACCGGGCCGGCTGGATCAAGGCCAATGTCGCGGGCTTCCGCGAACTGCTCCGCCCGCTGCTGGGGAAGATGCAGGACCGGCGCGCGGGCGGCCCCGGCGGCGCCGTGCTCGGCGCGGTCGGCGGCAAGGTCACCGGCGTCGAGGTCGGGATGCTGCTGTCGTTCCTGGCCTCCCGGGTGCTCGGCCAGTACGAGACGTTCGCCCCGGCCACCCGCGAGCTCCCCGCCTCGGCCGACGGCGGCGGCCGGCTGCTGCTCGTCGCCCCGAACATCGTGCACGTCGAACGCGAACTGGAGGTCGACCCGCACGACTTCCGGCTCTGGGTCGCGCTCCACGAGGAGACCCACCGCACCCAGTTCACCGCGGTGCCCTGGCTCCGCGACCATCTGCAGGGCGAGATCCAGACATTCCTCGACGAGACCGACGTCGACCCGATGACCGTGCTGGAACGGCTCCGCGAGGCCGCCCAGTCCCTGGCCGGGGGGCGCCCCGAGGGCGAGGAGGGCGAAGAGGGCGGCCGCAGCCTGGTCGAACTCGTCCAGACGCCCGCCCAGCGCGAGATCCTCGGCCGGCTCACCGCCGTGATGTCCCTGCTCGAAGGCCACGCCGACTACGTGATGGACGGCGTCGGCCCCGAGGTGGTCTCCTCCGTCGGCGAGATCCGGGAGAAGTTCCAGCAGCGCAGGGCACGCGGCGCGGGCCGGCTCGACCAGGCGCTGCGCAAGCTCCTCGGCCTCGACGCCAAACTGCGCCAGTACCGCGACGGCGAACGGTTCGTCCGCGCCGTGGTCGACGAGGTCGGCATGGACGGCTTCAACCGGGTCTGGACCTCGCCGAACACCCTGCCCACCAAGGCGGAGATCGCCAGGCCCGCCGACTGGATCGCGAGGGTGCACCGTAAGGCAGAGTCCTGATCATGGCCGGTCCGACGGCGGACGACAGGATGAGAACGCGCCGGTAATCACCCATCCGAGGGACCGTAGGGGCATGGGAAGGCGTGCAATGCTCGATGGACGGCTTGCCTCTGTCACCATCGACGCACTCTGAGTGACGGCAGATCTCCGGTCCGCCACTTCGAGGGCACCTCACCGAACTCCACGAAGGGCACCGGACATGGGTCCCCATCCTGCGGTCGCGGCGATACGCCTGGCGGTCCGCCGCGTACTCCACGACGTACTCACCGATCACAACCGAAGCGCCGACCTCACCCGGCGCACCCCGCACCCCGAGCTCGCCGAAGCCGGTGCGGGCAGGCGGCGCGCCGCACTCCCCGAACGCCCCGACACCCCGCTGGTGCTGGTGGCCTGCTCCGGCGGCGCCGACTCCATGGCCCTCGCCTCCGCCCTCGCCTTCGAGGCCCCCAAGCTCTCCGTCCGGGCCGGCGGGATCACCGTCGACCACGGCCTCCAGGACGGCTCCGACACCCGGGCCGCCGAGGTCGTGGACCGCCTCACCGCGATGCACCTCGACCCGGTCGAGTCCGTCGCCGTGCGGGTCGGCCACGACGGCGGCCCCGAGGCCGCGGCCCGGGACGCCCGCTACGCCGCCCTGGACGCGGCGGCCGAGCGGCACGGCGCCGCCGCCGTCCTGCTCGGACACACCCGCGACGACCAGGCGGAGACGGTGCTGCTCGGCCTCGCCCGCGGCTCCGGCATCCGCTCGCTCTCCGGCATGGCCGCCGCGTCCGGACCGGCCGGCCGATACCGCCGCCCCTTCCTCCAGCTCGACCGGCAGACCGCCCGCAAGGCCTGCCTCGTCCAGTCGCTGCCCGTCTGGGACGACCCGCACAACATCGACCCCGCCTACACCCGCTCCCGGCTGCGCCACGAGGGCCTGCCCGCCCTGGAGAAGGCGCTGGGCAAAGGGGTCGTCGAGGCCCTCGCCCGCACCGCGCAGCTCTCCCGCGACGACGCCGACGCGCTGGACACCTGGGCCGCCCAGGCCGACCGCGCCGTGCGGGACGACGCGGGCCGTCTGGAGTGCGCCAAGCTGTACGCGCTGCCGCCCGCCGTACGCCGCCGGGTCCTGCGCCGGGCCGCCATGGAGGCCGGTTCCCCGGCCGGTTCGCTCTTCGCCCGGCACATCGAGGAAGTCGACCGTCTGATCACCGGCTGGCGCGGCCAGCGGGCCATCAACCTGCCCGGTCGGGTCGAAGCCATGCGGCAGGGTGGCAGACTGGTCATTCGGCAGAGCTGAAGCACAGGCGGCTGACAACGCAGGCGAGCGGCCGCGCAGGTGCGGGGGCAACACCCCGGACCGGGCAGGCAGAGAAAGAGACGCGGGTGAACGAGAAGGACATGGGCACCGACCTTCAGTCGGTGCTCCTCACCAAGGAAGAGATCGACGCGAAGCTCGTCGAGCTGGCCGCGAAGATCGACGCGGAGTACGCGGGCAAGGACCTGCTCATCGTCGGCGTCCTCAAGGGCGCAGTGATGGTGATGGCGGATCTGGCGCGCGCGCTGTCCACCCCCGTCACCATGGACTGGATGGCCGTCTCGTCGTACGGCGCCGGCACCCAGTCCTCCGGAGTGGTCCGGATCCTCAAGGACCTGGACACCGACATCAAGGGCAAGCACGTCCTGATCGTCGAGGACATCATCGACTCGGGGCTGACCCTGTCGTGGCTGATGTCGAACCTCGGCTCGCGGGAGCCCGCGTCCCTGGAGATCTGCACCCTGCTGCGCAAGCCGGACGCGGCCAAGGTCGCGCTCGACTGCAAGTGGGTCGGTTTCGACATCCCCAACGAATTCGTCGTCGGTTACGGCCTCGACTACGCCGAGAAGTACCGCAACCTCCCCTTCGTCGGCACGCTCGCCCCGCACGTCTACGGGGGCTGACCTCCGCACGGAGCCCTTCCGGGGCCCTTCGCCCGGCACCGGCGGTGCCCGGACCGACCGGAGCCGACGGCGGGGAACCTTTCACGGGATCCCCGCCGTTGAGCCTTCGAAGGCGGGTTTTGACAGACGTCCCCGGCAGTCGCGGGTGACAATGCTGGGGTACCGTCCGAAGAACAGTCTTTTCTCACAGCAGCATTTACCTACGGGCAGGAGGGACGGGGCGGCTTCGCCCCGTATGGATGGACGTGAAGCGATACTTCCGTGGGCCGGTCATGTGGATCGTGCTGGCCGTCCTCGCCGTGGTCGTGTTGATGACAGTCGTCGGCTCGTCGGGCGGCTACAAATCGGTGGACACCGGCAAGGTGATCCAGGCGATCAGCAAGGACCAGGTGGCGCAGGCCAAGCTGACCACCGGTGACGATCAGATCATCAAGATCGAGTTGAAGAAGGGCCAGAAGCTCTCGGGCGAGTCCGGCACCAAGTTCCAGGCGAGCTACATCGGCAACCAGGGTGTCCAGCTCGCGGACACGCTGCAGCAGAAGTTCGAGAGCGGCAAGATCGACGAGGGCTACACGGTCTCGCCGTCCAAGCAGTCCCCGTTCATCTCGATCCTCCTCTCGCTGCTGCCGTTCGTCCTGATCGTGGTCGTCTTCCTGTTCCTGATGAATCAGATGCAGGGCGGCGGCTCCCGGGTCATGCAGTTCGGGAAGTCCAAGGCCAAGCTGATCACCAAGGACACCCCGAAGACGACGTTCGCCGATGTGGCGGGCTCGGACGAGGCCGTCGAGGAGCTCCAGGAGATCAAGGAGTTCCTCCAGGAGCCGGCGAAGTTCCAGGCCGTCGGCGCCAAGATCCCCAAGGGCGTCCTGCTGTACGGGCCTCCCGGTACGGGCAAGACGCTGCTCGCACGCGCCGTCGCCGGCGAAGCGGGCGTCCCGTTCTACTCGATCTCCGGTTCCGACTTCGTCGAGATGTTCGTCGGTGTCGGTGCCAGCCGGGTCCGTGACCTCTTCGAGCAGGCCAAGGCGAACGCCCCGGCGATCGTCTTCGTCGACGAGATCGACGCCGTCGGCCGGCACCGCGGTGCCGGAATGGGCGGCGGGCACGACGAGCGCGAGCAGACGCTGAACCAGCTGCTCGTCGAGATGGACGGCTTCGACGTGAAGGGCGGCGTCATCCTGATCGCCGCCACGAACCGGCCGGACATCCTCGACCCGGCGCTGCTGCGTCCGGGCCGTTTCGACCGGCAGATCGCGGTCGACCGGCCGGACATGCAGGGCCGTCTGGAGATCCTCAAGGTGCACCAGAAGGGCAAGCCGGTCGCGAAGGACGTCGATCTCGGCGCCGTCGCCCGTCGTACGCCCGGCTTCACCGGTGCCGACCTGTCGAACGTGCTGAACGAAGCGGCGCTCCTCACGGCGCGCGCCGATCTGAAGCTGATCGACAACAAGATGCTCGACGAGGCCATCGACCGTGTCGTGGCGGGCCCGCAGAAGCGGACCCGGATCATGTCCGAGAAGGAGAAGAAGATCACCGCGTACCACGAGGGCGGACACGCCCTGGTCGCGGCGGCTTCCCCCCAGGCGGACCCGGTCCACAAGATCACGATCCTCTCCCGCGGCCGCGCCCTCGGTTACACGATGGTGCTCCCGGAGGAGGACAAGTACTCCACGACGCGCAACGAGATGCTCGACCAGCTGGCTTACATGCTGGGCGGGCGCGCGGCCGAGGAGCTGGTCTTCCACGACCCGACCACCGGTGCCGCCAACGACATCGAGAAGGCCACCGCAACGGCCCGCGCGATGGTCACGCAGTACGGCATGACGGAGCGTCTCGGCGCGATCAAGTTCGGCGGCGACAACACCGAGCCCTTCGTGGGCCGGGAGATGGGCCACCAGCGCGACTACTCGGAAGAGGTCGCGGCCCTCGTCGACGAGGAGGTCAAGAAGCTCATCGAGACCGCCCACAACGACGCGTGGGAGATCCTCGTCGAGAACCGCGACGTCCTGGACAACCTGGTGCTCCAGCTCCTTGAGAAGGAGACGCTCGGCAAGGAGGAGATCGCCGAGATCTTCGCCCCGATCGTGAAGCGCCCGGCCCGTCCGGCGTGGACCGGCTCGGCCCGGCGTACGCCTTCGACGCGTCCGCCGGTGCTCTCGCCGAAGGAGCTCGCCCTCACCAACGGCGCCACCACGGCGAACGGTTCGGTCGTCCCCACGGACACCGTCCCGGCCACCGAGGTCGTCCCGGAGGACCGGCCCGAGAGCTGACCCCGTTCCCCGGTGTGGCCCCTTTCACGGGGATCGCACCGGGCCCGGAATGGAAGCCGCGCCCCCACAGGTTCTAGCCTGTGGGGGCGCGGTTTTTTCGTACGTCCGTGCGGAGGCATGGCGCGTGACAGCTCAGAGGAACGAGGCACAGATGACCGACCCGGTGACGCTGGACGGCCAGGGTTCGATCGGCGAGTTCGACGAGAAGAGGGCCGAGGCCGCCGTGCGCGAACTCCTCATCGCGGTGGGCGAGGACCCGGACCGCGAGGGACTGCGCGAGACGCCGGGCCGGGTGGCGCGGGCGTACAAGGAGATATTCGCGGGCCTCCACCAGCAGCCCGAGGACGTCCTGACGACCACGTTCGACCTCGGCCACGACGAGATGGTGCTGGTCAAGGACATCGAGGTCTTCAGTACCTGTGAACATCATCTGGTGCCGTTCCGGGGCGTCGCGCACGTCGGGTACATCCCGGCGACCAGCGGCAAGATCACCGGTCTTTCCAAGCTGGCCCGGCTGGTCGATGTCTACGCCCGGCGTCCGCAGGTCCAGGAGCGCCTCACCACGCAGATCGCCGAGTCCCTGATGGAGATCCTGGAGCCGCGCGGGGTCATCGTCGTCGTCGAGTGCGAGCACATGTGCATGTCGATGCGCGGTATCCGCAAGCCGGGGGCGAAGACACTGACCTCGGCGGTGCGCGGACAGCTCCGCGACCCGGCGACACGTGCCGAGGCCATGAGCCTGATCATGGCGCGCTGACCGGACCACCGGCCCCGCATCCGCACCGCAGGAGCTCGGTGGCCCTACGCGGCCGCCGAGCTCCGGTCGTTGTCCTCGTCGTCGGGGAGCCTGCAGATGCGTTCCAGCCAGAGGGCCGCGGCGACCACCGCGACGCCTGCCAGGACGGCGAAGCCCGCGTAGATCGCCTGGTCGCGGCGGGCCGGGATGTCGAGGGAGCCGAGCAGGAAGACGCCGGTGCCGCCGTACATTCCGGAGACCAGGGAGACGACCAGGGCGCTGGCCTGGCCGAAGACGACCGCGCGTGCCGCCATCAGTGGCTCGATGCCCTTGGCTCCCGGCCGGCGCTCGCGCTGGGCGCGCAGCCGGGAACGGATGGAGAGCGCCGTCGCCAGCAGGATGACGGCGATCACCGCGAGCACGATCGGAGCGGCGAGGGGAACGCTCGGCAGGCTGCCCAGGGAGTCCCAGAGGCGGGCACCGCCCCAGGAGAGCACCCCGGCAGCGGCGAAGAGGCCGGCCAGTACCCCGAGCCTGAGTTGCTTCACCGAGTGATCCGCCCTTCGCCGCCGGTGATCCGTTTCCGTCGAGCCTAACGACTGAGACTAACGACTACTCGGGCAGGCGGAGTTCCAGGTCGGCGCGGGGCAGTACCCCGTCGCGGCCGACTCCGGCCAGCAGCTCCGCGACGGGGCCGGCGCCGGGCAGCTGGGCCTCGGGGTCGACGTCGTGCCACGGGGCGAGGACGAAGGCCCGCTCACGGGCCCTGGGGTGGGGGAGGGTGAGCACCGGGTCGTCGGAGACGACGTCCGCGTACGCCACGATGTCGACGTCGATGGTGCGCGGGCCCCAGCGCTCCTCGCGGACCCGGTCGAAGGCCTCCTCGATGGCCTGGCCGCGCTCCAGGAGGGAGGACGGGGGAAGCGTCGTCTTCACGACGATCACCGCGTTGAAGTACGAGGGCTGGGAGCCGGGGGTGACACCCCAGGGCTCCGTCTCGTACACCGGGGAGACCGCCTTGACCCGCAGTCCGGGGGTGTCCTCCAGTGCGTCGATGGCGCCCTGGAGGGTCTCCAGGCGGTTGCCGAGGTTGGAGCCCAGGGAGATCACGGCGCGCTTGGGGTTGGAGAGGGTGACGTCCGCCGCGTCCACCTGCTCGACCACGGAGGCGGGCACCGGCTGGACGGTCGGGTCGCTCTGCCCGTCGGTGGAAAACGCAGTCATACTCGGCTCCGGGTGATGGTGATGGTCACATCGTCGAAGGGGACGGTGATCGGCGCGTCCGGCTTGTGCACCACGACCTCCACCTCCTCGACTCCTTCGTGCTTGAGGCACTGCTGGGCGATGCGCTCCGCGAGCGTTTCGATCAGGTCCACGGGGTCGCCCTGCACCACTTCGACGACCTCCTCCGCGACCACGCCGTAGTGCACGGTCTTCGTCAGGTCGTCGGCGGCTGCCGCGGGGCGGGTGTCCAGGCCGAGCACCAGGTCCACGATGAAGGTCTGGCCCTCTTCCCGTTCCTTGGGAAAGACGCCATGGTGCCCACGGGCCTTGAGGCCGCGCAGCGCGACACGATCCACGTGAATCACTCCTGCTGTCGTTGGTCGTAGAGACACGGGGCCGTGTGCGGACGGCGAGGTGCTCTCTTTCGAATCTACCTGCGAGCACCGACAGTGCTCGCCCGCGGGGGCCGTGGACACGGCCCCACGGGACTGGTAGCCGCGTATACCCCCACTGCCCCGTTCCAACCCCTTTCGGGGCCCGGCCGTCCGACGGGCAGGTCAGGAGGGGGTCTCTTCGTCCTCTTCCTCACCGGTTTCGGTCAGTACGGGCGAGCCGTGGTGGGACCAGAGCTTCCAGCCGTCGGGTGTGCGCCGGAACACATTGGTGGCCACGACGAGTTGGCCGACCAGCGGTCCGAGCGCGTTGCCCTCCTCCGCGGGGCCGCCGCTGAGGATGTTCTCCGTGCACGTCACCAGGGCCGTGTCGCCGGTCATCGAGATCCCGACGTCGGTCAGGAAGAACTGGATGTACTCGGTGTTCGCCATGATCAGCGCGTAGCTGCGCAGCACCTCGCCGCGGCCGCTCAGCACCGGCCAGCCCGGGTGTACGCAGGAGACGGTGAGGTCCTCGCCCGGCAGCCAGAGCCCGGAGAGCTCCTCGAAGTCGCCGCGCTCCATCGCCTCGTAGAAGGCGGTGTTGGCCTGCTCGACGGCCGCGATGTCGGCGGCCGCCTCCGCGTGCTCGTCGCGGGGCCCGCTCACGCGGCTCCCTCAACGGCGCGGGCGACCCGCACGGCGTCGGCCGTGGCCCGTACCTCGTGGACCCGGACGGCCCAGGCGCCGGCGTGGGCGGAGAGCGCGGAGATCGCCGCGGTGGCGGCGTCGCGTTCGCGGGCGGGGGGCGGGGCGGCGCCGTCGCCCGCCAGTACGTGGCCGAGGAAGCGCTTGCGGGAGGCGGCGACCAGCAGCGGGCGGCCCAGGTCGCGCAGCTCGTCGAGGTGGGCGACCAGGGAGAGGTCGTGGGCGGCGTCCTTGGCGAAGCCGAGCCCGGGGTCGATCACGATCCGTTCCGGGGCGATGCCGCCGGTGACCACGGCGTCCATGCGTTCCCGCAGCTCGCGGGCGACCTCGGCGACGACGTCCCCGTACACCGCCCGGCTGTTCATGGACTCGCTGAAGCCGCGCCAGTGCATCACGACGAACGGGGTGCCGGCCGCGGCGACGACCCGGACCATGTCGGGGTCGGCGAGGCCGCCGCTCACGTCGTTGACCAGGGACGCTCCGGCCGCGACCGCCTGCTCGGCGACCCGGGCACGCATGGTGTCCACGGAGACCGTGACCCCTTCGGACGCCAGGCCCTGGACCACCGGGACCACGCGCCGCAGCTCCTCCGAGGCGTCCACCCGGCTGGCGCCGGGGCGGGTCGACTCGCCGCCCACGTCGATCAGGTCGGCGCCCTGGGCGACCAGGTCGAGGCCGTGTTTGACCGCGGCCGTGGTGTCGAACCAGCGGCCTCCGTCGGAGAAGGAGTCCGGGGTCACGTTCACGACACCCATGACCGCGCAGCGGTCCCACTCCGGAAGGCCCTGGACCGTGCCTCGTCCACGCAACGTACTCATGCGACCAGCGTAGGCCCCGTACGGAGCGGAGCTACGCCGCGCGCGCGTGCTGCTCCCGGCCGGGTGCCGCGGTGTGGGCGCAGGGGCGGGGCCGGGGGGCCGGGAAGCGGCGGGCGAAGGGGCGGGGCAGCGCCAGGCTCACGAAGCCCTCCGCCTGCATGGCGGCGAGGGAGATGCGGGGCAGGTCGCGGGCGGTGCGGTAGACGACGAAGCGGGGTTCCCAGCGTGGCCGGAACTTGGCGTTGAACTTGTACAGCGATTCGATCTGGAACCAGCGGGACAGGAAGATCAGCAGTCCGCGCCAGGTCCGCAGCACCGGTCCGGCGCCGAGCTTCTCGCCGCGGGCGAGGGCCGAACGGAACATCGCGAAGTTCAGCGAGACCCGCTCGACCGAGAGCTGGGGGGCCGCCTGGAGGGCGGCGACGATCAGCAGCTCGTTCATGCCGGGGTCGGCGGAGCGGTCGCGGCGCATCAGGTCGAGGGACATGCCGTCGCGGCCCCACGGGACGAAGTGGAGTACGGCCTTGAGGTCGCCGTAGGGGGAGTCGTCGGTGTGTTCGCCGGCCTTGTGGGCGGTGGCGATGACGCAGTCCCCGTCGGCCGCGTCGCCGATCCGGCCGAGCGCCATGGAGAAGCCGCGTTCGTTGTCGGTGCCGCGCCAGTCGTCGGCGGCCCGGCGGATGCGGGCGAGTTCGTCCTCGCCGATGTCGCTCACGCGCCGGACCCGGGTCTCGTAGCCGAGGCGTTCAATGCGCTTCACCATCTGGCGTACGTTGCGCATCGCGCGCCCGGCGAGCGAGAAATCCGCGACATCCACCACCGCCTCGTCGCCCAGTTCCAGGGCGTCGAGCCCGGTCTCGCGGGTCCAGACCTCGCCGCCGGTCTCGCTGCAGCCCATCACGGCAGGGGTCCAGGAGTGGGCCCTGGCCTCGTCCATGAACCGTTCGATGGCGCCGGGCCAGGCCTCCACGTCGCCGATCGGGTCGCCGCTGGCCAGCATCACCCCGGACACCACGCGGTAGCAGACGGCGGCCTTGCCGCTGGGGGAGAAGACGACACCCTTGTCGCGGCGGAGCGCGAAGTGGCCGAGCGAGTCGCGGCCGCCGTGCTTCTCCAGCAGGGCGCGCAGCCGGGCCTCGTCGTCCTCGGTGAGACGGGCGGCCGGGTGCTCGGGGCGGAAGGCGAGGTAGATGGTGGTGACGGCGGTCAGCAGGCCGAGGGCGCCGAGGGAGTACGCCACGGTCCAGGAGGTGTCACCGGCGTACTCGACGGGCCCCTCGAAGCCGAGCATTCCGTACAGCACGTGCTGGAGCCGGTCGGCGACGCTGGGGTTCCCGACGACCCGGCCGGGGTGGGCGCTGACGACGACCAGTCCGAGGGCCAGCGAACCCGCGCCGAGGAGCACGAAGTTGGCCAGTGCCCGCCAGCGGCTGCGGGGGTCGGGGAGCGCGGCGAACTCGCCGCGGTTGCGGACCAGCAGCAGGCAGAGCACCAGCGAGACGAGCGTGCCGATGACCGAGTGCCGGTAGGTGAACTGCGCCAGCGCTCCGGCCGGCAGCAGTACGACGGCGGCCCGCCAGGCCCGCCGCTTGCGCCGCTTGAGGCCGTGGGCGAGGAGCAGCAGCAGGACGCCGGCGCTCAGCGAGAGCGCGGCGGCGAACGGCCCGAGGGCGCCGGGCAGTACCTCGGCGAGGGTGTGCATCCGGCTGTGCCGGAAGCGCGGGAACACGCCTGCGGCGACATCGATCAGGCCGACGACGGTGCAGGCGGTACCGACCAGCGTCGGTACGGATTCGGGGCGCGGGCCGCGTACGAACTTGCGTACAGAGCTCGGAACCGATCCCGATTTATCCCCATCTAGCGTGACAGACATCGCTTCCCGTGGTTCCGCGAGAGATTCTTGTAGTCCTTCGGTCGTAGCCCTCCGGACGATGTGCGACTAGTAGGACGAGGCTTCCGGATCCGGGGTTCACCCGACAGCCGGAAATTTCCAGACAAGAAAGCTCACCCCCATGGGTCTCACCAGCAATGTGTTCCTGGGACTGGTCATCGGGCTGGCCCTGGTGTTCTTCGCCGCCACGATCTGGCTCTGGCCCCGGCTGGCCCGCCGCAGCGTGCGCGCCGTGCTGGGCCGGGTCGGCCTGTTGCTGGTGACCCAGGTGACGGTCTTCTCCTCGGTCGGTCTGCTGGCCAACAACTCCTTCCTCTTCTACGGATCGTGGGCCGATCTGCTCGGCCAGAAGCAGGATCTCGGCGTCGTCACGGACCACGCGGCCGGGACGCTGGCGGCCAAGAACATCGTCCGGGTCGGGATGCAGCTGCCGGACGTGCCGGGCGCCTCGCGGCCGGCGAAGAGCGGACGGATCGACAAGGTCGTGATCTCGGGCCGGCGGTCGGGGATCGAGAGCTCGGCGTACGTGTACCTCCCGCCCGAGTACTTCCAGCCGGCGTTCGCCCGCCGCAAGTTCCCCGCCGTGGTCGTGCTGACCGGTTACCCGGGTATCCCGGAGAACCTCCTGAAGGGTCTCGGATATCCGCGTACGGCGCATGAACGGGTGAAGGCGGGCCGGGCACAGCCGATGATCCTGGTGATGCTGCGGCCGACGCTGGCGCCGCCGAGGGACACCGAGTGCGTGGACGTCAAGGGCGGGCCGCAGACCGAGACGTTCCTCGCGGAGGATCTGCCGAACGTCGTCTCGGACGTGTACCGGGTCGGAAAGCTGGCCCACAACTGGGGCATCATGGGCAATTCGACCGGCGGATACTGTGCGCTGAAGATCGGCCTCCACCACCCGGACCGGTTCGCCGCGAGCGTCGGGCTCTCCGCGTACTACAAGGCGGCCGAGGACCCGACGACCGGTGATCTCTTCCAGGGCGACCAGCAGGCCCGCAACCGCGCCGATCTGATGTGGACGCTGGACCACCTGCCGAAGCAGCCCGACGCGTCCTTCCTGGTCACGACGTCCAGGCACGGCGAGGGGAACTACCGCTCCACGCAGCAGTTCATCTCCAAGGTGAAGTCGCCCGCCCAGGTCTCCTCGATCGTGCTCGACAGCGGCGGGCACAACTTCAACACCTGGCGGCGGGAGATCCCCTCGGCGCTGGACTGGATGAGCAGCCGGCTCAGCGAGAACTGAAGCGAGAACTGAAGCGAGAACCGGTCCGGGTCGCCGCTCGGTGACTCCGGCTCACCGAGCGGCGGCCTTGCCGACGCTCTCCACGGTCTCGACCGCCACCTCGGCGCGCGGCACGTCCTGGGCGTCCGCGTCGATCGAGCGGCGCAGCGCCTCGTGCAGCCGGGCCGGGGTGAGCACGCCGAGGAACCGGCCGGTGGACTCCGCGTCGATGACGGCGATCCAGCCCGCGTCGTGCTGGAGCATGGTGGCGAACGCCTGCTTGAGCGGGGCGCCGACGGGCAGCCACGCCTCCATGCGGCGGGCGTGCGCGCGCACCGTGCCGTCGGTTCCGGTTCCGGCCCCGGCCCCGTCGGCCGGGATCCAGCCGTGCAGATTGTCCTTGCCGTCCAGCACGACGGCCCAGCGCGCGCCCTCGGCCCGCAGCCGCTCGGTCGCCCTCGCGAGGGAGTCGTCGAGGTGGACGACGGGCGGCTGGTCGAGGTCGCCCTCCTCGATGGGGGTGACGGAGAGCCGCTTGAGGCCGCGGTCGGCGCCGACGAAGTCCGCGACGTACGGGGTGGCGGGGGCGCCGAGCACGGTGGCCGGGGAGTCGAACTGCTCGATGGAACCCTGTCCGTAGACGGCGATCCGGTCGCCGAGCCGGACCGCTTCCTCGATGTCGTGCGTGACGAACAGGACGGTTTTGCGGACCTGTTCCTGAAGTTTCAGGAATTCGTTCTGCAGCCGTTCCCGTACGACCGGGTCGACCGCGCCGAAAGGCTCGTCCATCAGCAGTACCGGCGGGTCCGCGGCCAGTGCCCGGGCCACGCCGACGCGTTGGCGCTGACCTCCGGAGAGCTGTTCCGGATAGCGGTCGCCATAAACGGAAGGGTCAAGTCCGACAAGGTCGAGGAGTTCCGCCGCGCGTTCCCGTCCCTTTCCCCGTTTCCAGCCCAGGAGATGCGGGACGGTCGCGGTGTTCTCCAGCACCGTGCGGTGCGGGAAGAGCCCCACCTGCTGGATCACATATCCGATACGGCGGCGCAGCCGGACGGGGTCGATGGCGGATATGTCGTCCCCGTCGAGGAATATCCGTCCCTCGGTCGGTTCGATCAGCCGGTTCACCATCTTCATGGTGGTCGTCTTGCCGCACCCCGACGGCCCGACGAGCGTGACCAGTTCACCCTCGGCGACGTCGAAGGAAAGGTCGTCGACGGCGGTGGTGCCGTCCGCGTACCGCTTGGTGACGTGCTCGAAACGGATCATGGTTCCCCATTGTGACGCGTGTTCTGTGAAGGACGTGTTGCTGAAATACAACGGCCCCCGCGATTGTCAGTGGTCGAGGATAGGGTCGCCCATACATACGTACGAGACGGCGACCGGGAGGTGGGGACGGATGGCCGCGGGACAGAACTGCCTGGTGACGAACGACTGGATCTGCGGGGAGTATCTCCGTTCCCGCAGCCAGGAGTTGACCGATGCGACGGTCCAGCACATCTGGATCACCGCGGTCTCGGTGGTGATCGGGCTGCTGGTCGCCTTTCCGCTGGCGCTGCTCGCGCGTCGCAGCCGCCGTTTCGCCGGACCGGTGCTCGGGCTGACGACGATCCTCTACACCGTGCCCTCGCTGGCCATGTTCTCGCTGCTGCTGCCGCTGTTCGGGCTCTCCGCCGCGCTGGTGGTCACCGGCCTGGTGCTGTACTCGCTGACCATCCTCGTGCGGAACATCCTGGCCGGCCTCGAAGCCGTCCCCCAGGAGGCGAAGGAGGCCGCGAAGGGGATGGGGTACGGGCCGGTGCGGCTGCTCTGGGAGGTCGAACTCCCGCTGGCGATGCCCGCGTTGATGGCCGGTGTGCGGATCGCCACGGTGTCGACGATCGCGCTGACCACGGTCGGATCGATCATCGGCAGGGGCGGCCTCGGCAACCTCATAGGCGACGCGCTCCCCAGCTTCTTCAAGGCCCAGGTGCTCACCGCCTCGGTCCTGTGCGTCCTGCTCGCGGTCGTCGCGGATCTGCTGCTGCTCGGTGTGCAGCGGCTGTTGACCCCCTGGACCCGAATACGTGCCGTGCGGACGGGCGCGGACACCGTGGCGAAGGCGGTCTGATCCATGGGAGTTCTCGGCGAGGCCTGGACCTGGCTCACCACCGGCGCCAACTGGTCGGGGGAGAGCGGTGCGGCCCACCGGCTGGTCGAGCATCTGTACGTCAGCGGTGTCTCGCTCGCCCTGGCCTGCGCGATCGCGCTGCCGGTCGCGCTGTACCTGGGGCACATCGGGAAGGGCGGCGCGCTGGCCGTCAACCTCTCCAACGTGGGGCGGGCGGTCCCGGTATTCGCGGTGCTGGCCCTCTTCATGGTCTCGCCGCTGCGCAACGCCGGATATGTGCCGACGGTCATCGCGCTGGTGCTGTTCGCCGTGCCACCGCTGCTGACCAACGCCTACGTCGGGATGACGGAGGTCGACCGGTCGGTGACGGAGGCGGCGCGGGGCATGGGAATGTCCGGACGGCAGCTCTTCGTACGGGTCGAGCTTCCGCTCGCCTACCCGATGATCATGACCGGGCTGCGCTCCGCCGCCGTCCAGGTGGTCGCCACGGCGACGATCGCCGCGATGGTCGGCCAGGGCGGCCTGGGCCGGATCATCACCGCCGGCTTCAACACGTACAACACACCGCAGGTGGTCGCGGGGGCGGTGCTGGTCGCCGTGCTCGCGCTGCTGGTGGAGGCGGTGCTGGCGGGCCTGGACCGGCTGCTGTCACCGCTGCGCCGCCGCCGGGCGGCCTGAGGGCGTATGGCGGCCGAGCCGGACCCGATCCGTGATCCCGGATCCCATCCCCTTCCCGATCCGTGATCCCGGATCCCATCCCCTTCCCGATCCGTGATCCCCGGACCCGATCCCCTTCCCGGTCCGTGATCCCCGGACCCGATCCCCTTCCCGGTCCGTGATCCCCGGACCCGATCCCCTTCCCGGTCCGTGATCCCCGGACCCCATCCCATTCCATCCCATCCCATTCCAGATCAGACGGTTGCTGTGGACGGAGAACAACAATGAGCAAGACCTCGCGCATAGCCGGCGCGGTCATCGGCATGGTCGCGCTGGCCGGCTCGCTCGCCGCCTGCGGCGGCGACAGCCTGGAGAAGGACAAGGCGGGCTCGGCATCCGCCGGCGCCGCGGGCTCCGGCAAGAAGGGCTCCCTCGTCGTCGGCGCCGCCTCCTTCACCGAGTCCAAGGTGCTCGCGGAGCTGTACGCGCAGGTCCTGGGCGACGCCGGGTACAGCACCTCGATCACCACGGTGGCGAACCGGGAACTGTACGAGCCCTCGCTGGAGAAGGGCGAGATCGATGTCGTCCCGGAATACGCCGCGACGATCGCCGAATTCCTCAATGCCAAGGTGAACGGCGCGAAGAAGGCCGAGAAGGCGCCGGTCGCCTCCGGTGACACGGCGGCCACCGTCGCCGCGCTGGAGAAGCTCGCCATCCCGCGCGGACTGAAGGTGCTCCCGCCCGGTGCCGCCGTCGACCAGAACGCCTTCGCGGTGACGAAGGAATTCGCCGCGAAGAACAAGCTCAAGACCCTTTCCGACCTCGGCAGGTCGAAGGCCGCGGTGAAGATCGCGGCAGGTGACGAGTGCGAGGTGCGGCCGTTCTGCGCACCGGGTCTGAAGAAGACGTACGGCATCGATGTCACCGGAATCGACCCCAAGGGAGTCGGTACGCCGCAGTCCAAGCAGGCGGTCAAGGACGGCAAGGACCAGTTGGTCCTCACCACCACCACGGACGCGGTGCTGGACAGTTACGGCCTGGTGTTCCTGGAGGACGACAAGAAGCTCCAGAACGCCGACAACGTGCTGCCGGTCCTCAATGCCGAGGACGCCGGTTCGCAGGACATTGCCGACGCGCTCGGCAAGCTCACCAAGGCGCTCACCACCGGAGATCTCGCGGAACTGAACCGCAAGGTCGACGCGGAGCGCGCAAAGCCCGCGGATGTGGCCAAGGAGTATCTGCGCTCGAAGAGCCTCGTCCAGAAGTAGGAATCGAGGGGGAAAGAGGCCGTCGGGCAGGAGAATGGGGGCCGTCAGGTAACCGGGAGGGAACAGATTGCCGGGCGGCCCCCCAAGTGCCCCGTACACACGGTAAATTTCAGGCCATGCCACGTGGACGCCATCGCCATTCGCCACCTCTGCACAGAATCCTTCCGTCGTCGGCAGTCGTCGGAGTCTCGGTCCTCTGTGCCGGAAGCACCTGGCTGCTCGCCGAGCCCCTGGTCCTGCGCGGTCTGGCGGCAGCCGCCGCGGCCGCCGCCGTGACCGGCGCGTATCTGATGCGCAGCTGGGACCGGGAGGCCGGCCGCCGGGTCGCGGAGCTGACCCGGGCCCGGGCCGGCGACGAATGGCGGGCCGAGGAACGGATCGCCGAGCTGGAGTCCGACCTGGAGGAGTCGCGGGAGCTGCGCACCCGGCTGGAGACGAAGCTGCGCCGCAAGCGCGTGGAGCTGGCCAACCTGCGCGGCGAGCACGCCGCCCTGCTGCGCCGGTACGCCACCGCCGAGACCGAGCGGGCCAGCGCACTGGAGGGCCGCAGGCAGCTCGCGCTCGAAGCCGCCGCCCCGCCCCGGGAGCTGCCCGCCGCCCGCTCCACCCCGACGCCGGCCGCCTATCTGCGTGCCGCCCAGGCGCTGGAGGACCTCTCCCGCAACGGGGCGCTCCAGGAGGCGCGCCGCACCGCCGAGCAGGCCAGGAAGCGTGATCTCGCGGAGCGGTCCCGGGAGGCGGAGGAGCAGCGGGGCAGGCACGCCGCGGCCGAGGACCGGACCGGCGCGCAGCACCTGCGTCCGCCGGCCGCCCTGCCCGCACCCCGGCAGTCCGCCGCGCTGCCCCCGGCGCGCACCGCACCGGCCTCCACCGCCGTCGCCCCGTACGCGGCGTCCCGCCGCCATCCGGTGCCGCAGGGCAGCTTCGACTTCTTCGGTACGCAGAAGGCGGCGCGGGCCGCGATCGAGTCCGTGCAGAACGAGGACCTCGCCGACGTGGTGGGCGAGGAGGCACTCGCCGCGCACCACACCGGCAAGACCGGGAACCGGGTCGTCGGCGAGGTCATCGACCTGACCGCGCACGACGAGACCGAGCAGCTGGACGTGGTGGAGCTGCGCAGCGCGATCTCGTAGGGCGGAGGGTGGCCGCCCCGGGCCCCGGGACGGCCGCCGCTACTTGCCGATGTCGCCTACTTGTCGATGTCGCCGACGACGAAGAAGAGCGAGCCCAGGATCGCCACCATGTCGGCGACCAGCGTGCCCGGCAGCAGCTCGGTGAGCGCCTGGATGTTGTTGAACGAGGCGGAGCGGAGCTTCAGCCGGTACGGGGTCTTCTCGCCCCTGGACACCAGGTAGTAGCCGTTGACGCCGAGCGGGTTCTCGGTCCAGGCGTAGGTGTGGCCCTCGGGGGCCTTCAGCACCTTGGGCAGCCGCTGGTTGATCGGGCCGGGGGGCAGGGCGGCCATCCGGTCCAGGCAGGCGTCCGCGAGGTCCAGGGCGTTGTGGGTCTGTTCCAGCAGGCACTCGAAGCGGGCCAGGCAGTCGCCCTCGGTGCGGGTGACCACCTTCAGGGTGTCCTGGAGTTCCCCGTACGCGAGATACGGCTCGTCGCGTCGCAGATCGAAATCGACGCCCGAGGCGCGGGCGATCGGCCCGGACACCCCGTACGCGTGCGCGGTCCCGGCGGAGAGCACGCCGACGCCACGGGTGCGGCCCCGGAAGATCTCGTTGCCGAGCACCAGGTCGTCGTAGACGTCCATCCGGGACCGGACCGAGGCGACGGCGTCCCGGGCGCGGCCGAGCCAGCCCGCCGGCAGGTCCTCCTTGAGGCCGCCGACCCGGTTGAACATGTAGTGCATCCGGCCGCCGGAGACCTCCTCCATCACGGCCTGGAGCTCCTCGCGCTCGCGGAAGGCGTAGAACACCGGGGTGATCCCGCCGAGTTCGAGCGGGTACGAGCCGAGGAACATCAGGTGGTTCAGGACCCGGTTCAGCTCGGCGAGCAGGGTGCGGGTCCAGACCGCGCGCTCCGGGACCTCCATGCCGAGCATGCGTTCCACGGCCATCACGACGCCCAGCTCGTTGGAGAACGCCGACAGCCAGTCGTGGCGGTTGGCGAGCATCACGATCTGCCGGTAGTCGCGGGCCTCGAACAGCTTCTCCGCGCCGCGGTGCATGTAGCCGATGACCGGCTCGGCGTGCCGGATGCGCTCGCCGTCCAGGACGATGCGCAGTCGGAGCACGCCATGGGTGGAGGGGTGCTGGGGGCCGATGTTGAGCACCATGTCGGTGCTCTCCGCCGCGCCGCCGATGCCGACCGTCGTCTCCGTCATGCGGCCAGTATCGCGCGAACGCACCCGGGCCCCGGCCCCGGGCCCCGGCCCCGGACCCCGGCCCCGGACCCCGTGCGTGGCTTCGGGCCCCGGCCTCGGGCGTCGTGCGTGGCTTCGGACCCCAGCCTCAGCCCCCGGCCCCGGTTTCGTCCTTTGGCCTCGGTCTCGGACCCTGGCCCCGGTCTCGGACCCCGGCCCCGGACCTCCGCGCCCGTGCCCGGCCCCGGACCTCCGTGTCCGGTCGGCCGGGGCCCGGGCTCAGCCTCTGCGCTGCATCAGCCAGCCGAAGTCGCCGAGGCCGCCCCGGGCCGTCAGCTCCGCCGCCTCGCCCGCCGAGGCGAGCGCCCGTACGTAGCCGGCCGGGTCGGCCGACGCCAGGGCCAGGGGCGGGCGTCCGCCGCCGACGCCGAGGCGGTGCAGCGCCTCGCGCTGGCTCAGTAGTTCGGGCGGCGCACCGGCGCAGGACCCGGCCGCGGCGCAGGCGTCCAGTGCCACGTGCGAGGTGAGGTCGCAGCTGCCGTCCGGCACCGGCCGGACCTCGCGGCCGGCCCGGAAGCCGGTCAGGGTGCCGAACGGGGGCCGGGCGTCGTGCACATGGGCGTAGTCCACCGCCACGGCCAGCCCCCCGGACACCGTGGACACCGCCCGCGCCCAGGCCTCGTCGCGGGGGCGGCCGATCTCCGCGCGGCCACCCGGGCCGGCCGACGGCCACCAGCGGCGCAGCCACTCGGCGTCCGCCCCGGTCACCGGCTCGCCCAGCCGCTCGGCGCCGTCCTGCGCCCGGACCAGGACGTACCGGTCGACGCCGTCCGGGTCGGTCTCGGCGACCTCGGTCGGGACGTTGTCCAGCCACTCGTTGGCGAACAGCAGCCCGTACGTCCGCGGCGGCGGTTCGGCGCACCACTCGATCCGGGGATCCAGACCGGGCGGGCGGGCGGCCAGTTCCACGGCGTACGCCCGTACGCCGAGGCCGTCGCCGCCCGCCGCGGGCAGCGCCGCCAGCACCCCCGTCAGCAGCTCGCCCCGGCCGGCGCCCACGTCCACCAGATCGACCGATCCGGTGCCCAGCTCGCGTGCCGTCCCGACCAGCAGCCGGGCGACGGCGGAGGCGAAGAGCGGGGACGCGTGGACGGAGGTACGGAAGTGGCCCGCTGGCCCCTCGGGGCTCCGGTAGAACCCCCCGTCCCCGTACAAAGCGGTCTCCGCCGCCACCTGCCACCCACGCCACTCATCCGTCACCTGTCCAAGTCTCCACCTTGGGGAGTACGGTCCCCGGAGCCGGATCGGCCCTTCGGCTGACCCGGGTGCCCCCGCCTGTCCCTACGCTGGGTTACGTGCAGCGCCTCTACGACTTCATCCGCAGACACCCGACGGGCGTCGACTGCTTCTGGGCCGTCGTCCTCCTCGTGCTCTCCGGCATGTCCATGGTGGGTGCCCCGGGCATCGGGGCGGGGCGCGCCGCCGCTGTTCCGATCGCCCTCGGTCTCTGCGTCGTCGTCGCGCTGCGCCGGCGCGTGCCGGAGAAGATGCTGCTGCTCGCCATCGCGATGGGCGTGGCGCAACTGGTCACCGGGGTCGGCCCCGGTGTCGCGAACTTCGCCATGCTGGTGATCGTCTTCACCGTGGCCACCGTCGGGGAGCGCTGGGCGTCCCGGCTCGCGCTGGTCTGCAGCCTGGGCGCGGCGGGTCTGTCCAAGCTGCGCTGGCAGCAGGAGGCACCGCAGGGCGGCTGGGCCGAGCAGACCTTCGTCGTCATCGTGCTGACCGTGCCGTTCGTGCTCGCCTGGGTGCTGGGCGACTCGATGCGGACCAGGCGCGCCTACTTCAGTCAGCTGGAGGAGCGCGCCGCCCGGCTGGAGCGGGAGCGCGAGGCGCAGTCGAAGGTCGCGGTCGCGGCCGAGCGGGCCCGGATCGCCCGCGAGCTCCACGACGTCGTCGCGCACAACGTGTCGGTGATGGTGGTGCAGGCCGACGGTGCGGCGTACGTCATGGACGCCGCACCCGACCAGGCCCGGCAGGCACTGGAGACCATCTCCAGCACCGGCAGGCAGGCGCTCGCCGAGATGCGGCGGCTGCTCGGGGTGTTGCGGACGGGCGATGCGCAGGAGAGCGGGGAGTACGTCCCGCAGCCGGACGTGGACCAGATCGAGGACCTGATCGAGCAGGTCAGGCAGACCGGCCTGGCTGTCGACTTCAAGGTCGAGGGCACCCCGCGCCCGCTGCCCAGCGGGGTCGAGCTGACCGCGTACCGCATCGTGCAGGAGGCCCTGACCAACACCCGCAAGCACGGCGGTCCCGATGCGGGGGCCAGCGTGCGTCTGGTCTACTTCGACGACGGGCTCGGGCTGCTGGTCGAGGACGACGGCCGGGGCGCGGCGCACGAACTGTACGAGGACGGCGGCGCCGACGGCGCGGGCCACGGAATGATCGGGATGCGCGAGCGGGTCGGCATGGTCGGCGGCACGCTGGACGCCGGACCGCGTCCCGGCGGCGGCTTCCGGATCAGCGCGCTGCTGCCGCTCAAGCCGGCCCACTAGGGCCCGACCCGGTTCTTCGGAATCGTCGCAGTACAGAACTTGGGATCCGCAGTACAGAACCTGGGATCCGCAGTACAGAACTTGGGATCCGGAGTACGGAACTCGGATCTGCGGGACAGACAGGAGACAGGACACCTCATGGCCATCCGCGTGATGCTCGTCGACGACCAGGTGCTGCTGCGCACCGGCTTCCGGATGGTGCTCGCCGCCCAGCCGGACATGGAGGTCGTGGCCGAGGCGGGCGACGGCGCGGAGGCGATCGAGAACCTCCGCTCCACCGCCGTCGATGTGGTGCTGATGGACGTACGGATGCCGAGGCTGGACGGTGTCGAGGCCACCCGGCGGATGTGCGCGGAGCCGGACGCGCCCAAGGTGCTCATCCTGACCACGTTCGACCTCGACGAGTACGCCTTCTCCGGGCTGAAGGCCGGGGCCAGCGGTTTCATGCTCAAGGACGTGCCGCCCGCCGAACTGCTCGCCGCCATCCGCTCCGTGCACAGCGGGGACGCCGTCGTCGCCCCGTCCACCACCCGCCGGCTGCTCGACCGCTTCTCCCCGATGCTGCCGAGCGGCAACAGCGAACCGCAGCACAAGGACATCGCCCGGCTCACCGAGCGCGAGCGCGAGGTGATGCTGCTGGTGGCCCAGGGCCTGTCGAACGGCGAGATCGCGGCGCGCCTGGTGCTCTCCGAGGCGACCGTGAAGACGCACGTGGGCCGCATCCTCACCAAGCTGAGCCTGCGTGACCGGGTGCAGGTCGTGGTCCTCGCGTACGAGACCGGACTGGTCCGGGCCGGCGGCGGGTCGGTCTGACCCGGGCCGTGCCCGGGGCGGCCCGGTGGTTCAGCGCAGGATGCCTTCGAGGAAGTCGCTGCCGAGCCGTGCCACCGAGGTCAGGTCCAGCTGGTGCAGTACGTACCGGCCGCGCCGCCGGGTGGTGACCAGGCCCGCCTTCTTCAGCACCGCCAGATGCCGGGAGACCTCGGGCGCCGTGATGCCGTGCGTGTCGGCGAGCTGGCCGGTGGTGTGCGGGGAACGGGCGAGGTGGCGGCAGAGCCGCATCCGCATCGGGTGGGCCAGCGCCTCCATGCGCAGCTGGAGCAGTTCCACGGAGGCGGGCGAGGGCAGCTCGGGCTGGTGCACCGGGTAGTGGATCACCGGGCGCCAGCCCGGCGCGTGCAGCAGGTTGAGGTGCGGCCAGCCGAAGGTGGACGGGATCAGGGTGAGCCCGGGGCCGACGGCGCTGGTCCGGCCCTCGCTCAGCTTGTCGGCGCTGATCCTGGTCCCGGCCTCGTCGACGGTCAGCGCCGTGGACACCGCGGCCATCGCCTCGCCGAGCCCCTTGCGCCGCAGCAGGTCGTTCTTGTGCCGGGCGTCGGAGGCCAGCTGGACCTGGACCCGGCACCAGGTGTCCGCGAAGAAAGCCCGGTCGCAGTCCTCGAACAGGCGCCGCACCCAGGCCCGTACCGGGGCCGGGTCGGCCAGCAGCTGCTGGGCGAACTCCACCTGCCGGGGGCCGCGCGCCGCCGCCATCTCCAGGGTGCGGGCGCGCATGGTCGGATCGGTGAGCGGGGAGGGCGCGCCGAGCCCGTACAGGCTGGTGCAGGTGAACTCCAGGGCGGCGGCGACGAACCGCTCGTCGTCCAGCCGGTCGAGGATGTCGAGGTCCTCGGCGAGGTTGGCGCCCGTCCTGCCGTTGCCGCCGCGGATCCCGGCGAACGGCATGAAGACGTCCGAGAACGTGTGGCGCCACAGGAAATCGGCCTCGTGCAGCCGGTCGGCGAGGTCCGGCTCCAGCGCGCTGGAGGTCGCCGTCGCCCAGCCGTGCAGGCCCGGGTGGTGTCCCGGTTCGGAGAGGGCATGCAGGGCCAGCCCCAGCTCGGCGAGGGGGGAGGTCTCGAAGACGATGCGGTCGGGACTCAGCCCGGCGATGTCGATGTGCACGCTCACCCCTCCATAGTGCGGGGTGACCGCGAAAGGCCCGGCGCCATTTGACGGGGCTCGTCAATCGGCGGGCGGGGCCGGCCGGGACCGGCCCACGCTGAGGCCATGGACGCCATTCAGCAGCACATGATCGACAGCTACCGCGCGGCCCAGCGCGGCGAGCTGCCGCCACCACTGCCGGGCCGGCACGACTGGGGCGTGGTGCGCGAGGCCCGCGAACGGCGCCGCTTCGACGCGGTGATCGCGGGCCGCCCGGCGCACGGCCGCGTGTGGGCGGCGCTCCGCTCCTTGCTCTGGAGGATCGGGAAGGCCGGGAAGCCCGGGAAGGCCAGTAGGTCCGGGGAGCTCGGAGAGTCGGGGGAGCCCGGGAAGCCGGGGAAGTCCGGGAAGCCGGGGGAGCCCGGGAAGTCTGGGGAGTCCGCGAAGCCGGGGAAGTGCCGCCCGTCCGGCGCCTGAGTACGGCACCGGCCCGGGCGACAGCCTTCAGACCAGCCGCTCCATGAACTCCCGCACCGCGTCCCGTACGTCGTCGGCGGTCCACCGCAGCCCCTCACGTCCCACCGTCATCTCGGTGAACGACGTCCCGGGCGGCCCGGCGGCCGCGGGGTACCACTTGCGGAAGAGCGAGACGCCCGTCTCCTCCGCCTGCCGCACCGCTGCCTCCGTGAGGACGTCCGCCCCGTACGGCAGCCACACCTGGAACTGATGCGTGTGCGGCGGCTCCGGATGCACCCGGAACCAAGGGGCGCCGACCGCCGAGAATCCCTCGGCCAGTGCCCCGGCCACCACCTTGGCCTGTGCCACGTACGAAGGCAGCTGCGGCAGCTCCTGATCGAGGCCGATGAGCGCCGCGAGCGCCGCAGGGAACTGCTGGAAGAGCTGCCCGCCGTAACGGTGGCGCCAGGTGCGGGCCTCCTCGATCAGCGAGGCGGGACCGGCGAGCGCGGCGCCGGAGATGCCGCCGAGGGTCTTGTAGAACGACACGTACACGCTGTCCGCGAGGGCCGCGATCTCCGGCAGCTCCCGCCCGAAGTGGGGGGCGCACTCCCACAGTCGCGCGCCGTCGATGTGCACCACCGCATCGCGTTCCCGGGCGGCCGCCACCACGTCCTGGAGCTCCTCCCAGGTCGGCAGGACGAAACCGGCGTCGCGCAACGGCAGCTCCAGCATCAGCGTGCCGAACGGCTCCTCGAAGTCACGGATCTCCTGCGCCGTGGGCAGCCGGGGCGCGGAGGTCGGGTGGACGGTGCGCAGCCCGCTCACCGCCCCCATCGCGCCGCGCTCGTGGACCTCGGGGTGGGCGAGCGGGTGCAACGCCACCGTGGGGTTGCCGGTCCGCCCGGCCCAGCACCGCAGCGCGACCTGCTGCGCCATCGTCCCGGTCGGGAAGAACGCGGCGGCCTCCGTGCCGAGCAGGCCCGCGATCCGTTCCTCCAGCTCGGCGACGACGCCGTCGCCGTAGATGTCGGCGGGGCGGTCGAGATCGGTGACGGCCCCGGCCCCGGCCGCCAGCGCGGTCAGCCGCTCACCGAGCGAGAGGTGCATGGGCGCCCGGACCAGGACCCGCTCGGCCGCGGCCCAGGCGTTGATCCGGCGCTGCCGCTCCGCTTCCTCCTGGTCCCCCTGCCCGTCCTGGTCCCCCTGCCCGTCCTGGTCCCCCTGAGCCTCCTGGTTCCCCGGCGATGCCTGGCCTCCCGGCGATGCCTGATCCCTCGGTAGTGCCTGCTCATCCGGTGATGCCGGCTGCGACTGCCTGTCGGTGTCTGTGGTGTCTGCCATGGCACGATCATCACGCAGCGTGCGGCCCGGGCCCGCACGATTTACGGGCGCTCACGGCCCGGGGCCGTGCGCCCCCGCCCGGACTTTTCCCACAGGCTGTGGACAGCCGAGGGTCCGGACGAAACGCTGGCGTAGCATGCAGAGAAATCGTCCGGTACCCCCCGCGGACTGGAACGGAAGGCCACCGCCGCGTGAATGCAACAGCCCCCCATGACCCCCTCGAAGCGAGGGACCGCCCCGCCCGCCTCACGGTCGGCGTCGTGGGCGCGGGCCGTGTCGGCCCCGCTCTCGCCGCGTCGCTCCAGCTCGCCGGGCACCGGCCGGTCGCCGTCTCCGGCGTCTCCGACGCGTCCGTGCGCCGGGCCGCCGCACTGCTGCCCGACGTACCGCTGGTCCCGCCCGCCGAGGTCCTCGCGCGCGCCGAGCTGGTGCTGCTGACCGTCCCGGACGACGCCCTGCCCGGCCTGGTGGAGGGCCTCGCCGAGACCGGCGCGGTGCGGCCGGGACAGCTGCTCGTCCACACCTCGGGGCGGTACGGGACACGGGTCCTGGACCCGGCGCTGCGGGCAGGCGCGCTCCCGCTCGCGCTGCACCCCGCGATGACGTTCACCGGCACCTCCGTCGACGTCCAGCGGCTGGCCGGCTGCTCCTTCGGCGTGACCGCCCCCGAGGAGCTGCGGCTGGCCGCCGAGGCGCTGGTCATCGAGATGGGCGGCGAGCCCGAGTGGATCGCGGAGGATTCCCGTCCGCTCTACCACGCGGCGCTCGCGCTCGGCGCGAACCACCTGGTCACCCTGGTCGCCCAGTCGATGGAGCTGCTGCGTACGGCCGGGGTCACCGCCCCCGACCGGATGCTCGGCCCCCTTCTCGGCGCCGCCCTCGACAACGCCCTGCGCTCCGGCGACGCCGCGCTGACCGGCCCGGTGGCCCGCGGTGACGCGGGCACGGTCGCCGCGCACATCGGCGAGCTGCGCAGGCACGCCCCGCAGACCGTGGCCGGATACGTCGCGATGGCCCGCGCCACCGCCGACCGCGCCCTCGCCCACGGCATGCTCAAGCCGGAGCTGGCCGAGGACCTGCTCGGGGTCCTGGCCGATGGCACCGCGGACGGCACCGGATCACAGGAGCCCCGATGACCGACACGACCGGCACCCCCCGCCCGGGTACGTCCGACGCTTCCCCCGCCGACCCGCCCGGCACCCCGGGGCCCGGCACCGCCGGCGCTTCCGGATCCGGCACCCCCGGCACCCCCGCCGCCCTGCCCGACGCCCCCGCCGCCCCGCCCCGTACCCCCCGCCCCGCCGCCCTGCTCCGTACCGCCGCCGAGCTCGGCGCGTCCGCCCCGCTCAAGGGGGTGCGGGCCGTCGTCATGACCATGGGCGCCCTGCACGAGGGCCACGCCACCCTGATCCGCGCCGCCCGCGCGGCGGCGGGCCCCGACGGCCAGGTGGTCGTCACCGTTTTCGTCAACCCGCTCCAGTTCGGCGAGGCAGCCGACCTGGACCGCTACCCCCGCACGCTCGACGC
Organism: Streptomyces sp. NPDC047917; assembly: GCF_043204345.1. Lineage (NCBI taxonomy): Bacteria > Bacillati > Actinomycetota > Actinomycetes > Kitasatosporales > Streptomycetaceae > Streptomyces > Streptomyces sp. NPDC047917. The sequence continues at coordinate 804,347 of NZ_JBIDCA010000001.1, forward strand.
CGACCTCGCCGTGGCGGCCGCCGCCGGGGCGGACGCGGTCTTCGCACCCTCCGTCGACGAGGTCTACCCCGGCGGTGAACCGCAGGTCCGGATCTCGGCGGGACCCATGGGCGAGCGGCTCGAAGGGGCCTCGCGCCCCGGACACTTCGACGGCATGCTCACCGTCGTGGCCAAGCTCCTCCACCTGACCCGCCCCGACGTCGCGTTCTTCGGGCAGAAGGACGCCCAGCAGCTGGCACTGATCCGCCGCATGGTGCGCGATCTGAACTTCCCGGTGGAGATCGCCGGCGTGGAGACGGTCCGCGAGCCGGACGGCCTCGCGCTCTCCAGCCGCAACCGCTTCCTGGACGCCGAGGAGCGGCACACCGCCCTCGCCCTGTCCAAGGCCCTGTTCGCCGCCCGTGACCGGCTCGCCGCCCAGCAGGCGCTGCACGCCCGCGCGCAGACCACCCCGGCCACCACCGGCCGGGCCGCCGCGCTCACCGCGCTCGGCGAGGCCCGCGCCGCCGCCGACACCCAGGCGGTGGCCCTGGCCCGCCCGGTCGACGGGCCCTCGGCGGTACGGGCCGCCGCGCTGCTGATCCTCGACGACGCGGCGGCCGCACAGCCCCCGCTCGTCCTGGACTACCTGGCGCTGGTGGACCCGGCCGACTTCACCGAGCTGCCCGACGACCGCACCACCGGCGAGGCGGTCCTCGCCGTCGCCGCGAGGGTCGGCAAGACCCGGCTCATCGACAACATCCCGCTGACCTTCGGAGCCACCACGTGACCGGAATACGCCTGACCGCCCCCGCCCCCGGCTGGTCCATCGACGCCGACGTCGTGGTGGTCGGCTCCGGCGTGGCCGGTCTCACCACCGCACTGCGCTGCGCGGCCGCCGGCCTCGCCACCGTCGTCGTCACCAAGGCCCGCCTCGACGACGGCTCCACCCGCTGGGCGCAGGGCGGCATCGCCGCCGCCCTCGGCGAGGGCGACACCCCCGAGCAGCACCTGGACGACACCCTGGTCGCGGGCGCCGGCCTGTGCGACGAGGCGGCGGTCCGGATGCTGGTCACCGAGGGCCCCGACGCCGTACGCAGGCTGATCGGGACCGGTGCCCACTTCGACACCACGGACAGCGGCGACATCGCGCTGACCCGTGAGGGCGGCCACCACCGCCGCCGCATCGCCCACGCGGGCGGCGACGCCACGGGCGCCGAGATCTCCCGCGCCCTGGTCGAGGCGGTCCGCGAGGCCGCCCTGCACACCGTGGAGAACGCGCTCGTCCTGGACCTCCTCACCGACGCCGAAGGGCGTACCGCGGGCGTCACCCTGCACGTCATGGGCGAGGGCCAGCACGACGGCGTCGGCGCGGTCCGCGCCCCCGCGGTGGTCCTGGCCACCGGCGGCATGGGCCAGGTCTTCTCCGCCACCACCAATCCGGCGGTCTCCACCGGCGACGGCGTGGCGCTGGCGCTGCGCGCCGGAGCCGAGGTCTCCGACCTGGAATTCGTCCAGTTCCACCCGACGGTCCTCTTCCTCGGCGCCGGCTCCGAGGGCCAGCAGCCGCTGGTGTCGGAGGCGGTACGGGGCGAGGGCGCCCATCTCGTCGACGCGTCCGGCACCCGCTTCATGGTGGGGCAGCACGAGCTGGCCGAGCTGGCCCCGCGCGACATCGTCGCCAAGGCCATCACCCGGCAGATGGAACTGCACGGCACCCTGCACATGTACCTCGACGCCCGCCACTTCGGCGCCGAGATGTGGGAGCAGCGCTTCCCCACGATCCTGGCGGCCTGCCGCGCCCACGGCATCGACCCGGTCACCGAACCGGTCCCGGTCGCCCCCGCCGCGCACTACGCCTCCGGTGGCATCCGCACCGACCTGCGCGGACGTACCACGGTGCCCGGCCTGTACGCCTGCGGCGAGGTCGCCTGCACTGGTGTGCACGGCGCGAACCGGCTGGCGTCCAACTCCCTCCTGGAAGGCCTCGTCTTCGCCGAGCGCATCGCGGCGGACATCATCGAGGAGCGGCCCGGCGCGGGCCCCGCCGAAGCCGGCGACCACCGCGCGCCGTCCCCGCTGATCGCGCCGGAGGCCCGGTCCACGATCCAGCGGATCATGACCCGGGGCGCCGGAGTGCTGCGCTCCGGGGAGAGCCTGGACACCGCCGCCGACGAGCTGGAGGCCCTCCACGACAGCGCCGCGCTGGCGGTGGCGGCGGACGAGCCCAAGGTCGCGGTGCCCGGCGTCGAGGCGTGGGAGGTCACCAACCTGTTGCTCGTCTCGCGCGTCCTGGTCGCCGCCGCCCGGCAGCGCGAGGAGACCCGCGGCTGCCACTGGCGCGAGGACCGGCCCGAGCGCGACGACGAGAACTGGCGCCGCCACCTCGTCGTCCGGCTCACCCCGGAGCGTCTGCCCGTCCTCCGTCGGACGGAGACCGAGGCATTCGGGCCCGTAGGCCCCGCGCAGGCACCAGACTGCGCAGCAGCACCCCCCACCCACCCCGCCGACGTCACCGAGGAGCCGTAACCGTGAGCACGCCCGAAGAGAATCCGCGCCCCACACCCGTGGACGTACCGCTGGTCCGGATCGGCGCGCCCGCACCGTCCGAGGGAGGCTGCGGGGACGGCTGCGGCTGCGGCGGGGACTACGAGCTCGACCCGCTGGAGTGCGGCCTCGACCCGGACCTCGCCCAGCTCCTCGCCGACGCGGGCCTGGACCCGGTCCAGGTCGAGGACGTCGCGCACGTCGCCATCGAGGAGGACCTGGACGGCGGGGTGGACGTCACCACCGTCGCGACCGTCGCCGAGGACGCCGTGGCCACCGGTGACTTCACCGCCCGCGAGGCGGGCGTCGTGGCCGGTCTGCGCATCGCCGAGGCCGTCCTGTCCATCGTCTGCACGGAGGAGTTCGCGGTCGAGCGGCACGTCGAGGACGGCGACCGGGTCGTCCCCGGCCAGAAGCTGCTGACCGTCACCACCCGCACCCGCGACCTGCTCACCGGCGAGCGCGGCGCGCTCAACCTGCTGTGCCGGCTCTCCGGTATCGCGACCGCCACCCGCGCCTGGGCCGACGTGCTCGAAGGCACCGGCGCCAAGGTCCGCGACACCCGCAAGACCACCCCGGGCCTGCGCGCCATGGAGAAGTACGCGGTGCGCTGCGGCGGCGGCGTCAACCACCGGATGTCGCTGTCGGACGCGGCGCTGGTCAAGGACAACCACGTCATCGCCGCGGGCGGCGTCGCCGAGGCGTTCAAGCGGGTACGGGACGCGTTCCCGGACGTACCGATCGAGGTCGAGGTCGACACCCTCCAGCAGGTCCGCGAGGTGCTCGACGCGGGCGCCGACCTGATCCTGCTGGACAACTTCACCCCGATCCAGACCGCCGAGGCGGTCGCGCTGGTCGGCGGCCGCGCGGTCCTGGAGTCCTCGGGCCGGCTGTCCCTGGACTCCGCCCGTGCCTACGCAGAGGCGGGCGTCGACTACCTGGCCGTCGGGGCGCTCACCCACTCCTCGCCGATCCTCGACATCGGCCTGGACTTCCGCGACACCGACGGGGCCGACGCCTGATGCTGCTCACCATCGACGTCGGCAACACCCACACCGTCCTCGGCCTGTTCGACGGCGAGGAGATCGTCGAGCACTGGCGGATCTCCACCGACTCCCGCCGCACCGCCGACGAGCTGGCCGTGCTGCTCCAGGGCCTGATGGGCATGCACCCGCTGCTCGGCATGGAACTCGGCGACGGCATCGAGGGCATCGCGATCTGCTCCACGGTCCCGGCCGTCCTGCACGAGCTGCGCGAGGTGACCCGCCGCTACTACGGCGACGTCCCCGCAGTCCTCGTCGAGCCGGGCATCAAGACCGGGGTGCCGATCCTGATGGACAACCCGAAGGAGGTCGGCACGGACCGCATCATCAACGCGGCCGCCGCCGCCGACCTGTACGGCGGTCCGGCGATCGTCGTCGACTTCGGCACGGCCACCACCTTCGACGCGGTCTCCGCCCGGGGCGAGTACACCGGCGGTGTCATCGCCCCCGGCATCGAGATCTCGGTCGAGGCGCTCGGCGTCAAGGGCGCCCAGCTCCGCAAGATCGAGCTGGCCCGGCCGCGCAGCGTGATCGGCAAGAACACGGTCGAGGCGATGCAGTCGGGCATCATCTACGGCTTCGCCGGCCAGGTCGACGGCGTCGTGGCCCGGATGAAGAAGGAACTGGCGGCCGACCCGGAGGACGTCACCGTCATCGCGACGGGCGGCCTTGCGCCGATGGTGTTGGGGGAGTCCTCCGTCATCGACGAGCACGAGCCCTGGCTCACCCTGATCGGACTGCGTCTGGTGTACGAGCGGAACGTGTCCCGGATGTAGCGGACACCGGCCGTACCTGCGGGAACGGCCCGCGGTGGCGGTGCGCCGCCGCCGCGCCGCCGACGGCCAGTTAAGCGGATTTTGTCCATTTAGCACGTATTGTCGCGTTATGCCCACGCCATACGGATCACGCGGCGGCATGGCGTTCAGCGCGGACGAGCTGCGGGTGCTCCGACGTGCCCTCGCCATCGCCCTCCATCCCATGCCCCTGCCGGACGAGGACGTCCAGGACTGCCTGCGGCTGGCCGACGCGGTGGACGAGGCGGTCGGCGAGGCGGGACGGCTGCGTACGTTCCTCCTCGCCGACCTCGTCCGCTACCGCAACGCCCTCCCCGGCTCCGTCAGCGGCTACCTGGAACTGCTCCAGGACGCCCTCGCGGGCGGGTACGACCCCGGCCCCGACGACCTCGCCGCACTGCGGGCGCTGCGCCACCGGCCGGTGGCCGCGGCGCTCCTGGAGCGCTGTCAGGTGCTCGCCGAGCGTTCGGTCCGCGCCCGCCTCGCCGGACGCGCCGTGCCGGTGCAGGCGCCCGCGCCGCGCAGCAGGCTGCTCGCCCTGCCCGGCGGCCGGGCCGCCGACGCCGAACCCGAACGGCCCAAGACCCCGGCGGAACCCGCCCGGCCCACCCGGCCGGCCGGCCGGCCCGCGCCGAAGCCCTCGGAGGTCTTCCCGCCCCGCCGCCGCCCGGTCCCGCCGCCGCAGCAGCGCGCCGCGGGATAGCGGAGGGGCGGCGCGGAAGCCCATATCCGCCTCGCTACTCTGGACGGCATGGACTACGTATCCGCGCTCGTTCCCCCCGTGGTGATGGCCGTCTTCTTCATCGGCCTCGTCGTGACGATCGTCAAGAGCCAGGGCGGTCCCAACAAGGCCAAGGAGGACGCGGCCGTGGATCTGGCGATCGGCCGCGCCGAGTCGGTCCAGCAGACCCCGCGCGCCGACGGCGCCTGAACCGGCACCCCGCGGCACACGAAGGGCGCACGGCTCCTGAGGAGCCGTGCGCCCTTTTGCCGGATCAATAAACCGGTCATTCCGGTCATGTGGCACTAAAGTGACATTGTGCCCCGCCAATTGGGAGATCTGGAAGACGCCGTGATGACACGGGTCTGGCAATGGAACCGTCCGGTCACCGTGCGGGAAGTCCTTGAGGACCTTCAGCGGGAACGCTCCATCGCCTACACCACCGTCATGACGGTAATGGACAATCTCCATCAGAAGGGCTGGGTGCGCAGGGAAGTCGACGGCCGCGCATATAGATATACGGCGGTCTCCACCCGCGCCGCCTACTCGGCCGCACTGATGAACGAAGCATGGTCGCGCAGTGACAACCCGGCGGCCGCTCTTGTCGCCTTCTTCGGCATGATGTCCGCCGAGCAGCGCGAAGCCCTCCAGGACGCCATGCGGATCGTTCAGCCCAACCTCTCCGGGACCTCCGAGCCGCAGTCCGGCGAACCCGCCGGCGAACCGGCCGGCGCGGCGGGTGGGGAAGCAACCGGCGAAGCGGTCGGAGATCCGGCCGATGGGGCGGGCCCGGAGGCCGGGCGATAGCGTCGGGGTATGTCCTCAGAGCTTCCCCATGCCGATTCCCGTACCGAACCACCGGTCATAAACACGGCCATCACAGTCCGACGGGCCAGGACCAGCGATGTGGCATCGGTCCGCCGTCTCCTCGACGGGTACGTACGCGAAGGCATCCTGCTCGACAAAGCGACCGTGACGCTTTACGAGGACATCCAGGAGTTCTGGATCGCGGAACGCGACGAGGACGCCCGGGTCATCGGCTGCGGGGCACTGCACGTGATGTGGGAAGACCTCGCCGAAGTGCGTACTCTCGCGGTCGACCACAGCATCAGGGGCGCCGGAGTCGGCCATCAAGTGCTGGACAAGTTGTTGCAGACCGCCCGCTGGCTGGGCGTACGGCGGGTTTTCTGTCTCACCTTCGAAGTCGACTTCTTCGCGAAGCACGGCTTCGTGGAGATCGGAGAGACGCCGGTCGACGGAGATGTCTACAGTGAGCTGCTGCGTTCCTATGACGAGGGTGTAGCAGAGTTCCTGGGCCTCGAACGGGTGAAGCCGAACACCTTGGGCAACAGCCGGATGCTTCTGCATCTGTGACAGCGATCTGTGACCGTCACAAGAAACCGGAGCCCTATGTCCGAATCGCGCATGTTTCCCGCGTTCCAGCGATCCTGAACCTCTCCCGGGGGTTTGTGTTTTCCGGGGAAAAGCGGTTTCCTTTCCGCGTACTGCATTTTCGATGAAAGGGAATCCAGTGGCACAGAAGGTTCAGGTCCTTCTTGTCGATGACCTCGACGGCGGCGAGGCGGACGAGACGGTCACGTTCGCTCTCGATGGCAAGACGTACGAGATTGACCTCACGACGAGCAACGCGGACAAGCTCCGTGGTCTTCTTGAGCCGTACACCAAGGGTGGCCGGCGTACGGGTGGCCGCGCCGCGTCCGGCCGTGGCAAGGGTCGCGCCGTTGCGGGTGGCAACAAGGACACTGCCGAGATCCGTAAGTGGGCCCGCGAGAACGGCCACAATGTGAATGACCGCGGCCGTGTACCCGCGGAGATCCGCGACCTTTACGAGAAGGCCAACGGCTGAGCTGTCGACGCATCCGTCGACGGCCCCGTTCGGGCACGCATCAACCGGGCCCGGTGGCATTCCGTAGCCACCGCGTCCACCAGCCGTACGAGATCGGGAGCACCCCCACCCCTGCTCCCGAGGCCGGCGAGGGCCGGGAATTCCGACCCTTCCTCGTGTCGAAGCCCGGGGGGCCGCAGCCATGCAGCGGTCCCCGGCCGGCCCGCCATCCGTCCGGGCGGCACCGGCGCGGTGATCCGGCCGCCCGCGCCGATGGCGGTCAGGGAGAGGGCGACGCCGCCCCACTCCAGCCAGTCGAGCAGCCCGGGAAGCTCGTCGGCGCTCCCCGCCGCGACCAGCAGGCTCATCCGCGCCCCCGACAGCGCCACGGGCCCCGTACGGTCCAGCCGCCGCAGCGCCGCGTGGCCGGCGGCCGCGGGAACCTGGAGCACGTCGAACCGGAGCCCGGTCAGCAACCGCACCGGTGCGGTCCCCGCCGTCGCCCAGCCGAGTTCGCGTTCGTACCACTGCGCCCAGCGGGCACAGTCGCCGCTCTCCCGCTCGCCGGTGACCGATGGCGCGGGGTACGGGACGGTGATGGCCATGCCGGAAGAACGGCCCGGACACCCCCAGGGTTACGCAGAGTCCGCGAGCGGGTGCGCGATGTGTCCGGGATGGGGGTGTAGGGGCGTATTCGGGAGCGGCAATATGTTCGCCCGTAGCGGAGGGAACCGGCGCGCGCCGCATGGACTGTCTGTAATTGCGGGTAGGACATCCCTAGTGGGGAGGGGCGACACGCAGGTTCGGGCATCTCACGTTCGCCATCGGCGTACTGGCGAAAGGGGTATCTGCCTGGCCTGCGGGAACATCGTCTCGCACCATCGGGTTGGAGAAGTTGTCGGCGTTCGGGGCAGGAGGCCAAGGACGGTGTCGGCAGTTGGAATGAGCGGTCCCCGCTTGCGGGACTAAGCTGCGGAAGGACAGGGAGGGGACCGACCCCTTACTGCCTGACCGCTCTGAGGAGCGATTAACGATGTTCGAGAGGTTCACCGACCGCGCGCGGCGGGTTGTCGTCCTGGCTCAGGAAGAAGCCCGGATGCTCAACCACAACTACATCGGCACCGAGCACATCCTCCTGGGCCTTATCCACGAGGGTGAGGGTGTCGCCGCTAAGGCCCTGGAGAGCCTCGGGATTTCGCTCGAGGCGGTCCGCCAGCAGGTGGAGGAGATCATCGGCCAGGGCCAGCAGGCCCCGTCCGGGCACATCCCCTTCACGCCCCGGGCCAAGAAGGTCCTGGAGCTCTCGCTCCGCGAGGCCCTTCAGCTCGGCCACAACTACATCGGCACCGAGCACATCCTGCTCGGCCTGATCCGCGAGGGCGAGGGCGTCGCCGCCCAGGTCCTCGTGAAGCTGGGCGCCGACCTGAACCGGGTGCGGCAGCAGGTCATCCAGCTGCTCTCCGGGTACTCGGGCAGCAAGGAGGCGGCGACCGCGGGCGGCCCCGCGGAAGGCACGCCCTCCACGTCCCTGGTGCTCGACCAGTTCGGCCGCAATCTCACCCAGGCCGCTCGCGAATCCAAGCTCGACCCGGTCATCGGGCGCGAGAAGGAGATCGAGCGGGTCATGCAGGTGCTGTCCCGCCGCACCAAGAACAACCCGGTCCTCATCGGCGAGCCCGGCGTCGGCAAGACGGCGGTCGTCGAAGGACTGGCGCAGGCCATCGTCAAGGGCGAGGTGCCCGAGACCCTCAAGGACAAGCACCTCTACACCCTCGACCTCGGCGCGCTGGTCGCCGGCTCCCGCTACCGCGGTGACTTCGAGGAGCGCCTGAAGAAGGTCCTCAAGGAGATCCGCACCCGCGGCGACATCATCCTGTTCATCGACGAGCTCCACACCCTCGTGGGTGCGGGTGCCGCCGAGGGCGCGATCGACGCCGCCAGCATCCTCAAGCCGATGCTGGCCCGTGGCGAGCTCCAGACCATCGGCGCCACCACGCTCGACGAGTACCGCAAGCACCTGGAGAAGGACGCCGCGCTGGAGCGCCGCTTCCAGCCCATCCAGGTCGCGGAGCCGTCGCTGCCGCACACCATCGAGATCCTCAAGGGTCTGCGCGACCGCTACGAGGCCCACCACCGCGTCTCCATCACGGACGAGGCGCTGGTCCAGGCCGCGACGCTGGCCGACCGGTACATCTCGGACCGCTTCCTGCCGGACAAGGCGATCGACCTGATCGACGAGGCCGGTTCCCGGATGCGCATCCGCCGGATGACCGCGCCGCCGGACCTCCGCGAGTTCGACGAGAAGATCGCCGGCGTCCGCCGCGACAAGGAGTCCGCGATCGACTCGCAGGACTTCGAGAAGGCCGCGTCCCTGCGCGACAAGGAGAAGCAGCTCCTCGCCGCGAAGACCAAGCGCGAGAAGGAGTGGAAGGCCGGCGACATGGACGTCGTGGCCGAGGTCGACGGCGAGCTGATCGCCGAGGTCCTGGCCACCGCCACCGGCATCCCGGTCTTCAAGCTGACGGAGGAGGAGTCCTCCCGTCTGCTGCGCATGGAGGACGAGCTCCACAAGCGCGTCATCGGGCAGAAGGACGCCATCAAGGCCCTCTCGCAGGCGATCCGCCGTACGCGGGCCGGCCTGAAGGACCCGAAGCGCCCCGGTGGCTCGTTCATCTTCGCCGGTCCGTCCGGTGTCGGTAAGACGGAGCTCTCCAAGACGCTCGCCGAATTCCTCTTCGGCGACGAGGACGCGCTGATTTCCCTCGACATGTCGGAGTTCAGCGAGAAGCACACGGTTTCCCGCCTCTTCGGTTCGCCCCCCGGTTACGTGGGTTACGAAGAGGGCGGCCAGCTCACCGAGAAGGTGCGCCGCAAGCCGTTCTCCGTCGTCCTCTTCGACGAGGTCGAGAAGGCCCACCCCGATATCTTCAATTCCCTGCTCCAGATTCTGGAGGACGGTCGCCTGACCGACTCCCAGGGCCGGGTCGTGGACTTCAAGAACACGGTCATCATCATGACGACCAACCTCGGGACGCGGGACATCTCGAAGGGCTTCAACCTGGGCTTCGCCGCCCAGGGCGACGTCAAGACCGGCTACGAGCGGATGAAGAACAAGGTCAACGAGGAGCTCAAGCAGCACTTCCGGCCCGAGTTCCTCAACCGTGTCGACGACACGGTCGTCTTCCACCAGCTCAGCCAGGAAGACATCATCCAGATCGTCGACCTGATGATCGCCAAGGTGGACGAGCGTCTGAAGGACCGCGACATGGGCATCGAGCTCAGCGGTGAAGCCAAGACGCTGCTCGCCAAGAAGGGCTACGACCCCGTGATGGGCGCCCGGCCGCTGCGCCGGACGATCCAGCGCGAGATCGAGGACATCCTCTCCGAGAAGATCCTCTTCGGTGAGCTGCGCCCCGGTCACATCGTGGTCGTCGGCACCGAGGGCGAGGGTGAGGAGAAGACCTTCACCTTCCGCGGCGAGGAGAAGTCGGCACTGCCCGACGTCCCGCCGATCGAGCAGGCCGCGGGCGGCGCGGGCCCGAACATGTCGAAGGACGTGTGAGGACGCCTCCGAGCGCCTGAGCAGTAATCGAAGGGGATGCCCCGGACCGTGCGAAACGGTCCGGGGCAGCCCCTTTTTTTCGGTGTGTGGAGGGTCAGGGGGAGGGAGCGGCGCCCACGACCGTCGCGGAGCCGGCCACTCTCACCTCACAGCCGGGCAGCGCCCGGACCGGCGAGATGTCGATGTGTTCGACATGTCTGGGCGGAAGCAGCGTCAACGACCTCAGAGCCGGGAAGACCCGGGGGATCCATTCCAGCCCGAGCACATCGGTCTCCAGGTAGAGGCCCAGATCGGCGAGGGAGAACACGGGCTGTTCGTCGGCGAACTCCGTCGCGGACGACAGGGACAGGGTGAGGTGGGCCACCCGCGGAGCCTGCCGGAGAGCGGCGAGCAGCGGCCGGGCCGGGGTGCGGGTGCTCAGTCCCAGCCGGCGCAGGTTCGTCCAGCCGTCGAGCGAGTCGATCTCCAGCGAAGCCGTCCGCTCGATCTTCAGCGAGTTCGGCTCGGGATGGGCGGGCAGCTGGGAGAGCCGTTCGACGGTCAGGTGGTCGAGCCACAGGGAGCGTAGTTGTCTCGAAGCCGTGGCGGCCAGTGCGGTGCCGGGGAGACAGCTCATGTCCAGCACGACATTCTTCAGCGCGGGGAGTCCGGTGAGCGGGCCGAGGTCCCGTACGCCGTGACAGTCGCTCAGCGAGAAGGTTCTGAGCTGCGTGGCGCAGTCCGTCAGGAACGAGAGGTCGGTCAGACGGGAGTTCCGCCGGAAGGTCAGTTCGGTCCATGGGCCGTCGTGCAGAGCGGGGTGGAGGTCGGCGGCGGTGAAGTCCCCGGCGATCTCCAGGCCCTTGACGGACGGCAGGTCGCGCAGTGCCGCCAGCTTCTCCGGGGTGTCGATCCGCAGATCGCCGTACGCCAGGTCGAAGAGGGCAAGGACCTGCCGGGCGTATGCCCGCACCGGGTACCTGTCCCAGCGCTTCGTGAACGCGTAGCTGTGTTCCGGGTGGGCCAGTGCCCAGCGGCGGGCGTGCGGCAGGCCTTCCGCCCGGCCGACTTCGTTGATCAGGTCGACGAACGGGCGGGACCCGTCCCCGTCGGCCACGTGGGCCGGGTCGGGCAGATGGTCCAGAGCGGCCGGGCCGAGGCGGGCCAGCAGCTGTACGCCCTCGTAGTTCCTCGGCGGGAAGAGTTCGGTGACGGCCGTGCGGACCCGGTCCCGGGTCGTCTCGTCCAGCCAGGTCGCGTGCTGGGCGCAGAGGGCGGCCAGGACGGTGAGCTCGTCCCGGGTGACGGTGTCGGCGGGGCCGGGCCGCGTGTCCAGCAGACCGTTGACCAGTACGGGGTGTTCGCGGCGGCCGCAGTGGCCGGCCGACAGCAGGATGACGTCGTACCACTGCTGGGAGCCCGCCCGGCCCAGCAGTTCGTGCAGCTGGTCGCCCTCGACGAACTCCTTCGCGGCGAGGAAGTCCTGGAAGGTGCGGTGGGCGAACTGGTAGATGTCGTCGGCGCGTTCCTGGAGGACCCCGCTGCGGTTCAGCAGATGGTTCAGGATCGCCTCGGGCGAGCCCTGGCCGCGCAGCCGCTCCATGCCGGGCAGAGCACGTTCCAGCTGACGCAGTGCCGCTGAGCGGTGCAGCTCCGACTGGCCGCCGCGGACCAGCCAGATCGCGATCCGCTGGAGGAGCTGGGCCTGCTCCTCCACGTTCATGGTGATGCCCTCGGGGGCCTCGATCCGGCGCTGCTTGTCGCGGTCGCCGAGCAGCATGGTGAGGGCCGAGTCGTACAGGCTCCAGCGGGTCTCCGGCAGGAGGCCCTGGCGTCGGCGGTGCAGGGCGCAGATCACCGCGCAGAGCAGTGGCGTACGGGCCAGATCGCGCAGGGCCGGGTTCTGGGCGAACTGCTGGACCAGGTCCCGTTCCAGCCTGCCGAGCGTCTCGTGGTCGTCGTCGTCCAGCCGGGCGGCCCGGTGCCAGGCGGCGACGAAGGCCTCGATGTCCCGGTCCCCCATCGGCAGCAGCCGCAGCTCCTCGAAGCCCTGGGAGTCCAGCCAGCCCGGCTCGACGGCCAGCGGGCGCACCGTGGCCACGCAGCGGACGCCCGGGTACCGGTCGAGGAGCCGGGACAGCCACTCGTGGGCCTGCTCGCGGTCGTCCCGCGGGACCTCGTCCAGGCCGTCGACCAGCAGCAGCGCCCGGCCGGACTCCAGGACCCGGCCGACCCAGCCCTCGGGGGCCGTGTCGATCACCAGCCGGGCCGCGTCGGGCAGCTGCGCGGGGGCGGGGAACGTACCGCCCCGGGCGCGCAGGGTGCGCAGTGGCACGACGAACGGGACCAGGCCGTTGAGCGGGGCGAGCCGCGCGTCCAGCGTGCCGGCCGAGGCGTGGGCGGCCAGCCACCACAGCAGTGTGGTCTTGCCGGCGCCGGCCTCGCCGCGCAGCAGTACCCGGGGGCGGTCGGGGAGCAGCGCGTCGATCCGGGTGGGCGGCAGCCCCGCGCGCCCGGGGCCCTGCTGGGCCTCCAGGCTCAGGTACGCGGTGTCCAGGTCCCATTCGGAGTCGCGCCGGCCCAGCTCGTCGAGGCCGAAGATCTTCGTGCGGCGGTACGCGGCTCCGAGCGCCGTCGCGTACTCCTCCTCGTACCGCGCGTCCCTGGGGAAGTGGCCGTGCACCCGCTCGTGGCGCAGTGCCGTGCCGGTCTGCCGGTAGACCAGCTCGAACGGTTGCGAGGCGACGAGCGGGGCGAGCGGTACGCACTCCACGCGCCGGCCGCCGCGCTGCCGGGGGATCTGCCGGGCGATGCCGATGAGGATGTTCCCGGCGAAGACCGGGCCGCCGGACATGCCGCGCAGCGACGGGGGCTCCCGGTCGTTTCCCGGCGGTGGCGGGCCGTCCAGCTCGCAGACCAGCAGTCCGCGCAGGTGCCCGGCCATCGGCAGGACGGTGGCCGTGTACTGGTCGGCCTCCAGGCGCCCGTCGGGGCCGTACCGCTGGATGTCGGGGAAGCCGGTGATCTCGCAGCCGGAGAGCGCCTGCTCGGCGTGGAGGACGCCGAGCCGTACCGGGGTGAACGGGAGCACCGGGGCGGCGGTCAGCAGGAGGGCGGCGTCGAGGTCGTGGTCGATCCAGGCGACGGTCGCCGGCCGGAGGTCCGGCAGGCGCGGGTGGGCGACTTCGGCGCGGCCGCCGCCCTTGACCACATGGGCGCAGGTCAGCACGAGCCGGTCGGTGAGCAGGGTGCCGCTGCCCTGGACCGTTCCGGCGCCGAGGACGACGACGGTGCGTGTCGCGGGTGCGGCGGGTGGTGCGGTGCTCACGGCCGGGGCGCCCCGGCGCCGAAGTGCGCGGTGCTGCCCGGGTCCTCGTGGCCGATCTGCCAGGGTCCGCCGGTCGCGGCGTCGCGCGGTTTCAGGGTGAACGCGACCTTGTGGGTGCGGCCGGTCGCGCGGGAGGCGTCGGCGCCCGCCTCGACCACCCAGGCCTTGACCTTGCCGCCGCCCTTGATCTCCTTGCGGAGTTCGAGGGTGAACTCCATCTGGATGTCACCGACCTCGAAGGCCACGGGGCGGCCGGTGGCGCGGCCCGCGGCGTCGATGAGCTGGTTGCGGATCGACTCGACGGCATCGGCGAGCTCGATGCCGTCCATGTCGCTGGTCCCTGCGCCGTCAGTGGCCATGGCCTGCCCCCCGGAGTGGTCGTCGGGTCAGCCTAAGGGCTGCGCACAGGCCGAAGGTCCCGAAACGGACGGGCTTCGGGGCCGTCGGCGGTGACAAGGCGCACAGCCCGATCCGGGCCTACTAGGGGCGGTAGGAGGGGTGGTCGTGATCGTGTCGGGGACCTTCGGCCCGGCGGTGGAGGGGGCATGCGGTGCGGGTGGGGATGGCGCCCGTGATGCCAGGATCTGTCCGGTTCGAGCGGTTTGGAACTGGGGTTAAACCTGGCCGGAACAAGGGTTTCGACGGGTTCGGAGGCGGGTCGACGTAAACCCGTCGCGGCGAATTCCCGAGGCGACGACTACGGCATTTGTTCGTAGATGGGGTGTTTGAGCAATGGCCGGGGTGCGGGTTACCAAGGGATGGCCAGCCCGGCGAAGTGCCGGGTCCAGTCATCTCCGGAGGTTCTCCGCATATGTCGAAGCGCGTTTCGTTCCAGCACTCCCGCCGCCCGTCCCTGTCCCGTGTCCGTGGCGCCGTCGTGGCGGCCGGTCTGGGGACGTCGATGGTTCTCGGTGCGGGCGCTGCGTTCGCGGCCGGCACCGCGGGCGCCCCGGATTCGGTGAACCTGATCGACGCCGGCACGGCCGACTCGGTCGCCCGGCAGGCGGCCGTACAGGGCAAGGCCGCCGAGAAGGCCGCGGTCAAGAAGGCGGCGGCGGTCAAGAAGGCGGCCGCGGCGAAGAAGGCGGCCCTGAAGAAGGCGCACGGCTGGGAGGCCCCGGTCGGCCGCTACGAGCTGAGCGCGAGCTTCGGCAACGACGGCAGCCGCTGGGCCCACAAGCACTCCGGCCAGGACTTCGCCGTGCCGGTCGGCACCAAGGTCGAGGCCGCGCACGGCGGCACCGTGGTGAAGGCCGGCCCCAACGGTGGCGGCGACGGTCCCGCGTACGGCAACGCCGTGGTGATCAAGCACGCCAACGGCACGTACTCGCAGTACGCCCACCTGTCGAAGATCGAGGTGCGGATCGGCGAGGCCGTGAAGACGGGCGAGAAGATCGCGCTCTCCGGCAACACCGGCAACTCCAGCGGCCCGCACCTGCACTTCGAGATCCGGCACACCGCCGACTACGGCTCCGCGGTCAACCCGGTCGGCTTCCTGCACAAGAAGGGCGTCTCGGTCTGATCCGGCCGGGGCGGCCCCGCTACCCGGCGAATTCCACGCCGTGTGCCCGGGTGACCAGTTCGAAGGCGACTTCGAGGACGGCCTTGCGCTTCTCCTCGGGGTCGCCTTCGCGGTCCTTGATGGTGAACATGCCGGCGTGCATCGTGAAGAGCGCGGTGGAGCAGCGCACCTGATCGGACAGCGAGGCATCGGGTTCGATGAACAGGTCGACCAGTGCCATGACGCGTTCCTTGACGGTCTTCCCGATGCTGAGGTCGCGTACGGCCGCCTGGTTCTCCTGCATGAAGCGGAACAGCGGGGCGGCGGCGGCCAGGGCGTCGCTGTAGCGGACGAGGATCTCCTTCTTCGTCTCCAGCGTGCGCGGCTGTTCCCTGCCCCAGGCGAGCAGCTCCTCGACCGGACGGTTGAGGTCCTCGAAGATGCTGACCAGGATGTCTTCCTTGGTCTTGAAGTGGTAGTACAGCGCCGCCTTGGTGACGTCCAGCCGCTCGGCGATCTCACGGAGCGAGGTCTTCTCGTAGCCCTGTTCGGCGAAGAGCTCCAGAGCGACGTCCTGAATGCGCTGGCGCGTGTTTCCACGGCGCTGCTGCGGCGTGCTCCCCATGAAGCTCTCCTTTGCTACAAACTTACTTGACGCCCGGCTAGTTAGGGGTCTACTTTCCCCAGTGTAGTTACTAGCCGGGCGGCAAGTAAGTGCCCGGCCCGCACAGGGGATCAGGGGAGTGGGGACCAATGTCCGATCTGAAGAACGCGGTCGGCGGGAAGGCGGCCGTCGCCGGCCGTCCGGCGGAGAAACCCGGGACGCCGCAGCGCAGCGTCCGGGTGGTGATGCTCGCGCTGATGATCACGATGCTGCTGGCCATGCTGGACAACCTGATCGTCGGTACGGCCATGCCGACCATCGTCGGTGACCTCGGCGGCCTGGAGCACCTGTCCTGGGTCGTCACCGCGTACACCCTGGCCACCGCGGCCTCCACCCCCATCTGGGGCAAGCTCGGCGACATGTACGGGCGCAAGGGCATCTTCCTCACGTCCATCGTGATCTTCCTGATCGGCTCGGTGCTGAGCGGAATGGCCCAGGACATGGGCCAGCTGATCGGCTTCCGGGCGGTCCAGGGACTCGGCGCGGGCGGCCTGATGGTCGGCGTCATGGCGATCATCGGCGACCTCGTACCGCCCCGTGAGCGCGGCAAGTACCAGGGCATGATGGCCGGCGTCATGGCCATCGCCATGATCGGCGGACCGCTGGTCGGCGGCACCATCACCGACCACCTCGGCTGGCGCTGGAGCTTCTACATAAACCTGCCGCTGGGCGCGGTCGCCCTCGCCATGGTCACCATCGTGCTGCACCTGCCGAAGCGCAAGGCCGCAAAGGCCAAGGTCGACTACCTCGGCGCCGGGCTGCTGACCCTCGGCATCACCGCGATCGTCCTGGTGACCACCTGGGGCGGTACGGAGTACGACTGGAACTCCGCCATGATCATGGAGCTCTCCGCGATCGGTGTCGCCTCGCTCGTCGGCTTCCTCTTCGTCGAGACGAAGGCGGCAGAACCGATCATGCCGCTGCACATCTTCCGGAACCGCAACTTCACCCTGATGTCCGTGGTCGGCTTCATGTCCGGCTTCGTGATGTTCGGTGCGGTGCTCTTCCTGCCCCTGTACCAGCAGTCCGTCCAGGGCGCCTCGGCGACCAACTCGGGTCTGCTGCTCCTGCCGATGCTGCTGTCGATGATGGTCGTCTCGCTCGTCGCGGGCCGGGTCACCACCAGCACCGGCAAGTACAAGATCTTCCCCGTGGTGGGCTCCGTACTGATGGCGACCGGGCTGTTCCTGCTCTCGCGGATGGACGTCGACACCACGCGGTTCACCTCCGGCGTCTACATGGCGGTGCTCGGCGCGGGCATGGGCTTCCTGATGCAGATCACGATGCTTGTCGCGCAGAACAGCGTCGAGATGAAGGACATGGGTGTCGCCTCCTCCGCGACGACCCTCTTCCGTACGCTCGGCAGCTCCTTCGGGGTCGCGATCATGGGCGCGCTGTTCACCGGGCGGGTGCAGGACGAGATGGCGGCCCGCGGCGGCGGCGCGGCCACCGAGAAGTCCGCGCAGCTGGACGCGGCGAGCCTGGCGAAGCTGCCGGAGGCGGCCCGTGAGGCGTACCAGTTCGCGGTGTCGTCCGGCACGCACATCGCGTTCACGGTGGGCGTCGTGGCCGGGCTGACCGCCCTGTTCGCCTCGGTCTTCGTCAAGGAGGTGCCGCTGCGCGGCGCGGGCCCGGCCACCAATCAGGCCGAGTCCGTCTGATCCACGGCGGTGTACGAAGGAGGCTCCCCGGGCGCGCCCCGGGAGCCTTTCGTCGTATCCGGCTCAGGCGCCGGCTCGCCCGCGGCCGGACTTCACGCCCTTCACGCCCTTCACGCCCTTCGCGCCCTTCGCGGCGCCGCCGTCGTCGTCGCCGTCGCTCGGACTCCGCTGCTCGGACACCTGGAGCATCGGGAAGCTGCCGGTGTTCGTCGGCGCGTGCTCGGGCAGCCACAGCACCGCGATCGCCCCGTTCGTCCCCGGCGCCGCCCCTTCCGGCGCCGCGTTGCGGAAGGTCAGCCGGGCCCCGAGGACCCGCGCCTGACCGGCGGCGATCGTCAGACCGAGACCGTGCCCGTGCCCGGCCCGGTCACTGCTCCCGGTACGGAACCGGCTCGGCCCCTCCCGCAGCAGCGCCGCCGGGAACCCGGAGCCGTGGTCGCGGATCCGTACCACCCGGCCCTCGACCGTGACCTCCACCGGGGTGGCTCCGTGCTTGGCGGCGTTGCCCAGCAGATTGCCGAGGATGCGCTCCAGCCGGCGCGGATCGGTGTTGACCCAGGACTCGTGGACGACCCGCACCCGCACATCCGGGTCCAGCAGCGCGATCCGCCGGCTGACGAACTCGCCCAGCGCGATCTCCTGGAGCTCGGCCCGCTCCGAGGCACTGTCCAGTCGGGCCACCTCCAGCACGTCCTCCACGAGCGTGCGCATCGCCTGCGCCCGGTCCCGTACCAGCTCGGTGGGGCGGCCGTCCGGCAGCAGCTCGGCCGCCGTCAGCAGACCGGTCACCGGCGTACGCAGCTCGTGCGCGATGTCCGCGGTGACCCGGCGCTCCGCCTCGATCCGCGCGTTCAGCGCGTCCGTCAGCGCGTCCACCGCACCGGCCAGCTCGTCGGTCTCGTCCTGGACGACACCGCCGACGGCCTCCCGGACCCGTACCTCGGTGTTGCCCTGCGCGACCCGGCCCGCCGCTGCCGCCGCCTTGCGCAGCCGGCGTGACAGCTGGCCGCCGATCAGCACGCCCAGCGCACAGCCGCCGAACACCACCGAGACCGAGCCGATGATCAGCGCCCGGTCGAGATCGCGCATGATCGTGGAGCTGCGGCCGGCGAACCGGGTGTGCAACGAGAGCACGTCGCCGTTGCCGACCGGCACGGCCGCCCACACGTCGGGCACGCCCTTGGCGGTCTCCTCGACATGGGTGGCGCGCCGGTTGCGACCGGTCTCCGTGCGCAGGCTGCGCGGCATCGTCGGATCGTTGAGCTTCGCGCCGAACCGGGGGTCGGTCTTCTTCGTCTTCGTCGCCTCGTACAGCAACTGCGCGTACGTCAGCCGCTCCAGCTGGACCTCGCGGGCGTTCTCCAGCATCGAGACCCGGGCCGCGTTGTGGACGACGAAGCTGAGCGCGACCGCGGTCAGCGCGCCGACCGCCGCGATCGCGATGCTGATCTTCCAGCGGACTCCGGTCCGCAGGGCGGGCCGCTTCATGGCCTGAGTTTGTAGCCGAAGCCGCGGACCGTCTCGATCCGGTCCTGGCCGATCTTGGTGCGCAGCCGCTGCACATGGACATCCACGACCCGGGTGTCACCGCCCCATCCGTAGTCCCAGACCCGCTCCAGGAGCTTGTCGCGGGAGAGCACCGTGCCGGGCGCCGCGGAGAACTCCAGCAGCAGCCGCATCTCGGTCGGGGTCAGCGCCACCTGCTCGCCGGCCCGGTGGACCGCCATGCCCTCGGTGTCGACCTCCAGATCACCGAAGACCAGCACCCCGCCGACCGGCTGCGGCTCCGGCTCCCCGATGCCCGGCCGCCCGCCCGTGGCGTGGCCGAAGCGGCGCAGGACGGCCCGGATCCGGGCGACCAGGACCGCGCCGTCGAAGGGCTTGGTGACGTAGTCGTCCGCACCGGCCTCCAGGCCGAGCACCACGTCGATCGAGTCCGCGCGGGCCGACAGCATGATCACGGGCACCGTCGACTCGTCGCGGATCCGCCGGCAGAGGCTCACCCCGTCCAGCCCCGGCACCATCACGTCGAGCAGGGCGATGTCGGGGCGGTCGGCCCGGAACGCCTCCAGCCCCGACAGACCGTCGGGCATGGCGGTGACCGCGAAGCCGTCGCGCTCCAGCGCCAGCTGGGTGGCCTCGCGGATGACATCGTCGTCCTCGACGAACAGGACGTGGGTCTCGGCCATCAGACTGCTCTCAGTTCCCCGCCGGCTCGGCGTCTCCTGGCAGAGCCGCTCCGCCGCTGCCGACGGCTCGGTTGAAGTCGTTGTGCACCCGGTCGTGCTCGTTGAACCGGTTGCCCGCCCAGCGGTAGGTGATCACTTCCTCGCCGGAGGGGTAGGCGACCGAGTCCTTCTTCTCGTACACCTGGGTCGTGACCACCAGATCACCGCGGTCGATGGTGCCGTAGACCGCGGGCTGCTCGATGGCGAACACGTTCTCGTACGAGCCGTTGCTCCGCGGGCGGTACACATAGGTGCCCACGCCCACCGAATCGCCGCAGGTCATCACGTTCACCACGACATCGGGGGAGGGGCCGCCGGTCACGGTGCCGTACGAGGTGTCCACCGGGTACTCGGACCCGGTGCAGGGCTTGAGATCCGTCCGGACCCGCTCGCTGACCTTGGGGTCCCGCTTGAGCAGTGCCACCGGGTCGATCCGCGAGGAAGGCCGGGCGGTGGAGGACGGCTCCCCGCTGGGCGTGACCTGGGCGACGGGCTGGGTGCCGGCCGGGCCTTCGTCCCGGGTGCCGGTGCCGCCGGTCGAGCAGCCGACGATGAGCAGCCCGAAGGCGGCGAGGCCGACCAGGGTCGTGGCGCTCGCCGCCCAGCCGGTCAGGATCCGGCCACGTCCGACGGTGGCCGCACGGCCACCGTCGTCTCTTCCACCGCCACGGTCGCCGCCGCCACCGTCGTCGCTGGCTGTCAGGCCGCGCAACGCTCCCGCCCCCGTTCGTCCATATGCCTGCCCGCCCGCGTCCGCGCACGCGCCGGAGCACGACCCGCGGCCGGGCGCCGCTCCTCGGCGAGCACGGTCTCCCGGTTCGCCGCCTCACGGCTCTCCAGCTCCTGGCGCAGCCGTGCCAGCGCACGGTGCAGCGTGCTCTTCACCGTACCGGCCGACATGCCGAGCGCGGCAGCCGTCTCCTCCGTACTCATCTGCTCCCAGTGTCGCAGCACGACGACACTGCGCTGCTTCGGAGCCAGTACGCCGAGCACGTCCATCAGCAGGGCGCGGTCGGCACGCTGCTCGGTGCCGTCCTCGACGCTCGCGTCGGGAAGCTGCTCGGTGGGAACCTCGTCCAGCTTGCGGGCCCGCCACCACTCGGTACGGGTGTTGATCATGACGCGGCGGAGATAGGCGTCGGCCAGGGACTTGTCGGCGATGCCGTCCCAGCGGCCGTACGTACGGACCAGGGCGGTCTGGAGCAGGTCCTGCGCGTCCACAGGGTCGGGGACCAGACGTCGCGCGCTGCGCAGCAGCGCGTCGTGCCGAGTGCGTACGTAGTCCTCGAATTCGAGCACCTCGCCGTGCGCCATTCCAACCGCCTCCGTCCCCGTGTATCCCCGTAGAGCCGCCGCCGGCCATCGTTCGGCCGGGCTGACGGAGAAGACGCTACGGAGCTGTTGTCACGGGGCTGTGCGGAGCAGCCATACGCCGACGCACGGCTGTCCATCGGTTGTGTAACAGCGGAGGGGAGCGGAGCGGGTATGGGGCGGGTACGGAGCTCAGCTCAGCGGCAGCCGGTACTGCCCGCCGGCCAGCGGTTCGACCAGGCCGTCGGCGACCAGGCCGTCCAGTGCGCGGGCGCGTTGCACCGGCTCGTCCCACACCGCGTCGAGCGCCGACTGCGGCACCGGTGTCATGGCGTCCCGCAACACGGCGAGCAGCCGCCCGCGCACCTGCCGGTCGGTGCCGGCGTAGGTCTGGCCGCGCCGCGGGGGCCCCTGGTGGGCGGGCTTCCCGGCCAGCCGCCAGGCGCACTGCCCGGAGATCGGGCACCGGTTGCAGTCCTCGTTCTTCGCGGTGCAGACGAGGGCGCCGAGCTCCATCGTCGCGGCGGCCCAGCGGGCCGCCCGTTCGTCCTCCTCGGGCAGGAGCGCGCGGGCGAGCTTGCGCTCGGCGGCGGTGGTCGCGTTCGGCGGGTACTGGATCCCGGACGCGGCCCGGGCGAACACCCGGCGGACGTTGGTGTCGAGCACGGCGTGCCGCTGTCCGTACGCGAACGAGGCCACGGCCGCCGCGGTGTACTCACCGATCCCGGGCAGTGCGAGCAGCTGACCGTGCTCGCTCGGTACGTCGCCGCCGTGCCGCTCCGTTATGGCCTGCGCGGCCCCGTGCAGGCGGAGCGCCCGGCGGGGGTAGCCGAGCCGGCCCCAGGCACGGACCGCCTCGCCGGGCGGCTCGGCGGCCAGGTCGGCGGGGCGGGGCCAGCGGGCCAGCCACTGTTCGTACACCGGGAGGACCCGGTTCACGGGGGTCTGCTGCAGCATGAACTCGCTCACCATCACACCCCAGGCGCCCGCTTCGGGGCGGCGCCAGGGCAGATCGCGGGCGTGCTGGTCGAACCACCCGATGACGGGAGAGTGGAGGGAGGCGGGGGGCGTCTGTGTCGCAGTCATGGCAGTCATCGCACCGCCGATCCTGGCACGGAAGCGCGGACGACGGATGAGCGCACGGTGGTGTCGCGCCTTGTGAGGGCCCTTGGGGTGATAATGCCACCCGTCCGCGCCCCGGTCGTCCGGCAACCGGCCCAAGCGGGCGCCCCCGGGCCGTCAGTGCCGCTTCCCCCGTCGCCGGGAGCGGCGGGCCGGCGCCGCGCCCGGCCCCGAGGCCCAGGCCGCCAGCGGCGCCCCGCTGCTCCGTACCGTCCGGGCGAGCGACTCCGCCGGGCGGCGCAGTACGGCGACCGCCAGGGCCGAGACGGTGGCCCCCAGCAGCAGCCCGACCGCCACGTCGTGCGGATAGTGCACACCGACGAAGACCCGGGAGAAGGCCATCAGCAGGGCCATCGGCACGGTGAGCCAGGCCAGCCGGGGGCGGGCGATCGCGAGGGCGACCGCCGCCGCGCCGGCGATCGCGGAGTGGTTGCTGGGGAAGGACCAGTCGCCCGTCGGCGGGCAGGTCACCAGCGAGGCCGCCGCCCCGGCGACCGACCGGCACGGGCGCTCCTCGTCCACCACCGACTTGAGCACCTCGCTGACCACATAGCCGAAGGCCGTCGCGACGGGCGCGAGCACCGCCAGTGCCAGGGCGCCGTCGCCCAGGCGCCGGGCACGCCACCACCCGGTGATGAACAGGACACCGAAGAGGAGGAGTCCGAGCTCCGTCCATATCTCGGCCAGATGCTGCACCCATGACGGCATGTCATGTGCGAAGTCGGTGATGTCCCGGTAGAGGGGCGCGGTGACTGAACTATCCATGTGACAGAGGGTAGTCAATGAAACCTGGTGTTCATCCGGGCGTCGTCCGGCGGTCAACCCGGCGGGCGGTGAGGAAGCCGTTCGGACGGTCAACTGGGCGCCTGTACGGGGCCGAAACGGGCTGTCCGTGATGATGATCCGTAAAACTTGCGGCTCCGGGCGGCGGGTGGGGCGGGAGTTGGCGCCGATCTCTCGTACAGTTTGAGCCGTGGGATCTTTGCGTAATCCGATCGGTCCGCTTCCCTCCACCATCTACTGGCGACGGAGGGCCGTAGCGGCGACGCTCGTTGCGCTGCTCGCGCTGCTGATCGTGTGGGTCGTCACCTCGGGCGGGGACAAGAAGAGCAAGGACGACTCCCGCCCCGCCGGTTCGGGCCCCGTGCAGGAGATCACGCCGGGCCCCGACGGATCGGGCCCGGCCATCAGCCAACAGCCCGGCGGGCGCGACGAGTCGGACGACTCGGGCGGCGGCTCGGGCGACGGCGGTACGGACGCGGGTTCCGGCGGCGGTCCCGGCGGCGGCGGTACGGGCGCGGGCGGCGGCTCGGACGCCGGGTCCGGCGGTGCGAGCGGCGGCGGTACGGCAGGCCAGCAGGTCCCGGCCTCCTCCTCGCTCCCGGACTGCACCCCCACGGCAATCCGGTTGAGCCTGAGCACCGAACTCGAATACGCCCCCGGCGAGAAGCCGAAGTTCGAACTGGTCGTCAAGAACACCTCGGCCACCACCTGCAAGGCCGACCTCGGGCCCAAGAGCGCGGTGCTCACCATCACCGAGGCCGGCGGCGACGACGACCAGGTGTGGTCCTCCAAGGACTGCCCGCGCAACGCGGCCGGGCTGCTGCTGAAGGTCCCGGCGGGCGCGACCGTCGTCCACACCGTGGAGTGGGACCGCAGGAAGAGCTCCCCGCAGTGCGCGACGCCGCCCGCGGGAACGGCGGCGCCCGGCACGTATCTGGTCGAGGCGAAGGCTCCGGGCGAGCCGGTGCAGCGCGCCTCGTTCGTCCTCGCGAAGGACTGAGCGGCGCGAGGACGACGGCGTCGCACACGGCCCCGCCGCCGGGGCCGGCCGAGCAGACGCGGTGGGGCCCGGCAGACGGTGCGGGACCCGGCAAACGCGGTAGGGCCCGGTCTCCCGGGCCCCGGTCGTTCTGTCCGCGCCGACTGCTGGACGACTGCCGGACGACTGCTACACGTAGCGTTCGAGGATCGACGACTCGGCCAGCCGGGACAGCCCCTCGCGCACGCTGCGCGCCCGCGCCTCGCCGACGCCGTCCACCGTCTGGAGGTCGTCCACGCTGGCGGCGAGCAGCTTCTGCAGACCGCCGAAGTGCTCCACCAGCCGGTCGATGATCGCCCCGGGCAGCCGCGGCACCTTGGCCAGCAGCCGGAAGCCGCGCGGCGAGACCGCCGAATCCAGCGTCTCGGGCGAGCCGCTGTAGCCCAGGGCCCGTGCCACGACCGCGAGTTCGAGCAGCTCGGTGTGGGAGAGCGCGTCCAGCTCGGTCAGCGCCTCGGCGACCGTGCGGGACCGCTTGGCGGTCGGCTCCGGCACGTAGTCGCGCACCACCAGCTCGCGCTCCGGCTCGACACCCGCGATCAACTCGTCCAGCTGGAGCGAGAGAAGCCGGCCGTCGGTGCCCAGCTCGACCACATACTCCGCGATCTCGGTCGCGATCCGGCGGACCATCTCCAGCCGCTGCGCGACGGCCGTCACGTCCCGGACCGTCACCAGGTCCTCGATCTCCAGCGCGGAGAGCGTGCCCGCGACCTCGTCGAGCCGGAGCTTGTAGCGCTCCAGGGTGGCGAGGGCCTGGTTGGCGCGGGAGAGGATCGCGGCGGACTCCTCCAGGACCCGGCGCTCCCCGTCCACGTACAGCGCGATCAGACGCATCGACTGGGAGACCGAGACGACCGGGAAATTGCACTGCTTGGAGACCCGGTCCGCGGTGCGGTGCCGGGTGCCGGTCTCCTCGGTGGGGATGGAGGCGTCCGGCACCAGCTGCACGCCGGCGCGCAGAATCTTGGTCATGTCCTTGTCGAGGATCAGCGCGCCGTCGAGCTTGGCCAGCTCGCGCAGGCGGGTCGCGGTGAACTCCACGTCCAGCACGAATCCGCCGGTGCACATCGACTCGACGGTCTTGTCCATGCCGAGCACGATCAGCCCGCCGGTGTTGCCGCGGAGGATGCGCTCCAGGCCGTCCCGCAGCGCCATTCCGGGCGCCACGGCGCTCAGCGAGGCGCGCATGAGCGCCTCATTACCGGTGCCTTGGCCGGACTTTCCGGGCGATGCTGCCCGGTCGTTGGCTGCCACTGCACTCCTCCGGTCACAGGTTTGCGGTGCCCTTACGTCCCTCGTACCGTTCGTACGGACGGGCGAGACCAGGGCAAAGTCTACCGGCGTGCGCCCTCCTCCTGGGGGGCCTGTGCCCGAGACCGGCGCGGGAGGACTCTCAGGGCGTCGCCCATGTTGGCGACTTCTGTGACCTTCATACCGGCCGGGACCTTGCCCGGATCGCTCGGAACCAGGGCGTGCGTGAAGCCCAGGCGGTGCGCCTCGGCCAGCCTGCGCTGGACCCCCGTGACCCTTCTGACCTCGCCCGCGAGGCC
The DNA here is from genome assembly GCF_043204345.1 of Streptomyces sp. NPDC047917. Taxonomy (NCBI): domain Bacteria; kingdom Bacillati; phylum Actinomycetota; class Actinomycetes; order Kitasatosporales; family Streptomycetaceae; genus Streptomyces; species Streptomyces sp. NPDC047917. The sequence continues at coordinate 830,005 of NZ_JBIDCA010000001.1, forward strand.
CACCTCGCCGATCGCCACCAGGTTCTTCGGCAGGGGGGTGTCGCTCGCGGCACTGGCCAGCGCCAGTGCCACCGCGAGGTCCGCGGCGGGCTCGGAGAGCTTCACACCGCCGACCGTCGCGCTGTAGATGTCCCGCTTGCCCAGCGAGCTGATCCGGCCGCGCTGCTCCAGGACCGCGAGCATCATCGAGACCCGGGACGTCTCCAGACCGGAGGTGGTGCGCCGGGGCGAAGGGATCTGGGAATCGACCGTCAGCGCCTGCACCTCGGCGACGAGCGGCCGCTTGCCCTCCAGGGTGACGGTCAGGCAGGTGCCGGGCACGGGCTCGTCGCGCCGGGTGAGGAAGAGCCCGGAGGGGTCGGCGAGGCCGGTGATGCCCTCGTCGTGCAGCTCGAAGCAGCCCACCTCGTCGGTCGCGCCGTACCTGTTCTTGACGCCCCGTACGAGCCGCAGGCGGGCGTGGCGGTCGCCCTCGAAGGAGAGCACCACGTCGACGAGGTGCTCCAGCAGCCGGGGACCCGCGATCGCCCCCTCCTTGGTGACATGGCCGACCAGGAGCGTCGACATGCCGCGCTCCTTGGAGGCCCGGATGAGCGCGCCGGCGACCTCCCGGACCTGCGCCATGCCGCCCGGCGCCCCGTCGATCTCGGGCGAGGCGACGGTCTGCACGGAGTCGAGGATGAGCAGCGAGGGCTTGACGGCGTCGAGATGGCCGAGGACCGCGGACAGGTCGGTCTCGGCGGCCAGGTACAGATGGTCGTTGATCGCCCGGATCCGGTCGGCGCGCAGCCGCACCTGGCTCGCGGACTCCTCGGCGGTGACGTAGAGCGTGCGGTGCTCGTCGCTCGCGGCCTTGGCGGCAACGTCCAGCAGCAGGGTCGACTTGCCGACGCCGGGCTCGCCCGCGACGAGCACCACGGCACCCGGCACGAGGCCGCCGCCGAGCACCCGGTCCAGTTCGCCGACGCCGGTGGACCGGGCGGTGGCCTGCCGGCTGTCGACCTGGCCGATGGGGAGCGCGGCGGTGCTGACCCGGCCGGCCGCGGTGGTCCGCACGGCGGGGGCGCCGCCGAACTCCTCGACCGTCCCCCACGCCTGGCATTCGGGGCAGCGGCCGAGCCACTTGGCGGTCGTCCAGCCGCATTCGGTGCAGCGGTAGGACGGCCGGTCCTTCGCGGATTTCGTACGGGCAGCCATGGCGCAACCGTATAGGTGAGGTACGACAACGCCGCCGGGCCCGGCCGGAAGGCGGGCGTGCGCCCGCGCCAGAGGCGTGGCACTTCCGGCGGAATAGGTAATTCCTGTCCCCTTTTGAGGGATACGTTCACCCGTAAGGATTAAAAGTGCTCAAGGGGAGCGAAAGGTGTGCCCTCCGCTGCCTACGGTCGCAAGGTGACGAGCAGCGGTCTGGAGCCACCCACGCAAGCCACCGGCGCACACCGGGCGCGGCACGATGCGCCCCGTCTCTCGGCGCACTCATCTCCGCGTCGCCCGCCCGCCCGGTACGAGCCGCATCTCGACGGCCTGTTCACCTACTGCCTCTCCGTGCTCTGCGACCACGACGCGGCCACCGAGGCGCTCGGCGGTGTGCTCGCGATCGCGGAACGGCAGGACGGCCGGTGCCCGGCAGGTGAGGAGGAACGTAAATCCTGGCTGTACGCGCTGGCCAGATGGATGTGTCTGCGCAGGCTCGCCGAGCAGAAGGCCGGGCAGGGCAAGGGCCGCCAGGCGCACCGGCACAAGGCCGGGAAGCAGCCGGGCAGGCTCTCCGTGAAACAGGCGAAACAGACGAAGCCGATGTCGCACTCCAAGCCGGTGTCGCAGTCCACGCCGGCATCGCACTCCAAGCCGGTGTCGACGTCCAAGCCGTCCAAGCCGTCCAAGCCGTCCAAGCAGGACACGAAGCGGGCGGGCGGGCCTCCGGGCAAACAGCCCTCGGGCGGCGCGGTCGTCCAGGGGGCGCGCGCCGTACGCCGTACGCCTCCGGCCGTCGCCGCGCAGACCCCCGCCCCCGCCGCGGTCGTACCGGGCGGCGCCCCCACCGGCCCCGCCCGCGCCCCCGTGACCGAGGCCGCCGCCGAGGCGCACCGCCGCGAACTGGCCCAGCTGGCCTGGCCCGAGGCCGCGGGCACCACCCCCGAGCAGCGCGAGGCGCTCGAACTCGCCGTACGCCACCGCCTCGCCCCGCGCGCCGTCGCCTCCGTCCTGGGCCTCGAACCGGCGACCGCCCGTGAGCTGCTGGCCGCCGCCGCCTGCGAGGTGGAGCGCACCCGCGCCGCCCTCGCCGTCGTGGAGACCGGCAACTGCCCCACCGTCGCCCGGCTCACCGGCGGACGCGCCCTGCTCTCCGCCGCCCTGCGCCGCGAGCTCGTCCGCCACGTCGACGACTGCCCCCGCTGCCGCAGGGCCGCCGAACGGGCCGGTGCGGAGGGCCCCTGGCCCGGCGCCGCGGTCACCGCGGCCGCCGCGCTGCCGGTCGTCGAGGCGCCCCGGCCGTCGGCGTACGTCGCGATGGTCCACGCCCGCCGGAACCGCTCCGGTGGCCCGCGCTTCGACCGGGCGGGCTTCCCCATGGACCCGAAGGACCACGCCGCGCGCCGGGACCGGCTGAGGGCCAGGGTCGTGACGACGACGGTGGTGGCGACGGTCGTGGCCGCCCCGGTGATCGCGCTGTGGACCGCGTACCGGGGCGCGCCGCTGACCGGCGAGGGCCATGAGGGCTCGTCGGTCACCGCCACCGAGAGCGACGCCCGGCACGAGCTCGACGACGGAGCGGAAGGCCACTACGAGAACGCGGGCAACGCCCGGCCCCAGCCCGGTGCCCGCTTCGACGACGGCCGCGCTCCGGACGTCTCTGCGGAGGTGATCGGCTCGGGTCCGGGCGGGGACGGCGTCGGCGGGCTCACCGTCGAGGCCCGCTCGTCCGGCGGCCGGACCCTGATCCGGCTGACCGCGTCGGGCGGCGCGCCGGTCGCCTGGTCGGCCCGCGCCGACGTGTCCTGGGTGCGGCTGAGCAGTTACTCGGGCACCCTCGCCGCGGGCGAGAGCGTCACGCTCCACGTCCTCGTGGACCACCGGCGTGAACCGGCAGGCCCGTGGAGCGCGCGCATCGCCCTCGCCCCGTCGGGTTCGGCGGTGGTGATCCGGGGGCACGGCGCGACGTGGCCCTCGCCCGGCGGTCCGGGGCACCCGACCGCCACCCCCGGGCCTTCGCGGCCGCCCGCGTCCTCCCCGGACCCCTCGTCGTCGGCCGGTCCGCCGACCGGCCCGGGCGACCCCACGCCGACCCCGTCGGACCCGGGCCCGACCGATCCGTCACCGTCCCCGGACCCGACCGGACCCACGCCCACCACCGACCCGGGACCGGGTACGCCGCCCCCGGCCGGCTGAGCCCCGCGTACGCCGCGGCTCCCTCACGTACGTCCCCGCGTCCTCACGTACGTCCCCGCGCCCTCACGCCGGGCCGGCCGGAGGGGCCGGGTCCGCGGGGTGCGGTGCCATCGGCAACAGCGTGGCGAGCCGCTCCTCGCACAGCTCGACGAGGCGGTCGTACGCCTCCTTGCCCATCATCTCGACGAGCTCGGGCCGGTACGAGACGTACACCGGCTCCCCGGCCCCGTGCGCCGAGGTCGCCGAGGTGCACCACCAGTGCAGATCGTGGCCGCCCGGGCCCCAGCCCCGGCGGTCGTACTCACCGATCGACACCTGGAGGATCCGGGTGTCGTCGGGCCGGTCGATCCAGTCGTACGTGCGCCGGACCGGCAGCTGCCAGCAGACGTCCGGCTTGGTCTCCAGGGGCTCCTTGCCCTCCCGCAGCGCCAGGATGTGCAGGGAGCAGCCCGCGCCTCCGGCGAATCCGGGCCGGTTCTGGAAGATGCACGAGCCCTTCCAGCGCCGGGTCTGGCGTTCCCCGTCGTCGTCGACCTGGACCCAGCCCGTCTCCGTACCGACGTCGTGGAACTGCCACAGGTCGGGGGTCAGCCGTTCGACGTGGCCCGCCACCCGCTTCTCGTCGTCCTCGTCCGAGAAGTGCGCGCCCAGCGTGCAGCAGCCGTCGTCCGCGCGGCCCGCCTGGATGCCCTGGCAGCCGCTGCCGAAGATGCAGGTCCACCTGGAGGTCAGCCAGGTCAGGTCGCAGCGGAAGATCTGTTCGTCGTCCCCCGGGTCCGGGAACTCGACCCAGGCGCGTGCGAAATCGATCCCCGTCTCGTCGTCGGACCGGTTCGGTCCGTTCGCTTCCGGTGCTTCCTGTTGCCGCATCTCCTGCTTCGTTCTCTGCTTCTTCGTGTTTTTGCCCGGCTTCGCCTTTTTCGTCTTTGGCACGCGCCAAGGGTAAGTCCGAGGTCCCGGTAGCGTTCGCTGTATGAGACTCGGAGTCCTCGACGTGGGTTCGAACACGGTGCATCTGCTGGTGGTGGACGCGCACCCCGGCGCACGCCCGCTGCCCGCGCACTCGCACAAGGCGGAGCTGCGCCTGGCCGAACTGCTCGACGAGGACGGGGCGATCGGTCCCGAGGGTGTGGACCGGCTGGTGGCCACGGTGGCCGACGCGCTCCAGGCCGCGGAGGACAAGGGGTGCGAGGACGTCCTGCCGTTCGCCACGTCGGCGGTGCGGGAGGCGAGCAACGCCGATCAGGTGCTGACCCGGGTGCGGGAGGAGACCGGGGTCGACCTCGCCGTCCTGAGCGGCGCGGAGGAGGCCCGGCTCACCTTCCTCGCCGCGCGCCGCTGGTTCGGCTGGTCGTCGGGCCGGCTGCTGGTCCTGGACATCGGGGGCGGTTCGCTGGAGATCGCGTACGGCGTGGACGAGGAACCGGACGCCGCGGTCTCGCTGCCGCTCGGGGCCGGCCGGCTCACCGCCGGATGGCTGCCGGGCGATCCGCCGGACCCGGCCGAGGTGAAGGCGCTGCGCCGCCATGTCCGGGCCAGGATCGCCCGCAGCGTCGGGGAGTTCACCCGGCTCGGGCGCCCGGACCATGTCGTGGCCACGTCCAAGACCTTCAAGCAGCTCGCCAGGATCGCGGGCGCCGCACGTTCCACCGAGGGTCTGTACGTCCAGCGCGCCCTCACCCGCAAGTCGCTGGAGGAGTGGGTGCCGAAGCTGGCGGCGATGACCACCGAGCAGCGCGGCGGTCTGCCCGGCGTCTCCGAGGGCCGGGCCGCGCAGCTGCTCGCCGGGGCGCTGGTCGCGGAGGGGGCCATGGATCTGTTCGGGGTCGAGGAGCTGGAGATCTGCCCCTGGGCGCTGCGCGAGGGCGTCATCCTGCGCCGCCTGGACCATCTGCCGACGCAGGAGCCGGCCGCGCTCGGCGGCTGAACGCGCCGGAGCGGGCGCGGGGCGGGGCGGGGGCGGGGCGGGCTCGGGGGCCTGCGGCGCACTGCCCCGGCGTGCACCACCACGTGCGCCGTCATGCGGCATCCCGCTGTGCGCCGTCATGCGGTATCCCGCTGTGCGCCGATATGGGGCATCCGGCTGTGCGCTGTCATGGGGCATCTCACTTTCCGACCGGACCCCCTCGGCGGGGCGTACCACTGCCCGTACGCTGTCCCAGTGGCAGAACCAGTGGTGCGCATCCCGGATGCGAAGGTCGCCCTGTCGACGGCTTCCGTCTACCCGGAGTCGACGGCGACGGCCTTCGAGATCGCCGCGCGCCTCGGTTACGACGGTGTCGAGGTCATGGTGTGGACCGACCCCGTCAGCCAGGACACAGAGGCACTGCGGCGGCTCTCCGACTACCACCAGGTGCCGATTCTCGCCGTCCACGCGCCCTGTCTGCTGATCACCCAGCGCGTCTGGTCCACCGATCCGTGGGTGAAGCTCCAGCGGGCCCGTGCCGCGGCGGAGAAGCTCGGGGCGACGACCGTGGTCGTCCACCCGCCGTTCCGTTGGCAGCGCAATTACGCGCGCGACTTCGTCACCGGCATCTGGCGGATGGCGGACGAGACCGATGTGCGGTTCGCCGTGGAGAACATGTACCCCTGGCGCTACCGGGACCGCGAGATGCTGGCGTACGCCCCCGACTGGGACGTCACCAACGACGACTACCGCCACTTCACCGTGGACCTCTCGCACACCGCGACGGCCCGCACGGACGGCATGGCGATGGTCGAGCGGATGGGTGACCGGCTCGCCCACATCCACCTCGCCGACGGCAAGGGCTCCAACAAGGACGAGCACCTGGTGCCCGGCCGGGGTGACCAGCCCTGTGCCGAACTTCTGGAGCACCTGGCCCGCACCGGCTTCGACGGCCATGTCGTCATCGAGGTCAACACCCGCCGCGCCATGTCCACCGCCGAACGCGAGGCCGATCTGGCGGAGGCGCTGGCCTTCACCCGGCTCCACCTGGCGTCGTCCCCGACCCGAGCGCCGCGGCCATGACAGGCGGCTCCCCGGACGGTCCCGGTTCCGCGGACGGTCCCGGTTCCACGGACGGTCCCGGTTCCACGGAAGGCTCCGGCCCCTCCAGCCCCAAGCGCCGCGGCCGCCCCTCCCGTACCGCCGACACCACCGGACCCGACGCGCGCACCCGCATCCTGGAGGCGGCCCGCACCGAATTCGCGGAGCGCGGGTACGACAAGACATCGGTCCGGGGCATCGCCAAGGCGGCGGGTGTCGACTCCGCACTCGTCCACCACTACTTCGGTACGAAGGACGAGGTCTTCGCGGCAGCCATCGAGCTGTCCTTCGAGCCGGCCCTGGTGATCCCGGACGTCCTCGGCAACGGCACGGACGGCCTGGGGGAGCGGCTGGCCCGCTACTTCATCGCCGTATGGGAGAACCCGGCGTCCAGGGCCCCGCTGCTCGCGATCATGCGATCCGCGCTGACGCACGAGGCGGCGGCGAAGGTCCTGAGGGGCTTCGTGCTGCGCCGGCTCCTGGAGCGCGTCGCGGAGGCGCTGGACGTACCGGACGCCACCTTCCGCGCGGAGCTGGCGGCTTCGCACCTGATCGGGATCGCGATGCTCCGCTACGTGATCCGGGCGGAACCGCTCGCCTCGGCGGACCCGGAGAAGATCGTCGAGATGGTCGCGCCGACGCTCCAGCGCTATCTGACGGAGTCCTGAGCTTCGCGGGTACGGGCTCCCGCCGCCTCTCCGCGCACCGCCCGTCCGCCCGGGCGTCCACCGACCACGCACCGAGCATTTCATCCCGCATTTCGGACACTGTGTCCAGATCTTGGAGCCGGAGGCGTACGCTCGGAGGCAGTCTTAAACGTCGAAGGAGCGAGAGACGATGCCCCAGCTGAGGTCCCGCACTGTCACCCACGGCCGCAACATGGCGGGCGCCCGCGCCCTTATGCGGGCCTCGGGCGTAGCCGGCGAGGACATCGGCAAGCCGATCATCGCGGTCGCCAACTCCTTCACCGAGTTCGTCCCCGGCCACACCCACCTGGCCCCGGTCGGCCGGATCGTCTCCGACGCCATCAAGGCCGCGGGCGCCGTGCCGCGTGAGTTCAACACCATCGCCGTCGACGACGGCATCGCGATGGGCCACGGCGGGATGCTCTACAGCCTCCCCTCCCGCGACCTGATCGCCGACTCCGTCGAGTACATGGTCGAGGCGCACTGCGCGGACGCGCTGATCTGCATCTCCAACTGCGACAAGATCACCCCCGGCATGCTGATGGCGGCGATGCGCCTCAACATCCCGACGGTCTTCGTCTCCGGCGGCCCGATGGAGGCCGGCAAGGCCACCCTGGTCGACGGCACGGTCCGCAAGCTCGACCTGGTCAACGCGATCAGCGACGCCGTCGACGAGAGCATCTCGGACGAGGACATCCTCCGTATCGAGGAGAACGCCTGTCCCACCTGCGGCAGCTGTTCCGGCATGTTCACCGCCAACTCGATGAACTGCCTGACCGAGGTCCTCGGCCTCTCCCTCCCCGGCAACGGCTCCGTCCTCGCCACGCACACCGCCCGCAGGGCGCTGTACGAGGACGCCGGCCGCACGGTCGTCGACATCACCCGGCGCTATTACGAGCAGGACGACGAGACGGTCCTGCCCCGCTCCATCGGCACCCGTGCCGCGTTCGACAACGCGATGGCGCTGGACATCGCGATGGGCGGCTCCACCAACACGATCCTGCACCTGCTCGCCGCGGCGCAGGAGGCCGAGCTGCCCTACGACCTCGCCGACATCGACGCGGTCTCGCGCCGCGTCCCCTGCCTGTCGAAGGTCGCCCCCAACGTGGCCCCCGGCGGCACGTACTACATGGAGGACGTCCACCGGGCCGGCGGCATCCCCGCCCTCCTCGGTGAGCTGCACCGCGGCGGCCTGCTCAACGAGGACGTGCACTCGGTCCACTCCGACTCCCTCGCCCAATGGCTGAAGGACTGGGACATCCGCGGCGGCTCCCCCTCCCCGGAGGCCGTCGAGCTGTGGCACGCGGCCCCCGGATGCGTCCGTTCCGCGACCGCTTTCTCGCAGTCGGAGCGCTGGGAGACCCTCGACCTGGACGCGGCCGGCGGCTGCATCCGCGACCTGGCGCACGCCTACTCCAAGGACGGCGGCCTCGCGGTCCTCAAGGGGAACCTCGCCGAGGACGGCTGTGTCGTGAAGACGGCGGGTGTCGACGAGTCGATCTGGACCTTCGAGGGCCCGGCGGTCGTCTGCGAGTCGCAGGACGAGGCCGTCGACAAGATCCTCCGCAAGGAGATCAAGGAGGGCGACGTCGTCGTCATCCGCTACGAGGGTCCGCGCGGCGGCCCCGGCATGCAGGAGATGCTCTACCCGACCTCCTTCCTCAAGGGCCGCGGCCTCGGCAAGAGCTGCGCCCTGGTGACCGACGGCCGCTTCTCCGGCGGTACGTCGGGCCTGTCCATCGGCCACGCCTCGCCGGAGGCCGCGTCGGGCGGCACCATCGCGCTGGTCGAGGACGGCGACCGGATCAGGATCGACATCCCGAACCGCTCGATCGAGCTCCTCGTCCCCGAGGCCGAGCTGGCCACCCGCCGCGAGGCGCTGAACGGCGCGTATGCGCCGAAGAACCGCGAGCGCAAGGTCTCGGCCGCGCTGCGCGCCTACGCGGCGATGGCGACGAGCGCGGACCGGGGCGCGGTGCGCGACGTGTCCAGGCTCGGCTGACCGGCCCGCCGGCAGGACGTGTCCCTGCCCGGCTGACGTACAGACGGACAGGCGGGCAGCCCGACAGCCCGACAGGCCACCGGACCCCGCCCGCTCTCACCAGCGGGCGGGGTCCTGCCCGTCCACGGCGAACACGGACCCGTCGGGCGCGGTCCCGAAGACGGTCCGCCCGGCGGCGACCGGGGCGGGCAGCGCCGAGGAGTACGTGAGCCTCCCGTTGCGCAGCCGGGGCGCCGTCTGGCCCAGCAGCTTTCCGTGCTCGGTGTCCACGGCAAGCAGCCGCCCGTCCGCCGCCGAGAAGTACAGCCGGCTCCCGGCGGCGAGTACGGGCGCGGACGTCCGCCCGGCGGCGGTCTCCAGCTGCCAGCGGACCGCCTCGCCGCCGGCCGGGCGGGTGTCCACGGCGACCAGCGTCCCGCCGTGCGCCAGCAGATAGGCGGTGTCCCCGCCCATCACGACCTCCGGTTCGTTCATCCGGAACGGCAGCGCCGTCCGTACGGCACGTCCCCGCGCCGGGTCGTAGCGGACCAGCCCGACGGTCTGGGCGTCCCCGTTCATGGATGTCAGGACGAGCGCGCCGTCCGAGGTCCCCACCGGGGTCAGCATCCCGTCCAGCCGTCGCTGCCAGGCGGTGTGCCCCGTCGTGACGTCGACGGCGGTGACCAGCGTGGAGGATCCGTACGCCGAGTGCTCGAAGGCGTAGGCCAGCCCGGTGCCCGCGTCGTACAGCGCGTAGTCCGGGCGCTGGTGCCCGGCGAGCGCGTGGCGCCAGAGGGACACCCCGGTCGCGGAGTCCAGCGCCTCGGTCGCGCCGTCCCCGGCCACCAGCAGCAGCGTGTCACCCGCGCCGAAGGGGGTGCCCAGATACGGGGAGAGATCCGCGTCCCAGACCTGCTCGCCCTTGGCGGGGTCGTACGCCCGGAGCTTCCCGCCCGGCACCGCCGTATGCACCAGACCGCCGGAGACCGACACCACGCCTGCCGCCGGGGCGTCCGCCTCGGCGCGACGGGACCACAGCACCCGGCCGTCCGCCGGATCCAGCCGGGAGACACCGATGCCGCCGGTCGCGCAGTACAGCGCCGCGGGCGGGCCGGACGCCTCCGTCGCGGAGCCGCCCGTATCCGTCCCGGAGCCGCCCGCGGGGGAACAGACCGGCGTCGATCTGCCGGTGGTCCGCAGCGCGGTCCGCCACGGCGCGAACTCCTCCGCCGAGTCCTTCGACCCGCCCTGGCCGCCGGAGCCGCCCGATCCGCCGGAGCCGCCCCCGGCACCGACGGCCCACACCCCGCCGGCCCCCATGACCAGCAGCGCCGCGGTGGCCGCCAGCCACCGCCGCTTGTTGCCGCCGCCGAACGCGGACGTCTTCCCGTCCCGCCCCGCCGCCCCGCCCACATGGGTATCGGCTTCCGCGCCGGCGCGTGCCCCGGCCTCCGGGACGAGGGCCACCGCGACCCCGGCATCGGTTCCCGCCCCGGCGGGAGCCGGCCGCCGCTGCGACGGTATGAACGCGGCGGCCTCGTACGAGGGCGGCCGCAGTGTCGTCATGATCTCGTCCGGGGTGGGCCGCCCGGCGGGGTCCTTCGTCAGACACTGCCCGATCAGTGGTGCCAGGTCCGCCGGCACCCCCGCCAGATCTGCCTCGTCGTGCACCACCTGGTAGGCCACGATGTACGGGCTGTCCGAGTCGAAGGGCCCCCGGCCGGTCGCCGCGTGGACGAGCACCGCCCCCAGGGCGAACACATCGGCGGCGGGCCCGACCTCGCGCGGCCGCTGGAACTGCTCGGGCGCCATGTACGGCGGCGAGCCGATCAGCTTGCCGGTCTCGGTGCGCAGATCGCTGTCGTACGGCCGGGAGATCCCGAAGTCGATGACCTTGGGCCCGGAGTCGGAGAGCAGCACGTTGCTCGGCTTGAGGTCGCGGTGGATGACACCGGCCCGGTGGATGTCCCGCAGCGCCTCGGCGAGCCCCGCCGTCAGCCTGCGCAGTTCGGCCGGCGCCATCGGCCCGTTCCGCTTCACCTGGTCGGCGAGGGTGGGGCCGGGTACGTACAGGGTGGCCATCCACGGCCGTGCGGCATCCGGGTCGGCGTCGACGACCGACGCCGTGAAGGCGCCGCTCACCCGCCGGGCCGCCCCGACCTCCTGCCGGAAACGTGCCCTGAACTCCGGGTTCGCCGCGTACTGCCGGTGCACCACCTTGACGGCGAGTTGCAGCCCGGAGGCGGAGCGCGCCAGGTGCACGACTCCCATGCCGCCCGCGCCGAGACGTGCCTCAAGACGGTACTGCCCGGCGTACTCCGGATGCTCCGCTTCCGGATTGGCTCCGGTACCTCGCAGCGGCGGCATCGCCCACCCCCGTGTGTTCGTCCGCAAGCGCGACGCACGGAGCCTAGTCGATGGTGCGTGCGATCCGGATGGGGCTTGTAGCCTGCGCGTCGTACACACCGAACTCTCAACGGGGGAGGGCCTCATGGCCATGGACGAGCACACAGACACCGCGAGCGACACCGCGACCGACGTCTCCGAGGACGTGGTGGCGGCCGGTTCCGACGACGTCACCCGGTACCCGATCGCGCCCGGCTACCGCGTCAACGTCCGCACCGGACCGGGCACCAAGTACGGGATCGTCAGGACCCTCCCGTACGGAATGAGGATTCCGGTCTACTGCCAGAAGCCGGGGGAGCGGGTCACCGGCCCGTACGGCACCTCGAACATCTGGGACAACATCGCCAACGGCCAGTTCGTGGCGGACGCCTACGTCCACACGGGCAGCGACGGCTACATCGCGCCGCGCTGCGACTGACCGCGCCGCGCTGCGACTGACCAGTACGGCGACGGGGCCGCGACCGCGACAGGGCCGATACGGCGACGGGGTCGCGGCCGCGACGGGGCCGATACGGCGACGGGGTCGCGGCCGGAACGGTGACCGGCGCGTCCAGGCCCGCGACCGCCCGGGGATAATCGACTTCGTGAGCGAGAACAGCGAAGCCCCCGGTTCCGGCACGCCCGGCCCGCAGCCCGAGCCCCTGCGCTTCTTCGGTACGACCTGGGTCGACCACAGCGGGGGCTACGGGCTGCGACGCGCCGGGGCGGCGGTCGGCTCGCTGGCCGCCGCGGTCGTCGCCTGCTTCGTGCTCCGGTTCGCCTACCAGGGGCTCCAGATCGCCGATGTCGGCAGTTTCGTCGGCGTCCTGGTGGTGCTGATGTTCGCCATCTGCAGCGCCATCGCCTTCCGCAAGACCTGGGAGGGGTTCAGCCGCCGCCCCGCCGACCCGGCGCGCGAGGCCAATCTGCGCGGCCTCAAGACGATCGGCTTCGTCGGCTCGCTGATCGCGTACTTCCTCCGTACGTTCCGGGAGGCACCGGGCGAGCAGCTGCACCGCTCGGAGTACGAGACGGCCCTGGCCCGCTACGAGAAGCGCCGCTCGTCCCGCACCGGAAACCCGGCAGCCCGGAAGACGGCCAAGGGCAAGCGCCCCAAGCGCAAGTAGGCCCCCAGGGACGAGCCACCCCGTCCGCCCCCGCGCCCGTTTCCGCCCCCGTGTGATCCCGCGCCGCCCTCGTGTGATCCCACGCCGGCCCCGCGCCCGCTCCACCTCATTTCGCCCCGTCCCGCGCACCTGCCCTCTCCTGCGCCTGCGTCCGTCCCGCGCACCTGCCTCCTCCTGCGCCTGCGTCCGTCCCGCGCACCTGCCTCCTCCTGCGCCTGCGCCCTCCCGCGCCCGCCTGCACTCACGCCCGCCCGCGCGCCCGCTCACCCGCCCGGCGAAAGCACCGGCGTACGCCCCCGACGAAAGCACCGGCGCACACCCTTGGCGCGAGTCACGATGAACCCATGGTTCCCGCTGACGCCCACCTGCCCCCCGCCTCCGCCTCCACTCCCGCCTCCGCCTCCGCCTCCACTCCCGCCTCCGCCTCCACCTCCGCCTCCACTCCCACCCCCGCCGCCCCGGCCTCCCCGCTCAGGCCCGACCCGGCCCCGCCCCGCGCGCTCTCCTTCGACCGCGCGGCAGCCCAGTACGCCGCAGCCCGCCCCGGCTACCCGCCCGCGCTCTTCGACGCGGTCGAGGAACTGGCCCACCGCCCCCTGCGCGGCGCCCGCACCGTCGACGTGGGCGCCGGCACGGGCATCTCCACCCGGCTCCTCCACGAGCGGGGCGCCCTGGTCACCGCCGTGGAACCGGGCGCCGGCATGGCGGAGGAGCTCCACCGCTCACACCCCGCACTGCCCGTCGTACGCGGCGACGGCAACCGCCTCCCGCTCGCCTCCGGATCCGCCGACCTGATCACGTACGCCCAGTCCTGGCACTGGACGGACCGGACACTCGCCACCGCCGAGGCACTGCGCGTCCTCCGCCCCGGTGGCGCCCTCGCCCTCTGGTGGAACGTCTCCGACCACTCCGTCCCCTGGATCGACGAGCAGGACGCCCGCCTCCGCCGTTTCCTCGGCGCCGGTGACTCCGCCCACGGCTCGCCCGTCCGCTCCCGCGACCTCCCGTCCGGGCTCGAATTCACGCACCGCCGGCTGCCCTGGACCCGGCGGGTGTCCCTCGACACCCACCTCGCCAACCTGGGCAGCCACTCCGCCTTCCTCGTCCTCGGTGCGGAACCCGCGCAACGCTTCCTCGCCGAGGAGCACGCCCGGCTCGCGGAACTCTTCCCGGACGGCATGGTCGAGGAGAGCTACGCGGTCGAGCTGAGCGTGGCCGTGAGCCCCGGCGCGCCACCGCCCACCCCTTGACGGACCGACACCCCGGGATGAATATTCATCACATGATGAATTATCCCGGTGCTGCCATCGAGGCCCGCGGCCTCACGGTCGTACGAGGCGATCGCACCGTCCTGCGTGCCATCGACTTCACCGTCGAACCCGGCAGGATCACCGGCCTCCTGGGCCCCTCCGGTTGCGGGAAATCGACCCTGATGCGAGCCGTCGTGGGCACCCAGGCCAAGGTCACCGGCGCTCTCGACGTGCTCGGCAGCCCCGCGGGCCACCCCGCGCTCCGTCCGCGCATCGGGTACGTCACCCAGGACCCTTCCGTCTACAGCGACCTGACGGTCCGGCAGAACCTCGACTACTTCGCGGCAGTCCTCCGGCCCGGCCGCCGACAGCGCGACGCCCGCCGCGCCGCCGTCACCCGCGTCATCGCCGAGGTCGACCTGACCGGCCACGCCGACGCCCTCGCCGGCACCCTCTCCGGCGGCCAGCTCGCCCGCACCTCCCTGGCCGTGGCCCTGCTCGGCACCCCGGAACTCCTGGTCCTCGACGAACCCACCGTGGGCCTGGACCCCGTGCTCCGGCGCGACCTGTGGAACCTCTTCCACCGCCTCGCCGACGAGCACGGCACCACGCTCCTCGTCTCCTCCCACGTCATGGACGAGGCCGAGCGCTGCCACCGTCTGCTCCTCATGCGCAAGGGCGAGATCCTCGCCGACGGCACCCCCGACGCCCTGCGTACCGCCGCCCGCGCGGCCACCGTCGAAGAGGCGTTCCTCCACCTGGTCGACCAGGCCGCCACCCGTCAGGAGCCCACCCGATGAGCACGACCCCCACCCCGGCCCCGGTCCCGAACCCGACCCCCACCCCGCCCCCGACACCGCCCCCGGCGACCGCCACCCCGCTCCTGAGCCCGGCCCGCACCCTCGCCACCGCCGCCCGGGTCCTGCGCCAGCTCGGCCACGACCCCCGCACCGTCGCCCTGCTGCTCCTGGTCCCGGTCGTGCTGATCACCCTGCTCCGGTACGTGTTCGACGGCACTCCCCGCACCTTCGACGCCATCGGCGCCTCGCTGCTCGGCATCTTCCCGCTGATCACGATGTTCCTGGTGACCTCGATCGCCACCCTGCGCGAACGGACCTCCGGCACCCTCGAACGCCTCCTCGCGATGCCGCTCGGCAAGGGCGACCTGATCGCCGGCTACGCCCTCGCGTTCGGCGCCGTGGCGATCGTCCAGTCCCTCCTGGCCACCGCGGTCTCGGTCTGGGCACTGGGCCTGGACGTCATCGGCTCCCCGTGGCTGCTGCTCCTGGTCGCCCTGCTCGACGCGCTGCTCGGCACGGCGCTGGGCCTGTTCGTCTCCGCCTTCGCCGCGTCCGAGTTCCAGGCCGTCCAGTTCATGCCCGCGGTGATCTTCCCGCAGCTCCTGCTCTGCGGACTGTTCATCGCCCGCGACCGCATGGCCCCCGCCCTCGAAGCGATCTCGAACGTGCTGCCCATGTCGTACGCGGTCGACGGCATGAACGAGGTACTCGGCCACCCCGACATCACCGGCGACTTCGTCCGCGACGTACTGATCGTGGCGGGCTGCGCCGTTCTCGTACTCGCCCTCGGGGCCGCCACCCTCCGCCGCCGCAGCGCCTGACCGGGCCGGTGCGAGGATGGCGGACACGAGCACCGAGCACCGAGAACCGTCAGTACAGCCCGGAGGGTGAACCACATGACCCAGACAGTCGCAGTCCTCGGCACCGGCAAGATCGGCGAGGCACTGCTCAGCGGCATGATCCGGGCAGGCTGGCGCCCGGCGAACCTGCTGGTCACCACCCGCCGCTCCGAGCGCGCCGAGGAACTCCACAACCGCTACGGCGTCGACTCCGTCAGCAACGCCGAGGCCGCCGGCCGCGCCGACATCCTCATCCTCGCGGTCAAGCCCCAGGACATGGGCCGGCTCCTGGACGAGCTAGCCGGGCACATCACCCCCGACAGCCTGGTCATCAGCGCGGCCGCGGGTATCACGACCGCCTTCATCGAGGACCGCCTCGCCGCGAACACCCCGGTCGTACGCGTCATGCCGAACACCCCCGTCCTCGTCGACGAGGGCATGTCCGTCATCTCGGCCGGCAGCCACGCCACCACCGACCACCTCGCCGCCGCCGAGGCGATCTTCAAGGGTGTCGGCAAGACCCTCCGCGTCCCCGAGTCCCAGCAGGACGCGGCGACCGCCCTGTCCGGATCGGGCCCCGCGTACTTCTACTTCCTCGTCGAGGCCATGACCGACGCCGGCATCCTGCTCGGCCTGCCCCGCGCCCAGGCCCACGACCTGATCGTCCAGGCCGCCATCGGCGCCGCGGTGATGCTCCGCGACAGCGGCGAACACCCCGTCAAGCTGCGCGAAGCCGTCACCAGCCCGGCCGGCACCACCATCAGCGCCATCCGCGAGCTGGAGAACCACGGCGTACGGGCCGCCCTCATCGCCGCCCTGGAAGCCGCCCGCGACCGCAGCCGCGAGCTCGCCTCCGGCAACGGCTGACCCGTAACGGCAACGGCTGACCCGTACCGACGCACGGCCGAACTACCCCGCGGCGGCGATCAGCTCCGCGCTGCGCACCACCTTCGCGAACCCACCGCCGTGCAACGACACGGCGGTGGCCCGCGCCAGCTCGTCCGCGCTCTGCGTCCACCCCCACGGCCCGGTCAGGTCGAAGGTGTGCGTCGCGTCCAGCGGGACGAACACCTCGTACCCGAGGTTCCCGCCCATCCGCGCCGTCGTCTCGACGCACATATTGGTCTGGATCCCGACGACCACGAGCTGCCGGATCCCGCTCCGGTCCAGCCACTCCTTGAGGTCGGGCGTCCCGTAGAACGCGGAGTTCACGCTCTTCGTCAGCAGCAGCCCGGGTCCGTCGCCCTTCCCGCGCCGCTCCTCCACGTACCCCTTGAAGCCGTTCCCCGGCTGCCCCGCCCGCAACGGCGAATCCGGCTCGGACGAGTCGTGCCGTACGAACACCACCGGCCGCCCGCCCGACTGCCAGGCATCGATCAGCCCCGCGATGTTCCGATCCGCCTCCGGGTTGTTCCGAGGCCCCCAGTACGCCTCCTCCTCGAAGCCTTCCTGCACGTCCACCACGATCAGCGCCGCGTTCTCTGCGATCTCCATACGAACGATCCTGCCGCCCGACACGCCCACGCCCCAGAGGTCACAAAGCCATCGACCGATGCTTTACTGCCACGATGGCGACCACCCCCGACCCCACCCGCATCGCGCTCGTCGCCTTTCCTGGCGTACGTGCCTTCGACGTCTCGGTCATCACGGAGGTCTGGGGAGTCGACCGCACCGACCGCGGCGTCCCGCCCTTCGAGCTGCGCCGCACCGCCGCGGAAGCGGCCCCCATCGCGCTGCGCGGCGGCCTCTCCCTCACCCCGGACCGCACCCTCGCCTGGCTCGCCCACGCCGACCTCATCGTCGTCCCCGGCCTCGACGACCACCTGGCCCCGGCCCCCGCCCCGGTCCTCGCGGCCCTGCGCCGCGCCCACACCCGAGGCACCCCGGTCGCCTCCCTGTGCGGAGGCGCCTTCACACTCGCCCGGGCCGGACTTCTGGACGGCCGCCGAGCAGTCACCCACTGGCGCCTCACCGACGACCTCCGCGCCGGCCACCCCGAGGCGAAGGTGACCCAGGACGCCCTCTTCCTGCACGACGACAACATCTGGACGTCGGCCGGCACCGCCGCCGGCATCGACCTCTGTCTCCACCTCGTACGCACGATGCACGGCGCCGAGACCGCGGCCACGATCGCCCGTTCGATGGTCACGGCCCCGTTCCGCACCGGTACCCAGGCCCAGTTCATCGAGCACCCCACCCCCCGAGCCGACCGCGACGCCGACGCCCTCGCCGCCGTACGCGCCTTCGTCCTGGCCCATCTGGCCGAACCGCACACGGTTGCCGCGCTCGCCGCCCGCGCCGGAATGTCCCCCCGCTCCTTCGCCCGCCACTTCCAAGCCACCACCGGCACGACCCCGCTCCGCTGGCTGATCATCCAACGCATCGCCGCAGCTCAGAAGCTCCTCGAACGCACCGACCTCCCCCTCCCCGAGGTAGCCCGCCGCACCGGCTTCGGCAGCGAGATCACCATGCGCCAGCACTTCGCCACCCACCTGTCCACCAGTCCCCGTGACTACCGCCTGGCCTTCCACCGGCATCCGGGCCCCGACCGGGGTTGACACACCCGCCCCGCATCCGTAGTGTGCTCCGAGTTGTCCGACGTGAGCGCCGACTCCGGTCGGTCCCCGGACAGCCAATCCGCAGTAACCACATCTGACCAGCGACATCTGTCGCCGGACTTTCTGTGCGCATTTGCGGAATGAGGAATCCGCGTTCGAAGGAACGCGACCCCGATTAGCGTCGGGGCCGAGGATTCCGCTAAAGTCTCACTCGTCGGAACGGCCCAACGGCCGGGAAGACAAACCCCGCTGACTGGGAATCAGGCCCGAAAGGATCTGATAGAGTCGGACTCGCCGGAAAGGGAAA